>CAYNML010000026.1:0-4933 GCA_964398185.1 uncultured Anaerolineae bacterium | reverse complement strand
GTTCTAATCCGTTTGTCCGCTTCAAAGTCCGTTGACAGCCTTCATCCGTTTGGCCACAGGCATCCGTTGAAGACCAATCCGTTTATCCGTTCATCCGTTCATCCGTTGATTCGCTGATTCGCTGATTCGCTGCCTATTCGCTGACACCACGGCACCGTTCCACAAACGCCCGCATCTTCGCCGCATCCTTCTTCCCCGGCGCGCACTCCACACCCGACGCCACATCCACGCCCCACGGCTTCACCTGCCTAATCGCTTCTTCGACGTTATCAGGCGTCAACCCGCCCGCCAGCAAAATCGGATACTGCTGCGCCAGCTTCGTCGCGATCGTCCAATCAGCCGTGTGCCCTGTGCCACCATATTGATCCTTGCGATACGCATCGATCAACAGCACCGGCGCATTCGGCCCATGCGGCGCGAACCATTCCGCATCGAGCTGTGCCTCTTCTTCGGACGTTGGCCGCAGCGCCTTGAAGCCGCGACCGTGCAACTGCTCGACAACGCTCACCGGCTCATCGCCGTGCAGCTGCGCCAGATCGATCTGCGCGATCTCCAAAATCGATCGGATGTCCTCCAGCGGCGCATTGACGAACACACCCACCAACAGCGGTCTCTGTCCGCCCGATTGAATCTGCGCGGCAATCTCGCGCGCCTTCTCCGGCGCGAGATAACGCGGACTCTTGGCGTAAAAGTTGAAGCCCAACAAATCTGCGCCCGCTTCGATCGCCTCTCGCGCATCATCAATGTTCGTGATCCCACAGATTTTGATCTTCATCTTTTGTCCGTGTTCATCCGCGCGAAGCGTCCGTGTCCAACAAGTTCCCGCACCTTCGCGCCGACATCGCCTGCTGTCACCAGCGCCTCCCCCACGAGGATCGCATCCACGCCCATATCTCTTACACGCGAGACATCGTCTGCTGTGTGAATGCCGCTCTCCGCGACCAGTGCAATCGCAGCGGGGATGACTTTTCGCAATCTGGCCGTCGTCTGCAGATCGACCGAGAAATCGTGCAGATTCCGGTTGTTCACGCCCAGCAGCCTCGGTGCGATTTGCAACGCAGTTTCCACCTCGGCCTCGTCGTGGACCTCCACTAGCGCCGTCATGCCCAGTTCCTCGATCAGCGCATGCAATTCCCGCAATCGCTCCAACCGCAGCGCCGCGCCGATCAGCAGCACGGCATCCGCTCCTGCCGCACGCGCTTCGTAGACTTGATACTCATCGACGATGAAGTCTTTGCGCAGCGCCGGTAAGCCCGCAGCCTCGCGCGCCACGCTCAAATCGCTCAGCGAACCCTGAAAGAACTTCTCATCCGTCAACACCGACAGCGCCGCCGCGCCGTTCTCTGCGTAAATGCGCGCCAACTGCGCCGGATCATATTCAGGACACAGCAAGCCCTTTGAGGGCGACGCCTTCTTGCATTCGGCAATCAACGCCGGGCGACTCGCTTGCTTCAACGCGCCGAGAAAATCACGCGGCGGAGTTCGCCTCAGCGCCCGTTCGCGCAGTGGCTCGATCGGCGCGGCGATGCGCCGCTGAGCCACTTCAAGGTATGTGTTGGCCAGGATGCGATCGAGAATCATGGTGCGTAATGCGTAAAACGTAATGCGTAAAGGAACTCTTACGTTTTACGTTTTACGTTTCACGTTTCACGCCTTTGCGCTAAACGCGACTAACTGCTCCAACTTCCTCAACGCCGCGCCCGACTCCAACGACTGTTTCGCCAGCGCAAAGCCTTCGCGCAAATCGCCGCTCTCCGCCGCCAGCGCCGCCGCCGCGTTGAGCAGCACCGCGTTCTTGCGCGTGCCGTTCAGCGATCCGCTCAGCACGCCGCGCAAAATCTGCGCGTTGTCGTCCGGCGTGCCACCGGCCAGGTCGGCCATCTCGCCGCGCGGTAGATCGAGCATCTCCGGCTCGAGCGTCGTCGTCGTGACTTTGCCATCCTTCAGGTGGCTCACGCGATTCGGCCCCACGGTGTTGAGTTCGTCCATGCCGCCTGCACCGTGCACCACAAACGCTGCGCGTGATCCGAGTTCGCCCAGCACCTGCGCCAGCGGTTCAGTCAACTCTGGATCGAACACGCCGATGATTTGTACTTCTGCGCCCGCCGGATTGGTCAACGGGCCGAGCACGTTGAAGATGGTGCGCTGCCCGATCTCTTTGCGCGGCCCCACAGCGTGCTTCATCGCGGGATGGAACTTGGGCGCGAACAAGAAGCCGATACCCACTTCGTCGATGGCCTGCCCCACCTGCTCCGGCGTCAGATCGAGGTTGACGCCCAGCGCGCCCAACACGTCGGCGCTGCCGCACTGCGATGACGCCGCACGGTTGCCATGCTTCGCCACTTTGCGTCCCGCCCCCGCGATGACGAACGCCGCCGCCGTGCTGATGTTGAAGGTGTGCTTGCCGTCGCCGCCGGTGCCCGCCGTGTCATACAGCGTGCCATCTTTCTTCACCGGCACCGGCACCACATTCGCGCGCATCGCTCGCGCCGAGCCGGTGATCTCGTCCACCGTCTCGCCCTTCATCCGCAGCGCGATGAGATACGCGCCAATCTGCGCCGGCGTAGCGTTTCCCGTCATGATGTCCATCATCGCCGCTTCGGCTTCGGCCTGCGTCAGGTCCTCACGGCGAATGGTCTTGGCTATGGCGTCTTTGATCATCGTTGGTCTCCTTCTCGAACGTGAAACGTAAAGCGTAAAACGTAAGGTCGCTTTTTACGTTTCACGCTTTACGCATTACGCCTTCAATTCTTGATCGACAAGAAATTCTTCAACAACTGCTTCCCGTGCTTCGTCAAAATTGATTCGGGATGAAACTGCACGCCGTAGGTGTGATGCGCTTTGTGCTTCACGCCCATCACCACACCATCGCTGGTGAACGCCGTGATCTCCAGGCAATCCGCCACCGGTTCTTCCACCATCAGCGAGTGGTAGCGCGTCGCCTCGAACGGGCTGGGCATCCCGTCAAAGATGCCCTTGCCGTTGTGATAGATCTGCGAGGTCTTGCCGTGCATCAACTGGGGCGCACGCTTGACCACACCGCCGAACGTCGCGCCGATGCACTGATGCCCCAGACACACGCCGAGGATCGGAATCTGGCCGCTGAAGCGCCGAATCGCTTCGTTGGAGATGCCGCCGTCGTTGGGATCGCCCGGCCCCGGCGAAATGACAAGGTGACTGGGTGACAAGGTGACAAGATGATCGATAGTCACCTGATCATTCCGAAACACACGAATGTCTGCCCCCAGCTCGCCCAGGTATTGAACCAGGTTGTAAGTGAATGAATCGTAATTGTCGATTACGGCTATCATGTTTGCCCCCTGAAGAGTGAAAAGTGACATCATGTCGCCCTTCACTCTTCACTCATCACTTTTCAGCTAATTCAATCGCCACCGCCAACGCCTTCGCCTTGTTCAGCGTCTCCTGGTATTCACTCGCCGGATCGGAATCCGCCACGATGCCCGCGCCCGCCTGAATGCTGACTACATCGCCGATCATTTGCATGGTGCGGATGGCGATGCAGGTATCCATTGCGCCGTCGTACGAGAAATACCCCACCGCGCCGGCGTACAAACCCCGATCGAGCCGCTCCAGATCACGGATGATCTCCATAGCGCGCACCTTCGGCGCACCGCTGACCGTGCCCGCCGGGAACGTCGCGCGCAGCAGATCGAAGGCATCGATGCCGTCGCGCAGTTGACCTTCCACTTGCGAGACGATGTGCATCACGTGCGAATAGCGTTCCACTACAAACAGATCGGGCGCGTGCACCGTGCCGTACTCGCACACCCGGCCGAGATCGTTGCGCCCCAGATCGACCAGCATCACGTGCTCGGCGCGCTCTTTCGGATCGGCCAGCAGTTCCTGTTCCAGCGCCACATCTTCGGCGGGATGTGATCCGCGTCGCCGCGTACCTGCGATCGGACGGACGGTGGCCGTGCGGCCTTCCAGGCGCACCAGCATCTCCGGCGACGCGCCGATCACGTGATAGGGTTGGCCATCGACCTCGCCAAAATCGAAGAAGAACATGTACGGTGAAGGATTCAGCCGCCGCAGCGCGCGATAGATGTCAAACGGCTGCGCGGAGGTGCGGCGCGACAGGCGCTGTGACAACACCACCTGAAAGATGTCGCCGGCGGCGATGTGTTCCTTAGCTGTCCGCACAACTTCCTCAAAGCCGTCTTGCGTGAAATTGGAAGACAACGTCGTGGGCGGTGCAGCGTGGTGCGTGGTGCGTAGAGACAAGGGGGCAGAGAGCCGTTCGGCAATGCGATCGATCCGCTCGACGGCATCTTCATACGCGGCTTCAGGATCGCCGTTGAGGTGCGCGTTGACGATGATGAGCAAGCGCCCGCGCGCGTGATCAAAGGCGACGAGCGTATCGGTCAGCATGTACAGCGCTTCGGGCAAACCTTGCGAAGGCGCGGAGCCTTCGCAAGGTTGATCGAGTTTTGGCTCGAAAAAGCGAATCACATCGTAGCCCAGATAGCCCACCAGCCCGCCGACGAAGCGCGGCAGACCCGGCAGCGGCACCGGCGAGAAACGCGCCAGTTCTTGCTGCAAGACGTGCAGTGGATCTTGCCCCGCCGCCAGCTTGGCCGTCGTCGCGTGAGAATTCGATCGGCGGGTGTACGACCGCCCGGTGAAACTCAACACCGCGTGCGGCTCAATCCCGATGAACGAATAACGCCCCACCTGTTCTCCGCCCTCGACGCTCTCCAGCAAGAACGAAGCGCCCTGCCCGGCCAGCTTCAAGTACACCGACACGGGTGTATCCAGATCGGCGGGCAGCTCACGCGTAATCGGGATGAGGTTGCCTAGCGCCGACAGTTCCAGCACTTCGTTGAGTGATGGATGAATATCACTTCGTTCATGCACCAGTTCAGCCAGCATCGTCTCCTCCCCAAGTAAAATGTGAAACGCAAAACCTAAC
>CAYNML010000025.1:0-69664 GCA_964398185.1 uncultured Anaerolineae bacterium | reverse complement strand
TTCCCGTGACAACCGTTCCCGGCCTCGATGTATCCCGGTATCAAGGTGTGGTCAACTGGCGAGCCGTCGCGGACGCCGGTTTCAGATTCGCCATTGTGCGCGCTACGCTGTGGGATGTCAAACTCGACGAGACGTTTGAGACCAATTGGAACGGCGCGCGCGCCAACGGCTTGCTCGTCTCGGCGTACAACGTGATCAAACCCGATGTGCCCGCCGTCGCACAGATCGATTTCTTCGCGCAGGCGCTGATCGGCCACCAGTGGGACTTGCCGCCCGTGCTCGACATCGAGCGCGACGACAAACAGACGCCGCAGCAGATTACGCAGTGTGTGCGCGAGAGTCTGCGTTTGAGCGAACAGCACTTCGGCCGCAAGCCAATCGTATATACCGCCAAGTGGTTCTGGAATAAATTCGTGCTGCCCTCCAGCGATTGGGCGCAGTACGATCTGTGGGTGGCGAGTTACGGCGCGGCGGAGATCGTGCTGCCGGATGCCTGGCCCACTTGGAAGATCTGGCAATACACCGGCAACGGCCATGCGCCCGGCATCGCGGGCGAAGTCGATTTGAACTGGTTCAACGGGTCGTATGATGATTTGTTGCGATACTGCCAGGCGGAGATTCCACAACCGATCGGCCAACGCGCGACCGCGAAAGCCACGCTCAACATCCGTAACGGGGCGGGCATTCACTATCAGGACATCGGCGATCTGTCGTCGGGCGCCGAGGTCACGATTGGGAAGATTGACGGGGCGGATGTGTGGGTGCAGATCGATGCGAACAAATGGATTGCGCTGGCCTACAAGGGCGAACGCAACGCGCGCGTGGCTGCGGTCAGCAACGGTCTGCAAATCCAAGTCATAGCCGATAGCCTAAATGTGCGCGGCGGTCCGGGCGTGGAGCAATCCCTCGTCGGACAGTTGAAGAAGGATGCAGTTGCGCCGTTGAAAGCGGTGGACGGCAAAGATGTGTGGGGCGAGATCGCGCCGGGCAAATGGATCGCCGTTGCGTTTCGCGGTGATCGCTTCGTGGATTTTGTGTGATGGCGTTATTACTCAGCCGGTGATTGGCGCTAAGTCCGGCTAAGCCTCGATTCCTACAAGCAACCGCGATCGATTCTGCTCAGGTGCGCTTGATCAGTTGACTGGTATAGCGACTCCACCAGCCCCCCACACGGCGCTGACCAGCCCCACGCACGTGGCCCAGATCAATTTGGCGCGGCCAGCCAGTAACGGATCGGATGTGTTCGGTAGCCAACGTGGCATAAGGGTTCCTACACAGAAAATAAAACGGGACACGGATCTTACGGATAGCATGGATTGACACGGATCAAATTGAAGTATCCGTGCCGATCCTTAAATCTGTGGTATCCGTGTCCAAATCCTACTTCACCGCTTGATCCGCCAGCGCCAGCGCCTGGTTGATGATCTCGAACGCCTCTCTCAATTCCGGTTCAGTGATGATCAGCGGCGGATTGGTGAACAGCAGATGTCCGGGCGCGAAGTGATACAGGCCGTGTTCTTTGAGATACGCGCTGACCTTACCCATCGCGGCGGCGGGCAGCGGCTCTTTGGTCTTGCGGTTCGTCACCAACTCGAGCACGCCAAACAGCCCGATCGAGCGCACATCCCCCACGGAAGCATGTTCCGCTTTTAGATCGTCGTGCAGCGCCGCCATCACCTGGCCCATGCGCCTGGCATTGCCCACGATGTCCTCTTCTTCCATCACTTCGATCGTCGCGATGGCGGCGGCCAGGCTCATCGGGTGGGCGTTGTACGTCAGGCCGCCGTAGTACACATTCTTGCCGAAGTAATCGGCGATCTTGCCGTTCATCGCCACGCAGCCCAGCGGCAGATACGACGAGGTCAGACCCTTTGCCATGGTCATGATATCCGGCACGATGTTCCAGTGATCGACGGCGAACCATTCGCCCGTGCGGCCAAAGCCCGCCATCACTTCATCGCACACCAGCAGAATGCCGTACTTGTCGCACAACTGCCGCAGACCCTGTAGATAACCGTCGGGCGGCACGATCAACCCATTGGTGCCCGTCACCGTCTCGATGAACAGCGCGGCGATGGTGTGCGGCCCTTCGTACTGGATCACCTCCTCGATGTGATTGAGGCAGTCCATGGTGCAGCCGCCGGGATTATTCTTGCAGAACGTGCAGCGATACTTGTACGGATCGAAGACGCGCACCACGCCGGGGATGCCCGGCTCATTGGCCCAGCGGCGATAATCGCCCGTCAGCGTTATAGCGCCCGCCGTCGCGCCGTGATACGATCGGTAGCGCGTGATGATCTTCTGCTTCCCTGTAAACTGCCGCGCCAACTTGATCGCGTTCTCGTTCGCTTCCGCGCCGCCGAGCGTGAAGAAGAACTTGTTCAGATCGCCCGGCGTGTGCTTCGCCAGCAGCGGCCCAATCTTTGCGCGCACCTCGCTCGCCATGCTGGGGCCGGCGTAGGCCAACTTCTCCGCCTGGTCTTGAATGGCGCAAATCACTTTCTTGTTCCCGTGGCCGATGTTGACGCACATCAACTGCGAGTTCATATCGATGTAGCGTTTGCCGTCGGGCGTCCAGAAGTAAATGCCCTCGGCGCGCTCCAGCGGGATGGGGTTGACGCTGTCCTGCGCCGACCACGACCAGAACGTGTACTGTTTGCTCAGGGCGACCATTTCTTCGGAAGACATTGAGGAGACGGGCATGATTGATCCTTTGAAGAGTGATGAGTGAAACGTAAAGCGTAAACCGTAAACCGTAAAACGTAAAACGTAAAACGTAAGGCGTAAGGCGTAAGGCGTAAGGCGTAATCAACAACCCTTACTGTTGTTCGTAGCGCCCCATCGTATCGGCCACGCCGATGATGTGATTTTTCAGCGCAGCTTCGACTTCGCCGCGAGCCGCGCCCGCTTTCAAATTCAGTGAAGAAACGTCCAGCGCGTAGAGCCGGAAGTAATAGCGATGGATGCCGCTCGGCGGGCAGGGTCCCATGTAGCCTGTCTGGCTGAGACCGTTATTGCCGCCGATCCCGATCGGGCTGGTGTTTTCCGCCAGCTGCTGTTGATCGGCGGGCACATCAAACAACACCCAGTGCGTGAAGGCGCCGCCGGGCGCATCGGGATCGTCCATGATGAGCGCGAAACTCTTGGTGCTGGTTGGGGCTGCGCTCCAGTTTAATTCCGGCGAAACGTTGTCGCCCTGGCACGTGAACTTTTGTGGAATCGATCCGCTGTCTTGAAAGGCCGGGCTGCTCAACTTGAATTTGGCCGCGTTGGATGTATCAATGCCTTGCGACTGGCACGCGACAAGTGCTAGTGCGGCAAAGATCAGGCGGACTCTGATGCGCATGAGGACTCCATCAAATGATTACGCCGGGTCCGCGTCGAATGAACGCGCCGCTGCCCGCCCGACCGAACCACCGCTCCCCATCGACCAGCAGTTCACCGCGGCGCAGCACTTTCTCCGGCCAGCCGGTTACTTCCCAGCCTTCATACAGATTGTAATCGACGCGCTGTTTCGAGAGCGCCTGACCGTAGGTCTTCGTCGTCGCGGGATTCCAGATTACGAGATCGGCGTCGGCCCCGCTGGCGATGCTTCCCTTGCGCGGATACAGGCCGAAGATCTTGGCGGGATTCGTGGCGGTGATCTCCACAAACCGATTGAGCGTCAGCCGCCCCTGTGCCACGCCTTCACTCCACAAAATGATCATCCGATCGCCGAGGCCGGGCAGACCGTTGGGCATCTTTGAAAAATCGTCACGGCCCAGTTCTTTGCCGGGCTTTTGGTACGGCACACCCTCGTACTCGATCGGTTGCGTTCCATCCAACAGGAACGGACAGTGATCGGTCGAAATCGCTTGCAGGTCGCCGACTTGCAGCGCGCGCCACAGCGCTTCGTTGTCCTGCTTGGTTCGGATCGGCGGCGAGCACACCCACTTCGCGCCGTCGGGTCGCGCCAGATCGTCTTCGGTGAAGAACAGATACTGCACGCACGTTTCGCCCATCACTTTGAGGTTATGATTGCGCCCGTAGCGCAGTTGATCGACCGAGCCTTCGCACGTCATGTGCACCACGTACAATGGCGCAGCGGCGGTGGCCGCCAGCGCGATCGAACGCAGCGTCGCTTCGGTCTCCAACCAGGCCGGACGCGTCTGGGCGTGATACTTCGGCTGCAAGTGGCCGTTGTCGCGCGCCTGCTGAATCAACACCTCAATCGCGTCGCCATTTTCGCAGTGCACCATCGTCAGGATGCCGCACTCGCGCGCCTTTTGCAGCGTGCGAAACAGGCCCGTGTCGTCGATCATCAAGCGGCCTTTGTAGGCCATCAACGCTTTGATGCTGCTTACGCCTTCATCAAGCAGTGATGGAATCTCGTCGATGATGGCGTCGTTCCATTCCACGAGATTGGCGTGGTAGGCGTAGTCGATGACGGCTTTGTCGCTGGCTTTGCGATGCCACGCCTCGATACCTTTGCGCAGCGGCTCGCCCTTGTTGGGGATCGCAAAATCGATGTGCATCGTCGTGCCGCCGAAGGCCGCCGCTTTGTGTCCGGTGTAGAAATCGTCGGAGGATTCCGTCACGCCGACGGGCAGTTGCAGATGCGTGTGCACGTCGATGCCGCCGGGCAGCACGTAACGATCGGCGGCGTCGATCACCTGCGCGCCTTCCGTTTCCAGTCCTGCGCCGATCACGGCGATCTTCTCGCCGTCGATCAGCACGTCGGCTTTAATGATGTCGCTGGCGGTCACGAGGGTTCCGTTCTTGATGACGGTGGGCATGGGTAGTTCCTTAGTCCGATGGTTCGATAGTCGGTTAGTCTCGTAGTTGTTAGGGGTGTTGCGATCATAGCACGCTTGCGGAAGCGCGCAAACTAAAACAATCTGACATCCACCGGTTCACCCGCGGCGATGCCGTTTGCATCGATCGGAATGATCAGCATCCCGTCGGCCTTGACCAACGTGTAGATGAGATTGCTCTTGCCGAAAATTGGCTCGGCCCATAACTCGCCGTCGCGGTCAATTAACTTCACCTGAATGTAATCGACGCGCCCCGGCACCGACGCGAGGTTGTGCGTGAGCTTCGCGCGGATGGTCTGCCGCAGCGGTGGATGATCGCAGCCTTGCATCTTCCACAACGTCGGTGTGATGAACAGATCGCCCACCACCATGGCGCTGACGGGATTGCCGGGCAGGCCAAACACCGGCTTGCCGTCACACACGGCGATGATCGTGGGTTTGCCAGGTTTGATCGAGACGCCGTGCACCAGCACGCCGGGCTGACCCAATTTCTCGATCACGTCCGAGGTCATGTCGCGCACGCTGACCGAACTGCCGGCCGAGAGCACCAGCGCGTCTGATCGATCGAACAGACTCCGCGCGACCCCGTACAGCGCCTCGAAGTTGTCGCGAATGATGCCGCCCGAGTGAGCGATGCCGCCCGCACGTTCCACAATACCGGCGATTGAATACGTGTTGACATCGCGCACCTGACCGGGCTGTGGCTCGTCGTGCGGATCGATCACTTCGTCGCCGGTGGCCAGAATGCCGACGCGCGGCTGCCTTGCCACACTGACCTGCGTGATACCCAGCGCCATCAAGCCGCCCAGATCCTGCGGGCGCAATAAATGTCCAATCGCGAAGAGTGGATCACCGGGTTTTACATCCTCGCCCACTTGCAGTACGTTCTCGCCCGGCGCCACGGCGCGCATCACTTCGATCTCGGTGTCGGTGGTCTTCTGCGTGCGTTCGATCATCACCACGGCGTCTGCGCCGTCCGGCAGCATGCCGCCCGTGTGAATGAGCATGGCTTCGCCGCGCGCAACCGATCGGGCGGGCGCGGAACCCATCGGGCTTTCGCCGATCACCGTGAGGTACGCGGGAATCGCTTCACTCGCGCCAAATGTATCGGCGGCCCGCACCGCGTAGCCGTCCATCGTGCTGCGCGGAAAGGCGGGCAGGGGGCTGTGCGCGATCGGCGCTTCGGCCAGCACACGATTCAGGGCGCGGGCGGTGTCGATCGTTTCTGTCGGCACGTGCGGCGAAAGACGGGCGAACAGCTTGTGCAGCGCCTGGTGTGGCGGAAGGACGGTGAAGAGTTCAGGCATAAGTATGTAGCGCAAGATGTCATCTTGCGCGCGCAAGTTAACAACTTGCGCTACAGCTCCAATCCGTATTTGCAGTATGACCACTTCCAGTCCGCCGCGCGTTCGACGAGACCCGCTGCGACTGGATTGCCGACCACGTACCGGATGATGCGCCGCCATTCGGCCTCGTTGCGCACCGCGTGGTCGTAATTCTCATGCTGCCAGAAAATCCCCGTGCGCCCCAGTAGCCGATTGCCTTCTTCGGCAGTGTAACGCTTGAGCGAATGCAGCATAGACGACAGAGCATGATAAGCGCCGTCGGATTTGAGCAAGGGATGACAGATCACGTGCGCGTGATTAGGCATGATGCAAAACGCGTGCAAATCATACACCCGCTGGTCGCGCTGGTGCAGACTATCGGCCAGTTGCGCCGCAATGTCAGCTTGCTTAAGCCAGTGCGGCCCGGTAGTAGAAGTATCCAGCAATTTGTCCCATTTGCCAAACATGCGCCGCTGCTCCCGGTAGGCTTGCCGTTCACGTTCCTGCACATCTAGAATGCGTGCCAGTTGTTCGTCGATGCGCCTGGCTTCTGCGACGAGCTGTTGAATCACTTCTTGGGGCAGTGATCCTGCCAGGCGAAAGGTGATGAAGAACGTCGCACCCGGTGGTTGGTAGTGCGGCAGGCGCCGGCGGTAGAAGAATTGATAGGCGAGGTTGCTCAAGCTGGCGGGCTCCAGTAGGGCGAAATACCATCTCGCTCGCGCACCATACCATCTTGCGTTACGGCTGACGTGGGCAAGATACCATCTTGCCCTACAATAGGCAAGTGCATTCTACGCAAACAACGCTTGATATTCTTCTGAAGTCAGCGGCGGAACGAGGGCCGTCGCAAGGTTGTCCTCGACGTGCGCGGCGTGGCTCATGCCCGCGAGGGCGGTAGCGACGCCCGGCGTCGAACGGGCGAATTGCAGGGCGCGCTGCGCGTCGGTGGACAGGCCGTTGAACTTGGCGCGCAGCGGCGCGGGGATGTGATCGAGCAGGCGGGCCTGCCGCAGCGACGCGCTGCTGATGACGGAAATGCCATAGCGTGCGGCGGCTTCCAGCACCGTCATCTTCTCGTGGCTGACCACCTGCTGATGCAGCGTGATTGCCTCGGGCATGGCTAGATTGAGCGGCAGTTGGATGAAGCGGCAGCGATGCTTCATGCCCCGCGCCTTGCGGGCCAGCGCATTGATCTCGGCCAGGGAAAGATAATCGGGCGCGGTCGGCTCCACGCGCAACCCGTTCCACGTGGCAACGCCGTAGTAGCGCATGAGTCCCTCGTCGGCGGCCTCTTCCAGCGCGTCAAAGGCGGCCAGCAGCCGATCGCGAAATTCAGCGTGACCGATCGCGCGCAGCTGGCTTTCCGGGTTGTGCAGGTAGTAGATATCGATGCAGTCCAGACCAAGGTTGCGCAGTGACTGTTTGAGCATGGCGCGCAGAAAACGCGGCGCAAAACATTGGTCGTTGACGATGTCCTCCGACGCGGCCAGTCCCGGCGTGATGAAAGTTTCGTGGAGATAACGCTCCTGATCGGGCGGCCGATCCCGATCAAAGGGCAGATAACCGCCTTTGGTGGCGATGATGATTTCGTCGCGCTGTATCACGCCCGCATTGCACAGGCGCTTGAGCGCCTTCCCAATTGTGCGTTCGCTGCGTTGGTGGCGGTAGTTGATAGCGGTATCGATGACGTTGCAGCCGAGGTTGACAGCGCGGCCAATGGCCTGCGCATACGCTTTATCGATCGCGTCAGTGGCCTCTCCCAGGTAGGTGCCCAGCCCGATCGAACTGAGCCACAACCCCTGCGCCTGGCGGAAATGTCCCGGCCGATCGGCATAACGATCGCGATAGCGAGCAGTTCCTTCAGCGGTGGCGTGAGTCGGGTGGGTGGTCATGGCGCAAGGAAAGATGCGCCTCGCTGTGCGGTGGTGCATCTTTGAAAATTATAGCATTGAAGCACAGGTCACTGCCGCACCAGTTGCGTTACAACAGCATTAAGACTTGCTCGTGCTGGCTGAGTTCGAGATACAGCGCATCCAGTTGTTCGCGGCTGTGGGCCGTGAAGGTGGCCGTCACCGCTCGGTAGGCGTCACCCCCGCTCGTGCGGCTGCTCACCGCGCCGTCGTCCAGATCAGGCGCGTGCCGTCGCACAATTTCAACCACCAGCGCTTCGAACTCGGCGCTGTTGCGGCCAAAGACTTTGAGCGGAAAAGCACAGGGAAAATTCCAGCCAGATTCAATGGGGTCAGGCATGTGTCGTCTCCAAACGCCATTATAACCGTTTCTCCGGATCGAGCATGACGTCCACATGCATCCAGATAACGCGCGAATAGCGGAAGATCACGGGCACGAACGGCAGGAACACGATGAACGTAACCAGCAGGTTGAACGTCAGCGGCCACGTGGCGGCGAAGAAATTCCACAACACCATGAAGATCACAAACAAGATCGGCACGGCCAGCGTGTAGCTGGCGAACATCGCGCCGGTAAAGTAGCCCGACTCGCGCCCGAACTGATAGCCGCACTGCGGGCACGTGTCGTGCATGGCAACCAGGCCGTGGAAGACGTGGCCGCGCAGGCAGCGCGGACAGCGCTGGCGCAGCACGGCGCTCAGGCGGCGCAGCAGGTTGTCCTTGCTTTCAGTGGAAGTCATGATGTCGTCGATTCGTGGGCGGATACTGGCACGGCCCCGTAGGTCGTCACCAGCAACCGATCGATCTGATCCAACACAGCGACGGTGGCGCTGGCCTGAATGATCACACGCGGCGCAGTCTCCGCCCGATCGATCTCCTGCGCGACGACGAGCTGCTGATCGCGTGCCAGGCCATAGGCGCTGAAGGCCGCATGCCGCCGGAAGGTCTCGCCTGGCTGCGGCCGATCACGTTCGCCCAGCAGGCCGAAACGATCCGTGCCCCACGCGGCCCGTTCACGTCCCGCAAGCGCTTCAACCTCGCGCCGCGGCAAAGAACGATCGAAGATGGGATCGATCAACGTGGCGAGACGCTGTGTCAACGCGAACAGCGAATCGTGTGTCCACGGCCGTTGGGGTGTTGGTATCAGCCACGCCCGTGCCATGATGGGCGGCAGGGGTGCAGGCGGCGCCTCTTCCACCGGATCAAGTTGCCAATCGATGTACAGCCACAGCACGCGCGAGTAACGAAAGAGCGGCACGGCACAGGGCAGGAACACAGCATACGACAGGAACAGCGTCGCCACCAGCGTCAGGGTCGACGAGAAAAGTTGATACAGCACCAGGAAGATAAAAGCCAGCACCGGCGCGGCGAGAAAGAAACTCAGGTCCATGCCGCCGCTGAAATAGCCTTCTTCCCGGCCATAGCGCAGCCCGCACGCCGGACATGCCTCGCGCGTCGTAACCCAGCCGGTAAAGATGGGTCCTTCCAGACAGCGCGGGCAGCGCTGCTCAAGCAGCGCTGCAGCGCGTTTAGGTTTGGAGCGTTGCCAAGTCGTCATGGTGATTGGTCTGTCGTGCACGGCGATACCCAAAGTGTACCAGCTGCGCGGAATCAGGGGGAGGTGTTTACACGCAGTTTACACTGCCGCATTGCCCGCCTAACGTATCGCGACTATAATCACGGCAAACCTCTCTGGGGGCGCACCATGAGTTTCAGCAATGGCGAAACCGTCGGGCCGTATCGCATCGTCGAGCAGCTGGGCAGCGGCGGCATGGCGACGGTCTTCAAGGCTTACCACGCCAATCTCGACCGCTACGTGGCGATCAAGGTGCTGCATCCGGCGTTCAAGCAGGACCCCAACTTCCTCTCGCGCTTTCAACGCGAAGCGCGCATCGTTGCTAAATTGCAGCACCCCGCCATCGTGCCAGTATACGATTTCAATGAGCACGAAGGTCAGCCCTATCTGGTCATGCGCTTCATCGAAGGCGAAACGCTGAAGGCGCGTCTGGGTAAAGGCGATCTGCCGCTGCCCGAAGTCGTGCGTGTGCTTCATCCGGTGGGCGAGGCTTTGCAGTACGCGCACGGGCAGGGCGTGCTGCACCGCGATGTGAAACCCAGCAACATCCTGCTGACACCCGACGGTCAGGTCTTCCTCGCCGATTTCGGGCTGGCGCGCATTGCGCAGGCAGGCGAATCGACGCTCTCGCAGGATGCGCTGGTCGGCACGCCGCAATACATCTCGCCCGAACAGGCGCGCGGCGATTCTGATCTTGACGCGCGCACCGATGTTTACTCGCTCGGCGTGGTGATGTATGAATTGCTGATCGGGCGTGTGCCTTATCAGGCTGATACGCCGTACGCGGTGATTCACGATCACATCTATGCGCCGCTGCCTTTGCCTCGATCGATCAAGCCTGGCTTCCCGGAAGCGTTGGAGCGTGTGCTGTTGAAGGCGCTGGCGAAAGAGCGCGGCGATCGCTATGCCAGCGTGGCCGAACTAATGACGGCGTTTGAGATGGCCGCCAAGGCGATCATCTCCGAAGCGCCGACGCAGGCCATGGCGCCTGACCCGAAGCGGAATGGTGCTGCCGGACAACCGGCGGTGGTTCCACCTCCGATCATGCCGGCGGCCTCTGCCACGGTTGCTGCCGCGTCTTCACCGGTATCCGCTGCAGCGCCGCCTGCTGTGAAGTCGAAGAAAGCCTGGTGGATTGCGGTGGGCGTGCTCGCCGTGATTGTCATCGCGACCATCGCGGCTGTGACGGCGCTCGTTGTTACCGAGCGCACTCGTCCTGCGCCGCCGCAGCCTGGTCAACAATTGGCGCAGCAAACTTCCGTCGCACCGCAGCGCCCGCCCGAGCAAGTCCTGCCTGAGGTCGCGCCGCTGGAAGCGCAATTCCTGCACGCGAACGAATTAGTGCGCCAGGACAAGCTGGATCAGGCCGGGCCGGAATTCCGCCAAATCGCGCAGAGCGCTGAAAGAGTGCTGGAGACCAATCCCAATCTGCCGCCGGACAAGCGCGCCCAGCTGCATTCGCTGGCCGGGCAGAGCTGGCTGGCGATCGATCAAGCTGATCAGGCGCTGCCGCATTTTCAAGCCTTGGTGGACATGGCTCCCCAAAATGCCGAGCCGCTGGTGGGCGTGGCCGCGTCTCACCTGCTGAAGGATCAGTTGGATCAGGCTAACGACGCCCTCGATACCGCGCTGCGCCTGAACCCCGATCTCGGCTCGGCGCATGTGCTGAAAGCCTGCGCGCTGATCAAGCAAAACGAGCGCATGCCTGCACTGCGCGAACTGCGTCAAGCGGGCGGGCCGGAGGCTTTGCTGAAAATGCAGCCGTGGATACAGCCGGTGTTGCAGCGCATTGAATGCACGCCGGAGCGCTTTAAATAGCGGTTCGTCATTTTGGCGCGGCGCGAGTATAATTCGGCCATCTTACTTTGCGGGGATACAAGGAGAAAGCATGCGAACCCCCATCGTTGCGGGCAACTGGAAGATGAACAAGAACGTGGCGGAAGCCGTGGAACTGGTGCGCGCCCTGCGCGAGGCCACTGCCTCGGTCGAGAAGGTGGAGATGGTGGTGTGCCCGCCGTTCGTGTCGTTGACGGCGGTGAAAGAGGCGCTGGCCGGATCGAAGATGGCCGTGGGTGCGCAGAATATGTACTGGGAAGAGAAGGGCGCATTTACGGGCGAGATTTCACCGCTGATGTTGCAGGACCTGGTGACCTACGTCATCATCGGGCACAGTGAGCGCCGTCAGTATTTCGGCGAAACCGACGCGACTGTCAACAAGCGCGTGAAGGCGGCGCTGGCGCACGGCCTGACGCCCATCATGTGCGTGGGCGAGACGCTGGCGCAGCGCGAGGCGGGCGAAACGTCGGCGGTGGTGACCACGCAAGTGATGAACGGGCTGGCGGGGCTGACGTCGGATGAGGCAAAAGCAATCGTGGTGGCGTACGAACCGGTGTGGGCCATCGGCACCGGGCGCGCCTCGTCCGGCGAAGATGCCAATGCCGTGATCGCGCAGAATATTCGCGGGCCGTTGAGCAAGTTGTTCGGTGAAAGTGTGGCGCAGGGCGTTCGCGTGCAGTACGGCGGCAGCGTGACTCCGGCGAACATTGAAGAATTCATGGGTGCGCCGGAGATCGACGGCGCGCTGGTCGGCGGCGCGTCGTTGAAGGTGGCCGATTTTACAACCATCATCACCGGCACGGCGCAGATCAAGTAGGCAGCAAAAAAGCCCCGCGGAGTTGCTGCGGGGCTTTTTCTTTCACGGCGCGTGAACTACTTGATGGCGTCCTTGAGCTGCTTGACGGGGCGCGCCTTCACGACCTTGCTGGCGGGCTTGGCCTTGAAGACAGTGGGCTGACCGGTGAAGGGGTTGATGCCTTCGCGCGCGGGCACAGCCGGCTTCTTGACGGTGACCAGCTTGATCAGGCCCGGCAGCACCACTTCACCGGCGCCGCCCTTGCCCAATTCCTTGTAGACGACTTCGGTCAGCGCAACCAACACGGCGTTGACTTGCTTCTTCTCAAGGTTGCTCTTCTTGGCGATGGCGCCCACAAATTCCGACTTGGTCATGCGTTTCTTAGCCATGGGATTGATTTCTCCTTGGGATGGTTTTTGTCTTCGTGACCGGTTGGCTGGAAGAACTGCTCTTAGTATACACTGATGAAGCAAAAAGGCAAATCGGCGCAAGCCGCAAAGTCCTTGTTTTCTAGTGTTTTCTGGTAGGCTGCGTGCATGTTGCTCTCGTCGTTCTTGTGGTTCCTTGGCACCTTGCTCTTGCTGGTGCTGGTGCAGCGTTGGGTGCACCGGCATCTGCACGGCGCCGCCTATCTGCTCACCGGCCACGCCGACATGGCGTTGTTGCTGTATTCACTGCCGCTGCTGCCGGGCGTGGCGCTGCATGAACTCTCGCATGCGCTGATGGCGGCCGTCCTCGGCGTCAAGACGGCGAACCTGACGATCATTCCGCAGCGTCAACCCGACGGACACGTGCGCCTGGGTTCCGTGCAGGTCGAGCGCGTGGACGTGGTGCGCTCCAGCTTGATCGGTCTTGCGCCGTTGTTGGCGGGCAGCGTGGCGATCCTGGTGATCATCCGCTTCGCATTTGACGTGAATACGATTGGCGAGGCTGTGCAGCGCGGCGATCTGGCGGCGCTGCTGGCCTCGCTGGGCGGCTTGCTGCGCGCACCCGATGCGTGGTTGTGGTTGTACCTGCTGTTCTCGATCGCCAATGCGATGATACCCAGCCCCTCCGATCGAGAAACGTGGCCCCCCGTGATTCTCTTCAGTTTGTTATTGTTGTCGCTGGCGGCGGCCTTTGGGTGGAGTTCGGCTATCGAGGGGGCGGGGGTCGTCGTGGATCAGATCATGCGCTGGCTGGCCGCGGCGTTCACCATTACCCTCGTCGTGGATGCACCGTTCGTCCTGGTGATCTTTCTGATCGAGGTTACCTCCGGCCGCGCGTTGGGCCGCCGGGTGGAATACACTTCTTCGGTCGATCACTCTTCCAGGAAAAAGAAACGCTGATCGTTACTGTTTGTCCAGTTGTTCGCTTTTCTTTGCCACCAGCACCAGCACCAGCAGTGTCACGATGCCCAGCACGCCCAGCGCCAGAACTTTGTAGATCCGGGCTTCGATGATCAACGCCAGCCCGCCGAACAACGCGCTGATCACGTAATAGCCCACCACAATCTGCCGCTGCGACAGGCCCAGATCAAGCAGGCGGAAATGCAGGTGATCGCGCCCGCCCTGCAACGGCGATTTGCCGTGCCGGAGGCGCGCGACGATGAGCCACGCCACATCAATGATGGGCACCGCCAGCACCAGCAAGACTGTCGCCATCTTCGCGCCGCCAATGATGCCCAGACAGCCCAGCGCCAAGCCCAGCGTCAGCGCGCCGCTCGATCCCATGAAGACGCGCGCGGGATAGAAGTTGTAGGGCAGGAAGCCCAGCGTCGCGCCCAGCAAGGCCAGCGGCAAAGGTGCGATGCTCAACTGCGGATCCTGCGTGGCTGTGTCCTGAATCATCGCGATGAACAGCACCGCGCTGAAAATCGCGGCGATGCCGGCGGCCAGCCCGTCGAGTCCGTCGAGCCAGTTGACGGTGTTCATCATCCCCATCAGCCAGAACAGCGCCAACGGCACAATCAGCCACGGCGCGATCTCGCCAAGGTTCACTTCTTGATTCGTGAACGGATTGTTGAAGCGCTCGATGAAGATCAGCGAGGCAATCGCGACGAGCGAGGCGGCAGCCTGCGCCACGAATTGCAGGCCCGGCCTGAATTCAAAATGATCGTCGAGCAAGCCAAAGACAAAGACGATGATCAGCCCGCTCAGCAAGCCGCCGATGCGCGTGAATTCGTTGGGGTCGGATCGGGGCAGATCGAGCCGGGTGGTGATCAACACGCCGCCGACAAAACTGACGAAGATCGCAATGCCACCCGTCCGCGCGATGCGGCCCGCGTGTTTGCGCCGCCCGCCGGGTTCGTCGGCCAGGTTGAGGCGTAGCCCGAGTTTGGCTGCCAGCGGCGTAAGCAGCAGAGATGCGCTGCACGAAATGAGGAATACGAATAGAAAGGGTGTCATCGGATAAGCAGCGAATCAGCGGATGTCTTAGCAGCGGATACCGGGTCAACGGATTGCCAGCGAATCAGCGGATAGCCCCGTGCCTATGTCCGGCGTGATTTTCGCAAGCGGCTATAGGTGATGATCTGCGGTGGCAATAGGCGGCGGTATTCGAGGCGCGGACGTCCAAAATTCAAGAATAACGCGACCTCACATTCCGTCCCCGCAAAATAGTCGAAAACTTGCGCCATATCGTCACGGGTCATGGGCCACGACTGTGCTTTCAATTCAACCAGAACTTTTCCCTCAACAATCAGGTCGGGTACATATTTCTGAATCTCCCTGCCATCTTCCAGTTCGACCCACATCTCAGGCTCGTCCAGAAAGGCGAGGTCGGTTTCCTTGAGCTTGGCAACAAGCGCATTATGATACGCGGCTTCACGATGTCCAGGGCCTAGCTCATTATGCACTTCCATTGCCAGCCCAATCAAGCGATAGGTGATCTCGTCATAGGTCGTTCGGATGAATCCGGGGGCGTCTTTCTTTTTATGGCTTGATGCTTGTTGTGCAGCGGCGGGTGTCATCTGCTGATCCGCTGCCAATCCGTTGACACCCTTCATCTGCTGATCCGCTGCCAATCCGTTGACATTCTTCATCCGCTGATCCGCTGCATATCCGCTGACACCGAGCACACCCCGCAGCGTCTCGCTGTCGATATTCCCGCCCGTCAGCACGCACACGCATTTCTGCGCATCGGCGACTTTGCCTGCTAACACCGCCGCTAGACCAGCGATGCCCGACGCCTCGGCCAGCACCTGATCCGAATCGATCAACGCGGCGATGCCGCGCTTCATCTCGTCTTCACTGACCAGCACGATCTCATCAATCAGCATCATACCGACCATGAACGGCACGCGTCCGAAGCCGCCTGCCAGGCCGTGCGCCAGCGTCGGCTCGTTCTCGTACGTTTCGTAGGGATACCCATCGCGTTTGGAGAGGTACGCCGAGGGTGACGCCGCCGGATTCACGCCGATAACACGAATCGTGGGATTCAGCGACTTCGCCACCGTCGCCAGCCCCGCGATCAAACCGCCGCCGCCCACCGGCACGACGATCGTATCGACGTCGGGCGCATCCTGCATAATCTCCAGCCCCACCGTGCCCTGTCCGGCGATCACAGCGAGATCATCATACGCCGACACAAACGTCGCGCTGTTCTTCGCGGCGAACTCCAGGGCCGCCGCCTGTGCTTCATCGAAGCGTTGACCGACGAGGTGCAGCTTCACGTTGTACTGCCGGACCTTCGCGATCTTCGCCGGGGCCGCATTGGCCTGCACGAACAGATCGGCATTGCTCACGCCTAGATATTGCGCCGCGTGCGCCACGCCCAGCGCGTGATTGCCCGCCGAAGCCGCCACGATGCCGCGCGCGCGTTCTTCCTCACTCAACGACAGAATCTTATTCAACGCGCCGCGCGGCTTGAACGATCCCGTGCGCTGGCGATTCTCGAGCTTCAGCCAGACGTCGCATCCCGCCTGCGCGCTCAGCAGACCCGATCGGACCAGTGGCGTCCGATCGAGGTACGGCGCGATGCGCTGCTGCGCCAGATAGATTTCGTGAAGTGCGAGCTTAGGCATCGTTAAGTCGCTGCTTAGCCAATGGTGCGGCGATGTCTGCCCGAATACTGCTAGGTGACTCGGCGGCGTGATTTCAAATCAGCAACACTTGCACCGCACGAAACCGCCAGCGGTTCAAGTGCAGGTGTCAGCAATCAAAAATCATACATCTCTTACGCCGTCCCAAACTGCCGATCGCCCGCATCGCCCAACCCGGGCACGATATAGCCGATGTCGTTCAGTCGTTCATCGACCGCGGCCAGGAACAACGGCACATCGGGATGATCGCCGGTGAGTTTGGCAATGCCTTCGGGCGCAGCCAGCAGCCCCATGTACTTGATCTTCTTCGCGCCCCACTTCTTCAAAATGTCCACGGTGGCCGACGCCGAGCCGCCCGTCGCCAGCATCGGATCGAGCACGAGGCAGACATCGACCGTGGGCGCAATCGGCAGGCGGTTGTAATACGCAATCGGCTTCAGCGTGCGCTCATCGCGGAACAGGCCGATGTGCCACACCTCGGCCGCGGGCATCATCTCCCACACGCCTTCCACCATGCCCAACCCGGCGCGCAGCACTGGGATCAAACCAATCTTCTCGCCCAGCTCGTAACCGTTCGCGGTGCCCATCGGCGTGGTAACGGAGCAGTCCTTCAAAGCCAGATCGGCGGTCGCTTCATAGGCCATCAATATCGAGATTTCACGGACGAGTTCGCGGAATTTCTTGGGCTTGGTGGCAACGTCGCGCAAGAGGGAGAGTTTGTGCTTGACGAGCGGATGCTGGCTGACGTGGACGTGAGGCATCGCCAATCTCCTGGAGAAAGAGTTGGCGCGATTGTACCTGAGAGAGGATGAAAGTCAACCGGCGGGGGACATTCAACACCCGATCGGCCTTTGGCGCTTCACCGGCCTGTGCTATACTCAGACGCAGCACCTTGGTGAAAGGATCTCATGCCCGATCGGCCCATTGCCCCCCAATCGCGTGACGAAGACACCGCGCTTGATCGCGCCCTGCGCCCGACGCTGCTGGCAGAATTTCCCGGCCAGGAGCGCTTGAAAGAAAATCTGGCGATCTTGATCCAGGCGGCCCGGCAGCGCGGCGAGGCGCTGGATCACGTCTTGTTCTACGGTCCGCCGGGCTTGGGCAAAACCAGCCTCGCGCACATTGTGGGGAACGAGATGCAGGTCAACGTGCGCGTCACCGCTGGCCCGGCCATCGAACGCGCCGGCGATCTGGCCGCGCTTCTCACCAATCTCAAAGCAGGCGACGTGCTCTTCATCGACGAGATTCACCGGCTGGGTCGCGCCATCGAAGAAGTGCTCTATCCGGCGATGGAAGACTTCGCGCTTGACATCGTCATCGGCAAAGGGCCGTCGGCGCGCAGCATCCGCCTGAAGTTGCCGCATTTCACGGTGATCGGCGCAACCACCCGGCTGGCGTTAGTCAGTTCGCCGCTGCGCGCGCGCTTCGGCGCAGTGTATCGTCTCGACTACTACGAGCAGCGCGTGTTGGAGCAGATCATCGCGCGCGGATCCAAGCTGCTGGCAGTGGACATCGATCCGAGCGGGTTGGCTGAGATTGCGCGGCGCGGACGCGGCACACCGCGCGTAGCGCTGCGCCTGCTGCGGCGCGTGCGCGATTACGCGCAGGTGCGCGGCGACGGGGCAATCACCGGCGAGTTGGCCGCGCAAGCCCTCTCGCTGCTCGATGTCGATCCGTTGGGGCTGGACGATCTCGATCGGCGCGTGTTGAAGGCCATCATCGAAAAATTCGGCGGCGGGCCGGTGGGCTTGGAAACCATCGCCGCTTCGATTAGCGAAGAATCCGACACGATCATGGACGTCGTCGAGCCGTATCTATTGCAACTGGGCTTTCTTGATCGTACGCCGCGCGGCCGTGTGGCGACGCGCCGGGCTTACGAACATCTGGGCATCGTCTATCCCGAAAAACCGGAACAACCGGCGCTGTTGTAGGTGTGGCATGAGTTTTGGCGAACTGGGTAAATGGCTGGTGATGGCGGGTTTGGGGCTGGCGCTGCTGGGCGTGGTGATGTGGCTGTTGGGGCGCATCCCGTTCTTCGGCAACCTGCCCGGCGACATCCGCATTCAAACGCAGAACTTCACCTGCTTCTTTCCGCTCGCCAGCATGATCATCCTGAGCGTCCTGGCGACGATTGCGTTGAACATCATCATCCGGATTGCGAATAAGTGAAGACCAGCGAATTCGATTACCACCTGCCGCCTGAATTGATTGCCCAGACCCCGCTCGAGCCGCGCGATGCTGCGCGGCTTTTGCAACTCGATCGGTCAACCGGCTCGATCGCGCACCGGCGCTTCTACGATCTCCCCGACTTGTTGCGCCCCGGCGATTTGCTGGTGGCGAATGAGAGCCGCGTCATTCCAGCGCGCATCTTTGCGCACAAGGCGGGCACGGGCGGCGCGGTGGAGATTCTGCTGCTGCGCCGCATCGATGCCGTGACGTGGCAGGCGCTGCTGCGCGCGCATCGCCTGCATGTGGGTTCGCGCATCGAGGTGCGGCCCGATCTGATCGCGGAAGTCATCGAGACGTCGGACACTGGCGAGCGAATCCTGCGCTTCAATCAGCCCATCGACGAGCGCCTGAGCGAACTGGGTGTGATGCCCCTGCCGCCGTACATTCATGCGCCGCTGCACGATCCGGAACGCTATCAAACGGTCTACGCGCATACCCCTGGCTCGGCGGCGGCCCCCACGGCTGGATTGCACTTCACACCGCGTCTGCTGGCCCAACTGCGTGAGCGCGACATCCAAATGATTCACGTCACGCTGCACGTCGGCCTGGACACCTTCAAGCCGGTCGAAACGGAAGATGTCGAGGCGCATCACATTCATGCCGAGTACATGGAAGTGACCGCCGAGGTCGCCGCGCAGATTCGCGCCGCCAAAGCCGAAGGCCGCCGGGTGATTGCTGTGGGCACGACTAGCGTACGGGTTTTGGAAACCATCGGGCAGCGCGACCTCTCTGCCTTTGTGGGCGACACGCGGCTTTACATTTATCCCGGTTACCACTATCACGTGGTCGACGGCCTGATCACAAATTTCCATTTGCCCAAATCGTCACTGCTGATGCTGGTCAGTGCCTTCGCGGGGAAGGCAAATCTCGATCGGGCGTATGCCGCAGCCATTGCCCAGCGGTATCGCTTCTACAGTTTCGGCGATGCAATGCTGATTCTGTAAGGTAAAGACCAGGAAGCCGAGTTTCTTCGCTTTGCCTGACGTCAACAGTTTGAGTGGCGAGACCTGGTTTCTGTTAATTGGATTTCATTGCTTTATGGCAATAATGATATAATGTTGACTGGTGAGTGACTTCGACCATGATGCTCAGTCATCTGCAAAGGTAGCCGGCTATGAACGAAACTCAACTCGCTCTGCAACCCTATCTCGAACAATTCCTCACGTCGCTGGCGCACGAAGATGGTTACGCGCGCAATACTGTGGCGGCCTATCGCAACGATCTGAGCCAACTGATTGATTATCTGGGACATCGCGAGTCGCCGGTGACCAGCTGGGCCGATGTCACCTCGACTGATCTGGCAGCCTTTGTCGACGCGCTGCGCTCGCTGAAAATTACCAAGCGCAGCGGCGATGAAAAACCTGTGGCGCCGTCGACGATCGCCCGCAAGGTGGCCGCGCTAAAATCATTTTTCAATTATCTTACGGTCAAGCGCATCATCCCGCGCGATCCGTCCGGCGGGCTGGAAGCGCCGCGCGTGGCCAAGCGTACGCCCAAGACCATGACGAACGAAGAGGTTGAGCGTTTGTTGGCCGCGCCGGGAACCGGCAACTCACCCAAGACCCTGCGCGACCGCGCGCTGCTGGAGCTGCTCTATGCCACGGGCGTGCGCGTTTCCGAATTGGTCTCGTTCCGCACGGACGATGTGAATCTGGCCGAGAAGGCGATGCGCGTCACTAGCGAAGACGGCGGGCGCGAACGCACGGTGCCGCTGAGTGATAAGGCCGCCGAAGCGCTGCAGATCTACCTCGAACGCGGGCGGCCGCATTTTGTGAAGAGTTCCGGCAACCAGGCGGCGCTGTTCCTGAACCAGCGCGGCCAGCAGTTGACGCGGCAGGGCATGTGGTTGATCATCAAAGAATATGCTGCGCGGGCCGGCCTCGACTACGAGGTGACGCCGCACATGCTGCGCCACTCCTTTGCCGCGCACATGCTGCAAAACAACAAAGCCACGTTGTCAGAAGTGCAGCGCTACCTGGGCCACGCCAATATCTCCACCACGCAAATCTACGTGCAGCCGCCGCCGGTGCTGCCCGAGCCTGAAGTCTAAAATCCTTCAAGGAGCGTTTCGTCATGGGTATGATGAAGTACGTGGAAAGCCTGCTGGGCAAGAACGAGCAAATCCTCTGGCGCGCCCGCCAACACTGGATCGTGTTGTCGGCCAATTTTGCCATCAATTTGTTTATCTTCCTGGTCATCTGGTCGATTTTCTTCGCGGCCGGGTCATTGGGCCAGGGCTGGCTGGGCGACTTCCTGCGCAACAACCGCGGCTTCGCGCTGCTTTTGCTGCTCATCCCCATCGTCTGGTTCGGCTGGGAGTTCCTGCAGTGGTGGGCCGAAGAGTATCTAATCACCACCACGCGCGTGGTGCAGACCGAGGGCTTGATCAACAAGCACACCAAGGACTCGGCCCTGGAGAAGATCAACGATATTACCCTGAATCAGTCGGTGGTGGGGCGTCTGCTGAATTACGGCGATCTGGCCATCATCACCGGCAGCGACATGGGAACCAATGTGCTGAAGCGCCTGGCAAAACCGGTGGAGTTCAAAAAGACGCTCCTGGAGCAGAAGACCAAGCTGTCCGACGGCGACGACCTCGGTTCGCGGCAGGCGACGGCAGCGGCCGCCGCCGCAGGTGACGAGGAAGACCCGTTGAAGACGATTGCGCAGCTGGACGAACTGCGCAAGAGCGGTGCGATCAGCGAAGTGGAATATCAGCAGGCCAAGGCCAAGCTGCTGGCCAAGCTCTAGTTGAAAGAGGATGAATAGCGTGGAGCATCTGGTTACGCGTTCAGAAATCGAAGCTGCGGCGCAGGTCGTGCGCGCCCGCACCCGCCATCAGCCCGAGTTTGGCATCATCTTAGGTTCCGGTCTGTCAGCGCTGGCTGAGGCGGTGCAAAAGCCGGACTTCATTCCGTTTGACGACATTCCCAACTTCCCCGTCTCCTCGGTACAGGGTCATTCGGGCCGGCTGGTCATCGGGCAGCTGGAAGGCCGATCGGTGTTGGTGATGCAGGGCCGCGTGCACTACTACGAAGGGTATTCGATGTCGCAGGTCACGCTGCCCATCCGCATGATGAAGGTGCTCGGCATCAATACGGTGATCCTGACCAATGCGGCGGGCGGCATCAACCGATCGTTCACAGCCGGCGACGTGATGTTGATTAAAGATCACATCAACCTCATCGGGATGGCCGGGCAGAATCCGCTGCGAGGCCCCAATGACGAATCTTTCGGCCCGCGTTTTCCCGATATGTCGCAGCCCTACGATCGCGGCCTGCGCGATCTGGCGTTGCGAGTTGCGGCGGATCAGCAGGTCACGTTGCAGCAGGGCATCTACATGTGCCTGGCCGGCCCGAGCTTTGAATCGCCGGCCGATGTGCGCTTTCTGCGGTTGATCGGCGCGGATGCGGTGGGCATGTCTACCGTGCCGGAGACGATCACGGCACGGCACGCCGGGATGAAGGTGCTGGGCCTGTCGGGCATCAGCAATGCGCTGTCCGGCGAAGAAGACGGTCCACAGACCACACACGAAGAAGTGCTGGAGGCCGGTCGGGTGTTGGTTCCCCGGATGATGACCGTCATTCGCGGTGTCGTGGCGGCGGCCTGAATACGTTATGGCTTTCTTTGTACAGCTGCTGGCCAACTATGCGGGGCTGATCTACATCGTCCTCATCGTTGGCGCAGTGTTCTACGTCCGAGAAATTCTGGTCGCGCGGCAGGACCTGCAGCAATCGTTGTATTCGCTGGAGCGCGAAGCGGCCAGCAGCCGCCTGTGGCGCAGCGTGATCATGTTGGGCGTACTGGCGCTTGCGGCGTTTGCCACGTTCGTTTTGGCGACGGTTGTAGCTCCGCAGGTGACCACCGAGGCCGGACCGGCCACGCCCACGGCGGCCTTCGTCCTTCCGACGAATACTCCCACTCCGACGTTTCAGCCAACGCCCACGCGCACGCCGCGCCCGCCCACGGCCACGCCCGGCACTCCTACGCCCACCGTTGAGGGTGCTCCCACGGCAGGCCCCACGTCAACGCCGCCGGTCCTGCCGGCGGGCAGCTGTCCTGACCCTAACGTCCAGATTGTTGCGCCGGTGGCCGGCCAGGTCTTTTCCAGCGAGATTCAGGTGCGCGGCACGGCGAAAGCAGAGAACTTTGCATTCTACAAACTGACGCTGACCGGCCCCGCCACCAACGGCGTGACGCAGACTGCCGGTGATGTCGTGCGCACGCCTGTCGATGGGGGCGTGCTCGGCGCGATCGATCCGACGAATCTGCTGACGCAGCCGGGCGTCTACGTGCTGGGCTTGGTCGTCGTCGATAACACGGGCAACGAACTGCCGCACTGCAACGTCTCGATCGTCGTTCAACCTCAGTAGAAAAGCGTGACTTGCCGCCATGATCAAACCGATTATTCGCGCCGCCACCGCCGCCGATCTGCCGCGCTGCCTGTCGTTCGATCCATCGTTTGAAACGGAGTACGTCTGGCAGATGGATACGCGCCCGCAGGAAGGGCAAATCACCCTGGCCTTCCGCACGGTGCGCCTGCCGCGTCTGATGAAGGTGGCTTATCCGCGCGATGTGAAGCAGCTCAATGCCGGCTGGGACGCCTGCGACGCGATGCTGGTGGCCGACGACAATCGCGCGGTGGTGGGCTATGCGGCGCTGGCCAGGCGCGGCGCGCAGTCCACGGCCTGGGTGCAGGATCTGATCGTTGCCAAGCCGGCGCGGCGGCAGGGTATCGGCAGTGCGTTATTGACGGGCGTGGTCCGCTGGGCGCGTGAAGAGAAACTGGCCTGGATCATGATTGAAGTGCAGACCAAGAACTTCCCGGGCATTCAATTCTGTCAGAAACACGGCTTCACGTTTTGCGGCTACAACGATCACTTCTTTGCCAACCAGGACATCGCGGTGTTTTTTGTGAAAGCAGTCCATTGATTCGGAGGCGCGCGGGCAGCGCTTGGGTGTAGAATAAGGGTTAACTGGCTGGTGGGTATGTAGTGGGTATGATCGGTTCGCTTAGTTTAACCACGCTTATTATCTTCCTGAATTCGCTCCTCTCGATCGGCATCGCCGTGACGGCGTTTGCCCTGTTAATCTACATCATTCGTTACAACTGGCGATCGCCGGTGGCGCGCGCGTTCAGCGTGCTGTTGACGTGCGTCATGTTCGTCTCGATGGGCGACGCGGTGATCTATCGTGTAATCGATCCGGTCTGGATGGAGCGCTGGCTGCGTTTGCAGTGGCTGGGGATTGCGCTGGTGCCCGCCGCCTATCTGCATTTCTCCGACGAGGTGCTGCGCACGACGAATTCCGTCTCGCGGTCACGGCAGGCGCTGGTCATTGGCGCGTACGCGGCCAGTGTCGTCTTCATGGGCCTGGCGCTCTTCAGCGACACGGTGGTGAGCGGCGCAGCGCTGCCGAGTACCGCGCCGCATTTGCAGGCCGGGCCGTTGTTCGGTCTCTACACGCTGTATACGCTGACGGCGGTGGTGTTGGGCGTGGTCAACATTCTCCATGCGCGCCGCCGCTGCCTGACGCCCACCTCGCGCCGCCGCATGACGTACCTGCTGCTGTCATCGACCGGGCCGGCCTTTGCCGTCTTCCCTTACTTGCTGCTCTCGAGCAATCCCGCAACAACCGTGCCGCTTCTGTTGTGGCTCGTGTTACTGGCCGGCAACCTCTTCATTTTTGCGATGTTGCTCTTGATGGGTTACAGCGTGGCGTACTTTGGGGTGCTGGCGCCTGATCGGGTGGTGAAGTACCGCCTGATCCGTTTCCTGTTCCGCGGGCCGCTGCTGGCCATCACCATCGCAGCCGCGGTGGCCGTGTTGATCCGTATCGAAGAATTTCTGGGCCTGCCCAGTGAAACGATTACGATCCTGGCGATTGTGTTCTTCATCGTGCTGTTCCAAATCGTGCGCGGCTCGTTGCAGCCGCTGCTCGACGTGGTGCTCTTTCAACAGGATCGATCGGAACTGGATTACATCCGCAATCTGAGCGATCGGTTGTTGACCTCGACAGACTTGCAGCAATTCCTGGAGAACGTGCTGACCGCCGTGGCCGATCTGCTGCGCGTGCAGCGCGTGTTTCTGGCGTCGTTTGATTCCGACGGGCGCTGGCGCGTGCGCACGCACGTGGGCGCCATCGAAGCGTACAGCACCGCCCTGGCCGAGATGCGCCTGACGGCGATCCCGGCGGATGAAGACGGCCCGATCGGGGTCGACGGTTTCTGGGTGTGGCCGCTGCGCGCGCGCGGCAACGCGGACCTGCTCGGCGCGCTGGCCGTGGCCGCCCGATCGCGCGAGCCGGATTTATCGGATGCCGAGACCAAGCGCTTGCAGACGTTGATCACCCAGGCCGCCATCGCGCTGGAGGATCGCCGCTTGCAGAAGGAAGTCTTTGCGGCGGTAGATCGCATCATGCCGGAGATCGATGTCTTGCAGCGCCAGCGCGGTGAAGTGCGCTACATCGATTCGCCTACACAGCCTTCGCCGGAAGCCACCGTCACGGCCGATCCGGAATTTCCGAACTGGGTGAAAGACGCCTTGAGTCATTACTGGGGTGGGCCCAAGTTGACGGCCAGTCCGCTGTTGAAGCTGCAAGTGGTCGAACAGGCCCTGCCGGACAATCACGATGACGCGCCCAAGGCGCTGCGCGCGGTGCTCGGCGACGCGATTGAGCAGCTGCGCCCCGACGGCGAGCGCAGCTTCACCGCGGCTGAATGGGTGTTGTACAACATTCTGGAACTGCGCTTCGTGCAGGGCCGCAAGGTGCGCGACATCGCGGCGCGCCTGGCGATGAGCGAGAGCGATCTGTACCGCAAGCAGAAGATCGCGGTGGAAGCTGTAGCCGCCTCGTTGTCCAAGATGGAAGAGCGCGCGGTGGCCGAGGTGGGCAACGGCGCGCGAAAGAACGGTCACGTCTAGCGCCGCCGCCGGCGCCGCCGCTGGCGCCGTGTTCATTTGGCTTATTTTGCGATTTCTTTGTAGAATACAGCACACAGCTGTAGTGTTATTGTGACAGGGGGTTAGGAATGGGCGAGATGTTTGATGTCGATGAGGGGTATTGGCAAGCGCTCTTACAGGATGCCGAAGCCAACGTGCCCGCTGAACCAGCCGCACACACTGGCGCGCCCGAGCGCGCGAACAGCGGCAGTACGCTGCGGCCCATCGATCAATTGTGGGAGGCGGCACGCCAGGCGTGCGATGGCGACGATGTCCTGGAAGTGCAGGTCACCGGTTTCAATCGCGGCGGCATTTTGGTCGACTGGACCGGGCTGCACGGCTTTGTCCCCGCCTCGCACATTCTCAACATGCCCAACGTCACGGATGACGCCCAGCGCCGCGCCGAGTTCGAGAAGCGCGTGGGGCAGGTTGTCAAAGGCAAGATCATCGAACTCGATCGCGCGCATGGCCGCTTCGTGTTATCGGAACGACTGGCTTACAACGATCGCACGCGCGTCGAGATCTTGCTGGCCGATCTGCAGCCGGGGCAGCGCCGCTGCGGCGTAGTGACCACCGTGTGCGACTTTGGCGCATTCATCGATCTGGGCGGCATTGAAGGGCTGGCGCACATCAGCGAAATTTCGTGGGGCCGCATCAATCATCCGTCGGACGTGCTGCGCAGCGGGCAGAACGTGGAGGTGAGCGTGATGACGGTCGATCGCGAGCAGCGCCGCGTGGCGTTGAGCCTGAAGCGCCTGTACCCCGATCCGTGGGTGACGGTGCCGCAGCGTTATCAGTTGCACCAGTTGGTGGAAGGCACGGTGACCACCGTGGTCGATTTCGGCGCGTTCGTGAAACTGGAAGAAGGCGTGGAAGGCTTGATCCATATTTCCGAATTGGCCGAAGGCAACTTCCTGCATCCGCGCAACGTCGTTCACGAGCACGATACCGTGCGGGTGCGCGTCCTGAGCGTCGATGTGTCCCATCGGCGGCTGGGCCTCTCGCTGCGGCAGGCGCATAATGGCAACGGCGCCCTGGCCGCTGCCGATGAACTGGTGATCGTCGAAAACGAACACCGCTAACCAGTTGAGTGACGATCTGGGGCCGAGGCTTTAGCCGGTTTGACCGCTGACACTTCCGGCTAAAGCCTCGCTTTCTGAATCTGCCACAACCAGAATTCGCTATGACCAAATCCGCGAATGCGAGCCGCGCCACAGCGGACGCGAAAGCCAAAGCAAAAACCGAGAAAGCACCGCCGCTGCGCCGCCGCCAACTGCGCTACCGCGTGGGCGTGCGCAGCCGCGAGATCCTGGGCGTGCTGCTCATGGCGCTGGCCGTGTGGTCGCTCGTCGCGCTGTCGCGCTTCGATACCCCGGGCAGCCTCAGCGAGTGGTGGAGCAACGGCCTCTATTGGCTCTTCGGCTGGGGGGCATTTCTCTTCGCCTTCATACTCGGCGCGATTGGTGTGTTGATCATTGCGCGCACACAGAACATCGTGCTGGTCACGCCGTGGAAATCCGTCATCGCGGTTGAGGTGGCGTTCTTCGCGTTTCTGCCTGTCCTGACGGCCTTCGGCGCTTATTCTGATCAGGATATGTGGAGCAGGATCACCGCCGGAAATGGCGGCGGCGTGGTGGGCTGGGGCTTGCTCATGATCGTCACGCCAATCTTCCCACGGTATGTGGCCGGGGTGTTGTACTTGATCGTCACGATCGTCGCGTTGACGATCGGCCTGCGTCTGCCGTGGCTGACGTGGTACGCGCGCCTGAAGATCTGGCGGGTGCGCCGCCGCCCGATCGAAACGGTGGCAGTCCCCACGATCAGCGAGGCGGGGCCGTCGGCCGCCGCCCCACCGATCGAGGAAGAGATTGTGCCGCCGCAGCAAGTGGTCATCAAGGCCAAGTCGCTCGATCAGCAGCCGGTGCAAGCCACCCAACTGCCGTTGAAGATCGTCAAAACCGAAGAGGTTCCCCTGCCGAAGATCAAGAAAGTGCGCGCGCTGCCCACGCTCGATCTGCTGGAAGGCCATACCAGCGAGTCGATCGCGCAGGAGGAAATCGCGCACAAGAAAGATGTGATCGAAAGCACGCTGCGGCAGTTTGGTCTGGAGGCGAAAGTCGTGCGCGTGTCGCAAGGCCCGGCGGTGACACAGTACGGCGTTGAGCCGGGTTACCTCGAACGGCCCGGCCCCGAAGGCGAGGTGCGCCGCCAGAAAGTGCGCGTGGCGCAGATCAGCTCGCTGCAAAACGATCTGGCGCTGGCGCTGGCCGCGCCGTCGCTGCGCATTGAAGCGCCGGTGCCCGGTCAATCGTTCGTCGGCATCGAAGTCCCCAACGAGTCGATCGAAATGGTGGGTCTGCGCGGCGTGCTGGAGAGCGAATCTTTCGGCAAGCTGAAGGCCAAAGCGCCGCTGGCTTTTGCGCTGGGGCGCGATGTCAGCGGGATGCCCATCGCCGCCGATCTGGCTTCGATGCCGCACATCTTGATCGCGGGGACGACGGGTTCCGGCAAAAGCGTGTGCATCAACGCCGTCATCATGTCGCTGATCATGGACAATACGCCCGACGATCTGCGCCTCGTGATGATCGATCCCAAGATGGTGGAACTGATCCGCTACAACGGCTTGCCGCATCTGTACGGCAAAGTGGAAACCGAGGTCGAGCGCATTGTGGGCGTGCTGCGCTGGGTCACGCGCGAAATGGACAGCCGCTACAAGAAGTTCTCGGACCTGGGCGTGCGCCACGTCAACGAATACAACGCGCAGATGGCGGAGCAGGGGCAGGACAAGCTGCCCTTCATGGCGGTGTTCATCGACGAACTCTCGGACTTGATGATGAGCGCGCCGGTGGAGGTGGAGAAGACTATCTGCCGCATCGCGCAGATGGCGCGCGCCACGGGCATCCATCTGGTCATCGCCACGCAGCGTCCCTCGACTGACGTGGTGACCGGTTTGATCAAGGCGAACTTCCCGGCGCGCATTGCGTTCGCGGTGGCCTCGGGCGTGGACAGCCGCGTCATTCTCGACGGGGTAGGCGCGGAAACTTTATTGGGCAAGGGCGACATGCTGTTCCTGTCACCGACAGCTAACGGCCCGCAGCGTGTGCAGGGCTGTTACGTGGGCGAGCGCGAGATCGATCGGGTGGCCGATTTCTGGCGCAAGCAATACGCCGACGAAGAGCGGGTGCCCGCGCCGTGGGAAACCACCAGGGTGCAGCAGCTTGAAGAGATTGCACAGGCGGGCGCAGCGACGGCCGCGTTGGAAGACGACGATGAAGTGCTGCTGGCCAAAGCAATCGAGTTGGTGAAGAAGCATCGCCAGGCCAGCGCCTCGTGGTTGCAGCGCAAGATGCGCCTGGGCTATCCCAAGGCCGCGTACTTGATCGATCGCATGGAGCAGATGGGCATCGTGGGGCCGGTGCAGGAAGCAGGCCGCGCGCGCGATGTGCTCATCGGGCCGAATGATGAGGTCGATGGGTGGCTGTAGAACGTGATGCGTGATGCGTAAAACGTGATGCGTAATGCGTGCTCTGGGTTAATGAAGATTCAGGGCGCGTTTTGTTTTAACCGAGAACTTGTGCCAGTTTCACGGCTAAGCCGATGTTCAGCGGCGTCATCTTCAATTTCCCCTGCATCATCAACATCTGCGGGTTGGCTTTCTTCTGCCGGATTTTGACGAAGTCGGCAGCGCTCACCGTCATGGTGAGGTCAGGTTTGCCGACAGCGCCCTGCGTGACTCTGGCGGGGACGACGGTTGCGTCCAGCGTCCACACGCCGCCGTCGGGGCCGGTGAGATCGAAGTGGATGATGGCGTTGAGGTTCTTCACCACTTTGGGATTGGCTTGCATGGCAGCGGGGATTTCTTTCTCGAAAATGTCTTGGGGGGTCGTCATGTTGGCTCCTGAATTTCAAACCTGTTACGTGGCGCAGAGGATACCGGGCTAACGTTTCTATCTGTGCGTCACCTGACAGGTTTAGATGTCTCGAAACATGGCTGCCATGCGGCAACTCTCAATCGGATAGCGGCCGATAGCGGCCTCGTCCGACAGCACAAAACCGCGATAGCCGGCCTGCAACGCATCGTGCAGATAGCACACTTCTGAGCGAGTCGGGGCGGCGTGCTCAACCATGTGCTCCAGCACTTGCCCGGCCAGCAACACCGGGATCGATAGATCGCCGATCGAGTGAGAGAAGCGCCGCACGGCTTCCGCCATCGATCGCAAGCCGATTTCCGCGCCCAGATCACCGCGGCAGATCCACACCTCGTCGGCGATCTCGGCAATTTGCCGGGCATCCTCCATCGCCGGTTGCCGTTCCAGCTTGGCGATGAGATACGCTGCGCCAAAGTGCGCGTGATATTTGCTCATCTCAATTGCGTCGCGGATGTACGAGATGGCGTAACGCACAAAGGGCACATGGCGCGTCGCCTCAAAAATGGCGCGATCTTTCTCGCTCAATTCTTCCTGCCGATACTCTGACGCCGCAAACGTGATGCCTTTGCGCGCCGTAATCTCGCCGCCGACGATGACGCGGGCGCGCACCTTCTCCGGCTCGATCGCTTCGCGCACGAGTTTGATCCTGGCGTCATTCAGGACGATCTCGTCGTTGGACAGTGGCGCAGCGCGAAAGAAGTCGGCGTGGGGCACGGGCAGGGTGTTGATTCGATCGGACGTGGGGGCGTGCACCAATTCGATCGGTTGGCCGGGTTCGAGAAGGCGCGGCGCAAAATCGCCCAGCCGCCACTTGCTGCCTTGCAGATCGAGCGCTAACAACGGTATGGGATTTAGCGCCGAAAGGAACGGCGTCAACTGATCGAGCCACTGCTCCAGTTGGGTCAAGGTGAGATGCGACGTGTTCAGGCGAAAGGCGGTTGCGCCGGCATCCAACATGCTTTGCCAGATATCGGGCATATGGCTGCTTGGCCCCAAGGTTGCGACGATGTCGTAGTTCATGGCGACAAGAAGTTTAACACAGCCCGGCATGACTGCAAACAAAAACCTCGCAGATACATTCGAGCCGCGAGGTCTTGCTAACAACCAACAACCAACAACCAACGACTAACGACGAATGACTTCCAGCGCCCCCGCCACACTCGCTTCCGGCTTGATGTTGTATTGCACGTCGATCAACTGGCCGTTTTCATCAACAACGAAGTGGCTGCGGATGATGCCCATGTACGTCTTGCCCATCAGCGACTTCTCGCCCCACACGCCGTAAGTCTCAGCCACGGTGTGATCGACATCGCACAGCAGCGTGAAGGGCAGGTTGAACTTGCTCTTGAATTTCACGTGCGATTTCTGATCGTCGGGGCTGATGCCCAGCACCACCGCGTTCTTCTCTTGAATGGCCGGATAATTGTCGCGGAAGCCGCACGATTGCGTGGTGCAGCCGGGCGTGTCATCCTTGGGGTAGAAATACACCACGACGCGCTGGCCGCGATAATCGGACAGCTTCACAGTTTTGCCCTGATCGTCGGCCAGAGTGAAATCGGGCGCAGGATCGCCAAGTTTCAATTTGGGTTCAGTCATGATCTGTTTCCTTTATGCGCTGAGATTGCGCTTAAAGTGTATCTCATCCGGCGCGAAACTGCCACGTAAACGAAAATGCTCAACGACCGAGTTGTTCATTGGTCATTGAGCATTGTTCATTGTTAAGGGTGCCTGACGGGGGTCGAACCCGCAACGCCTGGATCCACAGTCCAGTACTCTGCCATTGAGCTACAGGCACCATGTGAAGCGCCCGCAATTTTACCACGGGCGCGAAGGGATAACAAGGTTATTCCAGCGCTTTTTGCACCGCTGCCACGATCCGATCTTGCGCGACGACCTGCTGCTGGCCCGAGCGCAAATCGCGCACGGTGGCTTGACCCTGCGCGGCCTCGTCCGGTCCGATGATGACGGCGATCGGGATCGCTTGCGCGTTGGCGTACTTCATCTGCTTGTCGAGCTTGGCCGCATCGGGATACAACTCGGTTTTCACGCCGCCCGATCGGAGCAGCGCGGCAACCCTGGCCGCCGATCGCGCCAGCGCGGCATCGAAAATCGTCACGAGCACGTCGGCTGGGGTGGGGCGCAGCTTGGGCTTCAAGCCAAACTTTTCCAGCACCAACCCGATGACCACGTCGCCCATCGCAAAGCCGATGCCGCCCAGCGGATCGCCGCCCACATCGCCGACGAGGTTGTCGTAGCGTCCACCGCCCAGGATGGCGCGGAACTCGCCGGTGCGATCGCGCGCTTCAAAGACCAGCCCGGTGTAGTACGCCAGCCCGCGAATGATCGCCGGATCGTATTCCACGTACTCGCTCACGCCCAGATCGTCGATTGCGGCGAAGAACGCCGTCAGATCGGCCGACTCCTTCCACAACTCCTTGTTGTTCAACAGTGCGCTCAAGCGATCGATCTGCTCGGCGCTCAGACCGATGTCGTCGATACCGTAGGCGCGCCACTTTTCGGCGGGCAGCTTGTCGAGTTTGTCGATCAGCCGGTAAATGCCCTCGATCCGATCGGGCGGCACACCCAGCCGCGCGATTTGCTCCTCCATCAACTTGCGGTTGTTCACCTTGATCACGATCTGCTGCGCGGACAAGCCGACGGACTTGAAGAACTCCACGCCCACGGCCGCCAGCTCCGCATCGGCGTAAGCCGAATTGACGCCAATCAGATCGATGTTCCACTGGAAGAACTCGCGCGTGCGGCCTTTTTGCGGACGCTCGTAACGCCAGAACGGCCCGAACGACCACCAGCGGATGGGCTTGGGCAGTTCGCGTTGTTTCTGCGCCACCATACGCGCGAGGCTGGGCGTGAGCTCGGGGCGCAGCGTCACCGTGTCGCCGCCGCGATCGGCGAAGACGAACGACTGCTCCTTCACTAATTCCTCGCCGCTCTTGGCCGCATACAACTCCAGCGATTCAAGGATGGGTGCTTCGTATTCCTGATAGCCGAACTTCTGTGACACGGCCTTCATCTGCCCGTACAGCCAGGTGCGGAACGCCATCTCTTCCGGATAAAAATCGCGTGTGCCCTTGATGGGCCGAATCGTCGGTTTCATGCTGCTCCTTGTTCTATACCCTCCCGGAGGCTCCCAGCCTCCGGGAGGGTGATCAAACAAAAAAGCGTGACCCGTCCGGATCACGCTTCACTTCAGTGTGCTGCTTGTTAACTCAGCCGCGACCCAAACGTCGAAAGCCCATCTGGTGGTGGGTGTGCGCGTGATGATGATGGATTGCAACCAGATTCGCGTTCATGATGGCAGCATTATAACAGGCGGGCAAGGGCGTGTCAATTACCCTGCAGAAGCGTGACGATCCGAACAACCTCAAACAGCAGCGCGCCAACCCAGATGAGCACGCTGAGGCCTACCGCCGCCGCGGCCACATCCTTGATCGCGCCAATGCGCGGATCGTGCTCCGGCTGCACGTAGTCGCAGATCGCCTCGATGGCGCTGTTGAAAATCTCGGTGATCAGCATGTAGCCCGTGATCACCAGGATGAACACAAAATCGAACCACTCGCGCAGCCCGAAGCTGATCGCCAGCACGATCAGCGAGACGATCATCTGCAGCGCCACGCTGCGATCGTGCTGGATGGCGAACTTCAGCCCGGCGAAAAAGATGCGCAACTTACGCGGCATGTCACGGTCCTTTAGCGTTTGACCTGCACCAGCAGTTGTCTCGCTGCCGCGCCAAGCAATACCGTATCAATGCTCACTGCGAGCAGCGTGTAACCACGATCGATGTACGGACGCACCGCCTCCGCTGTCATGCCGAAAATCCCCAACGGCAGGTTGACAACCCGACAGGCCTGCGTGACCCGATCGATGGCGGCGATCACGTCGGGATGCGTCACTTCACCGATGTGTCCCAGGCTGGCCGAAAGATCATACGGGCCGACGAGCACCGCATCGACGCCGGGGACCTGCACAATCGCTTCGATGTTGTTCACGGCTTCGATGTGCTCCGCCTGCACCACGACGACTGTTTCATCATTCGCGCGTGACAGATAGTCTTGAAAGGCGAGGCCGTAACCGTGCGCACGGCCTGCGCCCACGCCGCGCGCGCCCAGCGGCGCATACTTCGCATGGCGCACGACCTCGGCTGCCTGCTCAGCCGAATTGATCAACGGCGCGATGATGCCCGTCGCGCCTGCATCCAGCGCTTTCTTGATCGACACCTCGTCGCCGCGTGCCAGCCGCACGAGACACGGCGTCGGGCGCGCCCCCATGATTAAGCGCTGGACCGTCAGTGCCTCAAGCGGATTGTGCTCGGCGTCGAGGAAGAGCCAATCGAAGCCGGCGGCGCTCAATACTTCGGCCACTTCCGGCGAGGCGAGCGAGACGATCGTGCCCACAAGCATCTCGTGATCCTTGAGTCGTTGGCGGAAGGTCATGGTCTTGCCTTTCTGTGTTACTCACGTATCCCGTTCGACACGCGCGATGATCTGATCTTCATATATCCACGCGCGCGCCATGCGCGGTGTGTTGAATGATACACCGATCTGTCCGAAGCGATCGATCACGATCAAGCCGCCCAGCCCCAGCGCCCGATCGGCCAACACCCCGATCGCTTTATCAGCGGCCCGCTGGGCGTCCAGTCCTTGCGCGGTGAAATCGCACACAGCCTTGCACAACACCACTTTCATGACCGATTCACCCCAGCCGGTAGCCGACGCGCCTGCGCTCAGATCGTCGGCGTAGCAGCCGCAGCCGATGAGGGGACTGTCGCCCACGCGGCCCTGCAGTTTGTTGGGCGTGCCGCCGGTCGAGGTGCCTGCGGCGATGTGCCCGTCCCGATCGCGCGCCACAGCCCCCACGGTGCCATGCGGCTTGCCGCCGAAGGCTTCCCGCACCGAGAAATCTTTCAGCGCCTTGATGACCTTCCAGCGTTCCAGTTCTTGCCCGGTCAGCAGTTCTGATTCGTCGCACAACTCAACACCCTGCGCCTGCGCGAAGTGCTCCGCGCCCAAACCCGTCAACAATGAATGCGCGGTGCGCTCCATCACCATCCGCGCCAAGCTGATCGGATTGCGCACGTGCTGCACGGCGGCGACAGCGCCATTGTTCAGCGTTGCGCCATCCATGATGATCGCATCGAGTTCCACTTCGCCCGCCGAGTTGAGCCATGCGCCTTTGCCCGCATCGAAGGCCGGATTATCTTCGAGCGATCGGATGGCGGCTTCGACCGCAGCGAGCGCCGCTCCGCCGTTCTGCAAGATCGACCAGCCAATCTGTGCGGCGCTGCGGCAGCCATTGAGGTGGCCGGGCACTTCCTCGTCGGGAATGTCCCACGCGCCGCCGTGAACGATGAACGCTGGAGTGAATGAAGTCATGTCGCTTCTCGCACAAAAAGTGACGGGCGAGATGGATCGTATCACACCTTGCCCGTCACACATCACGTACTACGCAGCACGGTTTACTGCTTGCGCCCGAACTTCCCTTCAAGGATGTCCACCAGCGTCGGCTGGCCGATCTCCTGCAGCTCATAGCGCACGCGCTGCGACGGACGGTTGATCTCGACGACGCGCCGTAGATCGATCGGGGTGGCCACCAACACCAGATCGCACGGGGTGTTGTTGATGGTCTCGCCCAGTTCGCGCATCTGCTCCGCGCCGTAACCCATCGCGGGCAGCACCGCGCCGGTGGTTGGATACTTCTGGTACGTCGCCACGATCGAGCCGACGGCATACGGGCGCGGATCGATGATCTCCGCCGCGCCAAAGCGCCGCGCCGCTACCACGCCCGCACCATAGGCCATCTCGCCGTGGGTCAGCGTGGGGCCGTCTTCGATGACGAGCACGCTCTTGCCTTTGATGGCCGCCGGATTGTCGACGAAGATCGGCGAAGCGGCTTCGACGACGGTCGCGTCGGGATTCACTTTCATGATGCTGTCGCGCACCTTGGAGACGTGATCCAGATCGGCGGTGTCGATCTTGTTGATGACGACGACATCGGCCATGCGCAGATTCGTTTCGCCGGGGTGATACGAAAGTTCGTGGCCGGGGCGATGCGGGTCGGCCACGACGATGTGCAGATCGCTCTTGTAGAACGAGATGTCGTTGTTGCCGCCGTCCCACACCACGATGTCGGCTTCCTGCTCGGCCTGGCGCAGAATCGCCTCGTAGTCCACGCCTGCATAGATCACCACGCCGCGATCGATGTGCGGCTCGTATTCCTCGCGTTCCTCGATCGTGCACTCATGATCGTCCAAGTCTTTGTAGGCCGCGAAGCGCTGCACGACCTGCTTGGTCAGATCGCCGTAGGGCATGGGATGGCGCACGGCGGCGACCTTGTAGCCCAGCGACTGCAGCACTTCGCTCACGCGGCGCGTGGTCTGGCTCTTGCCCGCGCCGGTGCGCACCGCGCCGATCGAGACGATGGGCTTGCTCGATTTGATCTGCGTTTCCTTCGGCCCGATCAAGCGGAAGTCGGCCCCGGCAGCCAACACCTGCGAGGCCTTGTGCATCACGTATTCGTGCTGCACGTCCGAATAGGCGAAGATCACTTGATCGACGTCATGCTCTTTGATCAAGCGGGTCAGATCGGACTCGGGATAGATCGGAATCCCGGCGGGATACAGCTTGCCCGCCAGCTCGGGCGGATAGCGGCGGCCTTCGATGTTGGGAATCTGCGTCGCGGTGAAGGCCACGACTTCGTAGGCGTCGTTGTGGCGGAACACGGTGTTGAAATTGTGGAAGTCGCGTCCGGCGGCGCCCATGATGATGACTTTGATCTTGCTCATGACTCTCTCCTGTGGTGTGGGTTTGGGATTGGAAAACGAAAATGTCATTGGGCAGCCCGGAGGCACACCTCAATGACATTCTATGCTCATCATGGCACATGGCGCGCCATGAATCTTTTCAAGGGCGATTATATCACGGGCCAGGCGAAGTAAGCAATGATCTATTCATCCCGCATCAACACCGCTCGCACCGGCGCGCCATCGCAATCCTTCAATTTCAGCGGCAGGCAGATCAGTTGGTATTCACCCGGCTCGATGCGGGACAGATCGAGGCCTTCCACGGGCACGACCCCGTTGCTGAGCAGAATCTCGTGGGTGGGGATGCCGCCCTCGTATGCGCCCACCGAGAGGTAATCGACGCCAACGAGTTGGATGCCGCGCTGCACGATCCATTCCGCGCCCGACGGATCGATCGCCACGAAATCGGTGTGGAACACCTTGTCGCCGCGCATCCAGTATTCTGAGTTGCGCGTGCGGCACAACAGGCGTGTGACATTCGCCGGGATGTTGGCCTGCTCCAACGCCTGCGCGTCGATGCTGTCGATGTCAGGCAGATCGACGACGAAGCACGGGCCGATCAGTTTGTTGAGATCGATCTGATCAACGCCGTGCCCCTCGCGTAGGAAGTGCATGGGCGCGTCGAGGTGCGAGCCGACGTGGACGGTGGTGGTGATCTGGCTCAGCGTGTACAACTCGTCCTGCTGCATATCTTTGTTGCGCCGCAGATCGATCGGCGTGTCGCCGGGCCACACGGGCAGATCGTTGGAGAGGGTGAGCGAGATGTCGTAGATGGGCATACTTACTTCGCTTTCAGACTCTCCACCAGATCGACGTACTCCTGCATGGCCGCGTCTTTGGCTTTGCCCTTTTGCCTGGCCCACGCATCGTACTTCATCTTGCCTTCCATGTCGAAGCCGCCGGGGCGGCTGCCAGTGACATCGCCCACCGTGGCCTGCTTGTAGAGCGAGTACAACTTGAGCAGGGTGTTGTTATCGGGGCGCTTGGGCAGCTGCTTGGAATCTGCGGCGGCCTGTTGGAAGCGGGATTGCAGATCGGTAGACATGGAATCCTCCCTGTGAGATGAGATCGGTCTCTGGATTCCCGCCACGCCCTGTCCGCGCAAAGCGCGGGGGCGCGCATGGCGAAGGCGTGCGGGAATGACGTTGCACGATTAGGCCATTGTATGATCGCCTGCGGTAAAGATCAACTGCCACTTGCCTCGCGGCGCAGGCGGTTATACAATGGATACAACATTGAGGGCTTAAGGAGGCCAGCATGGGTATCAAGTTTGCATCGGAAGAGTGGATGGCGGCGCTGAAAGACGAACTGAACAAGAGCGACGGTTATCGCGATGCGGCCAAGACGTGGGAAGGCGATTTCTACTGGGTGGTGACCGGCATGCCCGGTGAACCAGCTGAAGTGTATCTCTACGTCGATCTGTGGCACGGCGAATGCCGCGCTGCCTTCCGCGCCGCCGACGCTGCGGCCAAGGCGCCCGAGTTCGTCATCGAAGCGACGTACCCCGTCTGGCGCAAAGTGGTGGACAAGAAACTTGATCCGATTCAGGGCATGGTCACGCGCCAGCTGAAACTGAAGGGCAACATGCTCAAGATCATGAAAGCGCCCAAAGCCGCCACGGAACTGGTCTTGTGCGCGACGCGCGTCGCCACCGACTGGCCGGCCTAAACTCGCCGACAATTTGCGCAAGGGACACATCACTCCGATCGTGTCCCTTTGTCGTTTCAGGAGCGTGAACGATGTGGTTCTTTGACAGCCCGCACGTCGTCTTCGGCGAAGAAGCGCTGAGCTTCCTGGCGCAGCTGACGGGACAGCGCGCCTTTGTGATCACTGATCGTAACATCGTGCAGTTGGGATTGGCGCAGCTCGTGATCGATCAGCTCGGCGCGGCGGGACTGGCCTGCACGATCTTCGACGAGGTGGAGCCGGAGCCGTCGCTGCAAATGGCCCAGCGCTGCGCCGACGCTCTGGCTCAACACCAGCCCGATTGGATCATCGGCCTCGGCGGCGGATCGTGCCTGGATGCGGCCAAGGCGGCGTGGCTGCTGTACGAGAATCCCGGCATCGAAGCCATCAACGTCAATCCCTTCGATCTGTATACAATGCGCGCCAAGGCCAGGTTGATCGCCATCCCCACCACCTCGGGCACGGGGTCGGAAGCAACGTGGTACGCCGTGCTGACCGATACGGTGGAGCAGCGTAAGGTGGGTGTAGGCACGCGCGGCATGCTGCCCGATTACGCCATCATCGATCCGGCGTTGGTCATGTCGCTGCCGCCGTCCATCACAGCCGATACCGGCCTCGACGCGCTGACGCAATCGATCGAGAGTTATCAGAGCACCTGGCGCAGCGATTTCTCCGACGCGCTGTGCCTGCACGCCGTGCGGTTGATCTTCGCCTATTTGCCGCGCGCCTACGCTGACGGATCGGATCGGGAAGCGCGCGAGCACATGCACAATGCGGCTGCTATTGGCGGCATCGGCTTTGGTAATTCGCAGGCCACGCTGGCGCACTGCATGGGCCATGCGCTGGGCGCGTTGTTTCGGGTATCGCATGGGCGCGCGGTGGCGTTATTTCTCCCCTACACGATCGAGTTTACGGCCAACGGCGGCGATAGCCGTTATGCAGACATCGCCAAGACGCTGGGCCTGCGGGCGGACACGGAACCGATCGGGGCGGCGAGTTTAACCGCGGCTGTGCGCGATCTGGAGCGACAACTCAATCAGCCGTTGACCGTGCGCGAGCTGGGGATCGATCGGCCAGCTTTTGAGCAGGCTCTCCCGGAACTGGTGCGGCGCGCTGAGACCGACACGCAGATCGCCACCAGCCAGCGCCTTCCCAGCGCGGACGACTTGCGCCGCCTCTTTGAATGCGCTTACGACGGCCGGCCAGTCGACTTCTAGATTCACGGACGCTTGTATTTCATTTCACGATGGAGTACACTTTGAGCACGGCTCATCCACATCCTTGCAGGAGATCAGCATGAAACAAGGCCGCACTGTCCTCGAGGCCAAACGCTTCGGCTGTCATTGTTGCGCATCCGATGCGCCGCTGATTGATGCCGTGACCAAGATGGTGGAACACGACATCAGTTCGCTGGTTGTTACCGATGCGGCGGGTTACCTGACAGGCATCATTACACGCAGCGACGTGCTGCGCGGCTATCTGGCCAGAGATGATTGGCAGCGCCAGCCGGTGAGTGATTACATGACCCGGGAGGTGGTGACGGTGGCGCCGGAAGATCGACTGGCGGCTGTAGCGAATCTGCTGCTGGAGCACCACATCCACCGCGTGGTGGTGGTGCGCGACGAGAATGGCAAACACAAACCGCTCGCCGTCGTGTCGGATACCGACCTCATCTATCATATGGTGAAAGAAATCGAGTGAGATTCACCCGCCAACGAGCTCATCCCGGGGAGGGGATATGGCCAAGCCCATGCCTGAGTGTTTCGACTACGTGATCGTCGGATCGGGATTCGGGGGCAGCGTGTCAGCGCTGCGCCTGACCGAGAAGGGTTATCGCGTGCTGGTGCTGGAACGTGGTAAGCGCTTCCGCGACCAGGACTTTCCCAAGTCTAACTGGAATGTCTTCAAATATCTGTGGTTCCCGGTCTTGCGCTGCTTTGGCATCTTGCAGATCAGCCCTTTTCGTGATGTCTTTGTGCTGCACGGCAGCGGCGTGGGCGGCGGCAGCCTGGGCTACGCCAACGTGCTGATGGTTCCCAGTGATAAACTGTTTGCGGCGCCGGCGTGGTCGCATCTGGCCGACTGGAAGACCGTCCTTATGCCGCACTACGTGACGGCCAAGCGCATGTTGGGCGTCAATCCCAATCCGTGTTTGTGGCCGGCTGATTTTGTCATGCAGGACATCGCGGCTGAGTTGAATATGCAGGGCACGTTCAAGCCTACCAACGTCGGTACATTTTTCGGCGAAGCGGGCAAGACGGTGCCCGATCCTTACTTCGGCGGTGAAGGACCCGATCGGACCGGCTGCATTCATTGCGGCGGCTGCATGGTCGGCTGCCGTCACGGCGCTAAGAATACACTGGTCAAGAACTACTTGTATCTGGCTGAGAAGTGGGGCGCGCAGGTCTGGCCTGAAACTGAAGTGCATGATGTGCACCCGCTGCCGCCCGATCAACCCGACGGCGCGCGCTATGAAGTGATCTATCGCAGCGCGACGGCGGTATTCTCCAAACCCGATCGTGTGGTGCGCGCCCGCAATGTGATCTTCTCGGCGGGGACACTGGGCACCCTGCGCTTGTTATTCCGCTGCCGCGATGTCACCCACTCGCTGCCCCGCCTTTCGCAGCAGCTGGGCAACCTGGTGCGCACCAACAGCGAGGCGCTGCTGGGGTCCACCGCGCGCGAGTTGAAAACCAACTATTCGGAAGGCATCGCCATCACGTCCATCTTCCACGCCGACGATGTGACCACCATCGAGCCGGTGCGCTACCCGGCGGGTTCCTCACTGATGCGCTTCCTGGCCGGGCCGCTGGTCGATAGCGGCGGGCGTATCATCACGCGCTTCTTCAAGACTGCCGCGCAAATCTTCACGCGCCCGCGCGATTTTGCCAAAACACATCTGCTGCCCGGCTGGGCGCAGCGCTCGACCATTATCCTGGTGATGCAGACGGAGGACAATCGCATCCGGCTGCGGCTGGGGCGCAGCATCTTCACCGCCTGGCGCAAGAATCTGGTATCGCGGCCGGATGCTGAACACACAATCCCCAGCAAGATCGATATCGGTCATGCGGCGACGCGGCGTTTCGCCCAGAAGACCAACGGCATCCCGCTCGGCTCGCTGAATGAAGGGCTGCTCAACATTCCGATGACGGCGCACATCTTGGGCGGCGTGCCGTTTGGCTTGAGCGATCAGGACGGCGTGATCGATCTCAATTGCGAGATTCACAACTACCCCGGGCTGTTCGTCGTCGACGGTTCGATCATGCCCGCCAATCCCGGCGTCAATCCCAGCCTGACGATCACCGCCTTGGCTGAATATGCCATGAGCCTGGTGCCGGCCAAGCCTGGCGCGAACGTGCGCCCTCCGCTTGGGAGCGCGGCGCCTTAAAGCTCTTTCCATGACCATTCCTGGCAATAAGCGCATCGGCCTGGCGTTGAGCGGGGGCATCTCACGCGGCCCGGCGCACATTGGCGTGCTGAACGTGCTGACGCAGCACGACATCCCGATCGATTGTGTGACGGGTGTCAGCGCCGGCTCGATCATCGGCGCGGTGTATTGCGCGGGTGTGCCGTTGGAGGAGATGAATCGGCGGGCATTGCAGATCGGCTGGCGACGCATCGCGCGGCTGGTGTGGCCGCGGCGGGGCTTTATTCACTTCAAGAAACTCGAACGCTATCTGCTCGATCTGATCGGCGACGTGGAGTTTGACGATCTGCGGATTCCGTTTGCAGTGGTCGCCACCGATCTCATGACGGGCGAGCCGGTGCTGATCAATAAAGGGCGTGTCGCAACGGCGGTGCATGCCAGCTGCGCGGTGCCGGGTTTTGTGGAGCCGGTGGAGCGTGATGGCCGCCTGCTGGGTGATGGCGGAGTGTCGTGCAACCTGCCCGGAAAGCAAATCCGCACTCTGGGTGCGGACTATGTCATTGGGGTAGATTTGATGCAGCCGCACCTGCGGCGGCGCGGGGGGCCTCTGCGCTTTGGGGCGCTGGCCCTCGAGACGCTGATCCAGCGATCGGGCGGGGGGTTGGACGCCGTGGATTGTCTGATCCAGCCGACGTTGGCCGGCTTCAACTCGCTCATGTTCAATCGGGCGGCTTACCTCATCGACCGCGGTGAGGCTGCGGCGCGGCAACAGCAGGATGCCATTCTGGCCGCACTGGGCGCACCGCGTGAGCTGCGCCTCCCTGATATTCCTGTACGGATCGCTTGATAAACCCCCCGGCGATCTCGTGAATGCGCCACTCGGTGATGTTGCTGGCAATCTGCTCAATGACCCGGTCGGGCATCAACATCAGGCCGAACGGTTTGGGCAGGCGCGCTTCCAGGCTCAACTGATAATCGACCAAACTGTGATCGCCGTGCGGCCGGAAGATCGACTGGCTGGTGAAATAGCCCTGCGCCGTGAGCGAATGCACTGTGGCCTCGGACTTCACGGGCGGCTTGTTCAGCAGCGGCGCTACGTGCAGGGTCTGGGCGACCTCGTCATACCACACCTGCAGGTCGCAGTAGATCCGCACGCGGTACACACTGAGTTCCAGGGTGTGATACATCACCCGGAATTGATCCGGCCCGTAGGCTTTGATCAAATGGATGTGCGGCAGGTAGCGCAGGATGCGGCTGAAGTCGCGATAGAAACTGCTGGCGGTGGCGCTGTCGGCGGGAAAACCAAAGGTCTGGCGAGTCGTTCCGGTGATCGTGATCATGGGTGTGGTGTCTGATTGGGAAGATACACTGAGCAATTGGCTGGATCGACCAGTGTCCAGCCTAGGTATATCACACTTCCGGCTCTTGTTGAGTTGGGAGATTTGCGAGTTTTTGTTTGCGTCCAGTTGTAGATGGTGCGCGCCGTTCGGCTAATTTACGCGGGCGCTATTTGCTGTTGGACGGTGGCCTGGGCGGGCGCGGCAGCTTGAGCTTGGTTAGGCGCTCGACCTCGGCGGTAAGTGCCTCAACCTGCTTGGTGAGCTGCTCCAACTGCTCCTGGCTGGGGGCGCGCTGCTTGATGAGCTTCTCCAGGCCGCCGAGGGGCGCAGTTCGATCGGGTTTGGGGGCTTCCGGCTCCGGAGTGGGCGGCGTGAGCAATTGATCCAACAGCCGAATGCCGTCGTCGTCTGTCAACTGTCCGGCCTTGATCAGCGCTTGCACGCGCTTCTCAATTTCCGAGTCTACGGCTTTCTTCATTTCATCTGGGGGAACGATGGCGTGCCAGACCTGGCTGATGGTGTCGCTGCTGGTCTGGATGATGTTGGTGAACACGGTGCGCGGAATGCCGCTGCGCAGCTTGCGTTCTTGCTCGAAGATGATCTGCGCCTGCGTCAGCGCGGTGATGTCTTCGCCGGTTTCGTGATCGACCACCTTGACGTCCTGCTGCTGGCGGATCATCTCGGCGATGCCGTCGAGGGTGATATAGCGTTTCGATTCGGTGTCGTACAGTTTGCGATTAGCGTAGCGTTTAATGAGCGGCATGGATTCACCTCGCGACTATTATACAACCAACAGGGGAGGGTGACTTTGTGCGTCACGCTCCCCTGTCTGTATGTGCGCCAGATTAGGCCGCGGCCTAGTTCTTCAGCGACTCGACCTTCTTGGTGAGGTCGGCGATCTTGTCGTTCAGCGCGGCGATGTCGTTCTTGGTTGGGATGTTCAACTTGACCAGCATATCCTCAAAGCGCTTGTCCACTTCCTTCTCGGCGCCTTTGCGCTTCTCGGTCACGTCATGCACCGTCTGGCGTGCTTCTTTCTCCGCAATCTGGCCGCGTTCGACGGCTTTGTTCACAAAGTGCTCCAGCTCGTCCTGCACCAGACCCACGGTACCCACGGCCGCCAGCATCACGCGATGCAGCGCTTCTTGCAGCTTGTTCGTCTCTTCCGCCATAACTTCCTTGGCCTTCTCGACTTCCGGCTTGACCTGCTCGACGACGTTTTCCATGATAGATCCTCCTGAGAGAGAGTGAAGTTTGATTTTGTCAGTTGCTCCGCGCTTGACCATTGCGCGTTGCGTCATTATAATAACACAGTGCGTCATGAATGTCAAGGGCCTGGCGTATAAAATGTTTGTTAGATTTTGCTGCCGCCAGCACCGGTAACGCGCTGCGGCAGGACTGTACACCGACTGCGATTTAGGGTAAGATAAGTACAGCCTCGTTGCAGTGGCGGGAGAGACGGCCATGAGCGTGTTTCAGGACAGCCAGCAGTTCTATGAGACCATCGGTGAATTGCTGCAGCGCGCCGCACGCGACCCCAACATCGGCCCCATCATCGCGCGATCCGACACGGTGATTCAGCTGCGCTATTCCAGCCCTGAAGCCCAGATCACGATTAGCGCGTGCGGCGCGCCCACCCAATTCGGCGGCTATGTCGATGTCTTCCTCGGCTCGTGCGATCTGAAACCTGAGATTGTCATGATCATGACAGGCGACCTGGCGCACGACTTCTGGCTTGGGCGTGTGAACCTGGGTTCGGCGCTAGCGCGGCGACAGATACAGACCACCGGCCCAGTGATCAAAGTGCTGCGCCTCGTCCCCGCCGTCGCGCCGCTGTATCAGCAGTATCCCGCTTTGTTGAAAGTCAAAGGACTGGAACACTTGATCTTGGAGCAGGAGACTTCACTATGACTGAACAGCGTGTCGTCCTCATTGATGGCGTCGCCGGTTATTGGGGCGGGCGCGTGGCCGATCACTTGCTAGCCGAACCCGGGCTGCACGTGATCGGGCTGGACACCGAACCGCCGCGGCAGGGCAGCGGCATCGACTTCATTCAAGCCGATATGCGCAATCCGCTGCTGGTGGAACTGCTGCGCGAGGAGAAAGTGCACACCTACGTGCACCTGGCTTTCAAGGAAAGCGCCCGGCCTAGCGAGAGCGCCTTCGAATTCAACGTCATGGGCACGATGAAGGTGCTCAGCGCGTGTGCTGAAGCGGGCGTCCAGCACATCGTCTTGATGAGCAGCACGCTGTTGTACGGCGCGCAGCCGGGGAACTCTGCTTTCTTGCGCGAGGATCACCCGCTGCATGCCAAACGCAACTTCGGGACGCTGCGCGACCTGTTGGAGATTGAGACCTTCATCGCCGGCTTTCGCAGCCAGGCGCCCCAACTCAAAATCACGATCCTGCGTTTCGCGCACATCCTGGGTCCGACCGTCGCTTCCCCCCTCGCGCGGTTTCTGCGCGACGACACGGCGCCCATGCTGCTGGGCTTCGATCCCGTGGTGCAGATCGTGCACGAAGATGATGTGGCTGGTGCGTTGGCCCACGCCGTCATCTATGAAGTGCCCGGCACTTACAACATTGCGGCGCCGGGCGCGATGCCGTTGTTCAAACTGACCGGCCTGGCGGGCAAGTTTCCGGTGCCGGTGTTCCACCCCTTCGCTTATCTGGGCGAATCGTTCCTCGGCCCGCAGTTCACCTCGATCGATTTCGATTACCTGCGCTATCCGTGCGTGGGCGATCTGCAACGCATGCGTGAAGACCTGGATTTCCAGCCCGCCCACTTGGCCGAAGACGTGGTGCGCGAATTTGCCGCCCTGCAGAAACAGAAAGCGGCCGTTTCCGGCCTGACCGCGCAGGAGGCCGAGGAAGAACGACTGCGGACCGTCATCGAACGCCGCAAGAACCTGCGGCAGCAAATGGCCCGCGGCGCAGCGCGCCCGCGCCCGCGCGGTCGCACCCAGGCGGATACGATTGCCGAAGCCGCGGATAGCAGTCTGTACGAGGAGAAGAGCCAATGACCGAGCCGAAGAAACCCACCCGGCGTCGCACCACCCGATCAGCCCCGGCGGTCCCGACGGAATTGAAGCCAGCCGACGGTAACGGCGAGGTGAAGGTCAAGAAAGCCGTGGCGGCCCTCGAGGAGATCAGCGGCCCCCCGCCTGAACCGGCGTTCGCGTCCGCGCAACCTGCGTCGAACGGCGGTACGGCAGCCGGTGAGGCAGAACTGCCGGTCGAGCAGTTGCAGCAGCAGTTGGTACAAGAGCTCAACGATCTGATCACTCGCTTAAGGGAACTCAGCCCGGCCTTTGCGCCCGCAAACCTGCCCGGCGCGCAAAATGCGATCGAGGCCGCCCAGAACATCCTGGGCAAGTCCAACTTCGACAAGCTGCGCTCGGTGGCGGGCGATTTGTTGGACATCGACACATGGAAGGGCGCGTGGTTCATCGCCAACCAGACGGTGCAGTTCCAGGCGGCCACGGTGCAGCGCCGCCTGCGCGGCGAATACGAAACCGACGAATGGGGCATGGACCTCGAAGTGCTGGAAGCCGTGTCGCCGTTTTTCGAATTTCTCTATCGTAAGTACTGGCGCGTCACGACGACGGGGCTGGAACGAGTGCCCGGCACGGGCCGCGCTTTATTCGTCGCAAATCACTCGGGGCAGCTGCCGTTTGATGGCGCGATGCTGGCCTCGGCGGTCCGGTTGGAGCACCCCGGTAATCGCCTGGTGCGCACGATGTTCGCTTCGTGGTTTCCCACTTTGCCTTTTGTTTCGCCCCTCTTTGTGAAGTGCGGGCAAGTGACCGCGACGGAGGATAATGGCATCCGTTTGCTGGAAAACGACGAGCTGGTATCCGTGTTTCCGGAGGGCATCAAGGGCGTCGGCAAGCTGTACAAAGATCGCTACCAGCTGGCCCGCTTTGGGCGAGGCGGGTTCATCCGCATGGCCTTGAAGACCAATACCCCCATCCTGCCGGTGTCCGTCGTCGGCGCAGAAGAAACCTATGTGTCATTGGCCAAATCCGATCTGATTGCGAAGCTGATCGGTTTCCCGTTCTTTCCGATTACGCCGACTTTCCCGTGGCTGGGCCTGTTGGGGGTTATTCCAATGCCGACGAAGTGGTACATCGACATTGGCGAACCAATTTCCATGGACGGCTACGGCCCCAAGGCCGATCAGAACTTGCTGCTCGTTTCACAGCTCACCGATCAGGTGCGCGGCGTGGTGCAGAGGATGATCAACGACCGGCTGGCACAGCGCAAATCAGTGTTCAAAGGCTAGACCACGCGAAACCGGGGCTTGGATGAGCCCCGGTTTTCATTGGCAGCCAGGCCGGTTCACTCGTGCGATCGCGCCGGGGTGCGCGCGCCAATAATATCGGCTGGCAAGGGATGCGCGGCTCGTCGGCTTTCACGATTCGGCCAATCGCTCAAGATCGCGTCGAGCTCATCCAGCGTGTCACTGAGGTTCGACAACGATTCGGTCACCGTTGTCGGCCTGGCCGATCGCTTCAGTTGCACCGGGCGGCGTTCCAGAATGCGCTGCAACACGCCCGGCCGGTTGTCGGCCGCGCGGATTGCTTCCAGTTCCTCGTCCACCAGCGCCTCGGAGATGGGGATGCCGTGGCGGCTGAGCAGCGTGTCGAAATGAGCGTAATTCTCCGCCAGATTCAGCGTGACAGTTTCGAAACCGTGCCGCGCCAGCGTCAGGCGCGTGGAATAACGCATGATGTTGGAGAACGTCATCTGGTAGTCGCGCTGGGTTGGCTCGATGAGCACGATGTCCACTTCGGGGTGCGTCTTGCGCAATTGCTTGATGTGATAGATCAAGCCGCCGTGTGATTGGATGCGCCCCACCTGCTGCGCGACGCCCGTCAAGCCCTTGTCGCTGAGATAACTGCCATCGGGGCCGATAAAAGGCACCGAGCGGTGATCGCTATTGTCAAACGGCACCAGCGGATTGATCACGATGACCAGTGTGGCGCCGCGCTCGACGGCCAGATCGACGCTGGCATTGCCGCGCACACTGCCGTCGACGTAGTCGTGATCGGCGATGCGTACCGGCCGATAGAGCAGCGGCACCGCCGTCGAGGCCGCAATCGCCAGCGAGATGGGCACCGCCTGGTTGCTGTCCGGCCCGAACACGGCGCGCTTGCCCGAGTCGAGATCGGTGGCGACGATGTGCAATTCCGGGCGCAGCCGGGTGAAATCGTTGACGCCGCCGAAGTTGTTGATAATCTCGCGCATGTAGGCTTCCAGCGCCAGACTGTCGTACATGCCGGTGGGCAGCGCCTCCGAGACAGACCACAACAGATCGAACAGCGTGATGTCGGTAATGTAGCGCAGATAATGCGTCCACGCGCCCAACAGGGTGCGCGGCAGTTTGATGCCTAATTTCAACACATCCTGCACGTTCAGGTGGAATAGATCGCGGCGTTCGATGGGCCGGATGCCGGGCAGATCGCCGGACAACCCTTGCAGCATCATCTCCGGCGTGGCGCCGTTGGCCAGCAGCGCGCACACAATGGCCCCGGCGCTGGTGCCCACGTAGATGTCAAAGTCGTTGACGGTGCGATCGGTCAGAATGTCATCGATGGCGCGCAGCGCGCCGATTTCGTACATCGCGCCAGAGAGGCCGCCGCCGGCCAGCACGAGCGCCGTTTTACCGCGATGGTTGCGCAACGGTGAACGCATGGTTCCTGCCTTGGGCTGAGGGGTTACGTAGATTGTACCGCCGATCAGGCAGGGGGGTCAATCGGACGTGCTATCTGACTGTCATCTGTTCAATAGGATCAATATCAGGTTTTCTCCAACCCGATCGGCAGATCTGCGCTTCACGGATTACTCCGCGGCGGCCGGCAGGGACATCTCAAACCGGAAGGGATCAGGATCGTGGGCATAGAACCGATCGAGGATGCCCATTTCGCGCTCTTGCAGCGTCTTGCGGAAGTGGCGCGAGCCGTGCATCCGTTTGAAGCTGTCGTACCCGCGCTCCAGGAATGACACCACTTCGCCGTAACCCGCCCCGCGCAGCGGCCGCTTGGCGATGCCCAGCGCCGGGCCGGTAATGGGATTGCGCACGATACTGTCGATGTGTTCGCAAATATCAATGATGGCGTCGATCTGCTCCACGCGTTCCTGGTAGTTGTTACAGCGCCGATATGCCTCGGCGTACTGCTCCACCGTGATCGAGTCCGTGATGCCCAGTTGATTCGCCAGCACGTCCAACAACTTGCGATCCAGCGCTTCGCTCATGCGATGCAGCTTGATCGTCAGCGCGGCCGGGCGCGAGACGGCGTCCGGCACAAAGCGGCGCATGAAGTCATACATCGTTTCCAGATCATGATCGCGCTGGCTGAAATCGCGGGCGGCGTAGATGTCGTCGAGGAAGAACAGGCAGGCGGGACGATAGCGCGGCTGATCGAGCAGGTCGGCGTAGGTGCGTGCCAGCCGCTCGCCCTGCCACACGCGCAGCAAAGCGAGTTTGGGGTCCAGCCCGCTGCGCTCGATTTCTTCGCGGTGGCTGACTTTGCCGATGTTGCTGATGAGGTCGTGAATATGTTTGGACATGATGGCGTAATGCGTAATGCGTGAGGCTCGCCTATCAGTTTATCTGAGGATGGGGCGTCTGTCAATTTGCGGACTGGGGTCGAGGCCGCCGCTTAATTCACAGCAGCGGCGGGATGTCGGCGACGTCCCGTTTGGTTTTGACTTTGATGCGGTGCATCACCCCGTTAATCCCGCCGAAGCACAATGCCTCTTCGACCGCCTCTTCATAGGAGCGGGTTAGCGGCCATCACGTATCAATCCTAACCAGCGTCAGCCAGATGTTCTGGCATCTGCACCGCCACCACTTCGCCGCGCGCGCAGACTTGCCCCTCTGCTGATAATGTGGCTTCCATCACCACCTTGCGGCCCTTCAGTTCGGTGACGCGGGCGCGAATCTCCAACGGTACGCCCAATGGGGTGGGGCGCACGTAATCAACGTGCAGCGCGGCCGTGACGAACCGAAAAGGCGGCTCGCTGCCCATCTCGCGTCCCGCGGCGCGATACGCAGCCGCAGCCGCCGTGCCGGTGCAGTGGCAATCGATCAACGAAGCGATCAATCCGCCGTAGACGTAGCCCGGAAGCGCCATGTGTTCGGGGCGCGGCGTGAAGGTGCAGATCGTCTCATCGCCGTCCCAGTAACTCTTGATCTGCAAGCCGTGTTCGTTGAGGCGGCCGCAGCCGTAGCAATAACTCAGGTGATCAGGATAGAAGTCTTGAAAGGCGGGTGCGGACATGCTGCGTCACCGTGCGACTTTCGCCAGTGCAATGCTGAGGAAATACAGGAAGATCAACGGGGCCATGACCAGCGCCATGTTGAACGGATCGACGGTGGGCGTGATCAAGGCGGCCACGATGGCCGCGCCGACGAAGGCAAAGCGCCACCCGCTCAGCAGCTTCTGCGCCGTCACGATCTTCAGCTTGGCGAGGAAGAAGACGATCAGCGGCAGTTGAAAGGCCACGCCGATCCAGAACATCAGCGACGTGACGAAGGGGATGTAAGCCGCCGCGCGCCAACTGGTCTTGAAGATCTCCGGCTCAAACGTGGACAGGAAACCGATGGCGGCGGGGAGCATGATGGCCCACGCAAAGGCCACGCCCAGCATGAACAAGAGGGTTGCGCCCGGCACAATGATGCGCACATAGCGTTTCTCTTTGTCTTCCAGGCCCGGCGCGATGAATGACCAGATGAAGTACACCAGGAACGGCATCGCCAGCACCGCGCCGGACATCAGCGCGACACGAAAGTAAGTGGTCACGTTCTCAGTGGGATCGATCGTTTCCAGGATGCCGCCGTAGGGCGCAATGAGAAACTGCAGGATCTGCGTGGTGAACGCCAGCGAGATGGCCGAAGTGACGAGCAGCACGATCACGCATTTGATCAGCGTGTTGCGCAGTTCGCGCAGGTGCCCGATGATGGGCATCGTCTTGGAATCGCGGAGATCGCTCATATCTCGAAGGAATCTTCAGGCTGCCGGCCGGCTGCCGGCGCCGCGGCGGACGGTGTTGATGTTTCCATTGCCGGCAGCGGCGACGCTTGCGGCGCGGGCGCCGCCGGGCTGGCGCGTTTGATGTCAGCCGTCAGCGCCTGGCGCTTCGTGGCGGACTGCTCCGGCCCGATCGGTTCTGCCGGGGCCGCCGTGTTCGATCGGGCGGGCGGAACGCCGTCTACCGGCGGCAGCATGACGCCCGTGGCGAGGCTGCCCAGATCGCGCTGGATGCTGCGGATCTCGTCCTGCAGGGCCGTAATCTCGCCGGTGATCTCGCGGATCTCGGTGTTGTAATCGCGCGTGATGTTGTGGGACAGTTCGCGCAGCTGGCGCGCCCACTGGCCCAGTTGGCGCATGACGCCCGGAATGCGATCTGGCCCCAGCACGATGAAGGCGACCAGGGCGATGAGCACAATTTCCAGCGGCCCGATTCCAAAAACTTCCATGGTAATCTACGAGACCTCCGGTTCGGCCAGCGCGCCGAGAACGCCGTTGACAAAGCGCGGCGCGCTGTCTGAGCCGAAGGTTTTGGCGAGTTCGATCGCTTCGTTGATGGCGACCTTCAGGGGCGTGAGATGGGCGATGTGAAACTCGTAGATGGCGATGCGCAGCACGTTCCGATCGACCACGGCCATCTGATCGACCGGCCACTCCGGCGCGTGCTGCTGGATCAGGGCGTCCAGCGCGGCGCGCTGTGCGTGGACGCCTGTCACCAGTGTGCGCGCGAACTCCTCGCCTGCCGGTGACAGGTGTTCTTCGGCGAACCGCTGGATCAGCACCACGCCCACAGGATGGTTCGTCGTATCGAGTTCGTAAAGGGCCTTCAGCGCGGCCACGCGCCCGTGTTGTCTGGCTTTCACAATGAATCAACTTGCTCGCGGTCGTAACCGGTTACTTCTCGGCGTCGGCGGCGACTGGCGCGGGCTGCGGATACTCAACATCCTGGATGTACACGTTAATGGCCTGCACATCCATCCCGACGATCTCCTTGATCGAGCGCGTCACTTCCTGTTGGATCTTCTGGCCGGTCTCGTAGAAGTTGGCATCCGCGCGGACCACCACGAAGATGTCGGCCTTCACTTTGTCGTTGACGACTTTGATGTTGGTCCCGATGTTGGTCTGCAGCAGCTGACCATTGTTGCCCATCCGCGCCACGCCCGGCACGCTGAGCGCCGTCAGCCGCGCGATGGTGTTCAGCACCGTCGTGGCAATCGTGATCGTGCCCTGCGACTCTTCGTACATGCTGTGCTCCTTATCCCGCTTGCCCTCGCCAGTCTGTCGGGCGCGCCGCAGCGCCTATTGCATCACCATGCCGCCGTCCACGCTCAGCACCTGCCCGGTGATGAACGAGGCTTCATCGGACACCAGAAAACCGACGGCGTAGGCAATATCCTCGACCGAGGCGAGGCGGCCCAAGGGCGTCATCTTGATCGCTTCATCCTTCATCTTGGCCAGAATGTCGCTGGTCAGATCCGTCGGCACAAAGCCCGGCGCGACGGCATTCACCGTGATCCCGCGCGAACCCACCTCGCGGGCGAGGGCCTTCGTGAAACCGATCAAGCCTGCCTTCGACGCCGAGTAGTTGGTCTGGCCCGCCTGCCCCGCCAGGCCCGACACCGACGAGATGTTGACGATGCGGCCCGCCCGCTGCTTCATCATGCCGCGCACCACCGCCTTGGAGCAATTGAACGCGCCCTTGAGGTTGATGCCCAGCACCAGATCCCAATCTGCGTCGCTGATGCGGACGATCAAATTGTCGCGCGTCGTGCCCGCATTGTTGACCAGAATATCGATCCGGCCAAACTCCGCAATCGCGCGATCGGCCATGGCCTGGGCGCTGTCGCTGTCGATGACATTGGTCTTGACGGCGATGACGCGGCGGCCGGTGTTGGCCGCAATGGCCTGGGCTGTGGCTTCGGCCTTTTCCTGATTGATGTCGGCAATGACAAGGTGCGCCCCGCGCCTGGCGAACAACTCCGCAATAGCGCGGCCAATGCCCTGCGCGCCCCCGGTAACCACGGCGATTCGATCTTCCAGTTGAGACATGCTCTCGCTCCTTTCGCTTGGCGAATTAGGTTGTTTCTCTGAGTGCGCGCGCTGAACGACAGTTCAGCGGCAGACTGTCGTCCGCCTTGCGCGCCAACGAATTGTGCAAGTTACATCGCAATGCCGCCGTCCACGCGCACCACTTGCCCGGTGATGAACGAGGCTTCATCGGACACGAGAAAAGCAATGGCGCATGCCACATCCTCGATCGTGCCCAGGCGGCCCAACGGCGTGAGCTGCTGCGCTTCGTTGAGCAGATGTTGCGGGACGACGGACGTCAAGTCGGTGGGCACGAAGCCCGGTGCGACGGCGTTGACGGTGATGTTCCGCGCGCCCACTTCGCGCGCCAGCGCTTTGGTGAAGCCGATCAGGCCCGCCTTCGAAGCGGAGTAATTTGTTTGGCCGGGATTACCGGCCAGCCCGGCCACCGATGAGACATTCACCATCCGACCGTACGTCTGCCGCATCATCGGCTTGAGCGCCGCTTTGCTGCAATTATACGCGCTCTTCAAATTCGTGGCGATGACCGTATCCCAGTCGTTTTCCGACATCCGCGCCAGCAGCATGTCGCGCGTCGCGCCCGCGTTGTTGACCAGGATGTCCACGCGCCCGCCGAAGTCGAGCGCGGCTTTGATCAGGCTTTGCGCGGAATCATACTGGCTGACATCGGACTGCACAGCCAGCGCGTCACTGCCCGCGTCCTTAATCCGCTGCACCACTTCGTGGGCGGCGGCGGCGCTGGTATTGTAGTTGACCACGACCTTCGCGCCGCGTTTGCCCAGCTCCAGCGCGATGCCGCGCCCCAGCCCGCGCGATCCGCCCGTTACGACGGCAAGCTGTCCCGAGAGCGACATGTTGCCTCCCCTGGTGGTGTGAGTCGCATCCTCAGCGGACAGACCTCTGCCAGCACCCCGTGCTTTCACGGCAAGCATCTGTCGGCGAGAACGGTTATTCGTGCGTCTGCAACAGCGTGTGGGCCAGCTGCTCAATGACGCCAATTACGGCTGAGTTGTCTTGATCGCCCAGCCCGTTGGCGATCATGGCATTAAACACTTGCGTGTTCGCCGCCGTGCCGGGCAGGGGGACGCCGTAAGTGCGCGCCATCTCCATGACGATGTTGAGATCCTTGTACTGCATCGACGCCTTGAAGCCCGGTGCGCGATTTCCCGCAAACAGACGCTGTGGTTTGTTGTCCAGTGTCCAGCACTGCGCGGCGCCACTCTTGATGGCTTCCACGACTTTCTCGGGATCGGCCCCGGCCTTCTGAGCCATGATCAGCAGTTCGCCCATGGCCACCATCTGTGCGGCGACCATGATCTGATTGCAGGCCTTGGCGACCTGCCCGCACCCGATCGGCCCGATGTGTGTGATGCGTTTGCCCAGCACCTTGAAAATTGGTTCCACGGCCAGCGCGGCGTACTCATCGCCCCCGGCCATGATGGTTAACGTCGCGTTTTTTGCGCCGATGTCGCCGCCGCTGACCGGCGCGTCGATGTGCACCACACCGTGCTCGGCTTCCAGCGCGGCGATGCGGCGCGTGGCCGTGGCCGAGATGGTGCTCATGTCGATGTGGATCAGGCCGGGGCGCGCGCCCGCCAGCAGACCGTCTGGCCCGTCAAGCACCGATTCGACGTCGGGCGAATCGGGCAGCATGGTGATCACCACATCGCTGTTGGCCGCCACCTCGCGCGGCGACGTGGCGGCCTGTGCTCCCTGGGCTACCAACTCATCGACGGCGGCGCGGCTGCGATTGTGCACCGTCAGCGGATAGCCGGCCCTGACGAGGTGGCCGGCCATCGGCTTGCCCATCAGCCCCAGGCCGATAAAGCCCACGCGCATCTTTGGCAATCCCACGTTGGCCGGTGTGTCGTTCATGAGTCATTCCTTGTAGGATCAGGCCCGGCGTCTGCCCCGGGCGACCGCAAGAGTCGCCTCTACGCCAAGAGCAACTCGATGCCCCTGGGATCACCCACGCTCATCGCAGTCAGGGTAGTATCGATGCGGCGCACCAATCCAGCCAGCACATCCTTCGGCCCGATCTCAATGCACGTTGTCACGCCGCGCTGCGCCAGGTACTGCACCGATTCGGTCCAGCGCACGGGCGAGGTGAGCTGCGCTTCCAGTTCGTCGCGGATGTCCACCAGTTCGATCGGGCGGGCATACACATTGCCGACGACGGGGATACGCGGCGGTGCAAAGGAGATCGCGTCGAGTTCGCCGCGGAACGATCGGGCGGCCATCTTCATCAAGGGCGAATGCGAAGCGATGCTGACTTGCAGACGGACCACGCGCTTCGCGCCGCGCGCTTTGGCTAACTCCATCGCCTTTTCCAGCGCGGCGTTATCACCGGAAATCACGATCTGACCTGGGCTGTTGTCGTTAGCCACCTGTACGGGCTTGCCCACGAGCGCGCTGGCTTCCCGGCACACCTCGTCCAGCACATCGCGGCTTAACGGCATGACGGCGGCCATCGCACCGGGATTCGCTTTGCCGGCATCTTTCATCAGGCGACCGCGCTCGCGCACCAACCGCACGGCATCTTCAAACGACAACGAGCCGGCGGCGACCAACGCGCTGAACTCGCCCAGGCTGTGACCAGCCAGCAGCGCGGGCTTGACCTCTGGCGCGATCTGCTCGATGACGCGCAGCGTGGCGATGCTGTGTGTGAGGATGGCCGGCTGCGCGTTGATGGTATCCATCAAGTCGGCCTCGGGGCCCTCGAAGCACAATCGGGATAAGGCAAAGCCCAGGACGTCGTCGGCCTGGGCAAAAATCGATCGGGCTTCAGGGTAGGCTTCCACCAACTCCCGGCCCATACCCACCACTTGCGAGCCTTGGCCGGGAAACAGAAAGGCGAACTGAGCAGGATTCATGGCATTCACCCTGAGAAAGATTTGTTAAAGGAACGCCCACCGGGGGCTATCTCAATTGCGCTTCGACCGCGTCCCGGCGGTCGAAGCAGCCCGCGCGGACGCGGGTGATGAGCGCTTGGCCTGAATGAGTAGAAACAACACACGAGGCCGTCACTTGCATGATCGGCCCCGTGGCTGAGTTGGGCTTACTGCGCGCTCTTGCGGTTCTTGCGCTCGTCACGCGCCTGCACGTCGATGACCTGGCGGCCATTGTACGTGCCGCAGTTTGGACACACCCGATGCGGCAGCTTCAGTTCCTTGCACTGTCCGCACAGTTCCAGCGTGGTCGGCTTCAGGTTATAGTGCGCCCGGCGGCGATTACGCCGGCCCTTGGAATGCTTGCGTTTTGGTAGCGGTGTCATGATGCGTTGCTGCTTTCCTTTCGAGATGCTGTAACGGGGCCAAGTATGACCCATCACACGTGACCGGGCGCGAATTATAGCAGAAGGGTGATGTATGTCAAGACACTCGTACGGACGCCGACGAGCCGTTGTCCAGCCCTGCTCGGTCGGTGTAGGCCTTTTCGGTATTCAATTTCAGCAGGCCGTTGCGTACGATGCTCAGCGCCTTGGCCAGATCTTCTTCCAGTTTTGACAGGACCTGGATCGTGTAGTCGTCGGCGTCTGCTTTCAGGGCGTCGGCTTCGCGCTGGGCGCGTTCCACGATGGTCTGCGCGCGCGCCTGCGCCTGTTTCGAGATTTCAGTCTCCGAAGCCAGTTGCTGCGCCTCATCGCGTCCCAGTTCGACGATGCGGGTAGCTTCCTCGTTGGCCTGCGCGATGATGCGATCGCGCTCCTGGTTGATGCGCTTGGCCTTCTTGACCTCCTCGGGAATGGAGACGCGCATCTGGTCGATGACTTCCCACACGCGTTGTTCGTCAATCAGCACGCGCTTGCCCACCAGCGGCGGATGCGAGCCTTCGTTCAGCAGCGCTTCGAGTTGATCGATAAGATGCAGGATGTCCATAGGCGACCCTCGTTCAGGCTGTTGATTGCTGCCTACAGTGTCTTACAAGTTGGCAAAATTTGCAAATCGATTTCAGCGCGCAGCGTTGACTTAATCGCGCAGCGACGTAATCGGCACCGGGTGATTGCCGGGGTCCTTGGCCCGCTCGATCGCCTTGTGCTGCAGCGCCTCCACCACAAACGACGGCGCCATGCTCGACACATCGCCGCCGAGCAGCGCCACTTCGCGCACGGTGCTCGAGCTCAGGAAGGCATAGGCCTGGCTGGTCATGAAGCACACCACCTCAATATCAGGCGCCAGCTGTTTGTTGGTCAACGCCATGTGCCATTCCAGTTCAAAATCGCTGACCACGCGCAGCCCGCGCACGATGACCTGCGCGCCGGCCTGCCGCGCATACTCTACCGTCAAGCCGCTGTAGCGTGTGATTTCGATGTTGGGCACGTCGCGCAGCGCTTGTTCGGCCAGCTGCAGCCGCTCGTCGATGTTGAACAGCAGGTTCTTCAACGGTCGATCGTACACGGCGACGATGACGCGATCGAAGATGAGCGCCGATCGTTTGGCGATGTCGATATGGCCGTAATGGATGGGATCGAATGAGGCAGGGTAGATGGCGACGGTCAAAGTGGCTCCTTGGAAGGTGTGGTGCGAAAAACAACTTTGCAACTTGGCGGCTTGGCGTGAGATGATTAATGCGCCGCCGGCACTAGCTCAAGTCTCCTGCGCCGCTTGCCCAGAACTCCTTCAGGCGCTGTGCCAGGGGTTGATCTTCTTCTGAGCTTAACTCTGGGTCATTGTTCAGCAACTTCTCCGCCTCGCGCCGCGCCAGATCGATCAGGCGCGCGTCGGTGACATTGGTCATGTGCAGATCGGGCAGGCCGCTCTGCCGTGTCCCGAAGAACTGCCCCGGCCCGCGCAGCTGCAAATCCTTCTCGGCCAGCACAAACCCATCGGTGCTGGCTTCCACCGCCTTCAGGCGCTCGGTGAGATCGGCGGCGCTCAATTCGGTCAGCAGCAGGCAGAACGACTTATGCGCGCCGCGTCCCACGCGCCCGCGGAACTGATGCAGCTGCGATAACCCGAAACGTTCCGCGCCCTCGATCATGATGATGGTCGCGTTCGGGACATCGATGCCCACTTCCACGACGGACGTTGAGACCAGAATCTGCGTCTCGTTGTTGGCGAAGGCGCGCATGGCGGCGTCTTTGTCGTCGGCTTTCATGCGGCCGTGCAGCAGGCCCAACTTGAACTGCGGGAAGACGTGCTTCTGCAGGCGCGCGTGTTCTTCCACGGCGGCCTTCGCTTCGATCTTGTCGGACTCTTCGACCAGCGGGCAGATAATGAACGCCTGCCGCCCCTTCTCGATCTGCGCGCGCACGAACGAGTAGGCGCGCTCGCGCTCGGCGGGCAGCACGATGCGCGTCTCGATGGGTTGGCGGCCCGGCGGCATCTGATCGATCACCGAGAGATCGAGATCGCCGTAGAGCGTCAGCGCCAGCGTGCGCGGGATGGGTGTGGCCGTCATCACCAGCACATGCGGGTTGCGGCCCTTCTGGCGCAGCGCGCCGCGCTGCGCGACGCCGAAACGATGCTGTTCGTCGACGACGGCCAGCGCCAGATCGTTGAACGACACCGTCTCTTGAATCAGCGCATGCGTGCCCACGATGATGTTCGCGCGCCCGTCGGCGATTTCGGCCACGATCATTTCCCGCTCGACTGGCGCAGTGCTGCCGGTCAGCAAGCGCACGGTCAGCGGGCGCGGCACGCCCTGCGCATTGACCTGATCGCATAACGTGCTCAGATTCTTGTAGTGCTGCTCGGCCAGAATCTCTGTGGGGGCCATGATGGCGGCTTGCGCGCCCGACTGCGCGGCGAGGAACATCGCCGCCGCGGCGACCACCGTCTTGCCCGAGCCCACATCGCCCTGCACCAGGCGGCTCATCGGGTGCGGTGTGCCGATGTCGCCGAGAATGTCCTCGATGACGCGGCGCTGCGCCTCGGTCAACGGGTAGGGCAGCGATCTGATGAACGCGTCCAACGCCGCCCGATCGACCAACAGCGCCCGACCGTTCGCGCTGCGCCACTGCGCCTTCTGTTTCAGCAGGCCCAATTGCAGCAGGAACAACTCGTCAAAGGCGAGGCGGCGCTGCGCTGTTTCCAGCGCCGGGATCGAATCTGGAAAGTGGATCTGCGCCAGTGCGGTGGGCAGACTCATCAAGCCGGCCGAGTGGCGCACACTGTCCGGCAGGCTGTCCTCGATGCGCGGCGACCAGTAATCGACGGTGCGGCGCGTGAACTTGCGCAGCGCGCGATTGGACAAGCCTTCAGTCAGCGGATACACCGGCACGATGCGGGCCGTGTTGAGCAGCTCGTTGTCCAGCAATTCAAATTCGGGCGAAGAGAAAGTCAAGCGCCCGTTGAACTCGGTGACTTTGCCGCTGACCACGATCTGCACGCCGCGCTTGATCTGATTGCCGATGTATGGATTGAACCACGTACACTGGATCGTTCCGGAGCCATCGCTGATGATGGCTTGAAAGATCGACGCGCCGCCGCGCACGCGCTTGTCACCCGCGTCCCACACCGTGCCCATGATGGTCACTTCATCGCCGTACTGCAGGCGGTTGATGGGGCGCAGGTTGCTGTAATCGTCGTAGCGGCGCGGGAAGAAATACAGCAGATCGCGAATGGTCTTCACGCCCAGTCGTTCCAGTTTTTCGGCGATGGCCGGACCGATGCCGCTGATGACCGTCACCGGAGATGCCAGTCCGATCCGGTTGCCCTGTTCGTCCCGCGCTTCGGGCAGCGGCCTGGGCTTCGGCTTCTCGATCGGTTTCTGTTCGGCGATCGGCGCCGCGGGTGGCGGAGGCGGTTCGCTGGCGACGCTGGGCCGCGGGGGCGGCGCGGATTCGATCGAGGGGGACGGCGCACCCGATTGAGCGGGCGGCGGTTCGACGGCCACGACAGCGGCCGGCTCGAGCTGCGGTTCGGCGGGCGGCTCGATCGGCGCCGTGCTGGGCTTGACGCCGCTGACGGGCATCCCCATCAATTGTACGATCTGTGTGATCGCCATGCGGCGCGGATCGACCGGGTTGAGTTGGCTGTAGGTGCGCAGAATGTCGGCGATGTGCTGCACGTCTTCGCCGTCGCCCGCTTCTTGCTGCCAGCGCGCGGCAAATTGTGACAGACCGCCGATCATGGCCTTGTCGCGATAACCGGTACCGGCTTCGAGCTTGAGTATTTTATAGAGTTTGTCAAACGCCGGGTTTTTGAAAGTCATGCTGAGGTCTCAGATCAGAATGAACACACAGCGTGTGCTCAATTATACGCTATTCGGCTACGACCGCGGCGATGCCCAGCCCGTTGGGCCCCACGTGCGTGCCGACGGCGGTGGTGGCTTCGCAGACGATGATGGGTTCGCGCAGGTTGGGTATCGTCGCGGCAAACTCGTCGGCCAGGGTGCGTGCCGTGGCGTAGTTCGAAGTATGCAGCACCGCCAGCGATTCCAGCGGCCCGAGCTGGTAAGTGATTTCGCGGAGCCGATCGATGGCGGCGCGGCGCGTGCGTACCCGATCGACCATCGAGACTTCACCGTCGCCGACATCGATGATGGGCTTGATGCTGAGCAGCTGGCCGAAGCGCGCCAGAAAAGAATTGACGCGCCCGCTGCGCCGCAGAAATTCCAGCGTGTCCAGGGCGGCGAACAGGCGCACACGGTGTTTGGCGGTCTGCAAGAGCTGCCCGATTTCTGTGGCCGAGTGGCCGTGCTGCGCGGCGCGCGCCGCCAGAATGACCTGCCAGCCCAGGCCCATCGCCAGTTTGCCGGAGTCAAATAAAGTCACTTGCGCGCCGGTTGCTAGTTCTGCGCCGAGCCGCGCGACCTCGAGCAAACTGCTCCATTTGGCGGCGACATGAATTGAGACGATCTCGCCGCCGACGCGCTGATACACTTCGGCAAACTCGCCGATGCTCGGCGTTGAAGTCGTTGGCAGAACTTTGGTGGTCTTGAGGCGGCGATAGAATTCTGCGCGCGTGATGGTCACGCCGTCGTCGAACGATTCCTCGCCGAAAATGACGTGCACCGGGATGACCGTGATGTTGAGTTCACGGACGATGTCCGGCGGAAGGTCCGAGGTGCTGTCGGTGACGATGTGGATCATGTCGCAATAGTGCAAACCTCCCGGAGGCTTTAAGTCTCCGGGAGGTTACTTAACCCTCTTTGCCCGACCCTTCGTAGATGAAGATGCCCAGGCTATTCGGCCCGATCTGGCAGGCCAGGCCCGGTCCGTAGTTCAGCACCGGGAAGTATTGCCCCGGAAAGGTCTGCTCCAGGCGTTCCAGCAGTTGGCGCGTGTCCTCTGTGGGCTGCTGGCCGCTTTGCATGATGGCCACGCGATCGATGGCGGAAAACTCCGAGACAAACTCCAGCAGCTTGTCGATGGCCTTCTCGCGGGTGCGGACTTTCTCCATCGGGATGATCTCGCCTTCCTCGATGGTGAGGAAGGGTTTGATGCCCAGCATGGTGCCCAGCACGGCCTGCGACTTGCTCAAGCGCCCGTTGCGCTCCAGATAGTCGAGTTGATCGACGAAGAACACGGCGTACATGTGCGTGATCATGCCGCGCACGATGCGCACGATCTCGTCCAGCGCCGCGCCGCTGGCCGCGGCCGAAGCCGCGGCTTCGACCAGCCAGCCCAGTCCGATGGAGGTAGTCAGCGAATCGATCACGACGATCTTGTTGCCGCCCAGAAATTCATCGGCGGCCTGGCGGGCGTGCGCGAAGGTGTCGCTCATCTTGCTAGAGAGATGGATGGATAAAATCTGTTTGTTCTGGCGGAATTTTTCCGCATACAGGTCCCGGAAGGTGTCGGCGGTGGGCGGATGCAGCGCCGGCAGGGTCCCGTAGTGCGGCAGGCGGCGGAAGAATTCTTCGCCCGAAATATCCACCCCTTCGCGGTACGTCTGCTTCCCGAACTGGATGCTTTGGGGCACGACGGTGACGCCCAGGCGATCGGGCAGGGTGGGGTCGGGAAAGTGCGCGGTGCTGTCGGTAACGATGTGAACGCGTGACATGAAATCTGATCGCTCGGTGTGTGAATTTATTCGGCGCTGATGATATAGTAATAGTGGGGTTGCCCCCCCTCGACAATTTCAACTTCCAGATTGGCGTATTTCTCGCGCACGGCCGCGCCCAGCGCTTCCGCTTCGGCGGCCATGACGCCGTGGCCGTAGTACAGCGTGACGATCTCCAGATCTTCGGCATTCATCTGATCGAGCAGTGTGAAGAAAGTCTCTTCGATGGTGTCATTCGCCGCGGTCAGTTCGTCGTTCAACAGCCCGATAACGTGCCCTTCCTCAACGTTCACGCCATTATAGTCGATGGCGCGTGTGGCGGTGGTGATCTCGCCGGTGAGCACATGCTGTGTGGCCGCTTCCATCGCCTGGGCGTTGGCTTCCAGGCTGCGCTGGTCGTTGAAGGCCAGCATGGCGGCGATGCCCTGCGGGATGGTTCTGGACGGCACGACGATGATGCGCTTCTGGCTGATCTCAGCGGCCTGCCGCGCCGCCATGACCACGTTGCTGTTGTTGGGCAGCAGGATGGCTTCTTCGACGGGGATCGCTTCAAGCAATTTGACGAAGTCCTGCGTGCTGGGGTTCATGGTCTGGCCGCCCGGCACGACGGCGGTAGTCCCCAGACTTTGAAAGACGCGTGTCAGCCCGTCACCCGGCGCAACGGCCAGCGTGGCAATGCTGCCATGCTCCACGTTGTAGACGGGTGATTGAACCGGCGGCGCGGTGCGGCCCAACAGATATTGCTGATACTGTGCGGCCATATCTTCGACGACGACGTCGTGCAAGCGTCCGATGGTTTCCGCGTAGGCCAGGACTACGCTGGGACGCGGCACGTGCACGTGAACTTTGATCGTTTCAGCGTCACCCACCACCAGCGTGGACAGCCCCATCTCGCTGATGGCCTGCCGGGCCGCTTCCACGTCCAGGTTGTGGCCTTTGATGATGCACTGCACGTCGTAGCTGTATCCCTGGGCCACATCACCCGCGTCGAGGTCGGCATCCGGCGGCACTTTCTCCTTGAGATCGACGGCGGCCTCTGCCGTCCGATCGGTTTCGAGCGACTCGCCGCGCAGGTAGCGCAGCATGCCTTCCAGGATGACGGTCAAGCCTTGCCCGCCGGAATCGACGACGCCAGCTTGCTTCAACACGGGCAGGAGATTGGGGGTGTTCGCTACGGCTTCCCTGGCGGCAGCGACGATACGATCGAGAATGAAGAGCAGATCGTTGTCTTCACGCCGTGCTTGCTCGGCGGCGTCGGCCATGGCGCGGGACACTGTGAGGATGGTGCCTTCCACCGGTTTCAGCACGCCCTTGTAGGCGGTCTCGCTGGCCTGGCGCATGGCGTGGCCGAGGTCCTCTGCGCCGAACTTGGGCTTGCTGTCCAGCGATCGGGCGAAGCCGCGCCAGAGCTGGGAGAGAATGACACCGGAGTTGCCGCGCGCGCCCATGAGCGCACCGTGCGCCACCAGTTGCGCTACCTTGCCGGCGTTTTCTTCCGGGGAATGTTCGATCTCGTGCCAGGCGCCCTGCATGGTTAGGAGCATATTCGTGCCGGTATCGCCGTCGGGCACGGGAAAGACGTTGAGCGCGTTAATGCCGGGTTGATGATAACGCAGCCAGAGCAGGCTGGCCTCCACCAGTCGCTTCAGGCCCTGGCCGTCCACGTAGAGCAGTTTCTCGGTGCGCACTTTCGGTTCAGCAGACAATGACGCTAACTCCGCAGGTTATGAATCTGTGTTGCTCACGCGCAGACCCTGCACATGCACATTCACCGACATGACGGGCAGGCCCAGCGCTTTCTCGACGTTGAACTTGACCAGGTTCTGCACACTGTGCGCTACACTGACGATGCGCGTACCGTACTCGACGATCACGTAAAGATCGATTGTGACCGCGCCGTCGTGGATGCGGACATCGACGCCCCGATGGACATCGCCGGTGATTTCGCGGATCAGCTGATCGGTCGCGTTCTTGCCGGCCAGCCCCACCACCCCGTAGGCTTCACGCACTGAGTGGGCAGCGATGGTCGCTACGGCGCTTGGCGAGATTTGAATGCGGCCCAGGCCCGTTTCCGTGGTCATGGCTTCCTTTCGCGTCAATTCGGTCGGATTGGGTACAGGTTGTTTGACCAATTCAGATCGCTGTGGTAAGATTGCCGCCGTTCGCTATCCGGCGCGTCGTGAGACGCGCCTTACTTTGCAGAGAGGTGGTTCCAATGGCTAAGTGTGAAGTTTGTGGCAAGGGTCCGCAGTTTGGGCACAATGTGAGCTTTTCCAAGCGGCGCACCAACCGCCAGTTCCGCCCCAACGTTGCCAAGCGCACGGTGGTGGTGAACGGCCAGGCGCGCAAGGTCAACATGTGCGCCCAGTGCTTGAAGACCCTGAACAAAGCCTGAGATTCTGTCAGACATTATCGTCACGAACGCCGACCAGCAGGTCGGCGTTTTCGTTTGGACTACCTCTCGGCTGTGAATGATACACGGTCGGATATAAAAAAGCAAGGGAATCCATCGGCGGCGATCACATGCTGGCTTGTTTGGCTTGCTGTGATGCGCGATCGTGATTTCTATCACTTTTCGGGCGGCTTTTCGCAGCTGTCGGCGTGAAGAAGCGGGGCCGTGGTTGCTGTGTGAAGCGATCGGTTTGGAGATGACACTGCGTGATGAAAATCACGTGATCGAGTGACATCTGTCACTCGTTTGCCCAGTCCACAAATGGAACAGTATACACAGATCATTGACGCTACATTTTGTCCCAGCGGTATCGTCCGCATCGACTGTCGATCGTTCTAGCTGACCTACGAAAGACGAGACAGCCTGATGGAAGGTGTGTTTCCATCGTTCAAGAGGACAGAACGGCCTTTGCCCGAACAGGGTATGGGGCCGTTTGTGTTTTTTGACGCTGCTGTTTTTCTGACCCCAATCGTTGTAATTGAGACTGACGAAGGAGGTGCCCTTTGACTGCTTCAATGTATACCGTCCCCTATATTTCAACGCCTGATCCCACCAACCCCAATCTGCGTTTCTTAGAGGAGGTGAGCCTGCGCACGGCGGGCGTATCGCGGTTGGAGATGTGCATCCAGTGCGGCACCTGCGGTGGGTCGTGCCCGTCAGCTGAAGACATGGATCACACGCCGCGCATGTTGTTCGCCATGATTCGCGCCGGCTACCGGGAGCAGGCGTTGAAGAGCAACACGCCGTGGATTTGTGTGTCATGCTACCACTGCGTGGTGCGCTGCCCGCAGGGCGTGCACATCGCCGATGTGATGTACACCCTCAAGAGCATGGCGATTCAGGCAAACGCCGATGTCGAGTCGAACGCGCCCGATTTTGCACAGACCTTTGTCGATATGGTCGAGCAGTACGGGCGCAGTTTCGAGTTCGGCCTGGCCACGCGCTACTACCTGAAACATCAGAAGAAGCGCCTGCCGGGCATGGCGCCCATGGGCCTGGGCATGCTCACCAAAGAGCGGATGAGCATGCGGCCGCGCAAGATCGAGGGCATCAAGCAGCTGCACAAGATTCTTGAGCGCGCGAAAGAACTGGAGAAGTAACCATGCAAGACAAGTATCTCTATTACCCCGGCTGCTCCATGGAGAGCAGCGCCAAAGCCTATTCAGAATCGCTGCTGGCGGTGTGCGAACCGCTGGGCCTGAAACTGGAAGAGATCAGCGATTGGAACTGCTGCGGGGCCACCGAGTACCTGGGTGTAAGCCTGACTCCGGCCTACGCGCTGATCGCGCGCAATCTGGCGCTGGCCTACAACCAGTCGAACGGCATCAAGACTGTCGTGGCGCCGTGCAGTGCGTGCTACTTGAACCTGGCCAAGTGCGATTACTACATGCAGGAGCGGCCAGAGTTGGGCGTGAACGTCAATGACGCCCTGGCGGCAGGTGGCCTGCACTACGATGCGGGTTCCCTCTTCATCCGCCACTTTCTCGATGTGCTGGTGAATGACATCGGCCTGGATGTGCTGAAGAGCAAAGTGGTGCGTCCGCTGAAGGGGGTGCGCGTGGCACCGTATCTGGGCTGCATGGTGCCGCGCCCCGATTACGACCATCGCTGGTCGAATCCCGAATATCCCAACGAGCTCGATCGGGTGTTGAAGGTCCTCGGGGCGGAAGTGATCGATTTCCCGTTGAAGACGCATTGCTGCGGCGGCCACATGACGCAGATCGGACCGGAGACGGCTTACAAGCTGATCTACCGCTTGATCAGCGCCGCCGATCAATACCATGCCGACGTGATGGCCACGCTGTGCCCGATGTGCCAGATGAACGTCGATGCGTATCAGGGCGAGACCAATCGCGCCAATCACTCGGATATTCAAATGCCGATCGTCTTCTTCACCCAACTGGTGGGGTTGGCGCTGGGGCTTGAACCCAAGGAATTAGGCTTCGGGCGTGAGTTTGTCAGCGCCAAGCGCGTGCTTGATCGGATCGGGCTGGAAATGCCTGAGCCGGTTGAAGCTGCTCCGGCAGCGAAGCCCCGCAAGAAAGAAGGGCTGCCCATGCCCCGTATGCCCGGCGATGAGGAGGTGCATTCATGAGCGTGCCGATCCATCTCTTTGACTCGGACGATCCGCAAGAGCGCATTGGCGTCTATGTGTGCCACTGCGGCACCAATATTGCCGGCACGGTTGATGTGGAAGAAGTGCGCGACTGGGCCGGGCAGCGCTTGAAGGATCGCGGTGTGGTAATCTCGCGCGACTATAAGTTCATGTGCTCCAGCCTCGGTCAGGAGATGATCGAGAAGGATATCAAGGAGTTGGGGCTGACGCGCGTGGTGGTGGCGGCCTGTTCGCCGCATCTGCACGAGCAGACGTTCCGCACGGCAGCCAAGCGCGGCGGATTGAATCCGTATTTAGCGGAACTGGTATCGATCCGCGAGCAGGTATCGTGGGTGCACACCGATAAGAATGCGGCCACCGATAAAGCAAAGGCGGTCGTATCAGGCGGCGTGGAGCGCGTGATTATGAATCAGCCGCTAGAGCCGCTGCACGTGCCGATCAATGAAGCGACGCTCGTGGTCGGCGGCGGCATCGCCGGTATTCAGGCCGCACTGGAAATCGCCGATGCGGGCTATCCCGTCTTCATGGTCGAGCGCGAACCGTCGATCGGCGGGCATATGTCCCAGTTCGATAAGACCTTCCCCACGCTCGATTGCGCCGCCTGCATCCTCACGCCGCGCATGGTCTCCGTCGGCACGCATCCGCACGTCACCCTCTTCACGTGGAGCGAGGTGGAGAACGTCAGCGGCTATGTGGGCAACTTCACCGTGACCATCCGCAAGAAAGCGCGCTACGTCAACGAAGAGCTGTGCACGGGCTGCGGCATCTGCCAGGAGAAATGTCCCAAGAAGGTCATCGACGAGGTCTACGAGGCCGGGTTGGGCTATCGGAAAGCGGTGTACACGCCTTTCCCGCAGGCCGTGCCGAAATATCCCGTAATCGACAAGCCCAACTGTACCTACTTCCAAAAGGGCACGTGCAAGGCTTGCGAGAAGTTCTGCCCCACGAACGCGATCGATTTCAACCAGAAGGACGAGTTGATCACCATTCAAGTGGGCAATATCATCCTGGCGACCGGCTACGATCTGTTCGATCCGCGCCGCATTCCGCACTACGGCTATGGCCGCCTGGCGAATGTGTACACGTCGCTGGAGTTCGAGCGCCTGTCGAATGCGGCCGGGCCGACCAACGGCGAGATCGTGCTGCGCGACGGCAAGACCAAACCCCGATCGGTGGGCATCATCCACTGCGTGGGCAGCCGCGATCGCAACTACAACAACTACTGCTCCGCCATTTGCTGCATGCAGAGTCTGAAATTCGCGCACCTGGTTCATGAGCGCACAGGCGCGACGGTCTACAACTTCTACATCGACATGCGCACCCCGGCCAAGGCCTACGATGAGTTCTACCAGCGCGTGTTGGAAGAAGGCACGTTGTTCGTGCGCGGGCGCGTGGCCGAAGTGACCGATGCGGCGCGCAAGCCCGAAGAAGAAGGCCGTTTGATCGTACAGGTGGAAGATACGCTGGCCGGCAAGCAGCGCCGCATCCCGGTGGATATGGTGATTCTCTCGGCCGGCATCGAGCCGCGCAAGGACGCCAAGGAAACGGCGCACAAGTTCGGCATTTCGTGCAGCGCCGACGGCTGGTACATCGAGAAGCACCCCAAGCTCGATCCGGTGGCGACGATGACCGAGGGTATCTTCATCGCCGGGTGCGTCACCGGCCCGAAAGATATTCCGGCGACGGTCTCGCAGGGCGCGGCGGCGGCGGCGCGCGTGCTGGGTCGCATCCAGCAGAAGGAGATCATGCTGGAGCCGGTGCGGGCCAGCGTCAACCCCGATATATGCTCGGGCTGCCGCATCTGCAACAACCTGTGCCCCTTCAACGCCATCAGCTTCCTCGAGGATCGCAAGGTCACCGAGATCAATCCGGCGCTGTGCCAGGGCTGCGGCACCTGCGTGGCAGCCTGCCCGGCGGGTGCCATCAGCGGTACCGGCTTCAGCAACGAGCAGATTCTGCGGCAGATCGACGGCCTGCTGATGCTGAACCTGGAATATATGAGCGAGGCGGCTGAGCTGGTGCCGGCGTAAGGAGAATACTATGGCTAACAACGAACAATTTGAGCCGGTCATTATCGGCTTCACCTGCAACTGGTGCAGTTACCGCGCGGCCGATCTGGCCGGCACGGCGCGTGTGAAATATCCGCCCAACGTCCGCCTGATTCGGCTCATGTGCTCGGGGCGGCTCGATCCGACTTTTGTGATGAAGGCCCTGGCGGGCGGCGCAGACGGCGTGTTGATCACCGGCTGCCATCCCGGCGAGTGCCACTACATCGAGCAGAACTACAAGGCGATGCGGCGTTACATGCTGTTGAAGCGCGTCCTGGCGCAGCTGGGCGTCGAGCCAGAGCGCGTGAAGTTAGTGTGGGCCAGCGCTGCGGAAGGTGTGCGGCTGGCAAACGAGATCTCAATCATGGTCGAGGAAGTTCGCAAGTTGGGGCCGCTGCACTGGGGCAAGCCCAACGGGCAAACTGCTGTACCGGAGGCGGCTGACATGGCCCCAGAGGGGGTGACAGCATGAGCGATAAACCCAAGTTTGCGATGTACTGGGCGGCGTCGTGCGGCGGCTGCGAGATCGCCGTGTTGAACATCGGTGAGAAAATTCTGGATGTGGATGCCAACTTCGACGTGGTGTTCTGGCCGGTGGCGATGGATGCCAAGTACAAAGATGTCGAGGCGATGGAAGACGGCTCGATCTTGCTGTGCCTCTTCAACGGCGGCATCCGCAACAGTGAGAATGAGGAAATTGCTCACCTGCTGCGCCGCAAGTCCAAGATTCTGGTCGCGTTTGGCTCCTGCGCCACCGAAGGCTGCATCCCCGGACTGGCCAACTTCAGCGCGCCGGAAGAAATCTTCGCCACGGCTTATCACACCGTCAGCACCGATAACCCGTCGGGCTTCCGTCCCCAGCCGGTGACCCAGGTCCCCGAAGGCGAGCTGACCATCCCGAAGTTCTATCCGGTGTTGAAGACACTCGATATGGTCGTCGACGTTGACTACTTCATGCCGGGCTGCCCACCGGAATCGCATCAGATCGCGGCAGTGATCGATCTGGTGATCAAGGTGCTGCACGGCGAAGCGGAACTGCCGCCCAAAGGAACGGTCATCGGGGCGGGCGGCTCGACGGTGTGTGATGATTGCCCGCGCGAGCGCAACGTGAAGTTGATCAAAGAGTTCAAGCGCATCCAGAGCGTAGACGTCATCGATCCGAAACTATGCCTGTTGGAACAGGGCATTCCGTGCAACGGCCCGGCTACGCGGCAGGGCTGCGGCGCGCTGTGCCCGCAGGCGGGTGCGCAGTGTATCGGCTGTTACGGTCCGGCGGAAGGCGTCATCGATTACGGCGCGCGGCTCATCACGGCGTTCGCTTCCGTGATCGATGCGAATACGCCCGAAGAGATCGATCGGATCCTGGATGGCATCCCCGATCCTGCCGGACAGTTCTATCGGTTCAACCTGGCCCGATCGCTCTTGCGCGCGAACAAGGCCGCGTGG
>CAYNML010000024.1:0-71380 GCA_964398185.1 uncultured Anaerolineae bacterium | reverse complement strand
TGGAAACCGGTCGCACGTTGTTGGCAGACGTGCAAGCCCTGATCGAACTCGCGCAGCAGCGCGTGGTGGCGAGTGGGTTATAGGAGATGAAGTACAATTGAGCCAGGGGGCAACCATGTCAGCCATTCTCGATCAATCCCGTTTACCGCTCGGTTCCGCGCAAGTCGATATTCAACTGCATGTGTCGGCGCAGGTGAACATCACACCCTTTGTGGCGCGGCAAAAAGTCAATGTGTTGATGCTGGATCAAGTCGGCAATTTGCTTCACGGCGGCGAACCGGAATTGCTGGTGGCAGAGAGACTGTATTGGCGAGTACCGGTGCTGCTCTCCACACCTAAACGCGGCCTCGTGGGACAAGTCGGCGCTATCCGGGTTGACGCGCAAACCGGCGAAGTGCAAGCCGACGATGCCTTGCTCAAGGAGATGACCGATCATGCCCGCCAGTTGCTTGCCGGTTCTGCAGCCCGATGTTGACAACTTACTTGATTCACCTGGGGAGTTAAAGACCTCGGAGGCCGCATAGACCTCCGAGGTCTTTGAGTTATGGGTTGACCAGCTTGCGGGTTCAATCTATACTTGCTGCGACATTCTGGATTAGTCGTGCATTCAAACCAAGAATAGGTAGAGATGGCTAAATCGACTCAACGCAAGAAAACGATCAAAGAGTCTACTGCGATCTACGACATTGATATCGTGCAGCCTCGGCTTGAAGCAAAACCGTTCATTAAATGGGCAGGCGGAAAATGGCAGCTGCTTCCCGCGTTCAAGCTCCACTTTCCACCGCGCACTGCGATCAAGCGTTATTTTGAGCCTTTTCTAGGCGGCGCGGCAGTGTTCTTCCATCTACAACATCCGCATTCCTTTCTGTCAGACAGTAATGCCCAACTGGTAGAGCTTTATCAGATCGTGCGAAACGACGTCGAAAGTTTGATCGGGGCGTTGTTACATCATAAAAACGAAGAAAAATACTACTACGCGGTTCGGGGGCTTGACGCCGCCAGTTTATCCCCGGTCGAACGTGCGGCACGTTTTATCTATCTCAATCGAACCTGTTACAACGGACTTTACCGTGTAAACAGCCAGGGCCAATTCAACGTACCGTTTGGCGATTACAAGAATCCTAGAATATGCGATGCCCACGGCCTGCGCGCAGCCAGTCTGGCCCTGCAGCGCGCCAATTTGAGGTTAGCCGATTTTGAGACTGCGGTGGAGGAGACGCAGCGCGGCGATTTGATCTATTTCGATCCCCCATATCAGCCATTGAGCAAAACTTCCAGTTTCACTGCGTACACCAGCGATCGCTTCGGGGAGGAAGAACAACGGCGTTTGGCAAGAATTTTTCACGACCTGGATCGACGCGGCTGCTATGTCATGCTGAGTAATTCAAGCGCGCCTCTAATTCGAGAACTATACAGCGAATATAACCTCATCGAAGTGCTGGCAAATCGGGCCATCAACAGCAAAGCTAACGGCCGAGGTAAGATCGTCGAACTGCTCATCACGAGTTTTTGATACCGAGGAGAACGGTATGCCTACTGCCAACGAGGCAGCCTGGGAGAAATATCTGACGGTAACAGGCTTGCAGCTGGATGGTCGTCGCTTTGAGATCAAAGCGGATCATCTCAAAACGGTGTCAGAACGTGAGCCGCGTTTACTGGCAAAAATTGATGACTACCAGCAGTTGCCCAAAATCTTCCGCCGTAATGGTTATGCGTTATTGGCAATCACAAACGGCAGCTACTTGTTATTTCGTGGCAACATCTTTGCAAATGTAAGTGCCTGTGGAACACAGGCCAAATTCCAGGCGCAGACGGAATTTCCCTTGTTGACGGCTGGGCGTGGCACTGGCGAAGCAGAGTACCTCGATAATGCTTTCAACACGGGCATGCTTGGGCACTTTGTTCAAGATGAGAAACTCTATTTAACGATTCGTGGTCGTGAGCGTTCACGCGCATTTGAGTTCCAAATAACCGGAAACGATGAGGCCATTACAGTCGATGGTGTCCAAATTGAAGTCGATGCGGGTTACGAAGGTGAACACAACATTATCCTGGTCGAAGCCAAAATTGGGGCGCGCACTAACTTCAACATCCGTCAACTCTATTACCCGTATCGACATTTCCGGCTCCTCGTGCCACAAAAGCGTGTGCGCCCTCTCTTGTTCGAGTATGACCTCAGTCAGGCGACATACACATTCCGTGAATTTGAATTTACTGAAGAGGCCGTCTTCAATTCGGTGCAGCAAATACGTTGCTGTGTCTATGCTCTTACACGCCCCGTCGCTTTGCGAGTTGATGACCTGCTTGACACTCGCCTCGAGACGCCCTCACAAGTTGTGCCTCAAGCCGATGATTTGAACAAGATCTTTGAACTCCTGACGGTGATCAATTCAGGACAAAACACCGTCGAAACAATCAGCGATTATTTCATCTTCGATCGTCGTCAAAGCAACTACTACGGCGAAGCCGCTGAATATCTTGGCTTGATCACGCGACGACGCGGCGTGTTTGATCTCACGGAGCGCGGCTTCATTTTCGTTCAAACGCCGCCCACCGCCCAACAGCGCTTAATGGCTCAGTTGATCGTTAATTCATGGGTGTTTCGGCAGCTTGTCCGACGTGCCCGCCACAAGCGTTACTTTACAGCACAGGATGTCGATGAAGTCATCGCATCGGCGACACGTGACGGTGAACGTCAGCATTACACCAGTTCTACTATTCAACGGCGACGACAGACGATTTGGGCCTGGGCCAGGTGGCTGGCAGAGCAAATGAAATGTTTTGAAATTGACGTCGATCGAGTCAAGCTTGTCTAATTTACACACACTGAGGCGCTGATCATGAATGAGAAGAACCCCCAACCTGTCTGGGTCGTTGTATTCGTGCAACGCGGCATCATCGCGGTGGTTGAGGCATATACGACGCGCACGGCTGCAACGCGCCGCATGCGCGCATTGGAAAAAGACTTCAATCCCAACGACGATGACCTCAATGTATTCGAGGTCATCATGAATGCGGCCAGTGAATAGCGCTTGCTGAAGTTCTAGGCGTTACTATGTCCGTGCGCCTGCTCCTCGCCCCTGCCGCCTCCGGCAAAACGCACTACGCGATCGATCGCCTGCGCGAAGTCAAGGCCACAGATCCCTTCGCGCCCGTCACGGTCATCCTGCCCAATCAATTGCAGCTGGCCGAATTTCGCCGCCGCCTCGCGCGGTCCGGCGGCGCGATCGGTGTGGAGTTGCTCACCTTCCACATGCTCTACGCCGAGCTGCTCACCCGCGTCGATCAGCGCCGCGCCCGCTTGACCGATCCGTTGCAGATTCGCCTGCTGCGCCGCGTGATCGATCAACTATGCGACACGGGGCAATTGCCGTATTATGCCGCCCTGCGCGCCAAACCGGGCTTCATCGCCTTGCTGCGCGATACCATCGAAGAACTCAAACGGGCCCGTGTCTATCCGATTGCATTTCACGGCGCGGTGTTCGGACTTGGCCTGCGACTGGAAGAACTCGCTGCGATCTACACCGCCTATCAAGACTGGCTCCAGCGCAACGACTGGGCCGACGCCGAAGGGCAAGGCTGGCTGGCGGCCATTGCGCTGGAAAACAAACCTGACCTCGGCACTGACACGCGCCTGCTCATCGTCACCGGCTTCGACGAATTCAACCCCACGCAGTTGGGCGTGCTGACGATTCTCGCGCAGCGCGCGCAGGAAACGATCATCACCCTCACCGGCGATCTGTCCCGTTCGCGTCTCGCGCATCGCCGTTTCAATCGCGCGCGGCGAGCGTTGATAGATCACCTGCACATCACACCGGAAGCGCTGCCCACCGCCCGTCATTGCGAGCGCAGTTTGCGAAGCAATCTCTTTCTGCCCGATGGTGAGATTGCTTCGTCGCACACAACGCTCCTCGCAACGACGCGCTCCACGGAATTAGCTGCGCTCGAAAGTGCGCTGTTTGAGAGTCGCGCAGGAACGCTTCGCAATCAGCAATCAGCAATCAGCAATCAGCAATCCGTTGAATTCATCGAGGCCCAGAACCGTTCCGAAGAATCTCGCGCGGCCTTGCGCTGGATCAAACAGCGGATCGTGATCGACGGCATGTCGATCGACGACGTTGCCATCCTCGCGCGCAACCTTGAAGCCTACCGCCCGTTCCTGCTCGAAGTCGCCGCCGAGTTTGGCGTGCCGCTGCGACTGATCGGCGGCGCACCGCTGATCGACAATCCCGCCATCGCCGCGCTGTTGTCGCTGTTGTCGCTGCCCGTGCTCGACTGGCCGCGCCGTCAGGTGTTGGAAGCGTGGCGCAGTCCGTACTTCGACTGGTCGGCGCAGGGCATTACGGATCACGATGCGGCGCAGTTGGACACGCTCACCCGCGCCGCGCGCGTGATCGGCGGGTTGGAGCAATGGCAAGCAGCGTTTGAGGCATTGGGCCAACCGCGCGCCGAAGGTGCGCTCATCGACGACGAGGATACCTCCGCCGAATGGCTTGCGCCTGAAGAAGTGCGGCAATTGCAGGCAAAGTTCGAAGCCTTCACGGCGGCCATCATGCCTGAGCCGCAGGCCACCATCCGCGACTACGCCGCGTTCGTCGAGGATTTGATTGGCGAAGTCGAGACGACCGGCATCGGGGTTGCGGCCCGTGTCCTGCAAAACCCGATCACCGCCGCGCGCGATGTGGCGGCGCTGCGGGCTTGCAAAGATGCCCTGCGCGGCCTGGTGTTGAGTGACGCCACGATCGGCGAAGCACAACCGATCGATTATCGCGCGTTCGTGAATGAACTGCGTGGCGCGCTTGAAGCGATGTCGTATGATCCCCTCCCCGGTGAAACGGGGGAGGGATCAAGGGTGGGGGCCGGGGTGTTCACCGCCTCGGCGCTCGATGCGCGCGGCCTGTCGTTTCGCGCCGTCGCGCTGTTGGGTTTAGCGGAAGGCGAATTCCCGCAGGCCGAGCGCGAAGCCGTGCTGCTGCGTGAAACCGATCGGGCAGTGTTGCGCGATCGAGGCCTGGCGATCGAACCCAAGCTGCGCGGCGACGAGATCACATTCTTCTATCAAGCAATCACCCGCGCGTCCGATCGGTTGCTGCTCACCCGACCGTACCTCGCACCCGACGGTCAGCCGTGGGAACCATCGCCGTATTGGTCGCAGGTGCTGAAGTTGTTCGATCAACCGCTCGGCACGAGCGGCCCGATCGTGCGCAAAGTGCGCCCCGAAGATCATCTGTCGCCTGAGGAAGCCGCTTCGCCGATCGAGTGGGTGCAGGCCGCGCGCCAATTTGATCAGCACCTACAGCACCGCCTCGAAGTCTTGCAGGCTCGACTGGCCGACGAAGCGACCGGCGAGCATGAAGGCGTCTTGCCGCACTTGGCTGACGTCTTGCAGCAACGCTACTCCGCCGCGCACGGCTGGAGCGCGAGCCGCTTGGAAATGTACGGCACGTGCCCGTTTGCATTTTACATCGCGCACGCGCTGCAACTGGAGCCGCGCACGCCGCCGGAAGCAGGCTACGATGCGCGCATCCTCGGTTCGATGCTGCACAAGATTCTGGAAGACGTGTATCAACACGACGATCCGTTGAGCGCCCTGCCTGCTATCGCGCGCGCGGTGTTCGCTACCGCTCCGATCGATTACGGCTTCCGACCGGGCGCATTGTGGGACGCGCAGCAGCGTGAATTGGAAGAGAAGTTACGCCTCACGATTGAAGCACTGGCCGAAGTTTCAGCCGAATTTACGCCGCGTTACTTCGAGCAGAGGTTTGGCATGGGGCAGCCGTCGTTGATCGTGCGCGCCGGCGATGGCGCAGAGATTCGCTTGCACGGCTACATCGATCGGCTGGATGTGGATCAGCAGGGTCGTCTGCGCGTGATCGATTACAAGGCCAGCGGCTCAGCCATCAGCGCGAAGGATCTGGAGAAAGGCAAACGCTTGCAACTGCCGTTGTACGCGCTGGCCGCGCAAGAGGCGCTGGGACTTGGCAAAGTTGCCTCGGGCTTCTACTGGCACATCTTGCGCGGCGAGGCCAGCAGCTTCAAGTTGGAAAAATATCCCGACGGCATAGGGGCCGCTTTTGATCAAGTCAAGCAGCACGTCGTCGATCACGTGCGGCACATTCGCTCGGGCGATTTCCACCCCATGCCACCCGATGGCGGGTGTCCAAGCTATTGTCCCGCCGTCGCGTTTTGCTGGAGATATACGCCACAAGCCTTCTAGCGGCTATGACAAACGTTTGGTAATTTCATCCAATACAGCGAAGATATTCTGTGGTTCAGCCGGGAGTGGTTCAGCCGTGTCGGCCAGATGGGTGTGATCGGGAAAGTTGGGCAGACCGGGATAATGGGGAGTATTATCCCAACGCTGAATCAGGCCGCCATGCGGCGCAGCCCAGTGGTAATTGTAAGTCACCACCGCAATCTGATCATCTGTGGCAACGGTGAAGTATTCGGCGAATTCAAGGTGACTGTCGTCCAACAGCGTCACTCTGGCGCGCAGATAACCGTCAAAGGAAGTGCTGCGTTCACGCACGATCTGGAACGCAGCGATGAGGGGGTCGCTCAACAGACGGGCTTTGATCGACTCCAAATAATCGGCGGCAGTCATGGACGTTCGGCGTCGGCCAGCAACCGCAGCCGTTCTTGCAAGTTATTCGCCATCTGGAGCAGCGCGGCCCATTCCGTATAATCAAGTTGATCATCTGTCTGGCCGGCTTGATATTGCTGGTAAAACTCGGCCGACGATAGTCCATAGCGTTGTTCCAGTTCGGCCAGATCGGCCTGCAATTGCTCCAGCTGCTGGCGTGACACGGCAGCCTCATACGTCAGCGCTTTAGCCAGCGCCCGATCCAACAATGGACTGGTCTGACCACGCTCGTAGAGCTGCGCCAGGGTATTGAGTCGTTTTGCCGTAGTGCGAGTCGTTAAGTCGCTCATGATTGTCCGCCTTACTATCGGTCTATGAAAATTATACACCGATTCTACAAGGATAGACGCGGCCACGCATGCATAGCAGCATCCTCACTCAATTCACATTCACACCCGATCAAAAGCAGGCCGCCACGCGCCGCAGCCGCGCCATTGCGGTGACGGCGGGCGCCGGCTCCGGCAAGACGCGCGTGCTCGTCGGGCGCTACCTGCATCTGCTGGAACAGGGCCATCCGCTGCGCTCGCTGGTCGCCATCACGTTCACCGACAAGGCTGCGCGTGAAATGCGGACGCGCATCCGTATCGAGATTCAACGCCGCTTGATGCTCCCTGCCCGCGTCCTCGCGGGTGGGGCCGACCGCGAAGACGCGGTCGCCGAGCAAATATGGCAGCGCGCCTTCACCGAGCTCGACGCGGCGCGCATCAGCACCATCCACAGCCTGTGCGCCGAGGTCCTCAGGACGCATCCCGCCGAAGCCGGACTCGATCCCAACTTCGCTGTGTTGGAAGAAGGCCAGGCGGCCGCGTGGCAGGCGCAGGCGATCGAAGCCGCGCTGGCGTGGGCGGCCACCCGATCGGACCTCGCGCCCCTCATCGGCCTCTTCACCGAAGGCGGCCTGCGTGACATTCTCGGCACGCTGATCGAAAAGCGGCTCGATGTGGCGGCGGTGTGGTCAACCTCAACACACCTCGCAGACGCACTGACTCGCTGGCTGGACGAACACCTGACCGATCAATGGCGCGACGCTTTAAACACGCTGACCGAACTTCGATCGCGCAGCGCCGACGACAAACTGGAGACCGCGCGCCGCGCCGTGCTCGATCGCTGGCGCGAAGTCTCGGCGGCTCGTACTGCATCCGATTGGACCACGCTCTTCAACGGCCTGTCGCAACTTCGCAAGGCAACTTCCACACAGGGACAAAAAGCCAACTGGGACGCCGCCGATCTGGAAACCGCACGTGAAGCCATGCGCGTCTTGCGCGATCACTACGACGAGGAACTCAAGCCGTTGATCGGCGCGGAAGGCTCGTTGAATGTTGCGCTCGATCGACAACTGGCCGATGCTCTGCCCGCGCTGCAACAACTGCACGCTCGCGTCTTGCAGGAATACGATCAATTGAAGGACGCACAGCACGCGCTCGACTTTGACGATCTGGAAGGCCGCGCCGCCCAGCTGCTGACGACACAGCCCGCGGTACGCGAACGTTGGCAACATGATGTGCAGGCGGTGCTGGTCGACGAATTTCAAGACACCAATGCCCGCCAGCGCGACATCGTGTATGCGTTGACGGGTTTCGCGCCCGCTCCGTCATTGCGAGCGCTGTCTGCGAAGCAATCCCAGTTCCAACCGCAGGAGATTGCTTTGTCGCAAAAAGCGCTCCTCGCAATGACGGCATCCTCGGCGGGCGAACTCTTCATCGTCGGCGACGCCAAACAGAGCATCTATAAGTTTCGCGGCGCGGACGTGAGCGTTTTCCGGCAAGTGCAGGCGGATATTCAAGCCGCCAATGGCCTTACCGTCGATCTCGATCTCACTTTCCGCGCGCATCAACCGCTGGTGCAGAATCTCAACGATCTGCTGCGTCCCGTGCTGGGCGAAGCCGCTGATCTGACGCAGCCCTACGAAGTGCCCTTTGCCGAATTGCGCGCCCAGCGCAAACAGCCTGAAAAACAAGCCGTGTGCGCACCCTTTGTGGAATTTCATCTCGGCGTGGGCGAGGATGCCGCCACTGGACGTGAAGCCACCGCGACCGCTCTGGCCCAGCGCTTGCACGCTTTGCACCGCGCCGAGGAATTTGCGTGGAGTGACATGGCGCTGCTGTTCCGCGCCAGCAGCGGCTTTAGCGTGTACGAAGACGCCCTCGAACGGGCGGGCATTCCCTTCGTGACCATCGCCGGACGCGGCTTCTACGATCGACCGGAGATCCGTGATGTGCTCAATGCGTTGGCGGCCATCCACGATCCCACCGACGATCTGGCCCTCGCGGGTTTATTGCGCTCGCCAGCCATTGGCCTGAGTGATGCTGATCTGTATCGGTTGCGTTTCGCCAACGATGATCAGCCGCGTTCATTGTGGGAAAATCTGTCCGTCATTGCGAGCGCGGAGCGCGAAGCAATCTCATCAGGGCACACTGAGACTGCTTCGCTGGGAAGCGCTCGCAGTGACGCCTATCACCTCATTGCCGAACTGCACGATCTCGCCGGGCGCGTGTCGGTGGCCGAGGTGCTGAAGCGCTTCCTCGACGCGACGCACTATCGCACGCTGTTGAGCGCTGTGCCGCAGGGCCATCGCCTGCGCCGCAACGTCGATAAGCTGTTGGTCGACGCGCACGCCAGCCGCTTGATCAGCCTCGGCGAATTTCTGGAATACGTGCAGACGCTGGAAGATACCGGCGTGCGTGAAGGCGAAGCGCCCGTCGCCGCCGAGGGCGCGGTGCAGTTGATGACGGTCCACAAAGCGAAAGGTCTGGAATTTCCCGTCGTCGTCATCGCCGACGCCGCGCACGAAATGCCCAATCGTGCCAGCAAAGTGCTGCTCGACGATCACCTCGGCTTGCAGATCGATCTGACCGACGCGGACGGCGCACATCCGGTGGCCTATCGCCTGGCCCGGCTGAACGAGCAAGCCAAAGACGACGCCGAAGATAAACGCCTGCTCTACGTCGCCGCCACGCGCGCCAAAGAAAAATTGATCGTCAGCGGACACGCCAAGATCAGTTCCAAGCATATGCTGACGTTGAGTGGTTGGTTAAGACGATTGGGTGAAGTCGTCGGGCTGGATGCCATCACGATTGATGGCGAGCTCACCGCGCCGCGTCGCGTGGAACTCAGTCAACCGCTTGGGTGTGTGTTGTATCCGCCAGAGGAAGTTGGAGCGATTCGAACTAATGCCGAGACGGTAAGCGGATCGGCCAGCATCCTGCAACCGCCTGAACTGGTCGTTGCAGCGCTCCACCTTGATCCGCAATCCAAAATCCAAAATCCGCAATCGAAGGTTTGGCGCGTTGTGCCAAAGGCCCAACGGCCCGTCGGGCCGGCGTGGGTCGTCGGGCGGTTGACACACGAAGCGCTGCGCCGCTGGCGCTTTCCCGACTCCGACAACTTCGACGCCTTTCTGCTGCCCTTCGCTTTGGAAGCGGGCTTGACCGATCACGCCGAGATTCAGGCGACGATTAACGAAGTGCGCCGGATGCTGCGACGGTTTCAGGCGCACCCGTTGTACGAAGAAGTTGAGAAGGCCGATCGGCTGCACAAAGTTCCCTATGCTCTGCCCGGCGATACGGGCGTGATCGATCTGCTCTATCGATCGGGCGATGGCTGGACGATCGTCGATTTCAAGACGGACGAAGTAAGATCGATCGAAGAGATGCGTGCTACAATCGAGCACGAGAAATATGCTGAGCAAGTGCAGCGCTACATCGAAGCGATCGCGCCGCAGATCGGCCAACGCCCGCGTGGGCAATTGGTGTTTCTGCGCGTGAAAAACGAAGTGCAGGTAGAAGACGTGTAACAAGGATGAGTGCCATGCCCATCACCTACACCAGCCGCAAGGGTTTCACGTATTATCTGTGCCGGGGCGTGACCAAGACCGGCAAGCCGCGTTACTACTTCGCGCGGGAGATCAAAGACGAACCGGTGGAGCAGATTCCAGACGGCTACACCATTACCGAGAGCGTCAACGGCGTCGTGTCGTTGAGCAAAGCGCAGGCTTCCCAACTGCGCGAGGAAGAAATCAACGCCGTAAAAAACGCCGTGGCGCGGCATCCGAAGCGCAACCGTTATCGCGTCAACGTGCGACCTAAACGCATCGAGATTTACGAGGCGGTGGGGCCGGACGCTGATACGCTGATTGGAGAATTGAGCGCGTTGGTCCCCATTTTGCCTGGGATGAGTTCGCGGCTATCAGAGCAACTGGATCGCTACACGCAATTCTCGCCCGTGCTGCGCTTCACGCTGATCGATGCCGACGTGCGCAAGTTTGAAGCCGAGCGCATGTGCTATCTGGGCAGCATCGACGACTTCATCCACATCGGCTATGGACCATTGGAGCCGATGGCCTCGGACATCATTGCCACGCTGGGGACTGAAGAATTCTTTGAGTGGTTCTGAACAAATCCATTCTTACAACACAAGGAGCAATGATGGGCGTCACCATTCACTATCGCGGCGGACTGGACGATGCGGCGCAGTTGGACGCGGCGCTGGCGATGCTGCGCGCGGAGTGCGAGCAGCGCGGGTGGCCGTATCGCGCGCACGATTTCTCGGCGCGCGGCACCTTTGAGACCTACTCCGCCCGATCGGTTCCATCGGACCTGCCCGGCGTGGAAGATAGCGTGGTGGATACGCACTACGTGGAAATGGATACGCGCTGGCGCGGCCTCATCATCCAGCCGCACCCGGAGAGCGAATCGCTGGTCATGATGTTCGATCCGCAGACCGGGCGCTTGATGATGCTGATGGATGTGCCGGGCGGCCACAGCCTGTCATACCATCTGTTCATCAAGACGCAGTACGCGCCGGTCGAAACCCACGTGGCCGTGTGTGAAGTGCTGCACCGTCTGCAAGACGAATTTGGCCGCGAAAATCTGCGCGTCAACGACGAGAGCGGTTACTACGACACCGGCGATTTGGACGCATTGATCAAGATGCGCCAACTGATCGACGACGCGCTCAACAACCCCGAACTGCTCGCGCGTCTCGTGCGCTATGCCACCGCCGGAGATGAAGTGGAGCCGCCCGACGAAGAGCAGCTGGTCGATCGGCTGAACTAACCGGGAACAAAGCATGTCTGAAGTTGGTCTTCAGGCCGCGCTGCATGTGCACTTCAACTTTCCCGCGTTTCGCTCCGGTCAGGCGGAAGCGATTCAGCAGGTGCTGCGCGGTCAACACACGCTCGTCGACATGCCCCCCGGCTCGGGTAAATCATTGATCTTTCACCTGGCTGCGCTGCAACTGCCCGGCGTTACTGCTGAAACGCCGCGCGCTGCCCGGATCGATCCGGGCAGCGCGCGGGGGTGTAGGGTTAGATCATCCGACGCGTTTGTTACCCCAATGCACTTGGGGGTCCTAGAACGCATCCTCAATGTGAATAACGGGATTGCTTTCCACTGGATCTGGTAGATCAATCACGACACCTTTATCAAGACGATAGGGATGCCGTCTGCCAGCCACATTGCGATACGGGAAGTTCTGTGCCATAGGCGGCGCTAACGGGTGCGCTTGATCATCAGGGTCCAGCCAGCGCAGCTTCCCCTGACTGATCCAACGCTCCAGATCATACTCCTGTCGATCGCTGCGCGTGCCAATCAGCATATGGCCGCTGGGGCGCAGACGATCCCAGTATTCGGTTTTGGCCCAGCCCAGGCAAAACTCCATCTGATCTGGCAAGTTCTCAGCAAAATAGGTGAGTGGATAAGCCGTGAACTGATCCGCTACAGTGAAACGATGCACGACACCCAGCATGGTGGGTAGAGTGAGAACGCGCGGCTTTACAAATGGCACTTCGGCAGCCAGTTGTATGGAGATCACCGCTTCGTCGGGTTTTATGGCTGCCAGATCGCCAACGGCCGAGCTTCCCTGCAGGTTCAAGGCCCCATCGACACAGAAGAGATGAGCACATCGCGCACTATCCAGGATGCCATCACGTCCATTGCCCGAAGGATGCTGCCAGAAGTTGTCACGCAGGCTGAACAGGCCGACCTTCATCCACACTGGTGTCTGGCAGTATGGACAACGAGCCACGAGGACGTAAGGCTGCCGTCTGAAGAAAGCATAGCGTGTCTGATCAGCTTGTGTCGAGAGGCGATCCAGTTCAGCCAGACGTTGCGCGCCGGGCGGTGAACCTCGCTCACGCTGTTGTTTGATCTCACGAAGCGAGGTCTGAACCTGCTGCTCGAGTTCGTCCACTAGTTGACGCGCTGCCGTATATTCTGCCACAGTCTTAATCGGCTCTTCGCCCGGTTTGAGACCTTGAAAGCGTAGTTGCATATCACTTCTCCAGTTTGACCGTTAAGGGAACGGAACTCCCCGATATCTGAACCAGTTTGGTATCTGGTTTTCCTCCAGCCACACGAACATACCAGGCCTATCAGCCAACGCGACGATGGCAGGTCCCCAACCTTCAAGATTTCCCATAAGCGGGTTAGGTGTGATGTCTTTATTCAGTGGTCCGTGTGTCTTGGCATATGGTTGCGCCGGGCCATGCTGGATGGCACTGTGCGTTTCCACCCCCTTAGGTGTCCGACGGGCATCACTCATACTGTTGACCAATGACTCGATACGTGTATCATCTGGCCACACGTCACCTAGATTAACAAAACTATTGTCAGCCTGTTGCTTCAAGAAGAAGTAGGTGTCGACGTCCGGTCCCATAGGAATGCCGCGCTCAGGTGGTATAAGGATTTTTCCATTCGCATCAATTATACGGTTCATCGGCTCCAGATTCCACTTGCCATCGGGGCCCTGCACAAGGCCAAACGCCTGTTCCTGACCGTTAATATCCAGCTTAACCTCTACGATACCGCTGGTATTAGTCTTGAACCGTATCTTTTCAGTTGAAGAGACATGCAGCGGTTCTCCGGTCACTGGATGTGACACTGTAACACCGGTATCTTTAGGCAAGGTATCAAATCGACGGACTTCCAACATCGAATTGCCCGATCGGAGTGCTGTGTCGATCTTATTCGCAGCTGCGAACTCAGAAGTCCCTTCTAGATAGCTCTTCGGTATGCCTGACAGTTCGACGGCTTCATCCAATGAGACCACTCGACCAGGCATCATATCTAGTAAATAAGCCGCATCGCCATAGTTCGCTAAAATATCCCAATCGTCGTCAGTGAATGTTGGCCCATCTGATCCTGGTGTCGTGTCATTGCCTGCTTGTTCTGCCGTCTTCCGTGGTCCGCCCGGCAAATCTCCGGAATCACCCGGCGTGTCACCACCTTTGGGTGCCGGACCATTCGCGTCATCGAAGGAATTGCCCACGCCTGGCCCGTCCGGCGCATGAGGCGTGCCTGGTGTGGGATCCGCATTCTCGACAGCGTTCCTGGCACTCCGCGCTGCGTCGTCGGCTCCTTGCAGACTGTTATCGGCATTGCGCAGACTTCTCCAGAGTGCACCACCGGCGTGCGTCAACGCAATCGGCGCAATGTTCAGCGCGAGGTTGAGCGGATCCGTCAGGCCAGCATCCCATGCTTGTCCCGTGATGAGATTGGTCGTGATCTGCGACACGCCACCCGAGACGAGCTCGCGACCCACTTCGCCCAGAATGCCGCCGCCGGTTGGTAGCAATGGCGTAACGATCATCGCCGCCGCAGCGCCGACTGCGCCGACAAAGGCGGCATCCAGAATGGCGTCCTTGTCGATGTTCTCGGTGAAGAGTTGTTTGAGCTTGTCCTTATCCCGCAGGATATCGCCGATGTCCTTCTCGTCGCTGTGCTTGTAGTTCTCGTAAACCTGGGCGCCATAGTTGACCGCAGCGCCGATCGCCGCGCCCAGCATGATGGGTACGATGGCGGCGCCGCCCGTGGCGACGATGGCCGTGGCGATGATCAACCCGCCGACGATCTTCCAGCCCAGCTGACTGCCATATTCGGGATCAGACAGCACGCGCTTGATGGTACAGTTCAGCCAGCTGTCGTTGGACTCCGGTCCCTCGTGGCCCTTCGATCCGTCGCGCGCTTCCTGGTTCATCTGATCGATCGCGCGCCCGCGATCTTCAGCCACCTGCCGCTGATTGTAAGGACGGCCCGCGCTGGGCGGCCGGTAAGTGCGTCCGCCCGCCGAGATCGACATGCTGTCGCCGATGCCATACGCCTGGCTGTACATGCCCGCGTAGATACCGCGTGTGCGCGCATACAGGCCGCCGCGCACGCCGCTTGATCGGCTGCTCGCGCGGTGCAGGCGGCCATCAGAATAACCGGACGATCGCGTTAGTTGACTGTACAACCCCGACGGATCGATCTGATTGATCGGATCGTTGCCGACATAGGCGTAACGATGCAGCGTGCCGGGCACGGCGGCCTGCGCCGGATACGGATCGCGGGTGATGAAGCGCCCGGTCGCCGGATCGTAGTAACGCGCACGGAGGAAGATCAACCCGCTGGCCGTATCCAGCTGCTCGCCCGCATACCCGAACGAACCTTGTCCCGCTCCGGCCTGCGCTTCGATCTGGCCGAACGGCGCATACTGCCGCGTCGTCGCCACCTCGCCCGCCGCATCCACTTGCTGGCGCACGCTGCCCAGCCCGTCGCCCAGCTGATACACCCAACCCGCCGCCGTGTGCACGGCGAGCTGTCCCAGCCCGTACAGATACTGCACATCGCCCTGTGTGCCTTGCTCCTCCAGCACATTGGGCAGCTCGGTTGCTTCGTCCAGCGTGTAACGGATCGGCACGCCGTTGATCAGTTGTTCCTTGCGCACGCCATCGCCGCTGTAACGTTGACCGATCGTCAACGCGCCGGTGATGACTTGCGTCAGGCGATTGCCCGCGTCATACGTGAACGTACGTCGCCCGTCATTCAACAGATTGCCGTTGGCGTCCCACGTGTAAGGCACACCGTTGACGGAGGTGAGTTGATTGGCGGCATCGTAGGTATAGACGGTACTCACGCCTGCTTCGTTGGCGCTCAAGCGATTGCCCACGGCGTCGTAGGTGTAGGTATATACGCCGCCCATAGAATCGGTCGCGCCGATCAGGCGATGCAGCCCGTCGTAGGTGTAACGCGTTACGCGCGTGTAGGAAGCTTGCGGCTGCGCGTTGGTCGGCACATCCGATCGGCTCACCGCGCTCGAGCGGCCCGGCAGCGCCAGCGGCGTCGCGCTGGCCAGGCTGGAGCTCAGGCCCACAGCCACCAGGATCAATGCGAGGAGGCCAATGAAGCCTGCCCAGCGGCGCGACCTGCGCCCGATGACGGCGGCCAGGGCCGCCGGGGCCAGCAGCAACGTCGCCGGATCGAACGGCGCGACGGGCGCGCGTGAAGCTGGCTGCGGCGCGGCGCTCGCCGCTGCGGCTGTACGCTGCACCAGGGGCAGATAGATGTGATATGACGGCGCCGTGTTCGTGATCGAGATCGCATCGATGCGCCAGCCGTCGGCCACTTGCAGATCGGCGGCTGAGGCGAGGCGGAAGCGCAGCCGGATCAGCTGGCCGCCGTAGCTGCGTAGATCGATCGTGCGCGGGGTCCAACTTGCTTGTGTACCGGAGGTATGTGTGAAGACGGCGGTCCACGTCTGGCCGTTATTCGTTGAGACCTCGACGAAGGCGGCATCCCCGGCCGCGAGATCGATCTGATCGACAAAGGTGAGCTGTGGCGTCGTCGCGCCCGCCAGATTCAGCGGCCCGTTCAGTTCCAGCGCCGCGCTCGATTGAGCTCCATAAGATCCGATCGGGCTGTCTGCGAACGCCGCGGCGCCGGTGTACGGCTGCGCCGTGCTCAAGCCCCAGCTGCCCTCCGCGATCCAGTTCGTCAACGTCTCAGCCGGATCGTTGAAGGGCAGGGCGTAGATCGGTTCCGGCGCAGTGGTGATCAACACATCGTCGATGTGCCAACCGTCGCCCACCGCCGGATCTTGCCGCGCGTCCAGGCGGAAGCGCAGCCGGATGGATTGACCCTGGTACGCGGAGAGATCGGCCGTGTGCCGCGTCCAGCTGACGTTGCTCACAGCGACGCGATCGATCAACGGCGTCCAGTTCTGGCCGTTGTCGGTTGAGACTTCGACCAGGGCGTGATCGCCGGCGCCCAGCTCGATCGGGTCCCAGAATTCCAGGCGGGCGGGCGCCTCATGCGCCAGCGCGATGGCATAAGCAGAGGTGAGTGATGCGTTGGACTCGTGCGCATAGCTGCCGCCCGGCGAATCCGAGAACGCAAACGTGCCGGAGTGTGCGGCCTCGTTGGAGACGGCCCAACTCCCTTCGGCTATCCACTTGCTGCTGCCGGACTCGGCGTCGTCGAAGAACAGCACCGGCCCGGTGGTGCTGCTAAACACGTTGATGTAAGCGGGCCGCGTGATCACATCGCTGCCACCGGCGCCGCTGACGCTGAGCGTGACGGTGTAGGTTCCGGCCACATCGTAACGATGCACCGGATTGGCGAGCGTGCTGGTGAAGCCGTCGCCAAAGTTCCACGTTTGGGTGGTGATGCTGCCGGTGGACGTGTTGGCAAACGTGACCGTGAGCGGTGTGACGCCTGCCAACGGCAAAGCATAGAACCCGGCGCGCGGCGGCTGCGGTGGATTCACCGTTTCGGTGACGGCCACGCGATAGCCCAACGCATCGAGTTCGTACTCGTAACGCGCCAACACCCGATCGGTGGTGCGGTGCTCGATCTGGATCAGGCGTCCGGCGGCGTCGTAGGTGAACACGCTCAGCACGCCGTTGGGCAGCGTCGCCGTGAGTGGACGTCCGGCGGCGTCGTATTGATAGGCCGCCGTCTGGTTGTCCCAGTCGGTGACGCCGATCATGTGATCGGCCAGATCGTAGGTGTAGGTCACCACCTGCCCGCCGGGATAACCCAGGCCCACGCGATTGCTGACGGCATCGTAGGCGTGCGTGACCGCACGGCCATTTTGATCGAGCGTGGCCGTGAGCCGCTGTAGGGCGTCGTAGTGGTAGTGCGTGGCGCCCAGGCTGTCTGTCATGGCCACGCGGCTGCCCACGCGGTTGTAGGCCAGCGCCACCAGCTGATCGGGATAGCGCAGCACGATCGGGCGGTTGAGGGCGTCGTAGGTGACGGTGATCGTCTGGCCGTTGGGATCGCGCCGCGCGATCAGGTTATCGACCTGATCGTAAGTGAAGTGATAGGCGTGATTGAGCGGATCGACGATGTCGGTCTGACGATCGAGGGCGTCGTAGGTGTAGCGTGTGGCATGGCCGTTGGCATCGGTGACGACAGTACGGTTGCCGACGCGATCGTAGCCGTAGGCCGTGCGCACGTTGGTGTCGGCGCTCGCCGGCAGTGCGGGGCGGTAGTTTTCGATCACGGCGGCGAGGCGGCTCAGCGCGTCGTATTCGTGGCGCACCACGATGCCGGCGGCGTCGGTGATCAAGACGGTGTTGCCGATGCGGTCGTAGGCGTAGCGCGTGGTGTGACCCAGCGCATCGCGTTGCGCGCTCAAGCGATAGACGGCGTCGTAGGTCAGGTGGACGGCGCGGCCGGTGGCGTCGGTGATGACGGTCTGGTTGCCCACGCGATCGTAACCGAAGGCGGTGGTGCCGCTCACCGGATCGGTCGTCTGCACCAGCCGATCGAGCGCATCGTACGCGAAGGTGGTGGTGTGACCGCGCGCATCGACGAGACTGAGGCGGTTGCCAACCGGATCGTACGTGGTGCGCGTGCTGTGCTGCAGCGCATCGGTGATCACGATCGGCCGATTCAGTCCGTCGTAAGCGGTGTGCGTGGTGTGGCCTTCGGCATCGGTCGTGCGCAGCAGGTTGCCCACGGCGTCGTAGCCGAAGGTCGTGGTGCCGCTCAACGGATCGGTGAGCTTGATCGGCCGGTTGAGCGCGTCGTACTCCATCCAGCGTGATCGGCCTTCCGCGTCGCTGGTGGTGATGAGGTTGCCGACGGCGTCGTAGCGATAAAGGGTCGTTCCCGTCAACGGATCGGTCACGGTCAGCGGACGATTGAGCGCGTCATACGTAATGGTGCTCACGCGCCCTGCGGCATCGATCTGGCGGATCACGTTGCCGAGCGGATCGTAGGTGAACGCCGTCGTGCCGCTCAACGCGTCGGTCACGGTGACCACGCGGCCCAGCGCGTCATAGTCCGTGCGCGTGATGTGGCCTTCCGGATCGATCTGCTGCAGTTCGCTGCCGCGCGCGTCGTAGACGTGATACGCCACGCTGCCCAACGCATCGGTGATGACGACGTTGCGATCCAGTTCGTCGTAACCAAAAGCTGTGGCGCGGCCTTCGGGGTCGATGGTCAGCACGGAATTGCCCACGGCATCGTAGCCGAAGGTGGTCGTGCCGTTTAACGGATCGGTGATGACCACCTGCCGGTTCAATTCGTCGTAGCCGAAGGACGTGACGTGACCGTTGGCGTCGGTGATGACGGTTTGATTGCCGACCGCATCGTAGCCGAAGCGCGTCACGTTCCCCAGCGTGTCGGTCAGGGCGATCAGCCGCTGGAGCGCATCATAACCCGATCGCGTGATCCGCCCTGCCGCGTCGATCACGGCGAGCTGGTTGCTGGCCGCATCCCAGACATAGACGGTGGTGCCCGTCAATGGATTGGTGACGGTGATGGGGCGATCCAGTCCATCGTAGGCGTAGTGCGTGGTGCGGCTGAGCGCATCGGTGATGGTGATCTGATTGCCCGCGGCATCATAGGCAAAGGTGGTGACCTCGCCCAGCGCATTGACGATCTGCGTATTGCGCCGCAACGCATCGTAGGTGAAGTGCGCGGCGAAGCCGTTGGCATTGGTCACGACGATCTGATTGCCCACCGCATCGTAGCCGCGCACGATGGTGCCCGACAACGGGTTGGTGGTGGTGATGAGGCGGTTCAGCGCGTCGTAGGCGTAGTGCGTCTCATACCCCAACGGATCGATCTCGGCGACGACGTTGCCCGCGCCGTCGTAGCGCGTAATCGTCGCCACGTCCCGATCGGGCTGGGCGGGATCGAAGACCCCGTCGTGATAGTTGAACGTCGTCGTCACCGGGCGGTTCAGGCGATCGAATTCGATCCGCTTGACGCGGCCCAGCGCATCGGTGACAATCGTGCGATTGCCGAGCGCATCGAAGCCGAAGGTGGTGGCGTAACCCAGGTGATCGGTGATGGCGACGACGTGATACAGCGAGTCGTAGCCGTAGGTGATGACATGCCCGGCGGCATCGCTGTCGGTCAGGCGGTTGCCCACCCGATCGTAGGTGAAGCGTGACGTGCCGGAGAGGGCGTTGGTCGTGGTGATGACCAGATCGCGGGCGTCGTAGGCGTAGTGCGTCACGTAACCCAGCGGATCGATCGCCGCGACGACGTTGCCGGCGGCGTCATAGCGTTTGACGGTGATCACGTCTTCGTCGGGCCGCGCCGGATCGAAGACCCCATCGACAAAGTTGTACGTCGTCGTCACAGGCCGATAGACCGCATCGTATTGCGTGAGGGTCGTGCGGCCCAGTTCATCGGTGGTGCTGATGACGTGCCCGGCGGCATCGTAACCGTAACGGACGGTGCCACTCAAGGCATCAGTCAGCGTGCTCACGCGATCGAGCGCGTCGTAAGCGTATTGTGTGACGTGGCCGTTGGCGTCCGTTGAAGTCAGTAGATTCCCGATGGCATCGTAGGTCTTGCTGACGGTGTGGGACAACGGATCGGTGGCGGTCAGCACTTGACCGAGCGCGTCGTAAGTGAGGCGTGTGACGCGGCCCAGCGCATCGATCTGTTCGACCAGGTCGCCGGCGAGATCATACCGCTGCACGGTCGTGACGTCTTCAGCGGGTCGGGCGGGATCGTACACGCCATCGACGTAGTTCAGCGTCACCGTCAGCGGGCGCTTGAGGGCGTCGTACCACGTGACGGTGGTCTGCGAGAGCGCATTCGTCGTCGTGATCAAGTTGCCCAGTTGATCGTAAGCGTAGCGCGTCACGTGGCCCTGGGTGTCTGTGATCGCAATCTTGCGATTGAGCAGATCGTAGCCGTAGTGTGTGGTGTGCCCGGCGGCATCCGTTGCGGCCAGGCGGTTGCCCACGCCGTCGTAGGTGTAGATCTGCGTGTAGCCCAGCGGATTGGTGGTGGTGATCAGGCGGTTGAGCAGGTCGTAGCCGTAGCGCGTCACGCGGCCCAGTTCGTCGGTTTCGGCGATCAGGTTACCGGCCGCGTCGAAGCGCTTGAGGGTGATGAGGTCCTCGTCGGGTCGCGCCGGATCGAAGACGCCGTCCTGGTAGCTGGCCGTGATGGTTACCGGCCGATTGAGCACATCGTAGCCGAAGCGTGTGACGCGGCCCAGCGTGTCGGTGACGACCGTCTGCTGGCCCACACCGTCGTATTCATAGAAGACGCTCAGGCCGGTTGGCCCGGTGGCTTGCAATAACCGATCGGCGGCGTCATAGACCAACGTGGTGACGCGGCCCAGCTCATCGGTGGTGTGCAGCACGCGCCCGCCGGCATCGTAGTCCATGCGCCGCGCATACCCCAACGGATTGGTGATCACGGTCTGGTTGCCGTAGAGATCGTAGCCATACGCCGTGCTGCGATTGGCCGCATCGGTCTCACTCAGCAGTTCACCGTGGCCGCCGTAGGCGCGCACTGTGGTGCGGCTCAGCGGATCGGTTACGGCGATCGGGTCCAGGTAGGGGCCGTAGGTGAAGCGCAGGGTGTGGCCCAAGGCATCGATCTGGCTGGTGGGCCGGTTGCGCTCATCGTAGGTGAACTGCGTGGTGTTGCCCGCCGGATCGATCACGGCGCTCATGTTGCAGCCGGGACCGTCCCACACAAACTGCGAGCGGCGGCCGTTCTTGTCGGTGTAGGCGGTGCGGTTGTTGTTGCTGTCGTATTCGTACAGCTCGGTGTAGCCCAGCGCATCGACGCGCTTGATCAGGCGGCCTTCGTTGTCGTAGTAGTCCTGCGTGGCGTCGCCGCGCGGGCCGATCATGGTGGTGACCTGGTTGCCGTAGGTGAAGCGCGTTTCGTGACCCGCGCCGTCCAGCTGGCGCACGACGCGCCCGCGCGTGTCGTAGTGGTTGGTGACGACGAGGTGGCCGTTGGGATCGATGATGTTTTGCAGGCGGCGCATGCCGTAGCTGCTGACGTACGTCATGCGCGTCACCAGGCCCAGCGTGTCGGTGACGGTGGTGAGGTAGCCCGCCGCATCGTAACCGTACTGCGTGACCCGATTGAGCGGATCCGTCATCTGCACGATGTGATCGTTATCGTCGTAGACGAAGCTCAACGACCGCCCGGCTGGATCGGTAATGTGCGTCAATCGTTCCTGCCCATCGTACGTCAAGGTCAGGGCATTGCCGTTGGGATCGATCTGTTGGGTCAGCCACTGATCGGCGTTGTAGACGAACTTGCGCTGATCGGGCAGCGTCACGGTATAGGTGCCCAGCGTGCGCGTCAGTGTGCCTTTGACGCCCGGCATGGCGGTGAAGGAATCGTCGGGGTTCAGTTTGAAGAACAGCAGCGAACCGCGCGGGGCCTTCATCTGCATGGTATTCAGCGGCGTCGTGACCGGCGCCCCGCCGCTGATGGGCATGAAGCTGCGGTAGGTGAGAGAGGAGTTGTAGTTGTGCGTCCAGCCCGGCCCGAACGGTCCATCGCCGACGTCGAGCGCATTGTACGAACGCTCCAGCATTAGCGGATCGCCCCAGGTGGGAATGGACACATCGGTGGTGTTGTAGGTGAAGTTGCCGCTCAGCGTGCTGACCGGATCTTCACTGTAGCCCTGCGTATTGCTGACCAGGCATTGATCTTCCTTGGCCCAGTTGGGCGGCGGATTTTCCAGGTAGTTGCCGCGCGGGTTGCACCAGATCAGATCGGACAGCGGCAGGCCGCGATAGTTGGCGTGCGTACAGGCGACCTTGAAGTCGATGAAGGTCCCATCGTGATTGGCGACCACCGACCAGAAGCGCGTCTCGGTCTGGCCCGGCGCCAGCGTGCCGAAGTTGACGAGCAGATCGCTGATGATCTCGAAATTGATCGGCAGGCCGGAGTCGTTGCGCACGATGCGGGGTTGCGCGCTGTCAACTTTCAAATTCTTGGCCGCTCCCCAGCCGAGGTTGGTGGCCATGATCCAGATCTTGAACGGCTCGTTGGCCCAGACGTAGCGCGGGATGAAGTAGTCGATCAAGACGAAGGGCTGCGGCATCACCGTGATCGTCTCGCGCTGCGTCTCGAAGTTGTAGGTGACGCCGTTTACCTTGTAGCTCATGAACGCTTGCACGTAGAACTTGCGCCCCTGGGGTTCGGTGATGTTCAGGCCGTCAGGCACCAGGGTCCACATGGCGGCTTGCTGAGTGCCGGACACCATGTTCGTGAGGGTTGTGGGAATCGTCGGCGTGATCAGGAAGCCGCCCACGCCTTGCCCCGGCTCGACGATCCACGACAGCCCGTCGTCGTCGGTGACAAGAATGTCTACGTTGATGTCTTCCACCGGCAAGCCGCCGGCGTGGGACAACATCATCTTGGCCGTGAAGGCTTCCCGTTCCAGCGAGATGCGCTGCACGATCTCCAGATAGACCAGCCCGCCTTTGAAGTGCGGCGTGTAATGCCAGCCGCCGCCGTAGGCTTGCACGACCAGCGTGCCGCCGACGCGCCCCCACGTGTAGACCGGATCCTTCGGGCAATCGCGACAGCAGACCCGCGAGAAGTTGAACGTCATCTCGATCGGCTCGTTCTCTTCCGGGTATTGCGGCGGCTGCCACCACGGCGGAACGAGTGGTTGTCCGCCGCCGGGGTGGCCGCCGCCCGGCGGTTCTTCACCCGGACGGAGCGGTGTGACAAACTGCGTCTCGATCGTCAGGCCGTCGGCGGACATCTCGGCCAGAATTTCGAGCACCGTCGAGATGCCGTCGGTCGAAGTGATCACGATCGCGTCGGCGTACACGCCCTGCGGCAGCCACTGCGGCACTTCCACCTGCAGTTCGATGTCGGCTTCCGCGCCGACGGCCAGGCTTGAGATGTGCGTGGGCGAGACGGTGATGAAGGTCAGCACCGGCGGCTGGTTCAGGTGAATATTCTCGATCGGCAGCGGATCGCCCAACAGATTGCCATCAGCCGGGAAGCCTTCGTTCACCAGATGCAGCGGCACGGTGTACAGGCTGCCGGGCGTCATCTGGCTGGGCGGCTGCACCGCGCTGATGTTGTACATGGACGCGCGCATCAAGTGGTTATATTCGCCGGTCAGATGTACTTGTCCGGCGTGCCGCTTGGCCGGTTCCGAGCAGGGCACCGTGCCGGTGCAGCAGCCTGTGCCAAAAGTCAGCGTCACGGGCACCGTCGCGTTCGGCGGAATGTCGCCCAGAATGGGGTTGTAGAACACTTCGCAGTCGAAGGTGATCTCAATCTCGGCGTTGGTGATGGTGACCGGATAGAAGTTGTGGATTTCCAGGATGTTATTCGTATGACTGAAACATGCTTCCAGCGGCGCACAGCCCAGGTTGGGCTTGACGATGTTCGGATCGAAGACCAGGCTGAGCGTGGCCGTGTACACATCCTCGAACGGCGTCGGCTCCACGGACCAGTTGATCGACAACGCAGGCTGCGGGACGTGGATGGTGTGCGTCTGCACGCCCGTCCCGGCGATCACCTCGAGCGCGCCGGTGGCCGCTTGATAACCCTGCACGCCGACATCGTAGTGATAGTCGCCCAGCGGCAGGTTGGGGAAGACGTGCTGACCGTTGTTATCCGTCAGGCCGAGATAGCTCTCGCGCTGTGTGCTGGTGTTGGCGCCGCTGATGATCAACGTGCTCTGCTGCGCCACCAGCTGCACGTCGGCCTGCCGGACCGGATTGCCTTCCACATCGACGACGGTGACTTCCAGCGCGCGCACGGCGCTGTGCGACACGCGCACCGCGTACGGCAACAGCCTGGTGAAGCCGCCGTCGGCGCTGAGGCCGATCACGTCCTGGTAGATGGCCGGGGTGGCGTCTTCCGGCGGGGTGGCGTTGATGGTGAGCGTGAAGGATTGGCCGGGTGCGAGCGAGACGGCGTCACCGGCCTGGCCCAGATACGTCCATGTGATCGAACCGGTCGACGTCAGGACAACGTTGGTCAACGGCAGCACCCCGGCGTTTTGCGCGCGCACTTCCAACTGCGCGGCCTCGCCCGGCGCGACGTTCAACTGCGGCTCGGCCGGTGTAAAGATCACCGATGGGGTGGCCGTCATGATCAACGTGACCTGCTGCGGGCCTGATCCCTCGACCACCGTCACTGAGCCATTCGCGGTTTGGTGGCCGGGTGCGGTGAGCGTGTAGTCGAACGACCCCGCTTGCTGCTGGGTCAGCGTGAATACGCCGGTCTCATTAGCCGCCGTGCGCTGATACTCATGTTCCACGCCGCTGACGCCTTCCGTCACAACGAGAATCGGACGATCGATGAGGGCCGCGGCGTGAGGCACACGCTGCGCGCCGTTGTTGACCACGGTGATCACGACCTCGCGGCTGGCCTCACTCACCAGCACCGTCAGCGCGATAGGCCGTTGTCCGCCGTTATCGCTGGTAACGCGCACGAAGTCGCGGTAGTAACCGGCGGGCGGCAGAGCGGTGGCATCGGCTTGCAGCACAACCGTGATCACCTGGCCGGGCGGCATATCGCCGACTACTCCATCGGCCACGGTGACCCAGTTGATGTGCGGTGGCGGATTGACGACGACGTTGGTCAGCGGTGCGGTGCCAGCATTGCGAATGGTCACCGTCAATGTCGTCGTGCTGCCGCGATCCACGATGAGCGTCGGCGCGGCAGGCGAGACGGTCAGGCGCGGCGTCGGTGGAATGGTCGAAGCCGTGGTCTGTGCGGTGTTATTCGCCAGGTTGTGTTCCGTCGTCGCCGTGTGGACTGCCGCCAGATTGGCAACGGGCGTGTAGTGGGGCGTACTGGTGATGACCAACGCTTGCAGTTGCAGCGCGCTTTGTTGGCCCGGCGACAGGACGCCGACCTGCCAGATCACAGCATGGCCCAGCTGCGTGAAGGAATAGGGACTGGTCTGCGTGATGAAACTGAGATAGGGCGACAGCGTATCCGTCAGCACAACGTTCGTGGCTGCGAGTTGGCCTTGATTGCTGACATTCAACTCATAGGTGACGGTGAAGCCCGGGGTGGCTTCTGCCGGGCCAACCTTGGTGACGGCCAGATCGGCGCCGATGAAGTTAGCGGTGATCGTATTGCTGATCAGTACGCCGTCGATGATGGCCCCGACGACGGCCGGGCCGCTGACCGTGCTGGTAACGCTGCCCGTCGTCTGGCCGTTGAGATCAGTCGGAGCGACGGGGTGATTGAGATTGATCGGGGCGGTAGAGGTCAGGATCACGATCGCGCCGCTGACAGGGTTGCTGAACGCATCGCGCGCGGTGATGCGCACATTGACTGCCGCCGATCCATCGGCGGCGGCGGTAGCGTTGCCGATGAGGTCGATGCGCGATTGGGCGGGGCTGACCGTGCCGTTGGTGAACGTCACCAGCGCGGTTTGATAGATTGTGGCGCCGTTGGCAGCGCGCGCGCCGATGCCGCGCAGTCCGGCCGTGGTAGCCGTCAGCGTCGTGGTCACCGTGCCGCTGAGATTGGACGTGCCGATGGTCAGGTAACTGCCAGTGGCTGGTTGTCCGCCGATCTGCGTCCCGGCGGCCGGTAACACCAGCAGCTGCACTGCTTGATTGGCCACCGGATAACCGGTGACATTCTTTAAGGTCACCGTGATGATGCTGGCCCCAACGCCATTCGCAACCACCGAGGTGGGCTGAGCTTCAACGGTGGAGGCGAAGGGATCGACGCTGTTGAGATAGATCGTGCCGTCGCAGTATGTGACGGGATTCAGCGGACACACACCGCCGCCGAAGCTGGCTGCCAGACTGCCCGCAAAGCCGTTGAAGTCGGTGGCATACAAAGCGATACGGCCGCCGCCGCCGGCTTCACTGCCGCCGTTGGCTTGCACGCGACCACTCGCTGTGCCGGTCAACACCGGCGTTTCGATCCAGATCGAGCCGCCGCTGCCGTCGGCCAGGCCGTTGGCCTGCAGTTGACCGTTCAGCGTCAACGTCTCGGTGACGATCGCATGCAGTGCGCCGCCGCCACGTCCGTTATCGCCGCTCGAGCCCAACATCGTCGGAGAATAGACCAACCCATAGGTTGGCGCCGCACCGCCGCCATAACCGCCGTGACTCGATCCGTTGTGGTGCGCACCGGGGCCGCGCTGCGTGCCATAGCCTTGACCGTTCGCTTCGATCAGGCTGTTCACGCCCACACTGATCGTGCGGGCAGCCAGCGTGAAACCGGTATCGTCGGTGTAAGTGGTATTGCCGTTGTCGTGGGCGATCAACGTCAGCGTACCGCTGCTAACATCGACGGCATCCAGCGCCAGCGTGCCGCTGGGATAGGATTGAGCATATAGCAGCACGCGCCCACGCTGATCGATGAGGAGATCGCTGGCTCCGATTAGCTGGCCGGGCACATCGACCGTGGTGGTGTAGACGCGCAAGGTGTCAGACACGACCAGAAGACCTGGAACAACAATGGCCGCGTTCTGGAAGGTGCTGGCTTCCGTGGCGGTGAGGGTGCCCGTCACCGTCAAGCGCGAGTTACTGTGGCCTTGCAAGACATTCGCCGTCAAAGTGAGATCGCCCTGCACGGTGAGATGGCCGTAGTTGGTGAGCTGCACTTGATCGAATTGGTACGCGCCGGGGAGCAGTGCGGCGCTCTGACCATTTGTGCCGGCATTGTCGACTTGGAGTACCCCTGCTCCCGTTGGCCCCTTCAAATAGATTGTTCCAGGGCCACCGTATTGCGCCGCCGAAGCACCGCCTCGGGCCTGGAGCGAACCCGTAAAGATGGAGGTTTGATAGTAGAGGCCAATCCGTCCGCCTGATCCACCTCCGGCGCGCGCATAAGAACCTGTGGCGCCGCCGCTGCCCCCATTCGCGCGGATAATGCCCTGGCCTTGCACCCTTCCGGCTTCAATCCACAGGCTGCCGCCTGAGCCGCCGCCGCCGGCATCAAAAGTGGATGTGGCTCCCGCGCCGCCATCAGCCGCCAATGTGCCATTGACGATCAAGGTATCGCTGATGCTCAGGTGTATGGCGCCACCGCCTGCGCCGCCGGCTGTGCCGTTGCCACTGCCGCCGCCGCTCCCTAACCGCGCAGGCTGGAGAACTCCGCCGTATGGCGATCCGCCTGGGGCAGTATTGCCATTTCCGGCCCAGCCGCCATAGGCCCCGCCACCCGGTCCATGGGTCCACGCGGCGCTGCTGCCTGCACCCGGCCCACTGGCCTGCGCATAACCGCGCGCGTCGGCTGTTACTTGACCGCCGTGTGCAATGGAAACGTGAGCGGCATACAGGGTCACGCCGTAATCGTCGCTATAGTTGGCATTGCCATTATCGGCTGAGACCAGACGCAGAACTGTCCCGGCGCCTACACTCATGTTCGTGAAAGTGTACTCCCCCGTACGCCAGGGGGTGTGCGCATACAGTTCCAGTCCGCCACTGCCGGTGGTGGTGATCGCTTGCACTCCACGCAAGTCGCCTTGCACGGCCAGCAGCGTGCCGCTGATGCTGAATTCTGTCGGCGCAACGATCACGCCTTCACTGGTCAGGGTCGAGGTTCCATCGCCTTGCAGGGTTTCATTGCTGATTGTCACAACTGAGGTTGTGCTCAAGACGCGTCCATGGCCGAAACGTGTCTGGATGATGCGCTCAAATTCGTATGCGTCCGGCAGCAGTCCGGCGCTGAGTGAGTTGACGCCGCCATTGTCGATCTGCAATTGGCCGTTGCCGCTGGATCCGTGCAGATACACGGTCCCCGGCCCGCCATACTGTGAACTCGAGCTTCCGCCCAGCGCCTGATAGCTGCCGTTGAAAGTTGAAGTTTGATAATGAACAGCAATGCGTCCACCGGATCCGCCGCCTGCGCGTGCATAGGAGCCTGTCGCCCCGCCATTTCCGCCGTTGGCACGCAGCAGTCCATCTCCCCTTAACGTGTTCGCTTCAATCCACAGGCTGCCGCCTGAGCCGCCGCCGCTGGCATCGAAGGTTGAAGATGATCCAGAATTACCATTGGCGGAGAGTGTCCCGCTGATCACCAGCGCCTCACCAACGATCAGATGAATAGCGCCACCACCGGCGCCACCCGCCAGACCGTTGCCTGCGCCGCCGCCGCTGCCTGCTTGATGGGGATTCTTCACTGAACCGTATGGCGAGCCACCTGCCGCCGCGTTGCCGCTTCCCGCCCAGCCGCCGTAAGCTCCGCCGCCTGGACCGTGAGTCCAACCAGCCGAGTTGCCCGCCCCCGGTCCTTGTTGACTGGGATAGCCCAGACCGTTGGCCGTGATCGATCCGCCGGGATGGATGGTGACATTCTGCGCGGTAATGGTGACGCCTGCGCCTGAAGTGGGATTGCTCTGTAAGCGCAAATCGCCGCCAGGCATGACGGTTAGCGTGTTGAAGTGATAGCTGCCCGCGGGCAGGAGCAGGGTGTTGGTGATGATCCAATCGGTGTGCGCCACCCCGATTAGCTCAGCGGCATCCGATCGGCTGCTGTCGCCCTGCGAAGTGGCCGTGACGATGGCCGTGTGGCTGGTACCATGCGGAGCCGTCATGGGCACAGTGACTGTCACACTGAAGTTCGTTGCAGACAAGGGCGCCAGGGGACCGAGCATCGTCGGAGCATCGACAGCCCAATCGCTGGCGGTTGTGAGCGCGAAGGTGTCAGTCTGATTGCCCGCATTGCTGAGGCTCAGGGTGTACGTGATCGACCACACGCTGCCCGCCGGATTTTCCTTCATTTGTGCGGGCGGTTCCAGCACCGGTTGATGATGGATGGCCGTGGTGCTCAACACCGTGGTGTTCAAAGCGATGGGCGTCATGCCCGACAGATAAGCTGTGGTGACTGTCGCCACAGCCGTCGGTCCGCCCAGCGCGTCAACGGGAATCTCAACGGTGGCCAAGACCGTGCTCTGTGCACCGGGCGGCAACATCTCGGACGCGGGCGTGAGCGTGGTCGTCCACACCTGGCCGGCAGGTGTCAACGTGAACACCTCGGTCACGTTACCGGTGTTGCGTATATTCAATGAGTAAGAGACCACGCTGCCCGGCCAGCCAAATTGCGCTGTCGCGGGTGACTGCACGGTGGCGCTGTGTACCGCGCGAATGGTGGTAAGCGGCGCAGTCATGGAGCGCGAAGCGCCATCCAGCGAACGGGCGCTCAGGGTGACCACATCGGTGATGTAGAGCGGCGCGGCCGGCGGCACGGTGACGCCCACGATCAGATCGCTGCTGCTGCCCGGCAAAAGCGTCGTTTGCGAGGGGAATTGAATGGCCCAGCTGCCGCCGGTGGCGGTCAATTCAAAAGTCTTGGAGATCGCGCCGACGTTACGCACGCGCAGGGTGTGGGTAGCGACTGTGCCGGGATCGGCATACACGGTAGTGGTGACCGGTTCCAGCTGCAAGCTGCGCGAGAGGACCTGTAAATTGACGCGGACATCATCGATGGCGTAAGGCGTGTTGTGATCGAAGCGCAGCCAGGCCGTGTATGATCCGGTGGCGGTAAGCGGTGCGGCGTCGATGAGCAGCGCAATCGGCTGGGTGCCGCTGATCGCGAGCGGCGCTGAAACGGGGGTGGCCGCCAGCCACGCTGCATCGATCGGGGCACAGGGCAGTTGATTCGCGCGCCGGTAGCAGATGGCTAAGCCGTTGGCGAGTGAGGACGTATTGTACGAATACTGCAATATCTCGGGTGTTCCGCCGCCGCGAATACCGACGGTGGCGCTGGCGCCGTTGTTGTAAGTCGCATGGCCGAAATCGACATCCTGATATTGGAACAGGAGGTTGCCGTTTTCATAGAGCACCATCTCAAACGTGACGCCGCCGCCGCCAAGCGCGTGTGGCCGGTTGTACCATTCGATGACGACGTACCGGTTGGGCGCCGTGCCGCCTGTCAGCCAGTACAGCCGGCCGGCTGTGTTGCTGCCCAGGTCGTCCCAGAAGGGCGCCAGGAAGTAGTTGGTCGCGAGGCTGTTCAAGGCGGCATTCGCCGCGGCGATCTCGCCTTCTGGTTGAAAGAAAACGGCCGCGCCGTTGTTGCCTATCCGTATCCGATTGGTCGCGGCGTAGAAAAACGGAAAATTGAATGGCAGATCGAGATTTGCTTCATCTTCGCCGCTCAGGGACAACGTCATGCCTGCCGTGGCATCGATCCATTGATAGGTTGTGGTGTACCAGCTATACCCCTGGGCGCCAGTCGCGGCCGGGGTGGGATTGAGATACTCCAGCACTGAGAAGTTGAGCGGCGCACTGCCGGTGTTGGTGACCAGCAGGGCGGCGGCGGCGGCCACCCCCAGTTCCTGGGTCACGCTCAGCGTGGCGGGTGTGCGCACGGCACGCCCGGCCGGCAAGTTGAAGTGCTGCGTGATCACGGCATTGGCCGTCATGGTCGGCGTGGCGATCTGCGTTGCGTAGTTGCTGCGCGTGACGGTGAGCGGTTGTGTGCCGACCGGTGCGAAGAGAATGTAAAGCGCATCGTCGATAGCAGGATCAGCGGTCGCGCGGGTGAGCGCGCTGTCGCCGTTGGCCGGTGTCACGCGGCTGTTGTTCAGGGGCGCCCCGGTATTGGCATCGTAGGCATTGCCTACAATCAGGCCGCCGGCTTGGGGTACGCAGGTTCGAGGGGCTGTTCCATAGATGGCGATGTCGTCAATGTACCAGCCAGCTGCATTGTTGACGCCGTCTGTACGGAAGCGGAAACGCAGCCGGAAGTTGGACACCGCATAGGACGCGCTGAGATTCACCTGCTGTTGTGCCCAGCTATACGGACTGGCTACGGACGTTTCACCATAGACGGTCGTCCACGTGCTGCCGCCGTTGTTGCTGACCTGCGCGCTGACCAGATCGCCGCTATTGCCAGTCTGCAGCCAATGCCACCAAGTTACGGTGATGGGCTGTCCGGCGTGCAGGCTCAAATCGATGTTGGGTGAGACAAGGTAGCCGTCTTCATAAAAATCGAAGAAGTTGTCCAGTTCGGTGGCCCAGACATGGCTGCCGGAGTGGGCGACACCGGCGCCAAATCCGTTGTAAGGCACGCCCCACTGCCACGAAGTCTTGGTGGCGGGCAGCACCGTATAGCCGCCGTTATCCACTTCAAAGCCTTCAAAGTAGAAATTGCCCTGATAGCCGGGAGCAACGCACGCTGTCAGATCGGTCGTCAAGGTCAGCGGAACGGTGAGATCGCTGGTGAGTACACTGCTGTTGTAGGTGCGCGGCATATAACCGTTGACCCAGGCGCTGAGAGTGAAAGTATGGCTGACAGCCCTGGCTAAGGTTACGCTATAGGCGCCGGTGGTCGGATCAGTCCAGACGGTGCGTGCGCCATCGGGGCTGTTGATCTGCAGGTGCGCGTAGAGCGGCCAGCCGGTGACGGCATCTGTCACCGTGCCTGATACGACCTGCGTTTCCAACACCAGATCAAAGTCCCGCCGAACGGTGCTGCTCAGGATGATGGTTGCCGTGTGCGCCGCACTCATGGTGTAGCCGTTGGCGTAAGTGGCGGTGAAGGACTGCGTGCCGACCGGTGAGAAGAGCGCGTAGAAAGCGCCGTCGATGTTGTCACCCGGCGTCAGGGCGGCAGTGGTGGTGTAACCGGCCTCGCCGCGGATGACTGCGCCGGGGAGCGGCTGGCTGTTGCGCGCATCGGTGACGGCGCCCACGATTAATCCGCCAGCCTGCACGTGGCAGCCGTCTGTCGGCGTGTAGCCCGGCGCAGAGCAGGTGTCCAGATCGGCGTGCAGCGCAAAGTTTTCAGTGTGTCCGGCGGGCAGCAGAAAGACCGATCGGGTGACGGGTAGATATCCTGCGCTCCACGCCTCGGCCTGCAGCGTGTAAGTCACGCCCGCATCCAGGGTCACGCTGTAGAACCCGGTAACCGGATCGGTCCAAATCGTTTGTTGATCGACCGTCGAGCTGATTGACACGCTGGCATAGAGCGGCCAGCCCGCCATTGCGTCCGTGACGAAGCCGGAGATCACCTGCTGCCCGCTGAGATAGAAGCCCCCCCAGTGAACACTAGCGTTATAGATGTAACGATATGTGACATCAGACAGACCATACGCAGGATGTGTGGCAGTGAATGTTTGAAGGCCTGCGGGCGCAAAGAGGACGTAGAACGCATCTTCCAGGTCGGGGTCAGCGGTTGGTGCAGAGGTGAAGACGTTGCCCTGGCTGTTGGCGACGATGACGTTGGGCAGCGGTTCGCCGGTGGCTGCGTGATAAGTCTGACCAATCAAGAAGCCGCCGATCTGCGGTTCGCAGTCGCCGGTATCAAAGTAGCCGGGCGCCGTGCAGGCGGCGAGATCGGCGTTGAGATAAAACGATTCAGAACCGCTGGCCGTTAACGGGCCAAGCGTGGTGGTGAGCGGCTGGTAACCCATGACCCAGGCGGAGATCGTGAAGGTATATGTCACGTTCGGATACAGCTCCACCGCGTAATACCCGTCGAACGGATTGGTCCAGGTGGTGGTGACCGGTCCGGCGTCGCTGCCGATGTCGATCTGGGCGTACAACGGCCAGCCGGTGAGGTCGTCGCGCACATAGCCGTCAATCTCAAACAGGTATGGCACGAGGGTGAAGTCCTGCTGCACGACGCCGCCGTTGACTACGTTCACGGTGCGCGCATCCGGTGCTTGATAGGTTGCGCTGTCACCCTGCGCCTGGAATTGCTGAAGGCCGGCCGGTGCGAACAGCGTGTAGAAGGCGTCCGGCACCGCGGGATCGAGTGTGGCCGTGGCCGTAAAGGATTGGCCGTGAGTGTTGGTGACGACAGCTCCGGAGACTGCTTGGCCGGTGTGCGCGTCATAGACATTGCCGACGACCAGGCCGCCTGCTTGCGGTTGACACGCCGAGATCATCACGTCGTCGATATACCAGCCGGGATATTCGTTTGTATGGTCAGAGCGCAGCCGGAAACGCAAGCGAAAATCGTTGACGGCGTCCCAGGTATTGAGCGCAACGCGTTGCTCCCGCCAGCCTGTTGTGTCGAGGTTGCCGCTCACTTCGCCATAAATTCGCCCCCACCCTTGCCCGCCGCTGCTGCTGACATCGACACTGACGTAGTCGTGGTCAGCTTCGGTTGCCAGCCATTGCCACCAGCGCAGCACGGGGCGTTGGCCGCTGTAGCTGCCAAGATTGATCGGCGGGGAAACTAGCAGACCATCCTCGCTGGCAAGGTAGTCTCCAGCAGGGTTGGTGGCCCAGACATATTGCCCGGAATGCGCTGCCCCAGGCCCGGTGGCCGGTTCGCCCCGCTGCCATGATGTCACGCCGCTGATGTCGGGTGTGTAGCCGCCCGGATCACTCTCGAAGGACTCGGCATAGATGAGCGTTTCCGGATCACTGACGGTGCGCAACTGAATGTCGTCGATGTACCAGCCGGGAAACTGAATCGTATCATCGGCGCTCAGCCAGAAGCGTAACCGGAAATTTTCGACAGCGTAACTGGAATCCAATGTTACCGTGATGGGTGTCCAGCTGGAACTGGTTTCCCCCATCACCGGTCCATACGCGGTAGTCCAGGTATTACCGCCATCGTTGCTCACATCAACTCGAGCCAGATCGTAATTGGGTTCTGTGAACAGCCATTGCCACCAACTCAACGTCAAATCTTCGCCGGCGTAACTACTCAAATCAATCTCGGGAGCAGTCAGCACACCGTATTCCCAATCGTTGTAGTTGCCGGTGAGATTGGTCGCCCAGACCTGGCTGCCTGAGTGCGCGCTGCCGGGGCCGGGTGTGGCCGCCGGTTCACCCCAGGCCCAGGAATTGGCGCTGATGGTCCGCGTGAAGTAACCGTCGCTGCCGGTTTCAAAATCTGCGAAGTGCAACGTGTCGGTCAGGACATAGCCTGGCGCGGTGCATAGCCCGGGATCGGCGGCCAGCGCCGCATCCTGAACCCGATCGGCGATCAGCTCTTCCACAAACTGCACGGTGGGTTGATACCCCGTGATCCACGCAGTCGCCGCCAGTGTATAATCGCGGCCTTCGGGCAACGTGACACTGTAATAGCCGGTAACAGGATCGTTCCAAAAGGTAGTGCGGGTGTAGCCCAACCCGTTAAGCGTGAGGCTGGCGTACAACGGCCAACCGGTCGCGGCATCGCGCACGACGCCGCTGAGCACGTGCATACGCGGTGCAGCCGGCGGCCAGTCCAGACCAACACGCGGAGCGGAACTAATCCGCAGTTCATCCAGAGTGGCCTGGGCTTGCTCGGTCTGCGCTTGATTCGAGCCGATGTAGATCGCGCCCGCTAAATCATCCGGCAAATAGGCGGCGCCCAGACTTTGCCGTCGTTCGCCGTCGGTGAACAGGACGATGTCCGTGCCCTCCCACGCCACCGCCACGTGATGCCATTCGCCCGCCACCCAGTGTTCGATGTTGTAGCCGACACCCGTTTCAAGATGGCCGTTCCAGACCATGAAGCGCAGGTTGTTGGCTCCGTCTTTCATGATGCGCAGGCGATTGAACCAGTCGCCGCTGCCGGCTTCAAAGAACGTATAGGACTGTCCGTCATTACCGTTCCACGCCGGCCGGATCCAGAACTCGATCGCGCCGCGCGTCCGATCGAGATTGTCTTCGATTGTATAGGTCAGCGTGTCGGCATCGTCGATGATCACCCCGTCCCCATACTGACCGGCGGTTGTGAACGTGGCGCCGTTTTCAACGCCGACTTCACCCTGCGCCCCGCTGACATCGCCGTCAAAGTGCAGCAGCAGCAAGGTTTGATCGTCGGGGGAGTAAGGTCCCCCGGTGGTATAGGTATACAACACTGGGACAACGAGCGGAGCCGCTGCCCTGCGCGGTTGCGGCGCCAGGGCCTGATTGGCCGAGGCGGACAGCGCGCCGGGCGTCATGATCAGGAACCATACACCGGCCAAGCTCAAGCAGGAAATGAGACACGTTTGGATAAAGGTGCGTTTCACAGCGATATCCTCCGTTCAAAATCGGGAACGGCCAGAGATACTCCGGCCAACTTGCAGTTCGTTTGTGTTGCGCCAACCGGGTGGGTTAAGCTATGCAGCTGGATGTGCGTGCTCCGTTTTAATCCGGGGTTAATCCATGAAGATCGCCACGATTATAACAAAGCCACGCCCGATTTTCAGTAGTGCTTTGGTCGTATGCTTTTGGTTGGAAGCGTGTCGTGGTTTGGTTGAAGACTGAAGCGAATCTCGGTGAACCGATCGCCGGGTTTGCGAAGAAGCCTGCCCGCCTGAATTCAGGCTTGTTCTTCAGGAACACTTCGCGGCGAGGTAATCTGAGATCGATCAGTTGTTCAGTGGCTGAGATTGGCGCGGTGAGAAACTGCAAAACCCTCAGTATGGGTTCAAATCCCATCGTCGCCTTTTATTGGTGATTAATTTGTGATCAGTGTGATCACTTTTGGTTTGTTGGGCCGACCTCGCATGTGCATGCAACCGCTGCGCGTGTCAGCTAGATTCGCGCTCACCAACCGCGTCCACGCGGTTGGTGAGCGTAGCGGACGGGGACGCGGACGGTGAGCCTCCTGACACTTTTTGCATGCACACCCCGCTTACTGCAAGCGGGTCGCTGCTGACATTGGGCCAGAGCAGGGGAATCGGTGGCGGGCAGCGCTTGACGCCGATATCGCCGGTGTCTGCCCGGCAAGGGCCATGCTGACCCGCCGCTGCTGCCGCGAAGTTAGGCAAACGGCTGCAAGTGTCGGATGAAGTGTCTCTCCAGATTGGCCGCATAGTCCTCAGGATTCGCGCGCAAGAGGTCCACCAACCGATCGTAGAAGCGGCGCGAGCCGTCGGCGTTGCGCTCGGTCAATACCGATCCAAACGTGACGTGCAGCACTTCGCGCGCATCGAACTGTTCCAGCAGGTGCGGCAGTTCAGCGTCCGAGAGATCTTCCGGGGCACGCGTGCGTGATAGTTCCGCCGAAACGTGATAGCTGGCTTTGTCCGTTTCGTAGCGCTCGCGCGCAAAGGCGTAAATCTTGCGGAAGAACGGTATGTCGAGTGCCGCAATGGTGCGCAGCGCTTCCAGATAACTGGTGCCCGCCGTCTTCAGGTGTACCAGCCCGCGCGTCTGCCGCATGGCCGCCGGGTAGATGCTGAACTTGTCGGAGCCGGAATGCAGGCTTAATTTGTAGGGGCCGAACCGGCGCGCGATGGCCGCATGCACGGCAACATCTTGCTCAAAGGCGGCCACATCCCCAATATAGTCGACGCCCTTTTCAAAGCGCCCGATGTAACGTGGGGCCAGGCTGACCCACTTTACGCCCAGCCGTTTGAGTTCGCTGGCGATGTAAATGTGTTCGGCATGTGACGTGGGCTGTTCGGTTTCATCTACCGACACCTCCAACTCGCACTGCGCTGGATCGATCACGGAGATCAAATGCTGATACAGGCGCGCGACGTGTCCCACTGCGCGGCCATACTTCACCATGGCTTTGAGCAGGGTGTGCTCGTCAAAGTGGACGGCGTGGCCTTCCAGATCGAAGGTTTGATTTAACAGCCCGGTGGCCGCCGCGTGCCGATCGGGCGGCAGCTGTTCCGCCAGCGCCCGCAGATCCGACAGTGACGCCGTCTCCGCTGAGTTATCGACATGCTCGCCGGGATCGATCGTGAAGAAGGTGAAACCCGCCGCGGCACAGCGATCGATATCGGCGGTGGTTTTCAAGTGATCGGCATCGGCGCCCATGCCGCGCTGCCAGCCTTCTTGAAAGATGCCCCACGTGGCGTCGTCCATGACTTGCTGCGGGGTGCGGCCGGTGCGCGTCATCTCGCGGATGGACTGCTGCGCGAAAATGGGCGCGATGTTACCCGCGGCGCGAATGGCGCGCACATGACCGGGTGTCGCCAACCCCATGCGATCGCCCAGCCCGGCCGATGTTTTCAGGCCCAGCGGGCGCGGCTTGAGCCAGGGAAGTTGCTCGCGCAGCGCCGCGGCATTGCGCGGACTGAGCAGGCCTAGAATCAGCGTATGCCCGTCGTGCTCAGAGCGTTTCCCCTCGAATGGCTGCAAGAGCGGAGCGTCGGCAGTGGCCGTCAAAATTGCCAGACGCGGGCCGTTCTCTGTCTCGGCCAGGCCGAACTCGGCTACCTCGTGGCTGACCAGCGAACGCGGTGAGAACTTCAGGCGTGAGAGGGTTGTCAGATTCAAGAGTCGGTTCCTTTCTAGCAGTCAGGCGAGCACGTCAGCCGCGTCGATCAAGCTGCGCCAGTTGGTCGAGAGACAACATCCGATTATACCGCTGCGCCAGCGGTGTCAGGTGTTTGCTCAACACTTCGTCGATGTCCTGCTGCGCCAACACCTCGGCCGTTATGGCGTCGAAGGTATCGCTCAAATCGTTGATCATGCGCACCCAGATCAACACCGGGCGGTAACTACGGCCCATCTGCAGGGAATGTTTGAAGGTCTCATTCAAGGCCGCCGGTTCAAAGCACAACTCGGCCAGCGCCGACTGCCGCGCCGGGATGGCGTTGGCCGCCACCGCATATTTTCACTGCGCGGCGTGACTCGTCAAGAACTTGACCAGCGCCAACGCCGCCCGATCGAGATCGGGATACATTTGTGCCTCGCGCCACACCACCAGGTTCGATCCGCCGATCCACGGCACGCCGGGCAAAATGGCTGAGCCGAGACTCTCCAGCACTTGCGGCACACCGGCCTGTCGCAGCATGGGGAGTATCGTTGTGCTGGCGATGACGACCGCTGCCTGGCCTGTCACAAAACGCTGCAGGCATTCATTATAGGTCAGATTGTGATCGTGCGGCGCCAGATAGGAGTACAGCTGGAAAAAGGATCTCAACCCGGCGCGCGCCGCGGGCTGATCAAACTGCGCCTGCCGTTCATCGTCGGTGACAAAGTGGCCGCCTGTTCCCCAGAGCCAACTGGCCGCAATGTGCACCCGCGCGCGAAACGGCTGACCAGCGGGCAGCACCACGGGCGCAGCAACACCGGCCGCCTGCAAGCGCCGCAGCGTCTCCAACACGGCTTCGCTCGAAACGAACGCGGTCTCCTCGGCGACCCCCGCCTGTTGCAGCAGATCGCGCCGGTAAAGCACGACATAGGTGAATCCCGTAAACGGGATGCCCCACGCTACAGACTGGCTGGGCAGCACCGCCGTCTGCCAGGCCGGTTCCAGGAATGCTTCCTTGCCGCCCGCCAGCGAGATCTCTTGTGGTGTGAACGGCCGCAGGGCGTTCATCGACACCAACGTGCTCGTCCAAATGGAGCCGATTTGCGACACATGCGGGCCGCCGCCATACAGCGCATAATTCAGCAGCTTGGGCCAGGCGGCTTCCCATGCCAGCCGCTCCACGGAAACCTGGACACGCTCCTGTTTCTGAAACTCCTGCAGCAGGAAATCCAGATTTTCCAGGGGCGAAGGCTGATCGCCGTAGATGGTGAATTTGATCTTAGCCATAAGCGCTCACCGGCAGCCGATCGGACTGGCGGCTTTCACCGGATCCGATCGGGGGAATTACCCTTATCGCTTTTCAAACGCGCCCAAGTCCGGCGCCAGTCCCAGGAAGGGGAGGCCCACATCCACCCCCACGTCGATCAGATCGCTGTCATTCGTCAACCGCGCAAAGTCGTTGAGCGGCAGAGCGCCATCGGGCTGGCGCGGTGCGCTGGCCAGCAGCGCATCCAGACTAAGAAAATCGCTGATGTTGGTCGTGACCGTGAGAGTCCAGCTGTTGGCCGCCTGAATGGTATCCGCCGACAGATTGACGTTGCTGCTGGTCCACGCGAAGCCGACGTTGTTCTTCAACACATGATGCGTGCCGTCGGTGGGCTGCTCGTAGAACGAATAATTGATCGCATTGTCCCACGCCACCGAATTGTAGATCGTAATGCCGCTCAGATTGTGATTCTGATCGAAGCCCTTGGTGCCTGAACCGGGACCGTATTTGTGATCGAAGGCGAGACAGTTCTTCAAGATGTGCGGCGCGTGATTGTTGCCGCCGCCCACCTTGAAGCCGTTGCCGTTGCCGCCCCACGGGCCGACGTGATTGAAGATCGCCGGATCGCCGTTGTGCCACGTCCACGAATTTTCGATCATCACCGGGTAGTCTGTCAGAAACAAGTCCCAACCGTCGTCGGCGTTCTCCCAGGCCCGGCTGCTCTTGAAGAGATTGCCGGGGCCGGGGTGCAGTTTGGCCGCAAAGCCATCGGCATTGGAACCGTTGGTGGCCGCGTCATAGTTGCGATACGAGTCGCAGTTGATCACCTGATTGTAAGCGGCCAGCGTTCCGCCGGGATTGACCGATTCTGTCGCCAGGCCGATTTGCAGGCCCGTGTCCTGATTGTGGTGCAGCACACAGTTTTCGACGATGTTGTAGCTGCCCTCGATCTTGATGGCGTTGTCCGGCGCGTACCGGATCTCCAGACCTTTCAGATGCCAGAAGTTGCCCGTGATGTTGAAGCCACGCGCCCCAAACGGTGCGCCCGCGAAATCCAGCGCCGGCTTTTCAGCGGCATAAGCCCAGATCTTGTACATGTTTACATTGTTGGCGCTCTGACTCAACGTGATCGTGTCGGTGTGCGAGTAAACGCCGCCGCGCAGGAAGATCGTTTGGCCGGGCGTCGTCTGCGCGATCGCTTTGTTCAATGTCTTGAACGGCTGCGTGATGGTGCCAGGATTGGTATCCAGGCCATTCGGCGCGACGTACACCGGCGCGACCGTGACCGGCGCGATGTAGTTGCGAATGAGCGGCAGATACGTGTTGTACTGCGTGAAGGTCGCCGTCACGCTCCTGGCGGCCTCCATTGTGATGACACACCGGCCCGCGCCGCTGCAGGCGCCGCTCCAACCGTCGAAGTGTGTCGCCGGATCAGGCGCAGCGGTAAGCGTGACCACGCCGCCGAAGCTCACCGTGCACGTTACACCGCAGTGGATCCCTGCCGGATTGCTGGTCACCGTGCCCTGTCCACTGCCGGCAGTGGACACCGTGAGCGGGTAGGTGAAGTACGTAAAGGTGGCGGTGACAGACTTAGCCGCATCCATGGTCACTGTGCACGATCCTGTGCCGCTGCAACCTTCACCGCTCCAGCCCATGAACGTGGAGTAGTTGGTGGCCGTTGCGGTGAGGGTGACGATCGTGTTTTGCGTAAAACCGGCAGCACACATCGCACCGCAATCGATACCGGCGGGCACACTCGTCACGACGCCGGCGCCATTGCCATCCTTGTTGACCACCAGCATCGGCTCACTGACCGACGAAAACACGGCGGTGACCGACTTGTTGGCATTCAGCGTGATGGTGCACGATCCTGTGCCGCTGCACCCGCCGCCCAGCCAGCCGGCAAATGTCGATCCGGGATCAGGCGCAGCGACGAGCGCCACCACCGCGCCGCCGTTGAAGCCCGCGACGCAGTTGAGATCGCAATCCAACCCGAACGGTGTGCTGCTCACTGCGCCGGAACCGCTGCCGGCGCGCTGGACGGTCAGCGTGTAGATCGGAGCCAGTGAGGCGACTTGCACATCGTCAAACTCGGCGCTGTTGTTGAGCGTGCCCACGCCGACGCCGCCCGTCATAAAGGGCGGATTCACCAGCGGATCGGTGGCTGTGATCACCAGCACGCCGTTGAGATAACCGCGCAGCTGCGCGCCCACCACTTCGAGTTCGGCGGTGTACCACGTCCCGGCGGTGATGCCGGCACTGACGCTCTTGAGCGCGCTGCCCGATGAACCGTTCACCATTTTCTTGATTTCGATCTTGCCGTTGTCGGTGCGCAAGTCCATGAAGTAGTGGTTGTTGGCATTCTGATAGCGCACCATTAACATGGCATACTGGCCCACGAGCGGTTTCACTCTGGCGCGGAAAACATAGTCGGTCCAGCCGGAGGTGTGCGCATTCGAAATCACCGAACGCGCAAAACTAACGCCCACCGTCTGGCTGGTGCTGTAGACTTGCGAATCAGCCATGCTGATCGTCCACGCACCCGATTCAACCGTCCACTGCCCTGCACCGCTTTCGAAATCGTCCAGGGCCAGAATGGCCGACGTGTCGATAAAGACCGCGCGCGTGTTCCGGGTCTCGTCCATGGTGAGGACGCACGGCCCGGCGCCTAAGCACGCGCCACACCAGCCCGCGAAGAGTGAACTGGCATCCGGCGTGGCCGTCAACGTCACGACGGTATTCTGCGCGAAGCTGGCCGTGCACGTCATGCCGCAATCGATGCCAACCGGTTCGCTGGTGATAGTGCCCAATCCAGTGCCGCCTTTATAAACCACTAGCAGCGGATTGCTATTCGACGAGAAGAGCGCGGTCACAGACTTAGCCGCATCCAGCGTTACGACACAAGCGCCTGTCCCCAGGCAATTTGCGCCCTGCCAGCCCGCAAACGCCGAGCCGCCATCAGCCGCAGCTGTCAACGTGACGACCGTGCCGTGATCGATGATAGCCGAGCATGTCGCGCCGCAGTCGATACCGGCAGGAACGCTGGTGACCGAGCCTGTGCCATGGCCGGCGGTGGTGACGCTCAACGTGTAGGTCAGCAGGCTCATCGTCGCCGTCACCGTCCTGGCCGCGGTCATGGTCACCGCGCACGGGTCTGTGCCGCTGCACCCTTCGCCGCTCCAGCCGGCGAAGAGCGAGCCGGTATTCGCCGTCGCCGCCAACGTGACGACTGTGCCGTAGTTGAAGATCGCCGCGCATGTAGCATCTGTGCAGTTATCGATGCCGCTCGGGGTACTGTTGATTGATCCTAGGCCGTTGCCCGCCCGATGGGCTGTCAAGGTGTAGGTGATCAGATCGAAGGTCGCGGTGACGCCCGTCGTCGCATTGATCGTGACAGCGCACGTGCCCGATCCACTGCAACTCCCCGACCACCCCGTGAACGTCGAACCTGTGTCGGGTGACGCCGTGAGCGTCACCACTGTACCGGCGTTGTAGTTGGCCGAACATGTCGCGCCGCAGTTGATGCCGGCCGGATTGCTGGTCACGGTGCCTGTGCCGTTGCCCGCCTGGCTGACATTCAACGCAAAGATTTGCAGTGTGAAACTCGCCGTCACATTCTTCGCGGCATCCATGGTAACAACGCATTGACTAGTGCCGGTGCAGCCTTCACCGCTCCACCCGGTGAAGAGCGATCCGCTTTCGGGCGCAGCGGTCAGCGTAACTACCGTGCTGTGCGCAAAGCTGGCCGTGCACGTCATGCCGCACTCGATGCCCGCCGGGTCGCTCGTGACCAGGCCATACCCGTTGCTGCCCTTGTTGACCACCAGCATCGGCTGCGTGTCCAGCGAGAAGACGCCGACCACTGCCTTCGCTGCATCCAGCGTGACGACACACGGACCTGTGCCCACACATGCGCCCAGCCAACCGGCAAAGCTCGATCCGGCGTCGGGTGTCGCCGTGAGCGTGATCACGTTGTTGGCATCGAAGCTTGCCGCGCAGGTAGCGCCGCAGCTAATGCCCGCCGGATCGCTGCTGATCGATCCGGCGCCGCTGCCGGCGCTGCTCACGGTGAGGGTGTAGGCGCGCAGATCGGTGATCAGCACATCGTCGAACAGCGCCGAGCCGGTTGCGGTGGCGAGTCCCGCCGTGCCGGTATAGAAAGATTCAACGGTGTTGGTATCGATGGCCGTCGCCACCAGATTTCCATCGATGTAGGCGCGCAGCGTGTTGCCCTGCAACTCAAAGGCCGCGGTGTACCAGGTTCCCACTGCGATGTTGGCATTGGTCGACGTGAGGGTGCGTCCGCTGGAGGAGTTGTTGTAGTAACGCCTGATCTCCACGCGGCCATTATCGCCGCGCAGGGTCATGAAATAGTAGTTCCGGGCGTCCTTGTAGCGCGCCATGAGCATGGCGTAATAGCCGCCGGTGCCGGTGATGACTTTGATGCGCGATTCAATCCGATAATCCGTCCACGCCGTCGATCCCGGCACCGTCGTCTCCGTGATAATGGCGCGCGCTGTGCTGGGCGATCCGCTGTAGATGACGCTGTACGCCGCGCCCTCTGGGGTAGTTGTGATCGACCAGTTGCCGGCCTGCACGGTCCACAGTCCCGCGCCGCTCTCAAAGTCGTCACTGACCAACGGGAGCTGCACGGCCAACGCCGGCAGGAACACGAGCAACACGGCCAACATGGAGACAGCCAACACCAACACCGAGCCGATGCGCAAAGCCGAGCGGTTCATACCAGATTCCTTTCGTGTGGGTCACGCGCGCCGCAGCGACAGTGCCGGGCCGTTTGACAATCTGAGCTGCGCGCGTGAGTGATTCCCCGCTGCTTACCGAGCCAACCAGCCGCCGTCGACGGGCAGGATGGCGCCGTGCAGATAATTCGCGGCGGGCGAGGCCAGAAACACGACGGCTCCCTTGAGATCTTCCGGCGTGCCCCAGCGGCCTGCCGGAATCCGATCGAGAATGGTCGAAGACCGATCGGGATCGGCGCGCAGCGCCGCCGTGTTGTCCGTCGCCATATAGCCGGGCGCGATCGCATTGACGTTGATGCCGTGCCGCGCCCACTCGTTGGCCAGCGCGCGGGTCACGCCGGCCACGGCGCTCTTGGACGCGGTGTACGACGGCACGATGATGCCGCCCTGATACGACAGCATGGAGGCGACGTTGATGATCTTGCCGCCGCCGTTGCCGATCAGTGTACGGGCGACGGCCTGCGACAGAAAGAACACCACCTTCAGGTTGATCTGCAAGACTTCGTCCCAATCAGCCTCGCTGAAGTCAAGGGCGGGGGCGCGGCGGATGATGCCGGCATTGTTCACCAGCACGTCGATGTGGCCCAGGTCGCTCATGATCTGCGCCACCACCTGCTGCAAATCGGTGACCGAGGCCGTCAACAGATCGCACGTGATCGCTGTGAAGCGGCGGCCGAGCGCTGTGACCGCCTGCCCGGTTTGATCACTCTCGCGGCGATCCAGCGCCACGATGTCTGCGCCGGCCTCGGCCAACCCGATCGCCATGGCCTGCCCCAGGCCCTGACCCGCACCCGTCACCAACGCCACCCGTCCATCCAGGCGAAATTGATCGAGAATCATCTCGATACCTCCTCAGCAATGCAGGTGACGCATCCCTATGCGTCACAACATGGTCAATGTAGTTCAAGCATCCCCATGCCTGAACTTAGTGTCCCAACTCTTTCAACATCGCGACGGTGCGGCTGACCCAGCCCAACGCGGCATCGTCCACCGTGGCCTGCACCCGTTGATGGCCCGCCAGGAACCATAGGTAATACGTGGTGTAGCCCGGCGCGCTGACGACCGTGTGATAACCGCGCGGCAGCATGTGCAGGCTGTTATCGCGCACGGTGAAGTTTTCTTCTTCGCCTTCTTCGTTGTAATAGTGGCAGAGGCCGAAGCCGTCCGCGGGATTGACCTTGAAGTAATACATCTCTTCGTGATACGCCTCGCGCGGCAGATCGTCCACTTGATGTTTGTGCGGCGGATAGGTGCTCCAATTGCCGCTGGGCGTGAATGTCTCGCCAACGATCAAGCGGCGCGCGGGCAGTTCAGGCTGCGAAGCCAGCGTCAAAATTTGATGATAGCTGCGCTTAAAGTTGGCCGCGCCCCACACGCCGTGCGCCACTTGCGCCGGTGTGATCACGTATGGCTCGATGGCCGCATCGCTGGGCGCACTGGGCAAAGCGATCTCCACTGCGCTCTCTGCATGGACGCTGAACTTGGCGCCTGCCGGGATGTAGACTGCGTGCGGCTTGCCGGAAAATACATTGGGCCGTCCGCCCACTTTCTCGAAGCGCTGGCCGTCGATCTCAAACGTGGCTTTGCCGCCCAGGATCACTGCCAGGATTTCTCGATCGGGCGTTGCGGCTGCGTAGGTTGCGCTGGCCGCCAACTTGAGCAGGCAGAAGTCCAGCAACTTGCAGGCGTTAAAGGGCAGGGGATTCAATCCGGCATTGGCCGTCAACAGCGAATGGTATTTCATCTCTCAATCTCCTTCAGACAGTGGTCTGCACAACAACATTTTGATCCACGAAGAGCACGAAGAATGTCCAAAGCCTTAGTGTTCCTTCGTGGCCTTCGTGGATTGACTTCTATTTCTTCGCCAGCCACGACAGTTGATATGGAATTACCGCGTGCCGCGCGCCTTTTGAATCCAGCCGATACACTGCGCTACTTTCGTGGCGATGCCGTCGAAGTCGCGCGCCTTGATGGCTTCCGCCGTGATCAGCTTGCTGCCCAGTCCCACAGCCGCCGCGCCCGCTTTGATCCATTCGCCGATGCTGGCTTCCGTCGCATCGACGCCGCCCGTCGGCAGCAAGCGATGCCAGGGGCACGGCGCCAACACGGCCTTGATGAAGCCGGGGCCTAACGTGTCACCCGGAAAAACCTTGCAGATTTCCGCGCCGTATTCCTCGGCGGTCACGATCTCAGTAGCCGTCGCCGTGCCGGGGATGTAGAGCACCTTGCGGCGATTGCACAGCTTCGCCACTTCGGGATTGAAGCTCGGCCCCACGATGAAGTTCGCCCCGGCGGCCAGATACAACGCCGCGGTGGGCGCATCCATGATCGAGCCGATGCCCAGCACGATCGATGGATCGGCTGTGGCAAAGTGCTTCACCAGTTCGCTGAAGACCGGGTAGGCCAGCTCGCCCCGATTGGTGAACTCGAGCACACGAGCACCACCCCGCGCACAGGCTGCAATGACGTCAAGCGCCGTCTCGACTTCGCCGTGATAAAACAGCGGGACGAGGCCGATGTCCAATAAAGTATTCGTCACATCCAAGCGCATAAAGCGTGCCATACCACTCCTTTAAGGATGAAAGAGGAAGGCGGAAGGATGAAGAAAACCGACCTTCATCCCTCATCCTTCATCCTTCACGATTTATCTTGACACACGCCCCGACGCATCACCGGCCATGAGCTGCTCTACTTCGGCCACGCTCACCGCGTTGAAGTCGCCCAGAATGCTGTGCTTCAAGCACGAGGCGGCCACCGCAAAGCGCAGCGCCTTGCCCGGATCGTCCGCAAATTTGCGCAGACCGTAGATCAACCCGCCCATGAATGAATCACCGCCGCCGACGCGATCGACAATCGGCGCGATGTCATAGGTGGGCGCGGTGAAGAACTGCCCCTTGTCCCATAACACACCCGACCACGTATTGTGACTGGCCGAGAGTGATCCGCGCAATGTGATCGCCACAGTATGCAGCGCCGGGAAACGCTTCACCAGTTCTTCGCACACGAAGCGGTAGTGTTCCGCATCCACTTTGCCCGCCGTCACATCCGACTCCGGCGCTGTGATGCCGAAGACCTTTTCGGCGTCTTCTTCGTTGCCGATGGCAACGTCGCACTGCGCCACGAGATCACTCATCACCTCACCGGCGGACTTGCCCCACTTCCACAATTTGGCGCGATAGTTCATATCGCACGAGACGGTCAGCCCTTTCTGCCGCGCAATCGCAATCGCTTCACGGCAGGCTTCGGCCGCGCCCTGTGACACGGCGGGCGTGATGCCCGTCCAATGAAACCAGTCCGCACCGTCGAAGACCGAGTTCCACTCCACCATGCCCGGCTGCATCGTCGCAAAACTCGATCCGGCCCGGTCGTAGATCACTTTGCTGGCGCGCTGCGCGGCACCCGTTTCGAGGAAGTAGATGCCCAACCGATCGCCGCCACGCACGATGTGCTCGGTACGCACGCCATACGATCGCAGTGAAGCGAGACACGCTTCACCGAGTTCATGCTTGGGCAGACGCGTCACGAACTCGGCTGTTGCGCCATAGTTCGCCAGCGACACGGCCACGTTCGCCTCGCCGCCGCCATAGAGCATGTCGAACGATCGGGCCTGCGTGAAGCGCTGAAAGCCCGGCGGCGCGAGCCGCAGCATGATTTCGCCAAACGTCACCACTTTCATGAAGTCCTCCACAGAATTTCATCGGACTGCACCGTGTCCGCTTGAACAGCGGCGCCCAGCGCGACGGGCTGTGGACACGACAGGCGATTACCGCGCAGCACGATGTCAGCCGAACGCTCGCCGTCCACCTGCAGGAAAACCGGCGCGCCGGAATTGGCGCGGCAGCCATGCACAAAGGCATGATCGACATTATCGAGTTGAACGATCGGGTGTTTGAGATCCGGCGTGCGCGTCGCGCAGCCGCTCAGTTCCACCTCCGACGAATCGATCACGTGAAAGGCCGCGCCCGTCTGCCCGCTGATTTCGACCTGGTGCAGGCGCAGCCCGCGCGCGTTGCGCACGAAGAACCCGGCGCGCTGCATCAAGTCCATATCGTCGGCCATTTCCGGATAACCCGGCGCGGCGTCAGGCGACAACGAGATTGTAATATCGCTTAACGTGATGTCTTCGACCGGCATCTCGGCCAGACCATACAGGAAGGCGGCCGCATATTTCGCGTCGCGCGCCGTGATGTGACTGAAATGAATGCGGCGGAACTGCGGCGTGTCGGCCGTGACCGGATGCGGCTGCTTGTCGGAAACGACGGTGTCGCCCCACGCGCCGCAGGCGTAGTACAGATTCAGCGTGATGGGGCACAACACGTCGGTCATGACGATGTTGCTGATGCGAATATCTTCCACCACGCCGCCGCGTCCGCGCCGCGATTTGAAACGCAGGCCGCGATCGGTGCCGATGAACACGCAGTTGGAGATGACGACGTTGCGCACGCCGCCGCTCATCTCGCTGCCGATGACCACGCCGCCGTGCCCGTGCGCCATGGTGCAGTTGGTGATGGTGACGTTTTCGCACGGCGCGCGCTGGTCGGCGTCTTCCGTTTCGACGCCGGATTTGATCGTGACGCAATCGTCGCCAACGCTGACGTAGCAGTCGGAGATGTGCACCAGGCGGCATGAATCGGGATTGATGCCATCGGTGTTGGGGGAGTCCGCCGGGTTGATGATTGAGACGCCGTGAATGGTGACGTTCTCGCAGCGCACCGGGTTGATCGTCCAACTGGGTGAATTGATCGCGGTGATGCCTTCAATGAGAACATTGTCGCAATTGGCAAAGGCGATGAGGCGCGGGCGCGGATGCGCCAGAGTCTTGTCCGTAAAGCGCCGCCACCAGTGCGCGCCGCGCCCGTCGATGGCGCCGCGCCCGGTGACGGCAATATTGCGCAGATTCGCGCCCGTGATCAACGAGGCATACGTGGACTGCTCTGCGCCTTCCCACCGGCCGTTGATGATGGGATAGTCGGCGAGGTCTTCGCTGCCCAACAAGATCGCGCCTGCTTCCAGGTGCAGCGTGATGTCGTCGCGCAGAAAGATCGCGCCGGTGACGTAGCGGCCGGCCGGCACGTTGACCGTGCCGCCGCCCTGCGTGTGGCACGCGTCGATGGCCGCTTGCAGGGCGGGTGTGTCGAGTGTGCAGCCATTACCGGCTGCGCCGTAGGCGCGCACATCGATCATTTAATCCGTCCGTTCTGGTGCGCGTCTTCCATTTCGACGGCAGCCAGCATGAACGGGCCGACGCCTTTGAGATCATTGGTTCTGACCGGCTCTTTGACGTAGTACTCATACGATCCATCACGATACGGATCGCCGCCCAGGCCGGCCACACTGCACACGCCGGCAAGATTCACGCCGCCCCGATCGTCGATCGACACCAATTGAGTAATGATCCCTTGATAACCGCGCTGCGCGATCGCCAGCTGCTCGATCGGCACGTAAACCTTCCGCACGGCTTTCGCAATCGCATACACGAACATGCACGAGGCGGAAGCTTCCAGATAGTTGCCGGCGCGCGATCCCTGGTCGAGCACTTGATACCACAGCCCCGTCGTCTGATCTTGTACCTGCGCGACGGCTTCGACCAGCTGGTTCAAGATCGCAATGAGGGTCGATCGGGCGGCGTGGTCGCGCGGCAGGTAGTCCAGCACATCGACCAGCGCCATCGCATACCAGCCCAGGGCGCGGCCCCAGAAATGCGGCGAACAACCGGTGAGAGGATTGGCCCACTGCTGCTGTTTGCTTTCATCCCAGGCATGATACAGCAGACCGGTCTGCGGATCGCGCGCGTGCTCGGCGAGCAGGACAATCTGGTGTGTCACGTCGTCAAAGCCTGACGGTTCGTTGAAGGTGAGGGCGTACTCGGCGTAGAACGGCGCGGCCATAAAGATGCCGTCCAACCACATTTGATTCGGGTAGATCTGCTTGTGCCAGAAGCCGCCCGATTGCGTGCGCGGCTGGTTGGCCAATTGCCGGCGCAGCCGGTGCAGCGCCATGACGTAACGGTGATCGCCGGTCGAGTGCCAGAGTGGAAACAAGACTTTGCCGGGATTGATCTGATCGAGGTTGTATTCTTCAAGTTGATACGTGCGGATGTCGCCGTCGGCGTCGATAAACAGATCGAGTATGTCGTGAATGAAGTGCCAGTACTTCACCGCGCCGGTCGCGCGCCACACCGCCTCGATCGACTTCAGCAGCAGGCCGTGTTCGTAGTGCCACTTGGCCTGATCGGGCGAATAGCGTGCGATGGCCGAATCGGCCATGCGCACCGACCACGCTTGATCGATCAGCGTCGCGGGTAGAGTGGGGAGATCGGTCTGCATGCTGTCCTCGAAAGATTAGTTGACATTCCACGTAAAATGATTGAGGCCCAGCACGTTTACTTTGATCTGGGCGCGGGTCGGGGTGACGTCGAGAGATTGCTTGACGACGCCAGCCAGCATCCGCTGCGTGGCGTACACTTCATGGCAGCAGCCGAAGACTTTGAGCGCCGGCGCCACGCGCGTCAGCGTGCGCGGGCAAATTGTCAGCGGATTAGTGTAGTTGATGATCCACGCTCGCGGACAGATCGCCGCGAGGACGCGTGCAAATTCTGCATAGAGGGTGGCTGACCGCAGGCCGCGCACAGCCTCTTCCAGCACGGGCGCGACTTCATACCGCCAGCGCGACACTACCCCTGGCTGCTCTTGCAGCCAGTTGCCCAACTGCTCGTTGAGAGCGGCTGCTTCTCGATCGATGTCATAGAGCGCCACGTGTCCGCCGAGCTCGGGGCACAGCGCCAGATCGATCATCAGCTGGCGCGCCCACTCGCGGCTGCCGCCGCCGAGATAGGCAATCTTGAGTTCTGAGATTATCGGGCGAGATTCCACGTCAGCTGCCCTGTGCGCTATGGTTAGAGTATCGGGCGGCTGAGGGGCCGCCCGATACTGGTTGCGCTGTCTGGTGCTTTCAGACTTACGGCAGGAAACCGCTGTTTTGCAGGGTTTCCTTGGCCTGCGCTTCGTACTCTTTGGCGCCCAGGCCGTCCAGCCCGGCGATGAACTCAGCCCAGGTCTGTTCGTTCAACGGCAGCTGGCCGAGCACGAACTTCACCAGGTTCTCGTTGTAGAAGCGGGTGAAGTCGGCGCCGCCGGGTGGCGGGTTGATGATGGCTGTGCCAGTGCCTTCCATCCAGGGCAGTGCGCGATACTCAGCCAGAAACTTCAGCGGGCTCATGGTGCGACCGTTCTGAGTCTTGTAGTCGACGTAGCGGGCCTTCAGTTCGATCTCGTTGTTGTTGAACACCATATTGCGCAGCTGAGTCAACGGCTGCTGCGACTTGTGCGAGTAGGCGTTCTCGGGCGGCTCGATGCCCTTGGTGGTCACAAAGCCCTGGTCGTCCTTCTTGTAATTGATGCCTTCCTGCCCGAAGCCTAACAGATAGTAGCCTTCGTCGCTGGACATCCACTCCAACAGTCTGGCGATGGCTTCTTGCTTGCCCTCATCGACAGCCTTCTGCGACACGGCGTAGATGCGGGCGTTCTGCATGTCAACGCCCACCGAGCTCTTGCCTTCGGGGCCGGTTGGCGGCGGCAGCACGACCCACTCGCCGTCAGGGAAGTTCTTGTCGAAGTCGGCGTAGTTCGCCTTGGTTGAGAGCGCGGCAAAGTTCTCGTTCATGATGCCGCACTTGCCTTGCTTCCAGCGAGCGCGGTACTCGTCCTTCTTCAGGGTCGGCCAGTCCGGATCGATCACGCCGGCATCGTTCAAGGACTTGAGGTACTCCAACGCTTTCATGAAGTTGGGATTGCGCACGTTCATGGCAAAGTTATCCGCGCTGGATAAATTCCAGCCGCCATTCATGCCGTACGCGCCGAAGACCCATTCAAAGCGTTTGCCCAGACCGGACAGGGCGCCAGCGCCTTCAGACTCCATGTAGGCGCACAGACCATAGGTATCCTGCTTGCCGTTGCCGTCCGGGTCTTGCTCGGTGAAGGCTTTGGCGACCGCCATGAAGTCTTCCAGCGTCTTGGGCATTTCCAGACCCAGCTTGTCCAGCCAGTCCTTGCGGATGACCAGCGCGTCGGTGCGCGGCAGGGCGCCGGGCTGGGGCAGGCCGTACATCTTGCCGTCCAGCGTCACCAGCTTGTTGCGGATTTCGTCAGTGTAAAGAACCTTGGTGCGGTTTGGCATCAGGGGCAGCATGTCGTCGACGGGCGCCACCAGGCCATTCTGCACCAGACGGTACCACGGCTCGCGGTTAACCTGCACCAGATCGGGCAGCGAATTGGCTGCGCCGGCGGCGTTGATCTTGGCGTCGGCATCGCTTTGCGCGGTGGGCAGCAGCACGACCTTCAGGTTAATGCCCAGCTTGTCGCGCACGATGTCATACACCACCCAGTCATCGGGCGGCGGCCCGGCTTCGCTGACGGCCGCGCCGACCCAGATTTCCAGATCAACAGGCTCTGCCGGCGCGGGCGGTTCGGTGGGCGGCGGCGCCGCGGGTGGTTCGGTGGGCTTCACCGGCTCAGCCGTGGGGGGCGCAACTTCCTTGGTCGCCGCCGCCGTGGGCTGCGCCGGCGCCGGAGCGGCGGCCGGTTGGCAGGCGGCCAGCAACAGGGACAACAACACAACGAACAACGTGAGTTTGTACAGCTGCTTGGTCATCTTACTCCTCCAGAGAAAGGTTGTTGGATCAGAGACGAAATCGATTACCTGGCGTATGGGGTTAAGTCTGTCCGGCGTGCTCCACCTCCTCGCGCTGTGGTGACAGAGAAGCAACACGGTTATTGCTTAACAGCCCCGCTCAGCGTACCCTTGGTGAAGTAGCGCTGAATCCACGGGTACAGGAAGATCATCGGCAGCATGGTCAGCATGACACCGGCGGCTTTGATCGCTTCCACAGGCGCCGAACTGAAGGCGTCGTACTCAATATATTCGTTGACGCCTGCCGACAGCAGGATGTTGCGCAGCAGCACCGGCAGCGGCATCAGGTCGGCGTTATCCAGATACAGAATGGGCGCAAAGAATTCGTTCCAGTGTGAGACGGCGTAGAACATGCCGATGGTCAGGATGATGGGCCGCGACAGCGGCAGGATGACCTGCGCCAGCACCTGCAATTCGCTCGCGCCGTCGATGCGCGCCGCTTCTTTCAAATCCTCCGGCAGCCCCTCAAAGAAACTCTTCATGACCAGCGTGTTGTAAACACTGATCGCCGTGGGCAGAATCACGGCGGCAAAGCTGTCGCGCAGGCCCAGCCTGGTCACGACCAGATAGGTCGGCACCAGACCCGGATTGAACAGGAAGGTGAACAGGATGAAGCCGATGAACAGCCGGCGCCCCGGCAGCGTGGGGACCGACAACGCGTAAGCCAGCGGAATGGTCATCAGCAGGTTGAAAGCCGTTCCAACAACAGTGATGAACACGCTATTGCCCAGCGAGCGCAGAAAGTTGGGATGCGTCAGCAGCTGCGAGAAAGCCTCAAATGACCACTGGGCCGGATTGATCCACATGCCGAACGTGCCGTTGTCCATGTTGCCAATGGGTGTGACCGACATCATGATCACCCGCCACAACGGGATGATCACCACGAGCAGCACACCCAACAGGAAGGCGTTGACCAGAAACTGAAAGCCGATTTCGTCCCACGATCTAAAGCGAGTCATGACGCGCCCCCGGTTAGTACAGCCCTGTGCCGGCCAACCGCCTGGCGATCTTGTTGGAGAAGAAGATCAACCCCAACCCGATCAACCCCTTGAACAGGCCGACGGCCGTGGCCAGACTAAACTGGAATTCCAGAATGCCCTGGCGGTAGACCCACGTATCGATGATGTCGCCGACGCTGTACACCGGCAGCGAGTACAACACAAAGATCTGGCCGAAGCCCGCGTCCAGAATATTGCCCAGCCGCAGCAGCGTCACCACCACGATGACACTGGCGATGCCCGGCAGCGAGATGTGCCGAATGCGCTGCAGGCGCGAGGCGCCGTCCACCGCGGCGGCTTCGAACAGCACCGGATCGATCGACAGGAGCGCGGCCAGATAAATGATGGTGCTCCAGCCCGTCTCTTTCCAGATGTCCGATCCGATGACGACCCAGCGGAAATATTGCGGCGAGGTGAGAAACGCGATCGGGTTGTTGCCGGCCGCCTTGATGATCTCGTTGACCAGGCCGCTGCCCGGCGACAACAGCGCCAGCAGCACGCCGTAGATAATCACCCACGACAGGAAGTGCGGCAGGTAGGCCATGGTCTGCGTGATCTTGCGCAGGAAGCGGAACGAACTCTCGTAGATCGCCAGCGCCAGAATGATGGCCAGCGGCATACCCAGGATCAACTTGGCCAGGCTGAAGATCAGCGTGTTGATCAACAATTGGCTGAAGTAGAATGACTTGAAGAAGGCCTCGAAATGCTTGAAGCCGACGAAGGGGCTGGCCTCGACGCCCAGCAAGGGCTTAAAGTCTTTAAATGCGATTTGCGTATTCCACAACGGCCAGTACTTGAACACAAGGAAGTACAACAGCGGCAAGGCCATCAACACGTAAATGGTGCGGTGCTTCCAGATGGCGCGGCGCAGACCGCGCAGCCGCAGACGCCACGCGGCCGGCGCCAAAGTGGCTGCCGGACTGGTGCTGACGGGGGGAGGAAGAGTGTTGCCGATGGTTTCCATGATTGGCTTACCTTAAATGGGATCGACTGGCCGGGCCAGCCGCCGCCCCCATCTTCTCAAAAACTCCGGCTTCGCGCCACTCCAAGTCTGAGTATTGTTTTCATTGTACCGAGGGGAGGATGGACTTTGGCGCGCTGCCTGAGGAGAAAACCGTCATAGATACCCGCGCACCGGGGCGCTTTCGCCACGTCCGACTGGCCGGCGGCGCCTCCGCGGGCGATCGCTCCGCGCAAAATATAAACACGGAGCGCAGCACGCTGCGCTCCGTGTTTTGTGTAGGCAGGTTCACCCTCGACGAATCAACTTACGTTCCCGGTGTCCCTCGAAATTCATTCGGCGCCAAGCCGGTCTGCTTGCGGAAGACCCGGCTGAAATACGCCTGATCCTTGAAGCCGACCTGATGGGCGATCGCGCGGATGCTGTCGTTGGTGCGGTGCAGCAGGTCTTTGGCGCGTTGAATGCGATAGCGCGTGAGATAATCCCACGGCGACAAGCCCAATTCGCGGTTGAACACGCGCGACAGATAGTCTTCGCTGACGCCCACCGCTTCGGCGATTTCCCAGCGGGCCAGCGGCCGCGCATAGTTTTGATGGAAATACGCCAGGGCTCGTTTCACCAGCGCGCTGGTGTGCGGCGGCAGTGCTTCTGCGCCGAACAGCGCCCGGTTCAGGGCCGCGCTGGTTTCCTCTTCCGACAGCACCCCTTTGCTGTGCAGCGTCACGCGCGCATGTCGTTCGATGCGCTTCACATCGTCCAGCGTCAACAGCTTGCTGCTGAGGATTATCACCGGCACTTGCCGCAGACGCGGATCGGCGCGCATCCGATCGAGCACCTCCGCCCCGCCCAGCCCCGGCATCACCAGATCGAGGATCACGAGGCTCGGCGCTTCATGCGCCATCATCTCCAGCGCGCTGGCGCCGTCGTTGGCCGTCTGCACCACATACGCCGGCAGCTGGCGCGCCAGCAGGGCTTGATAAGCCGCGCACGCCTGCTGATCATCATCCACGATCAGCAGCGGGCCAGACGACGGGATCGCGCTGGCCGCGTGCAGCGCGTTGAGCAGTGATTGATCGGCCGCCGGTTTGCCCACGAAACTCGTCAACCCGATCGTCAACGCCGCTTCGCCGGCTTCCGCCGACGGCGCCTGGCCATACAACAGGAAGGGTGTCTGTGACAGGCGCGGATGATTGCGCAGCCGCCGCACGATGTTCCAATCGCTGGGATTGGCGTCGACCAGATCCCAGGCTACCGTCAGCGGCTGGCAGATGGCCAGCACGGCTTCTACGTCATCGGCGGTGTGCAGACGCTTGATCGTCAGGTGCTGCTGCCGCGCAAACTTCACAATCTCCGGTGCGGGCTGCGCGGCTTTCGAGATCAACAGCAACACGGGATGCCCTGTCGCGGCTGAGGGAGCGGCCTGATCGTTCAAGTGCGGCAGCGGCAGATACACGTGGAACGTGCTGCCGCGTCCTGGCTCGCTCTCCACGCTGATCGAGCCGCCGTGCAGGATCACCAGATGGCGCGTGATGGTTAACCCCAGCCCAATGCCGCCCACCAGAGGGGGGACGCCCGCCTGCCGATCGTGCTCGGCCGTGATGAACGGCTCGAAGATGTGGTCCAGCTGATCGCTCGCAATGCCGACGCCGGTGTCAGCCACCCAGATGTGCAGATACGGCGGCGCAACATCGGCGCCCAGCGTGATGGAGCCGCGCGCGGTGAACTTGCGCGCGTTGCTCAGCAGGTTGAGCAGCGTCTGCCGCAGCCGCACGGCGTCGGCGTTGAGCCACGGCAGCCGATCGGGCAGCTGCAACTTCCACGCAATCCCGCGCGCCGGATCGGCCACATCGGCCAGACTGTGGAAGGCCTCTGCCAGCAGCGGGCGGGGATCGATCAGTTCCAGATAGAGATCGAGCTCGTCGATCTCCGCGCGCGACAGATCGAGCAGGTCGTTGATGACGCGCAGCTGGTGCTCGGCGCTGTTGTGAATGTGGCGCAGATCGTTCAGCACGGCGGGGGGCAGCAGCAAGCCGTCGGGCTGCGAGGCCAGCAGCGCATTGCGCGTATAGCCCAGAATGATGTTCAGCGGCGTGCGCAGTTCGTGGCTGACATTGGTCAACAGGCGCGTTTTGATCTGATCGGCTTTCTCGGCGACGAGGCGCGCCTGCAGCGCTTCTTGAAACAGCAAGGCGCCTTTGAGCGCGCTGCTGATGTGGCCGCGCAGCACTTCGTAGATGTCGCTGTCGCGCGGGCCGATCTCGAACAGGGCGAAGCCGATCTGTTCTTCCCGGAAATACAGTGGTTCCAGCATGAAGCTGTACCGCCGCTCGGCGGGCAGCACGTCCGCCGGGGCCAATTCGCGCGCCGTGAATGATCGCCCGCCCGGCTCCAGCAGCACGCGCCCTTGCTCGGTGTAAGCCAACACCAGGCGCGCGCGCTCCAACGACAACGCCGGGTTCTCGTACAGCGCCACATAGCCGCTGGCGATGCCCAACGCGGGCAGACGCTCGGCCAGTACATCGGCAAGCTTCTCGACGTTGAACGCCGTAATCAGCGCCTGTCCAATGTCGCGCAGCATGTCGGCCTGTCGCTCCGCCTGCAATTGGCGATAGGCCTGCGTGCGCTGGGCCGCTTCCCCGATCAAAACACGCGCCTGCCCGAAGAGGTCCTCAGCCCGAGCGTGCTGCGCGGGATTCAACGCCGGCAGCACGCAGCGGCGCAGCAGTGAGATCGCGTCCTGCCAGTCTGACACATCCGTGCCATGCCGTGCCGCCTCTTCCAGCACGGCGGCGAGTTCCGTGAGGAAACGCTGCGGCGGCCCGGCGAGTAAGTCGGCCTGTAAGGCGTCGAAAAGTTTCGCGGCGCGCGCCGCCTGATCGGGCTGCGCCAATCCGGCCATGAATCTCGTCTTGAGCGGCGCGCTGGCCTGCGCGAAATTAGCGGCGCTCGGCGTGAAGGATCCCAGCGCCGCCTGCACCACCGCGTCTGACGGGCAGCCGCACGACTGGCGCACGATCAGCTGCGAGGGCAGCGTGACCTGATCGGGCAGGGGGGCGCCGGACAAGCGCATCAGCAGTTCGGCCACGGCGCGCCTGCTCTGTTCGTAGAACGGCATCACCACCGAAGTCAAGGGCGGCGTGACGAGGCGTCCTTCCAGCGAATCGTTAAAGCCCACAAAGGCCACATCGTGCGGGATGTGAATGCCGCGCGCCTGGAAGACGCGCATCGCACTCAACGCCATCAGATCGCTCACGGCCACCACTGCTTCAAAATCAATACCGGGCCGCAGGTGAGCTTCGTCCAGTAACAGCAGCGCCGCCTCCGTGCCCTCGCCCCACGTCAACGGCTGCGTCACCAGCTCCGGCACAAAGGGGATGCCATATTCTTTCAGAACGTCGGTGTAAGCGCGATAGCGCTCTTGCGCAAAGAAGTGATTGGCCGGGCCGCGCATGAAGGCCAGTTTGCGGAAGCCGTGCACTTCGATCAAATGCACCACCGCTTCGCGCATTCCGGTGTAACTATCGATCGCCACAGTGGGCACACCCTCGACGATCTGCGCGAGACTGATCATGGGCAGCGGCTGATAGCGCTGATGGAACTCGGCGACTTCGGTGGGAGCGAGCGCCCCGCCGATGGCCGACGACCACGTGATCAACCCGTCGAGCCGCTGCGGATCGATCAGATCGTAAATGACGTTGCGCTGGGCTTCAAACCCTTCGCTTACGCGCAGCCCGCCGCCTGGGAAGCAGATGTAGTTCAAGTCGTGCTGCTCGGCGGCGTCGGCCACGCCGGGCCACAGGGCGCGGCCCGATCCAAGATGGATGTTGGCAGTTAAGAACCCAATGGTGGTGCGCTGCCGCGCCGGAGAAGAGGGAGTGTCCGTCACAACCAAATCTGCCTGAACAGGATTGAGCACGCAATCATGATACCTTCAGTGCTGCGTTTGAGCAACAGCCGTTCACCCGGAGGCCGATCAGGATTGATCTCTGGCGCGCGCCGCTCGATAGATCGCCTCCACCACCGCAACACTACGGCGGCCTTCTGTTCCATCGATCGCGGGTCGGCGTCCCTCGCGCACCGCTTCTGCAAAATCTTGAAACACGGCGACATGCCCCGCCGTGCTAATGTCCATGGGGTTAGCCGCGCCGCTGCTGATGTTGGCCTCCAGCACGTGATCCTCGCGCGGATCGAGCAGATGCCATTCCAGCCGCCCTTCGCCCTTGTGATAGATCGCGCTGCCGCGCGTGCCGTACACTTCCAGCCGTTCGGCATAACCGGGATACGCTGCCGTCGTCGCTTGAATCAAGCCCAACCGATTGTCGGCATATTCTAAAGTAGCGATTGCTCCGTCTTCCACTTCGATGGAATGATTTAGCGTCCGCGTTTGTGCCGTAACCCGATCGGGCATCCCTGTCAACCACAGCAGCAGATCGATGGCGTGAATGGCTTGATTGATCAGCACGCCGCCGCCTTCATGCTCCCACGTGCCGCGCCACGGCCCGCTGCGATAGTAGTCGTCACTGCGATACCAGATCGTGTTGGCGCTGTTCCATACGATGCGGCCCAATGTTCCCTCATCAATCAAGCGTTTGAGGTGCAGCGACAGTGGCTCGAAACGTGATTGAAAGACCACGCCCAGCGTCACCCCAGCCCGTTCGCAGGCCGCGATCATCGCCTCACACTCGGCGGTGGTGCGCGCCAGGGGCTTCTCGCACAGCACGTGCTTGCCTGCCTGCGCCGCGGCGATCGTCATCGGGGCGTGGAGATCGTGCGGCGTGCAGATCGTCACGACATCCACATCGGGCCGTTGGAGCAGCTCAGCATAATCGGCATGCCACTGGCCGCCGAATTTCTCCACAAACGCCTGCCCACGCTCGGCATTCTGAGTCGCCACTGCCACCAACTCGGCTTCCGGCAGCGCCTGAATCGCCAGCGCATGGAGCGGCGCGATGTTCCCTACCCCTACAATCCCGAAGTGTAACCTCTTCATAGTGACATCCATCACAAAGTTATTGACTTTTTTCTGAAAGTAAGTATACTGTTTCATGAAAACTTACGCAAATTTCAGTAAGACCGCCAGAAAGACGTGACTATGAGCATCAAGCAGGCTCACCCCAGTCTCGTTGAAGTGGCACGACGAGCCGGTGTTTCTCCTTCCACCGTCTCGCGCGTGCTGAACAATACCGCCCCTGTCAGCGAAGATGTGCGTAAGCAAGTCATGCGCGCTTCCGAAGAGCTGGGCTACCGGCACGTGCCGCACCGCTCGGTGAAAGCCCAGCCGATCAGTTCCATTGCCCTGTTGATCCCCGATATTCTCAATCCGTTCTTTGCCGAGATCGTGCGCGGCGTGCAGGACGAAAGCGCCGACGAGTACATGCCGCTGTTGCTGGACACCGCGGAAGACTTGCAGCGCGAGAAGCAATATTTTCGCCTGCTGGCGACGCAGCCCGTGTGCGGCGTCATCGTCGGCGGATCGCGCATTGCGGCCGAGGAACTGGCGGCGGCGATCAGCCACCAGAAGATACCGATGGTGGTGCTCAATCGCCCGGTACGCTTTCCCCACGTCGCCTGTTTGATGGTCGATTTTGAAATTGCCACGTATCGCGCCACGTGCCATTTGCTCAGTTTGAACCATACGCGCATCGCGTATCTGGCTGGCCCGTCGCAATCGGAAGCATCGCTGGCCCGGCGGCGCGGTGTTGAGCGGGCGTTGTCGGAAGCAGGTCTGCACTTCCCGCCGGAACTGTGCCCGGTGAGTTTCCCTGGTGTCGATGGCGGCTTTCAGGCGATGAGCGCACTGCTCGCGCTGCCGGCCGCTGAGCGTCCGACTGCCGTGGTGGCTTACAACGATCTCATGGCGCTGGGTGCGCTGCACGCCATTCGCACGCACCGCCTGCACGTGCCCGAAGACATCTCGGTCATCGGCATCGACGACATCTCGATGGCCGCGCACACCAATCCGCCGTTGACCACCATCGCGCAGCCCAAGTATCGCATGGGCCGTGTGGCGATGCGCATCCTGCGGCAAATGATCAAGGGCCAGCCGCCGCCCGAAGACGGTTACACCTTGATGGAAAGCCCGCTCATTGTGCGCGAATCGACCGGCCCGGCTCCAGCGAACAACTCGAACGGATCACACGCATGAATCCCTGGGAACGCTTTGCCACCGTCGCGCGGGGCGGACAAGCCGATCGGATCCCCGTGGCGCTCATCGTCGATAGCCCGTGGCTGCCCGGCTATGCCGGCATCAACACGCTCGATTTCTTTTTGCGCGAAGATGAATGGCTGCGTATCTATCTGGGCTTGAACGCGCGCTTTCCGGAAGTGGCCTGGATTCCCGGTTATTGGATCGAATACGGCATGGCAGCGGAGCCATCGGCGTTTGGCGCGCGCATCATGTGGCATCGCGATCAACCGCCGTCGATCGAGCCGGTGCGCGGCGGGCTGAAAGTGCTGGCCGACATTGAGCCGCCCGATCCGCAGCAGCACGGCCTGATGCCGCTGGTCTTGCAGCGCTATCTCGACGCCGAGAAACGCTTGCTGCCAGAAGGCGAGTCGATCAAAATGGTCGCCGCACGCGGACCGTTCGCCGTGGCAGGCTGGCTGCTGGGCATCACCGACTTGCTGATCGCCATGAAGAAAGAACCGGAAGCCGCGCAGCGTTTGCTCGACACGTTGACCACCACCATCATCCGCTGGCTGCGCGCCCAACTCGACGTGCTGCGCGCGCCCGAAGGTGTACTCGTGCTGGACGACATCGTGGGGATGTTGTCGCCGAAGTTGTTCGAGCAATATGCGCGACCGTTGATAACGCGCCTGTTCGCCGCGTTCGACGGCCTGATCAAGGTCTATCACAACGATACGCCTTGTCCGCACCTATTGCAGCCGATGGCATCTCTCGGCTTTGACGTTTTCAATTTCAGCCACACCACCGACATCGCCGAAGTGCAGGCGCAGATGCCCGGCATCGTCTTGATGGGCAACGTGCCGCCGCTCGACGTGCTGGTGCGCGGCACACCGGATCAGGTGAGCAGCTGGGCCCGATCGTGTATTGAGAAAACCGGGGGGCGCGGGTTGATCCTATCGGCAGGCGGAGGCGTCAGCCCGGATACGCCGCCGCAAATGATCGATGCGTTGGTAGGGGCGATTTCGCGATTTTAGCGTCATTGCGAGGAGCGCTGTCGCCATGCGCGCCCCCGCGCAAAGCGCGGATAGGGCGTGCGACGAAGCAATCTCCCGTCGACTGGAATTGAGATTGCTTCGCAAAAAACGCTCGCAATGACGAGCGACCGGAGAGCCAATGACCCGTTACGTCTTCAGCACCACCGACACCATTCGCTATCGCTATCCGACGCACGTGAATGATCTGGTGCTCGATCGGGCGGAGGCAACGACGACGGAGGTCTTCATCGTCGTGCTGGAACCGGATGAAGCGCCGCCGCTGCATCAACACGACGACGTCGAGCAGATCTTCTACATCATGACCGGCGCGGGCACGTTGACCATCGGCGATCCGGCGCAGACGTTCAGCGTGAAGCCCGGCGATGTGGTGCGCATTCCGCCGCACACCTTGCATTCCATCCAGTGCGAGGGAGCCACTACGCTGCGTTACTTAAGCGTCGATGCCTTCGTCGGCGAGAAACCGGCAGCCGAACCTACGTGGGACAGCCATGTGAAGACCCTGTGCGATCGCTTTGGTTGGGATATCCAGCAAGTGAAGCTGACAACTTGAGCGCTGAAAAAACAAAGAGGAGAAAGGAGGCCGCCACCGCCCGATCGTTTTGTTGATGTTCGCCCATCGAGTGAATCGACCCGATCGCTTGAACCCATGTCACAACAAGGAGCGCTGAGATGAAACACAATCTGTATCGATTGTTTGCCGTTCTCGTGATTGTCGCCCTGTTCGTTGGCGCCTGCACGCCGCCGCCCACTCCGGCTCCGGCGACGCAAGCCCCGGCAGAACAAAAACCCGCCGAGGTCAAACCGACTGAAAAGCCCGCTGAACCCAAACCGGCTGAAGTCAAGCCGACCGAACCGCCTGCCCCGCCGGCTGCCAAGTTCAACGAAGCCCCCATGCTGGCCGATCAGGTGAAAGCGGGCAGCCTGCCGCCCGTTGACGAGCGCCTCCCCAAGGAACCGCTGGTGGTTGAAGGCGCTGAAGGCGTGGGTCAGTACGGCGGCGTGTGGCGGCGCGGTTTCACCGGCCCGTCCGATTACAACAACTATGTCCGCGTCGTATTTGACGGCCTCGTCCGCTTCTCGCCTGACGGCACCAAGGTCGAGCCCAAGATCGCGAAGGGCTGGGAGAATTCGGCCGACTTCAAGGAGTGGACCGTCTTCCTGCGTGAAGGCGCCAAGTGGTCAGACGGGCAGCCGCTGACGGCCGATGACATCCTGTTCTGGTACGACGATGTGCTGCTGAACACGGACATCACGCCGTCGCTGCCCAAGTGGATGAGGAATGCCGATGGTTCGGTGGCCAAACTGGAGAAACTCAACGATTACGCCGTGAAGTTTACGTACAATGAACCCAACACCTTGTTCCTGTACGAACTGGCCAACAAGGACGGCGGCGACCGCACCTATGCGCCGTTCCTGCCTGCCCATTACCTGAAGCAGTTCCATCCCAAGTACGGCGATCAGGCTGCAATCGACAAGATGGTGGCCGATGCCAAGTTCAAGACCTGGACCGAGCTCTTCGCCAGCAAGAACGCGCCGTTTGAAAACCCCGAGCGGCCCACCATGGCCGCCTGGACGCCCGCCACCCGCATCAGCGATCAGGTCTTCTCGATCAAGCGCAACCCGTACTATGTTGGGGTAGACACCGCCGGCAATCAACTGCCCTACATCGACGAAGTGCGCTTCACCTTCTTCGCCGATACGCAGGCGTTGAACCTGGCCGCCATCGCCGGCGAGCTGGATCAACAGGACCGGCACATCAACATGATGAATTACCCGGTGCTCAAGGAAAACGAGCAGGCGGGCAAGTACAAGATCATCACGTGGCCCAGCTTCGGCGGCGCCGACGCCGTGATCATGTTCAACCAGACCTACAACAAAGACGAGAATCTGGCCAAGTTGATGCAGAACCGCGACTTCCGCATCGCCATGTCCCACGCGATCGATCGCGGGCAGATTCAGGAATCGGCCTTCCTGGGGCTGGGTGAGCCGCGCCAGGCTGTGGCCGCGCCGTGGCATCCGTACTATCCGGGCGATGAAGTTGCCCAGCGGTACATCGAATTCGATCAGGCCAAGGCCAATTCGATGCTGGACGCGATCGGGCTGGACAAGAAGAACGCCGAAGGCTACCGCCTGTACCCGGGCACCGACATCCCGGTGACGATCGAGATTTCGGTGGTGCCCGCCTTTGGCCCGTGGCCCGATGTGGCGCAGCTGGTGGGCAAGAACTGGGAAGAGGTCGGCATCAAGACCATCGTGCAGGTGCGCGAGCGCGCGCTGCACTTCCAGATGCGCGACAGCAACGACATCCAGACCGAAATCTGGAACGAAGACACGGGCGGCTTCCCGTTCACCGGCGCGCCCAAGTACGATCCGCGCACCAGCCCCGGCCTGGCCTTTGCGCCGTTAATGCGCCAGTGGTACGCCACGGGCGGCAAGGAAGGCGTGGAGCCGACGCCGGAGATTCAGAAGATTGTGGACATCATGGACAAGGCCAAGACGGTTGGCCCCGAAGAGCAGATTAAGCTGGCGAAGGAACTGTACGATCACTGGACCCGGCAGATGTACGAGATCGGCATCATTGGCCTGTCGCCCATGGTGCAAGGTGTGGCCGTCGTCAACAACAACTTGATGAACGTCCCGCAGCAGCTAGGCAATGACTGGCCGCTGCGCACGCCCGGCAATGCCCGGCCCGAAACCTGGTACTTCAAGCAGTAACAGCACGTAAGCCAGTTGTAGGGGCGAGGTCGCCTCGCCCCTACAACAGCAAGTCCGTAGGCCCGGCTTCCCGAGGCCCGGGTCTGCCGTGGCTGCATTCTGACATCGATCGACAGGAGGATACCCAGTGCTGCGCTTCACGCTCCAACGGCTGATTTTGCTGCCCGTGCTGCTCTTCCTGTTTTCGATCATCGTCTTCGTCTTGATCCAGGCGCCGCCCGGTGATTATCTGGACAGCTATCTCGCCACGCTGGCCTCGTCGGGATCGTCGGTCGAAGCAGAGCAGATCGAAGCGCTCAAAGAGCAGTTCGGTCTCGACCAGCCCATTCACGTGCAGTATCTGCGCTGGATTGAAAACATCCTGCGCGGCGATCTGGGCCTGTCACTGGAGTATCAACGCTCCAACAACGAGCTCATCGGCGAGCGGCTGATGCTGACCGTGGTGCTGGCCCTGTTCGCGTTTGTCTTCACCTGGGTGGTCGCCATCCCCGCTGGTATTCTGTGCGCCATGCACCCGCATTCATTCATCGACTATTTCTTCTCCGTGCTGAACTACATCGGCGTGGCGATTCCCAACTTCCTGCTGGCCTTGATCTTGATGTGGGTCGCGTATTCGTACTTCGGGATCAGCGTCACCGGCCTGTTCTCGCCCGAATACGTCGACGCGCCCTGGAGTCTGGATAAATGGGGCAACCTGCTCAGCCACATCTGGCTGCCCATGGTGGTGATCGGCATTGCGGGCACGGCCCGCCTGACCCGCGTCATGCGCGCCAATTTGTTGGACGAACTCAATAAGCCCTATGTGGTCACGGCGCGCGCCAAGGGTCTCTCTGAATGGCGGCTGGTGATGAAATACCCGGTGCGGCTGGCGCTCAATCCGCTGGTCAGCACCATCGGGTGGTATCTGCCGCAGTTGTTCTCCGGCAGCCTCATCGTCGCCACGGTGATGAATCTGCCCAATATCGGGCCGCTGCTCTTGCGCGCGCTGCAAAGCCAGGACATGTATCTGGCGGGCAGTATCCTGTTGATCTATTGCGCGCTGACCATCATCGGCACGCTGATCTCAGACATTTTGCTGGCTGTGCTGGATCCGCGCATTCGCACCGGAGGAGCACGAGCATGAGCGCCCAGGAAGCCGTGAGCGTCACTCCCGTCTCCAAGCAGAAAGACAACGAAGAGCGCATCTCCGTCGCGTCCAACTGGACCCTGATCTGGTGGCGCTTCAAGAAGCACCGCCTGGCGTTGATTTGCGTGGGCGTCCTGATCGTGTTGTACGCCGTGGTCCTGGTGCCCGACTTCTTTGCGACCGAGCTGCCGGAGTTCTCTGAAGCGCGGCAAGCCTTCATCCCGCCCCGACCGCTCCATCTGTTCGATGAGGGCCGCCTGGCCCCGTGGGTGCCCGGCGTGACCGGCCAGCGCAATCCGGTGACGCTGCGCATGGAGTGGGAGGTTGATCCGAATGTGAAGATCCCGGTGGCATTTTTTGTGACCGGTTACTCGTACAAGATTTTCGGATTGATCGAGACCAACATCCATCTCGTCGGTCCCGCCTCGGGCGATCCCAAAGATCGCTTGAACTTCCTGGGGACCGATCGGCTGGGGCGCGACGAATGGTCGCGCCTGATGTACGGCACGCGCACCTCGATGACCATCGGCATGATCGCCGTGATCTTGAGTACCATCCTGGGCGTGGTGCTGGGCGGCATCTCCGGCTACTTCGGCGGCGCACCCGATATGATCATCCAGCGCACGATCGAGCTGCTGCAATCTGTGCCCACCATTCCCATCTGGTTGGCGCTGACCGCCGCCCTGCCGCGCGACTGGCGGCCCGAACAGGTCTTCTTCGCCATCACCATCATCCTGGCGCTGATCGGCTGGACGACGCTGGCGCGCGAGGTGCGCGGCCGCTTCCTGTCGCTGCGCGAAGAAGATTTCGTACTGGCCGCCGAGCTGGCGGGCTGCAGCCGCTGGCGCATCATCATGCGGCACATGGTGCCCACCTTCAGCAGTCACATCATCGCCACAGCGACGCTGGCGATCCCGGTGCTGATCGTCAGCGAAACCTCGCTGAGCTTTCTGGGCCTGGGCCTGCGCCCGCCCGCCATCAGCTGGGGCGTGCTGCTGCAGGAAGCGCAGAACATTCAAACCATTGCGCACGCGCCGTGGCTGCTGTTTCCCGGCGTAGTCGTCGTGATCGCCGTACTGGCGTTCAACCTCGTCGGCGACGGCCTGCGCGACGCAGCCGATCCATACAGTCATTGATGAGTGACGAGTGATGAACAACGCCCATTACCCATTACGTTTTACGCATCACGCATCACGACAGGCTTAAACTATGACCAACCCTGAACCGCTCTTGTCCGTCCGCGATCTCAAAGCCTACTTCCACCTCGACGAAGGCATCGTCAAAGCCGTTGACGGCGTGTCCTTCGAGGTGCGCCCCAGCGAAGTGCTGGGCATCGTCGGCGAAAGCGGCTGCGGCAAGAGCGTCACCATGAAGGCGATTCTGCGCATCCTGGAGCCGCCCGGCAAGATCGAAAGCGGCGAGATTCTCTGGAACCGATCGGTGTCTGGACAGAATGGATCAACCGTCGAAGAAACGATCAACCTGACCAGGCTCGATCCGCACGGCAAAGAGATGCGGGCGATTCGCGGCGCGGAGATCGCGCTGATCCCGCAGGAGCCGATGTCGGCGTTCAGCCCGGTCCACACGATCGGCAATCAGCTCATCGAAGCGATCATGCTCCATCGGACGACGAATAAACGCGAAGCGCGCCAGATCGCGATCGATCTGCTGCGCGACGTCGGCATCCCCATGCCGGAAGAGCGCCTCAATGCATATTCGTGGCAGCTGAGCGGCGGCCTGCGCCAGCGGGCCATGATTGCGATGGCGCTGTCGTGCAATCCGCGCCTGCTCATCGCCGACGAGCCGACGACGGCGGTGGATGTGACCACGCAGGCGCAAGTGCTGCGCTTGCTGCGTGAATTACAAGAGCGGCGCAACGCCGCGATCATCTTTATCACGCACGATCTGGGCGTCATCGCGCAGGTGGCCGATTACGTCGTCGTGATGTATCTCGGTCTTGTGATGGAGCAGGGCGCGGTGGACGACATCTTCCACGCGCCCAAACATCCCTACACGCAGGCCCTGCTGCGCTCGATTCCCAGCGTCAACTCGACGCCGCGCGAGGAACTGCCCACCATCAGCGGCTCGATTCCGCATCCGTTCAACAAGCCGCGCGGCTGCCCGTTTCATCCGCGCTGCGAGCAGGCCATACCCGGCAAGTGTGATGCGCGCATCCCCGCCTTGCTGCCCGTGGGCGCGCCAGGGGGCGAACGGCAATTAGTCAGCTGTTTCCTGCATCATGACGTGGAGCGATCATCGTGACCGACGCGCCTTCATCCAACGCAACGCCTCTGCTGGACGTGAAGCATCTGCGCAAGTATTTCCCGATCTATTCGGGCGATTTCCGGCGCAAACTGGTCGGCAACGTCCGCGCCGTGGATGATGTGAGTTTCTTCATCAACGAGGGCGAGACGCTGGGGCTGGTGGGCGAAAGCGGCTGCGGCAAGACCACCGCCTCGCGCTGTGTGCTGCGCGCTTACGTCCCCACCAGCGGCGAGATGCTGTTCCGCAACGCCGACGGCTCGATCGTCGATCTTGCCAAGTTATCCCGCGCCGGGCTGAAACCGATCCGATCGCAAATCCAGATGATCTTTCAAGATCCCTACGGCTCGCTCAACCCGCGCATGACGCTGTTCGACATCGTGGGCGAACCGCTGTTGATGAACGGAATGAAAGATCGCAAGCAGCGCACTGAGCGTGTGGCCGAACTGCTGAAGCTGGTGGGCCTGCGCCCGGAATTCATGCAGCGGTTTCCGCACGCCTTCAGCGGCGGGCAGCGCCAGCGCATCGGCATCGCGCGCGCGCTCGCATCCACGCCGCGCCTGGTTGTCGCCGACGAGCCGGTGTCCGCGCTGGATGTTTCGGTGCAGGCGCAAATACTCAATCTGCTGCTGGAATTGCAGCGCGAATTGCATCTGACGTATTTGTTCGTGGCGCACAATCTCAGCGTCGTCAAACACATCTGCGATCGCGTGACCGTGATGTACGTGGGCAAGATCGTCGAGACGGCGGAAACGCAGGAACTATTCCGCGCGCCCAAGCATCCCTATACCGCTGCTTTGATGGCGGCTGTGCCGGTGCCCGATCCGCGCGTGGAGTCGGGCGATGTCGAATTGAAAGGCGATGTGCCCAGTCCCGCGAATCCGCCGCCGGGCTGCTATTTTCATCCGCGCTGCCCGTTCGCGATCGACCGCTGCAAAGTTGACGCGCCCGAGTACCGCGAGATCACGCCCGGCCATTTCGTCAGCTGCCATCGCGCCGATGAGTTGGAACTGGCCGGTGTGGCACTGTAGATGACATGAACATCATTTTTCTCCTGCCCGATCAGCTGCGCCCCGACTTTCTCGGATGCTACGGGGCGCGTTTCATGTCAACGCCCAACATCGACGCCTTGAGCAACGAAGGCGTGACCTATCGACGCGCTGTTTCGCCTTCGCCGCTCTGCGTGCCTGCGCGCGCTTCACTGTTGACGGGCATGAACAGCTTGCAGCATGGCGTGCTGGAAAATACCAGCTGGCTGCGGCCCGATCGCGCCGCGTGCGGCATCGAGACGTGGCCGGAGATGTTGGCCGCCGCTGGCTATCACACGGAAGCCATCGGCAAGATGCACTTCTATCCGTGGGACAAGAGCGAAGGCTTTGCCCATCGCGTGATCTCTGAAGACAAGCGGCACATCCACATCCACGATGATTACGCCGCTTACCTTGAGCAACACGGCCTGCGCAAATATCACGGCAGTGAACATGACGGCTACTTCGAGAACAAAGGCGCGATCATCAGCAAGATTCCGGTCGAGCATCAAGTCGATAAGTGGGTGGCTGATCGGACGGGTGAATTCCTCGAGAATTACACGGGTGATCAGCCTTTTGCCTTGATGGTTGGTTTCCCCGGCCCGCACTGCCCGTACGATCCGCCGCTTGAGTTTGCTGAGCTCTATCGGCCGGAAGACATGCCCGCCAGCATTCCCGCCACCGACGACAGCCGCCTGTTCCGCGAGTTGGTCATCAACATGACCAAACGCCCGTGGAATCAAGTCGATTACACCGATTTTCAGGAAAGTCACAAACGCAAGATTCGCGCGCACTATGCCGCGCTGGTGCAGCAGATCGATCAGGGCATTGGCCGCATCGTCGCGGCGCTGAACGCCAGCCGTTTCCGCGACGACACTGTCATCATCTTCGCGTCCGATCACGGCGACTTCCTCGGCGATTTCGATTTGATCGGTAAGCATCTCTTCTTCGAGCCGAGTGTCCGCGTGCCGTTGATCGTCAAACTGCCGGGATCAACATCAGCTCGATCGGTTGAGTCGCTCGTCTCGCTCACTGACGTGACGGCGACGATCGTCGCGCTGGCCGGCGTGGATCGAATGCCCCGCTCTGCGGGGTCGGGTTGGGGTGATTCGATCGTGCTGCCGGAACTGGGTCTGCCTCAAACCCGATCGCGCGATCATGTCTTTGGCGCGACGGAATTCGGCCTGATGATCATCGCACATGAGTGGAAGTTGTGCCGTTACAAGAACGGGCACGTGGCGTTGTACAACCTGAGCGACGATCCGCACGAGCAGCGTAATTTGGCGTATCAATCACGCGCCTTGAATGAGATGCAACGCCTCGATGCGATCATGCAGCGCGATCTGATCGATTCGCTGATGATGTCCAATAGCGACAAGTTCGTGGAGAAGTCGCGCTATCAGGGGCGCGGCGAGTTTGGACAGCGCGGCTGGCAGCGGCCTTATCCGGCCAGTCTGAAGGAGAGAAGTTAAACATGACGACCTTCGACTACACGCTCAAAGACGCGCAAGCAATGCCCATCACGCCGATCGATCCGCAGGACTTCGATCTGGCGCGCTACGAAGCTTTCGCCGCCGAAGCCGATCAGCGCTACGCCGGTTTTCTGAGCAAGCCCGGCGGCCTGGCCGTGTGGCAGCGCGTGCGCGTGGGCGAGGTCTTCCGCGATGCCTGCCGCGATATGCGTCACTCATTGCGCCTGCAACTTGGCGGCTTGACCAAGTCGCTTGATTACTTGACCGACGCGCCAACCTACCTTGAACCGTGGTACGGCATCGGCACGACGGCCTCGGCCTTTGGCGGCGAGTACGACTGGTTCGAAGGGCAAGCGCCCGCCGTGCGGCCCATTTATAAAGCGATCACGGAAGTGCCGCCGCTCGTGCCGCGTGATTTTGATCAGGTGCCGATCATGCAGTACACGCTGGACACGATCAACTATTTCCTCGATCAGACGCAGGGGCGTGTGCCGATCTCGTGGAGCGATCTGCAAGCGCCGCTCAATGTGGCGACGGAACTGATCGATACGAGCGCCTTCTTCACGGCGTTGATCGAGTTGCCCGATCGGGTGCGGGAAATCCTGGCGGCCATCACCGAGGTCGTCATCCGCTTCACGCAAAAGCAAAGTGAACTCATCGGCGATCAGCTGGCGCGGCCCGGACATGGCTTTGCCAGTTCGCGCGCGGGCAAAGGCATTGGCTTGAGCACCGATAATCTGGTGATGATCTCGCCGCGCATGTACGAGAGGTTCTGCGTGGCGGACAACATCAAGATTGGCGCGGCCTTCGACGGCGTGGCGATCCATTCATGCGGCGATTATGCGCGCTGGCTGCCGGCGCTGAAGAAGATCGACAACCTGCTTATGGTCGATGCCGCCTTCAGCCCGCAGACCGATCCTGATCCCAACACGCCCGAAGCCTTCCGCGACGCTTTTGTCAATACCGGTGTCATCGTTCACGCTCGCATGGTGGGCGATCCCAACGAAGTGCTGTCGCTGGCCAGACGCCTGTGGACGCCGGGCCTGAAATTGATCGTCGTGACCTACGTGCCAGACCCGGCCGCGCAGCAGCGGCTTTATCATGACCTGCACGCGCTGTGTAGTTGAAAGAATCACTGCTTAGCCGTCATTGCGAGATAACCATCCCTCAAGCGTGATGCGTGAGGGCAGAAACTTCAA
>CAYNML010000023.1:0-71971 GCA_964398185.1 uncultured Anaerolineae bacterium | reverse complement strand
CTCTTCAGCGCCGCGTCGCGGTCGTCGCGGAAGTTTTGCACATCGCCAATCGCCTTCAGCACGTTGGCTTCGCCCAGCCGGGCACCCACCGCGCGGAATAACTGCAACGCCTCCCCGTAACTCTTCAGCGCCGCGTCGCGGTCGTCGCGGAAGTTTTGCACATCGCCAATCGCCTGCAGCACGTTGGCCTGAGCTTGAACGTCGCCCAGCCGCTGAGCTGCCGCCAAAGATCGTTGATACCGTGGGAGCTGCGTCCGGCCCGGATCGGCCAGGACGAAGAAGTTGCCAAACAGGCTGTTGATGCGCGCCGTGTAACAGATCGGCGGATCCTCTTCTGAAGTTTCGTGGTCGTACCCCCAGGCGAGGAACACTTCAAAGTTGGGGAACTCCAGGCTGAACAGGGCCTGCCCCACTTCGATCTGGCCGTTCACGATCAGATCGTTATAGGCGTCGGCCAGCGCGTGGTAATGCGCCAGGGCGCGCGGCGCAATGGCGTCAATGGCGTCGGGCGGCAGTTTGCGCGCGGCGTAGCTGCGCACAGGCGCGGGCAGGTACACGTAGCCGCGCGGCGTGCGCTCGGCCAGCGCAAAGTCCAGCACGGCCCGCAGCTGGCGGGCGCGGTCTTCAAAGATGGCGCGCAGGCCCTCATCGCCCACGCCTGCCGGGAACAGCGCCAGGTAAGGGAAGAACGCCGCCGCATCCGGGTGGCGCGCGGCCAGTTTCTTGAACGACGAGTTCAGCGTGCTCAGCACACTGTCGCCGTCTTTCAATTCTTCCGGCGGCATGGTGGGGTCGTTCAACACTTCCTCGCGCGCCGCGCGCAGATCGACCAGCAGCCACTTGAGATCGGGCGAGGTCAACTGTTTGGCGGCCAGCACGATGGCGCGCGGGAAGCAATCCAAAAAGTCCAGCACCTCGCGTAGTTCGTCGGCCGTGCCGCGCAGCGACTGGCCCAGCTGCGCCTCGGCGAGTTCAATGAACAGCCGCTGCGCGGCGTCCCGCGTCAGCCGCAGCAGCGGCAGGCTGCGCACGCCCGTCACGCCCGTGGGATAGCGCGAGGAGAGCAGTAACCGCGCGGCGCTGTGATCGTGCAGCGCCTGAACGAGCGCGCGCGTGTTGGCGCGGTCGTCGGTGATCAGTGAGTCGAGCTCGTCGAGGATGAGCAGCGCGTCGGGCGGCAGCAGCCGCGCCAGGGCCACCGCTGTCTGCGCCTGCTGCACATCGATCCGCAGGGCGGCGGCGATGGCGGTGCGCGCCTCGTCGGCGCGGGTGTACGCACCCAATGGCACAAAGGTGATGCCGCCGCTAAAGCGCCCGCGCGCGGCAAACCAGCGCCCGGCCTCCCGGCACAACTCGCTCTTGCCCATGCCGCCCGTGCCGATCACTTCCGTCACGCGGTGGGCGAGCACGCTGACGATCACGTCGCGCAATTCGCGCTCGCGCCCCACAAAGAATTCCGGCCGGGCCGCAATGGTTTCCGGGTGGCGCGGCAATTCGATGACCTCGATCGCGCCGCGCGGCCGATCGGCAAACGGGGCAACCGCGTGTCGATCAGGCTGATCGGCGGCGGCTTCCGGCAGCAGACAAAACTTGCCCACTTCGAAGCGCGTGAACAGATCGGCGGCGTTGGGCAGGCCCTGCTCTTGCGCGATCAAGCGGCACACTTCGCGCACGTCGGCATCGGTTAGCGCCGCCGCGCGGCCAAAATCAAACGCCTGCTGCACGGTCTTGCCGGCCAGCAGCGCCGGATAGAAGTGCGCGGCAAAGGCGCGCGCGGCCACGTTCAATACCGACTGCGCCGCGTCGATGGCGATGACATGCTGCACGCCCGCGGCAAGGAGACCCTCGGCCATTGACGCGGAATGGCACGCGCTGAGCAAGGCGACGGTTGCCGGCGGATGATCACCGTCGGGCGCGAACAAGGCGCGCAGGTGCAGGGTGTCCATTGTCAGCACGCCGCCGCGTCCGTCTTCAAAGGCCAGCACGCCTTCATTGCCGTGGCCGAAAAAGTGCAGCAGGTCAAACGGCCCGTGATCGCGCAGCGCATTGAGGACATCAGCCGGGATGGCCGGCACAAAGCGCAGCAGCGCGGCCCGATCGATCGCGCTCAACTGATCGCGCACGCGCGCCTCGGCGGCCAGCAGATCGACGCGGGTGATCGGCGCGCCGGCTTCGTTCACCAGCGGCTCGGCGAGCAGCGCCAGAATTTTGAGGGGGCGGGTCGCAGATGTCATGGGCGGCCCTTCAACAGCTGCTTCACGCGCTGTTCGGGGAGCAGGTCGACCATGAGCAGCGCGAGGCGGCGTTTGCGCGCGGCCGCATCGGTCAGCGCCCGGATGTCCGCCAGCTGTTCAAGGTGATCCCGCTTCTGATCGGGCATCAACTCGGAGTCAATGTGATCGGTCAGCAGATCGATCATCTGCTTCTCGCTGAAGCCGTCGCGCAGGCGTTTGGCCTTCTGGTTGCGCGCGTCGGCAATCTGGCTGTTGACTTCCTCGTAGCACAGGCTTTGCAGCTTGCGATACCAGCCGTCAATCGCCAGCGAAAAACCCGCGGTGTCCAGTGCGCCCTGGCTGCTGCCAAAGGGACGATAGAACGTGAACCGACTGCGCAGGATGGCGGGAAAGGTGAGGCCGGTGATGAGCGCCAGCCAGAAGGTGCTCTGCACACCCAGCGCGTAGCGCAGAAAAGCGTACACCAGCATGGCCGTGATCATATTGATGATCAGCAGGCTCACCACATAGCGATCGGTCCAATAGCGGCCAATCCATTTACCGAAGGTTTTGATCAGCTCAAAGACGGCCAGGGCCGCGCCGGCCAGCGCGCACAGCACAAAGGGGAAAAGAACGTCCAGTGCAGCTTGATCCATAGGTCAGCGCTCCCACAGTCCCCCGCGCCAACTTACAAAAAAGCCCGATGCATCACGGCGATTACATCGGGCAGCAGCGATCACGCGCGGCTACAGCACATCGCGCACTTCACGGGCGGTCAGGTACAACCGCGTCTCTTCGTCGTCGTGGTGCACGGTCTTGACTTGCAGCAGGCGCCGGCTGACCAATGAATCGATCTCCGGCGTCAGGTCATCGCCGCCGCGCTTCAGCTTGATCGCCAACTCGTCTTCCGAAACGGCGCCGACTTCATTGACCTTGCGCAGCAAGGCCAATTCCTCTTGGGTAACACCCACCAGCTGGTCGATGACACTGTTTGCCATGGTTACTACCTCCCCTTTTGCTTCGTTGGTATTTTAACACACTTTGCTTGCGATCGTATCACTGCTATGTGAGTTGGAGTGCGCGTCAAAGCGTCAAAGTTTTGCGGCGGGCGCGGGCCGCCGCTTCTACCACAAAACGCCCCTAACATGAGAATCGTATTAAAAACTATACAAAACTATTGCAAATACCAAAAACTGTGGTATAAATACTATACAAAACAGTGACAAGAAGTTTTGTAATCGACACAGGTAGAAGCAATAAAAAATCCCAGAGGAGACGAGGAAATGAAGAAGACATTGAGTGTGATGTTGTTGGTCGTAGCGGTGATGGCGTTTGCGGTGGCTCCGGCCTTTGCCCAGGGTGAAGCGATGGTGCGTGTGACGCACGCCTCGCCCGATGCGCCCGCCGTGGATGTGTGCGTGAATGGCAGTGTGGCCTTCCCCAACCTGCCGTTTGGCAAGACCACCGATTACGCCAAGCTGCCCGCCGGTTCCTATGACGTGCAGGTCTATGCCGCTGGTTCCAACTGCCAGGGCACGCCCGTGATTGACGCCAAGGGTCTGGCGCTGGAAGCCAAGGCTTACACCGTCATGGCCATCGGCAAGCTGGCCGAGATCAAGCCGTTGATTCTGGTCGATAACCTCGGCGCTCCGGCGGCCGGCAAGGTGCACGTCCGCTTCGTGCATGCCTCGCCCGATGCTCCGGCGGTTGACATCACCACCGCTGATGGCGCCAAGGTGTTCTCGAACGTGGCGTTCGGCGAGTCGGTTGACTTCACCCCGCTGCCCGCCGCGACCTATGACTTGCAGGCGCGCGTGGCCGGCACTGAAAACGTGGCGCTCGATCTGCCCGGCACCACGCTGCCCGAAGGCGCAATTCTGACCATCGTGGCGCAGGGCTTTGCTGGCGGCGGCGATCCCAAGTTGGGTGTGCAGGTGATTTCGTACCCGGCCATGGCGGCGGCTCCGGCGGCCCTGCCGGTCAGCGGCGGCGAGACGACGGCCAACACTGCGTGGATGCTCATGCTCGCCGGTGCGGCGCTGCTGGCGCTGGGCTTCGGCTGGCGCACGGTTCGTAACACCACTCGCTAGTGTGGGCAAGACTTCCGAAGTCTATGAGACTTCGGAAGTCTTCAAACCCGGCAGACGAGGCGCACGAATTACTCAGTTTGTACAATTAACATTACTGGCTAACAACTGAATATCTACCAGTCCGGCGGCTGGCGAGAATCACTCGCAGCCGCCGTTCTGGTTTGCGAAGTGCATTTCAACACGCTCCCTGGGAGCGTCATTCCCGCGGTAGTAAGCGGGAATCCATTCGCTTGATAGAGAACTTTCCGGGCGATACTCTGGATGCCCGACACCAACGCTCGGGCATGACGCGGAAAAAGCCTCGCCAAGTGTGTGGATGTCCTTAAGGCCCGCAGCGCGTCTGCACACTCACCTCATCCACGAACAAACTGGTCAACAAATTGCCGTCCGTCATGCCCTTCACACTCAAGCGCAGGCGTCGATTGCCCCATTCCTGAAAACCGGAGAAGACCACCGTTTCGGCCGCCCACACGTTGCGATTGGGACTCAGGTTGCTCAGGCTCGCCTGCGGCGAGACTTCATTGCCCGTTTGATTCTCCAGCACGAACTCGAAATGATCGTACACCACCGGCTCGGTTTCCTGCGTCGTCAACAGCCGCTTGAACGTCAACGTCAGCGCCTCGGTGTAATACGGCACCACGAACGAGTGCAGCACTTCCTCGTCGGCGATGTTGCGTCCGCCCAGCCACAGGCTGTACTGCCCAGCATAGGGCTGCGTGCTGCCGATCAGATCGGACGTGTTGTTCTTGATCTGCACCCAGGGCGCGCTGCCGGGGCCGCCTTCAAAGCCGCCGTTGCTCAGCAGTTCCTGCCCTTCTACACACGCCGGCTCCTGCCTGGGGAAGTGGCGCGCGATCAGCGGCAGATACGTCGTGTACGTCAGCGTGTCCGTGTTGACGAGGCCCGGCGCGGGCGCGGTGATCACATTCGGCGCGGTAAACGACACCGGCGCCGTGATCAATTCCGTCACCGTCAAGACCGGCGAAATTTTGATCGCGCCGGGTGCGCCGCTCGCTTCGGGGCCGCCCAGATCGAACGGCGCGGCTTGCGTGGTCGCGGGCTTGCCGCCCGACACGAGCGTCTGCGTGATCACGCTGATATCCTCGCTCTGCGCCAGGGCCGTCAACGCCGGGCCGCGCGGGTCGGGCAGCCCCATCGGGGTGAGCGGCGGCCCGCCGCGCGCCTGAATGAACGCATCCGGATCAACGTAGCCCTGCCAGAAATCATCGGGATGGATCTGATACGTGTAGCCGCGCCCGTAGACGATGCCGTTGCACGAGGTGTTCGCCGGATAGATCCACGAGCCATCCAGAAACCAGCGCAGTTCAAAGTGCAGATGCGAATCGCCCGGCTGGTACAACACCGTCCCGATCGGCTGGCCGCGCGACACGATCTGCCCCTGCGCCACAAAGACCGATCCCAGATGCGCGTACATTGCATAGATTGTGCGCCCGTCGCTGAGCGGATGCGCCAGGATGACCACGCGCCCCGGATACCCTGAGTACGCGGGATTGTAGTAAGCCACGCTGCCATCGGCCACGGCCACCAGCGGCGTGCCGGCCGCATCCTGTCCGTCCAGCCGATAGAGATCGAGCCCGCTGTGCAGCATGCGCGGCCACGTCACGTTCCAGCATTTGCGCGGCGAGCCCGGCAATGAAAGGTTGCGCACGCCGTAGCGCGTATCGTTGGTGATGATGTCCCACTGCGTCCAATAGGCCGTGGTGGTGGAGATGACGCCATACGGCGAGATGAATTCGTCGAGCAGCTCAGGCCGATCGGGCTGGGGAGTGATCTCGGGCATGGGCGTGATCGGCACAACGATCTCACGCGGGATCAGATGGAAGGAAGACACGGCCCGATCGAAAGCCTCACGCGCGGCCTTGGACGGCCCGATTGATCGATCGTTCCCGGCGTACAAGCCCAATCGCACCACGACGCGATCCCCTGGCAGCCAGTAGACCTCGGCCTCATCACCGGCCAGTGCTGTCCCCTGCGCCGCGCGCAGCGCGCTGACGTTGTTGATGCGCACGTTCTGCCCGCCGAATGAAGCAAAGCCGCGCCGCTCGGTCAGGAAACGCGGCAGCGCCAGATCGTCGGGATTGGCAAAGACGGTGACGCCGTATCCTTGATAGCCCGTGCCCTCGTCGGGCAGCACGACAAAAACCGAGGCGTAACCCTGCGCCGGTTCCTGCTCGACGCGCGCGGTCGCGCCGGCGGGATAGTCAAAGGCGAAACCGGCCGCGGGGTCGCGATAGGTCTGCCACGCTTGCGACTGCGCGGTGACCGTCAAGAGGAGGGGGAACAGCAGCGCCCCCAGGAGCAGGCCCAGGCGCTTGATCATGCCGCGCCGTTGTCGTGAAACAGCGGCAGCCACACTTTGAAAGTGGTGCCCTGTTTCACCTGGCTGTCGACTTCGATGCGCCCATCGTGCAGGTCAACGATCTCTTTGACGATGGCCAGCCCCAGGCCGGTGCCGGGGGTTTCGCTGCGCTGCGAGCCGCGCCCGCGGTAGAACCGCGCAAAGATGTTGGGCGCGTCGTCGGGATCGATGCCGATGCCCGTGTCGGTCACTTGCAGGCAAGCCTCGTCGGCCGTCTGCAACGTGCTGACGTTGACTTCGCCCTGCGGCGTATAGTTCAGCGCATTGATCACCAGATTGGTCACCACTTGCGAGAGTTGATTGACTTCGCCGCGCACCGGCGGCAGCGTGGGCAGCGGCTGGAAGGACAACCTCAGCCCGGACGATTCGGCGCGCGGCTGGTGCGCCGCCACAATCTGTTCCACCACAAAGTTCAGATCGACCGGGCCGAAGGCCGCGCGCTCGCGCCCCATTTCCAGGCGTGACAAATTCAGGATGTCGTCCACCAACTGGCCCAGCCGCCGCGATTGCTGCTTGACGACGTTGAGATAGTGGCTGCGTTTCTCGACCCGGCCATGTTCCAACAGTTCCACATGCAGTTTCAGATTGGCGATGGGCGTGCGCAGTTCGTGCGACACATCGCTGACGAACTTGGATTTCAGGCGGTCGAGTTCGGTCAACCGTTCGTTGGCCGCCGCCAGCTCGCGCGTGCGCTCGGCCACGCGCTGTTCCAGTTCGTGCGCGTGCCGCTGCGTCTGCTCCAGCAGGCGCGCATTTTGAATGGCTACCGCCAGCTGATCGGCCACCTCGCGCACCACGTCCACCACCTCGCCGTGAAAAGCGTCCCACTGAGTGGCGTCCACCGTCAGGACGCCGATCTGCTGGCCCAGCACGATGAGCGGCGCGTCGATGCTGGAGCGCGCGCCGTCGCCGATCTGGCGCAGCTGGCTGGGCGTGGGTTCGAGCAGTTCCGAGAGATCGTTGATCACGTACAACTCGCCGGGGCGCAGTCGCACAATCGGCCCCAACGCCGCCAGCGGCAGGCGTTCGCCGGACGGCTGCTTGGAACCGTCGCAGAAGTGCGCGGCCACCACGGCCTGTCCGGCATCGAATTCAAACAGCGTGATTTTCGCGCGCCAGCTGGAAATGGAGCGCTGGATGCGGCTCAACGCCGCGTCGGCAATATCCTCGATGGATTTGGCGCCCAGGATCGCCTGATCGATCTCGTGCAGAATGGCGAGCCGCTCGGCATACTGGCGCACCGCGCGTTCCGCGCGTTTGCGCTCGGTGACATCGCGCGAGGTGATGACAATGCCGCGCACTCCGGGGTGATCGAGCAGGTTGGCGCCCAGCGCATCCAGATAGACGTACGATCCGTCGGCGCGCCGGAAACGGAACTCGGTGGGCAGGTTATCGTTACGGCGCCGGAACACTTCCTCAAAGTCGCGCCGGACAAGCGGTTGATCCTCAAGGGGGATGAATTCAAAGGGCAGCTTGCCGATCAGATAACCCGGCTCGTAGCCGAATACGCGCGACACGGAGGGGCTTTCGTAGGTCACGACCAGATTCTCGTCGTGGACGGTGATGATGTCCTGCGAATTCTGCACCAGCGAGCGGAAGCGGTCTTCACTGGCGCGCAGGGCGTCTTCGGCCCGGCGGCGTTCGGTAATATCGTGCAGCGTGGTCAGCAGGCACGGGGCGCTGTTCAGTTCCACCGTTTCCAGGGACAGCAGCGCCACGCCCTGCTGGCCGGCGCGATTCCGAAAACGGATCTCGTGCTCGTGCACAAAGCCCTGTTGGGCCATGCGCTCCATGACCTGGGCGCGCTCCTCCATATCCACCCACAACTTCAAGTCGCGTGCCGTATGGCCCACCAGCTCTTCGCGCGCGTAACCCGTCATCCGCACGAACGCATCGTTGACCTCCAGATAGTGGCGCGTGAGGCTGTCGCTGATGGACATGGCCACGGGGCTGGAACGGAAGGCCTTGTTGAATTTCTCCTCGGAAGCGCGCAGCGCCTGCTGCATGCGTTCGCGCTCGCGCCGCATCGCCCATTCGCGCAGCACCCGCTCGGCGATGTGCGGCATGTCCAGCAGCGTGGTTTCCGACTTCACCACATAGTCGAGCGCGCCGGCTTTCAGCGCGCCCACGGCCAGGCGCTCATTGCCCTGGCTGGTCATGATGATCACCGGCACGTCGCTCAACCGCTCGTCGGTCAGCAGCTCCATGCCTTCGCCATCGGGCAGGCGCCAGTCAGAAATCACCAGGTGCAGCCGACCGGATGGTTCTGCCAGGCAGCCCCGCGCCTCGTTCAGCGTTTCAGCCACGCGCAGTTCAACGCGCCGATCGCGCATGGCGAAAGCACGGCGCACCAGCTCGGCGTGCGCCGGATCATCTTCCACCAACAGAACGCGCGTCAGCTCGTCAGACATCCCGCCTCATTCTTGCCCCGGCCCGGTCACGCGTGCGGGTGAGTGTTCCATCCCAGCCAATAGAACCCCAGATCTTCCATCAGCTCGTTGAACTCTTCGTACCCCACCGGCTTGACCAGATAACTGTTGACGTGATGATCATACGCGCGCGCCACATCGCGTTCCGCCTCGGACGTCGTCAGCACCACCACTGGAATATGCTTGAGCGCGTCAGCGTCCTTGATCTTCTTCAGCACTTCCAGCCCGTCCACGCGCGGCAGGCGCAGGTCCAGCAAAATGACGTGCGGCAGGGGATTCGCCGCCGTATCGGCATACGCCCCCTGGTGGAACAGATAATCCAGGGCCGCCTGGCCGTCCATAAAATGCCGGATGTGATTGGCCACGCGATGTTCCGCCAGCGTGCGCATGACCAACTCCGCATGATCGACGTTGTCTTCCACCAGCATCACCAGAACTGGTTCGCCATTCATGGGTCTTCTCCTGAAGAAATGAACATGAGCTCGTTGCGACATGACGTATGCTCCACGTGAGCGCCCCTGGCGGCACACTGACCCGCGTCCGGGTGGCATATAAACGTGACGGCTGGCCGATGCGTCATGGATCCGCTCAGCGTGATCACATCCTTTAGCGTGTATTTTACCGCAAGATCAGAGCGAGTCTATCAACCGTCGGCAAACCGCGCGCCAGACCGCTCAAGCTGGCGGCGTGTCCGGCAGGGTGAAGTAGAAGGTGCTGCCCGTGCCCTGCCCGGCCGATTCCACCCAGATGCGCCCGCCATGCACTTCCACAATGCGCTTCACCAGCGCCAACCCGATGCCGGTCCCTTCCGTCCGGGGATCCAGCTGATTGAATAAGCCGAAGATCTTCTCGTGGTATTGTGGATCGATTCCGCGGCCATTGTCCGCCACAGACACGATCGGCTTTCCATCCCGATCGGTTCCCCGCCGTCCGATCGTGATGCGCGGCGCCGGCTGATCGCCCATGAACTTGCAGGCGTTGTCGATCAAATTCTGCAGCACTTCCACCAGCCGCACCCGATCTCCGTAGACCAGCGGCAGATCGGGCTCAAGCTCAATCTGCACCCCACGCGCCGCAATGCGCCCCTGCACAACTTGCAGCGCCTCGTGCACGACGGCGCTCAGCGGCATGCTCTCCGGCGCATTCATCAAGCGCCCAATCCGCGATAGTTCCAGCAAATCGTCCAGCAAGCGCCGCATCTTCTCTGTCGCCTCGACAATGCGCGTCATATCCACGGCGAACCGTTCCCAGTTGCCCGCCTGCGCGTCCTGCTCTGCAAAACCCAGGAACCCGCGAATCGTGATCAGCGGCGCTTTCAAGTCATGCGACACCGTGTACGTGAATCGTTCCAGTTCGGCGTTCTTGGCTTCTAGATCGGCATTGGTTTCAACCAGCGCCAGCGTGCGCGCTTCCACCAGCTGCTCCAGTTGATCGCGATGCTGCTGCAAGGCGGTCTCGGCCTGACGCCGCTGTTCCAACAGCATAACGCCCTGCAAGGCGCTGCTCAGCTGCCCGCGCAGCGCGCCGCACACACTGGCGCCCAGCGCGTCTACTTCAAACAGCACAAACCCCAGCCGCTCTTCTTTAGAGTACAACACCTCAACCACCAGCATATACGGCGGCGCACAGCGCAAGCGGGCGGGCGGCACCAGCCAGCGTGACAGAAACCGTTCACCGGCCGGCGGCACTGGCTGACGTCCCAACTGATCAAAGGCCAAAATCAAGCGAGCTTGTTCCACCGACACGCCAGGCTCGTCAAACAGCGACAAATAACAGGCTTTCACCCGCAGCCGCGGCAATTCCCACGCCATCACATCCAGCACATCGGCCAGATTGAACGAGGTGACCATGGCCTCGCTGAGTTCGCGCAACAGGGCGGCCCGCTGTTCCGTCTGCACGCGCCAGCGAGCCTGCCGCAAGTAAGTGCGCTCACTGATCAACGTGCGCGCCTGATGCCACACTTTCTCGGCCGGTATCAGCCAGCTAGTGCCGCGCAACCTGGGCAACCAGGCGGCGCGCATAATCGACAACACGTCATGCCACTGCCCGCCGTCGTTATCGTCAATATACTGCCCTTCGGTCAGCAGCGCATCCAGCGTCTGCAAGCACAACCCTGGCTGTTCCCCCTTCAAATCAGCGACAAACGCGGCATCCAACCGCTGCAACCAGGCAGTCGCCACCTCGGCCGGCAGCACTGGCGCTGCGTGCGCAATCAGATCGGCCAATGCCGGCGAAGGTGCGTTGTCCGACCAAACCGCTGCGCTTGATTCCGCCGTGTCCGGCTCGCCAACAAGCGCGGCTGCCGCCAGCATCACACGTTGATCGAAGCAGCCGCATGACTGGCGCACCACCAGCGCGCTGGGCATCGTGGTCTGTTGGGGCACGGCCTCGCCGCGCAGCCGCGCCAGCATCAAGCGCGCCGCCTCACGGCCCTGCTGATAGACCGATTGGCGCACTGTCGTCAACGACGGCGTACTGAAGCGCCCCTCCTCCGTATCGTCAAAGCCCGTCAGAGCAAACTCGGCCGGCACCTGCACATTGTGCGCCTGCAGTACCTCCAGCGCACCCAGCGCCATGGAATCATTGGCCGACACCAGCGCCTCGCAGCCGAGGCTGCCCCGCGCAAGCCGATCGTGCAGCGCCGCCGCGCCAGACTCGCTCGTATAATCGCCGGTCAACACCAGATCGGGGTCGACCGGCAAGTGATAGTGCGCCAGCGTATTCACGTAAGCGGCGTAACGATCTTCAGCTTCTTGCTGCCCGCGCGGTCCACGCAGAAAAGCAATGCGCCGGTAACCGTGCACGGTGATCAAATGCTCCACCACCGCCTGCATCCCCTGGCCGCTGTCAACCATGATGCTGGGCGCCCCGGCCAACTGCAGCGCCACCGTAACCAGCGGCAGCGGCTGGTAACGCCAACACAAAGCTTCAATCTCCGCCAGGCTCACGGAATGCGCCAGCGTGCCGCTGATGATCAAACCGTTGACATTGTCCGCATTCACCAGGTCATACAATACGTTGCGCTGCGCCTCAAACCCGTGCAGCGAGCGCAACGCCCCGCTGGTAAAACAGATCAGATTGACCCCCGCCGACTGCAACACCTCAGCGATACCGCGCAGCAGCGCATTCTCATATTTATCCTCTGCCGAACCGACCAGCAAGCCCACCGTCTGTACGGACGCGGGAGAGTCAGTTAGTGAAACGGAGTGAGCAACAGCTTCATCAGCCATAGCAATCTGCCTTCAGTGTGTCTTGTCTGGCGCTGCCGGCAACGAGAAACAGAAAGTGCTGCCGCAGTTCGGGCCGGCCGATTCCACCCAGATGCGCCCGCCATGCACTTCCACAATGCGCTTCACCAGCGCCAACCCGATGCCGGTCCCTTCCGTCCGGGGATCCAGCTGATTGAATAAGCCGAAGATCTTCTCGTGGTATTGTGGATCGATTCCGCGGCCATTGTCCGCCACAGACACGATCGGCTTTCCATCCCGATCGGTTCCCCGCCGTCCGATCGTGATGCGCGGCGCCGGCTGATCGCCCATGAACTTGCAGGCGTTGTCGATCAAATTCTGCAGCACTTCCACCAGCCGCACCCGATCTCCGTAGACCAGCGGCAGATCGGGCTCAAGCTCAATCTGCACCCCACGCGCCGCAATGCGCCCCTGCACCAACCGGATCGCTTCCTGCGCCAGCGCCGTTAGCGAGACCGTGGTTGGCGGATGCAGCAAGCGTCCAATGCGCGACAGTTCCAGCAGCTCGTCCAGCAGTTGACGCATGCGATCGGTGGCGTCCTTGATGCGCTGAATATCCGCGCGCATCCGCTCATGATCTCCCGCCAGCGCATCCTGTTCCAGCAGTCCCAGAAAGCCGCGCACCGTGATCAACGGCGCTTTCAGATCATGCGACACCGTGTACGTGAACTGCTCCAGTTCCTCATTCTTCGCCTCCAATTCGGCGATGAGGCGCTCGCGCTCGTGCGCCGCGCGCTGCTGCGCGGTGATGTCCCAGAAGATGCCCAGCGTGCCGGCCACGGCGCCGCGCGCATCCACCAGCGGCGCTTTGATCACCTGCACGTAAAACTTCTTACGGCCCAGCGGCTGATGTTCCTCCACGATCTCAACCGGGCGGCCCGCTTCCATCACCTGCCGATCGTCCGCCCGGTATTTTTCCGCCAGCGCCGGGGGATGCAGATCGTAATCGGTCCGGCCGACGATCTCGTGCGCCGCCCGGCCCTCGGTGGCGCAGTAGCGTTGATTGGCAAAGATGAAGCGGCCCTGCCTATCTTTGCTGTAGATATTCTGCGGCAGACTTTCGATCAGCGAATGCAGCAGCGCCTGTGAAGCGCGCAACGCTTCTTCCGCGCGCGCATGTTCGTCAATCTCGGTTTGCAGACGCGCGGCAGTGGCGCGCCACTGCGCCAGCGCCGTCGTAATCTGGCGGCTGGCAAACCACAATAGCAGCCCCAGGCCCACCAGCGCGCCGCTGAAAGTAATAATCGTCGGCGCCTCAGCCACCAGCGGTTCCGTGGCGCGTGTCAGGCCAAGCCCCAGATGCGTGATCAGGACGAGCGCCAGCAGGCCCCACATGGCCCGCGTCCCCAGCAGCAGGGAAGCAAGCACCAACGCGATGGCGTAGAACAGCACAAAACTGGTGGCCAGGCCGACAAAATAAGAGCCATACACCCCCAGCATGAACATCGACGCTGGCGCCAGATAACTGCCCGGCCGCCACTGACCGCGGCGGGCAAGCCACCAACTGCCGATAACGAGCGCATCGATCGAGAGAATCAGCAGGCTGTCTTCGCTTTCAAACGCCCCGCTCAGCGTCCCCCACACGATCGGAAGGGTGAACGCCAGCAAGGCGGCGCTCATCATCGTCAGGATCGTCTGGGTCATGGCCTTGCGATTCTGCACATGCTCAGTGGCCGCCAGGCTGCCGGCCAGCGGGATCGCCGCACGCTGATCTTGCGTCATGCTATTTCTATGCCCTTTCATCGCGGCCAAGATTCATGCCAGTAACTCAGCAGAAAGTATGGAAGCCTGCCTCAGTCCGTTTGCCTCAATCCACGCGCGTCTGCCGTGCGCTTCACGGTAGACACTTTCGCCAGCTGCTAACCTCAAGCATTCGTGGCAGCCGCTGGACGCGGCAGAGTAAAGAAGAAGGTGGCGCCCCGGCCTGCTCCATCCGACTCGACCCAGATGTAACCGCCATGCAAATCGATGATGCGCTTCACCAACGCCAGGCCCACGCCAGTGCCTTCCGACTTGGCATCCAGTTTGTTGAACAAACCAAAAATGCGCTCGTGATATTGCGGCTCAATTCCCAGGCCGTTATCCTCTACAAAAAAGATGGGCATGCCGGCGCGCTCGGCGCCCAGCACGCCAATGGTGATGTGCGGCGCCGGCTGATCGCCCATGAACTTCACGGCGTTATCCACCAGATTCTGTACCGCCTCCACCAGCCGCGTGCGATCGGCATACACGACCGGCAGATTAGGCATAATTTCCACCTGCACGCCGCGCGCCAGAATCCGTCCCTGCACCAGCTCCACCGCTTCCCGCGCAACCTGATCGAACGCGACTTCCTCGGGCGCATTGGTCATGCGGCCAATGCGTGACAGTTCCAGCAGCTCGTCCAGCAGCCGCTGCATACGCGTCGTCGCTTCGGCAATCCGCGCCACATCGGCGCGCAGCCGATCGAGGTTGCCGCTGGTCGCGTCTTTCTCCAGAAAACCCAGGAAGCCGCGAATCGTAATGAGCGGACTCTTCAGATCGTGCGAGACCGTGTAGGTGAAGCGCTCCAGTTCGGCGTTTTTATCCTCCAGCTCCCTGATCAATTTCTCGCGTTCGTTTTCGATCTGCTTGCGGGCCGAAATGTCGCGCGACCCCAGGACGGCCCCGGCAAAGCCGCCCCGCTCGTCGTACAGCAACCGCAGCTCCGACTCGACCCAGCAGTAATGCCCGGCCGCGTGGCGATAGCGATACTCCAGGCGCAGGGAACCCGCGCGCAGCTCGGCGGCCATCATCACTTGATGGTAGATCCGCGCGCTGTCTTCGGGATGCACGTACTCATACAACGAACGTCCCAGCAAATCACCCACGGCCTGTCCATAGACGCGCTCGGCGGACGGGCTGACATAGATCAGCCGCTGCTGCGCATCGACCTGGCTGACACTGTCCGCCATGTTGTCGGTAATCAACCGCAGGCGGCCTTCACTGCGGCGCAAGGCTTCTTCCGCATTTTTCCGATCGGTGATGTCAATGGCGATGCCGATGAATCCCGCACAGCGCTCGTCGGCGGCATAACGCGGCACGATCGTGTCGAGCAGCCAGCGATACTGGCCATCGACCCGCCGCACGCGATATTCCGTCGTCAGCTTGCGCTGGTCGTGCAGCGCCGATCGGACTTCGTGGGTATACCGGTAACGATCCTCCGGGTGAATGTGCACAGCCCATTCGTCCAGCGGTAAAGCAGGCAGGTCGCCACGGAACTCATGCCAGGCGCGATTCAGATACGTCAGCTCACCGTTTTCAGCGCTCATGGCAATCAACGCCGGCGCATTGTCGGCCAGCTGCCGGAACAACGCCTCGCTCTCGCGGATGGCGGCCTCGGCCTGGCGCCGCGCCGTAATATCGTGCGAGAAGCCCGCCGTGCCGATGACCTGGCCGTGCGCATCAAAAATCGGCGACTTGAATGTCTCGAACCATTTTTCCTCACCGTGATCGATGACGATCTCCTCCACCAGCTTCTGCGTCCGGCTCTCCATGACAGCGCGATCATCGGCCGCGAAACTGGCCGCCACCGTGGGGGTCAGATCCCAATCGGTCTTGCCGATCAAATCCTCCACCTGCTCCCACCCCAGTGAGCGGGCCAGCGTGCGATTGGCGGCGAGATAGCGACCGTCTGTATCTTTCAACCAGATCCGGTAGGGAAAATTATCGAAGATGGAACGCAAAAATGCTTCGCGCTGCTGCAGCGCCAGCTCGGCCCGCTTGCGATCGGTGACATCGCGCACCATGTCCAGGACATCGCCCTGCGCCATCTTCACCAGGCGCGCCTCAAAATAGCGCTCCTCATCGGCGATGGACAGGGGGTATTCGTAGCTGCGCAGGCCGCCCTCTTCCAGCACCTGCCGCAAATTGAGATCCAGCTGCTCTACGATGACGGGCGGCATGACAGCGGCGTAGGGCCGGCCGATGAACTCGTCGGGCGGCAGCAATGGCGCAACATCCCTGGCGGGAATGTATTCCTTGCAAACGCCGTGGGCATCAAAACGGAAGATCGCATCCGGGATGGCGTCCAGCAGCGCGCGTGTGGTGGCCTCGCTCTCGCGCAGCGCCAGCTCCACCTGCTTCCGGTCGGAGATGTCCTGCAGAATACCGATCGCGCCGCGCGGCTGGCCCTGCTCATCCAGCACCTGAATCGAAGCATCCGTAATCCAGCGCTCCACCCCGTCCCGCCCGCGAATCCGGTAGTCACACCGCCATTCGTTGACATGCCCGCTGCGCGTCTCATGCACCGCCTCCTGCCACGACAACCCCAGCGTCTGCCCCAGCGGGCCGGCCTCCAGGATCAAATCATTCCAGACCAGCGGCTGCATCTCAGCCGGTTTCAAACCCGTCATCGCCAGAATGCCCTCGCCCATGAAGCGGTAGGATTCGCTTGGGTAGTCAAGATAGTAGGGCACCGCCCCCGCGGCTTCTATCGCGCGGCGATACAGCGCCTCTGATTCACGCATGGCTTCCTCGGCGCGCTTCAGTTCGATCAAACTGCCCAGCAGCGAACAATACACGGCCAGCACCTCCTGCCGGGCTTCGTCGACCGGCGCGTGGGTGATGGCGGTATCGTTATACAATACGCCGATGATGCGCTCCCGCGTGCGGATGAACGTGGAGGCAATCCACCCCGTCCCCACGACCTGCTGCTGTGCCGCATCCCAATACGTCTGCTCGGCCTCGTTCACGGTCCATAATTGATTGGCCGCCGCATCAAAATCGGCCGCATTGACTGGCGGAAATTGGGCGCCCCGCTCATCCGTGGTCTGGCGCTGCATATCGGTGCCATACGCGCCGCGCAGCCAGCCCTGTTCATCCAGCATAAAGAGGCCGCAGCGCTCCACTTCCAGCTTCTCGCGCGCCAATTCCACCGCGCGACGATACAACGTGTCCAGGTCCGCGCAGCCAATCAACTCGTCGGCCGCTTCGATGGCCGCGCGCAACCCCTGACTGATCGTCTTCTCGCGCTGCTCGGCCAGCATGCGATCGGTGATGTCACGCGAAACGCCCACCATGCCCACGATCTGCCCGGCGGCGTCGCGCAGCGGCACCTTGCTGGCCGACAGCCAGCGCGGCCGTCCGTCGGGCGTGGGGTTGTACTCCACCCGATCGATGATCGGCTCCCCACTGCTCATCAACTGCTGTTCTTCTGCCAGGAACAGGTGAGCCAGATCGCTGTCCCGGAAGAAATCGGCGTCGCTCTTGCCAATCGCCTGCTCGGGAGTTGCGATCCCCAGCAGGTTGGCTTGCGCGCGATTGATGCGCGTGAAACGCGAGGCCGTATCCTTGAAATAGATCGTGTCCGGGAAGTTATCCATCAAGGCCTGCAGCAGGTCGCGCTCGTGCGCCACCTCCATCTCAGCGCGTTTGAGATCGAGCAGGCTCCCCAGGAGAGACGCATAGACAGCGGTCAGGTCCTGCTGCGTTTCATTCACCGGAGCCTGCGTCAGGCCGGCATCGTTGTACAAGACGCCGATCGTGCGGTGGCGACTGCGAATCACCGTGCCCACATTCCAGCCCGGCTGCGGCAAATGCACGATGGCGTCTGACTGCCAATAGGTGAGAGGCCGTTCATAAACGGTCCACAAGCGATCGGGCGTGGCAAACAATTCGCGGTGGCGCTCGGGCGAAATCGGGTCCTGCGCTTGATGCTCATCCACCGTGCGCCCCTGATCGTCGGTGCCGTACGTGCCGCGCAGATATGTCGCGTGCTCGTCCAGCACGAACAACCCGCAGCGCTCCAGGCCCAGCTTTTCGCGCGCCAGCTCCACGCCCCGCCGGTACATCACATCCAAATCCGCGCAATCCATCAATTCCTGCGCCGCCTCAATAATGGCGCGCAAGCCCTGACCAAAGCGGCGCTCGCGCTCCGCAGCGCGTTTGCGTTCGATCGCCATGGCGACTTGCGCCGAGACGAACACCAGCAGGTCTTTGTGTTTCTCGTTCAGACGGACCGGACCGGAATAGTTCTGCACGGCCATCACGCCCAACAGGCCCTGCGCCGTCTTGAGCGGAACGCCCAGCCATTCCGCCATGCGCCGATTGAGGATTTCCGCTTCACCTTTCTGCTCCAATTCGGCCAGGATTTCGGGAGTGACCAAGAGCGGCTCGCCGGTGCGCAGAATGTAAGCACTCAGCCCCTTGCCGGGCGCATAAGGTTCCCAGGATCGATCAAATTCATCGGCCAGATACGGCACGCTGAGTTGATCGCGGGCCGCGTCATATAAAGCAATGTAGAAATTATCGGCCGGTACCAGCGACCTAACGGTGGCATGCACGGCCTGATAAAACTCTTCCAGGGTGGGCGTCAGCAGGGCCGCCTCGGCGATCTGCCGGGTAGCGAGCTGCTCGCGGTGCAGTGTTTCCTCGACACGCTTGCGATCATCAATATTGCGCACCACCACCAGCAGCCGATCTTGCCCGTCGATAGCGGCGCGGCGCATGTTCACTTCCACCCAGAACAGCCGCCCGGCGCGATCTTTGGCCAGCCATTCAAAAATCTGCGGCTCGCCACTGGCCGCCTGCTGCATCCAGGCCAGCGCCGCCTGCTGCGTGTAGGGCGCGCTGCCCGAGCTGAGATCTCCCACGAGCAGCTGCCGCGCTTCTTCCACGGTGTAACCATACATCTCGCACATCTTCTGATTGACATCCAGAATGCGGCCATCGCTCAGATCCTGCACAAAGATCGCATCGTTGACGGCATCGAAAATAGCGCGGAAGCGCTGCTCGCTGTGGCTTAACGCCTGCTGGGTTTTCTGCTGTTCGAACAAGGCGGCGCGAGCTTGCTGCGAGGCGCGCTTGATGGCGCGCAGCGCCAGCGCCAGCAGCATGGTGGTCACAAAGAAGTAGGCGACGTTAGCGCTCCAGACCGACCAATAACTGTAAGTGGCCGCCCAGTCAGGCAACGGCATTTGCAGGAAAAACAGCCCGGCCAGAATTGACGCCAGCGCAGCCGCCAGACCCCACTGCCAGCTCACCAGCAGGCAGGTGCAGATGATGACGATGAGATAACCGCTGTAAGCGGGCGCCGCGACGCCTCCGTTGGAATACGCGGCGACTGTGAGGATGATCCAGAAGCCGACATTCAACGCAATCGCCGCAAAGCGCACGTACCCGCGCCGCATGATCAGCATCAAACTCACCGCCAGCGCGCCCACGGCTATCACGTACAGCCAGGCAGCCAGCAGCCTGTGCGGCTGGATGATGGCAAATACAGAGGCAACGAAGGTATACAGGCAGATGCCCACCAGCAGCGACCACAGGATCACGTGCAGGAGATTGGCCGTGAACGTCCGCTCTTCATCACCGGGAAAAACGGGCGGGTTCAGATAACTTCGCAGTTGTGCCAGCATAAGCAGTCTCCTCAGGCGAGCCGGCGGGTGTGCTGTGGAATCGACAACCGCAGCATATGGTATTCAGTATATAACGAAAAGCGCGCTTGAGGTAAGCGCGCTTGCCAAATACCGCGGTCGATCTAATATGCGTAGAAGCCGCGCCCGCTCTTGCGGCCCAGCAGGCCGGCGGTGACCATCCGGCGCAATAACGGCGGCGCTGCATAGCGCGCCTCTTTGAACTCCTGATACATCGCATCGCCGATGAACAGGCACGTATCCAGCCCGATAAAATCGAGCAGCGTGAACGGCCCCATCGGGTGATTGAGGCCCAGCTTGATGCCGGTGTCGATGTCTTCCTTCGTCGCCACGCCGTTCTCCAGCGCGCGGATCGCGTCGAACAGATACGGCACCAGCAGCAAATTGACGATGAAGCCGGGATTGTCTTTGGCCAAGACCAGCTGCTTGCCCAGCACCTGCCCCAGCGCGCGCACCGCGTCCAGCGTCTCGTCGCTGGTCAGCAGGCCGCGCACGATCTCGATGAGGGGCATCACCGGCACCGGGTTGAAGAAGTGCAGCCCCACCACTTTATCGGGCCGCTGCGTGGCCGACGCGATCTCCGTGATCGACAGCGACGACGTGTTGGACGCCAGAATAGCCTCAGCTTTGCAGATCACGTCGAGTTCGGTGAACAGCGTCTTCTTCAGCGCCATGTTTTCCGTCGCGGCTTCGACCACCAGATCGCAGTGCGCAAAGTCCGCCAGGTGCGTTGTGAACGAGATGCGCCCCAGCGCCGCGTCAGCTTCTGCCTGCGTGATTTTGCCGCGCTCCACGCCGCGCGCCAGCGAACGCTGCAAGTACGCCTGGCCGCGATCCAGCAAGTCGTCATTGATCTCGCGCGCGATCACGTCGCAGCCGGCCCGCGCGAACGCCTCGACAATGCCGCTGCCCATTTGCCCGACACCGACGACGCCAATGGTTTGAAAGGTCATGATGAGGTCCCTCCGAAGTTGGTTAATGAGTAACGAGTAACGAGTAATGAGCAACTTACTCGTTACTCATTACTCGTTACTCGTTCGTTTCAATCGCCATGGCCACCGCTTCACCGCCGCCCAGGCACAACGTGGCCAGGCCGCGCTGCAAGCCGCGATCGTGCAGCGCGTAGATCAACGTGGTCAGCACGCGCGCGCCGCTGCAGCCGATGGGGTGGCCGAGCGCGATCGCGCCGCCGTTGACGTTGACCTTGTCCCACTCCCAGCGCTGCCCGGCCTGCTCCACGCCGCGCGCATCGGCGATGACCTGCGCGGCAAAGGCTTCGTTGATCTCGATCAGATCGACATTGTCCAACGTCCAGTTGATCTTGTCCAGCAATTTGGGAATGGCGCGCGCGGGCGCGACGAACAACCATTTAGCCGGAACCGCCGCGTGCGTATAGCCGACGATGCGGGCCAGCGGCTTCACCCCCAACCGATCGGCTTGCGCGCGGCTCATCACGACGAGCGCCGCCGCGCCGTCATTCATGCCGGGCGCATTGCCCGCCGTGACGCGGCCATCGCTTTTGAAGGCAGGCTTCAGCCTGGCGAGCGCCTCCAGCGAGGTATCGCGGCGCGGGCCTTCGTCGGTATCGACGATAGTCACGCGGCCTTTGGCGTCTTTAAGTTCGACGGGAACAATCTCGTTCTTGAACTTGCCCGCGTCAATGGCGGCGATAGCTTGGCGGTGGCTGTGATAGGCAAACTCGTCCATCTCGGCGCGCGTGACCTCGAATTGATCCGCGATGAATTCGGCGGCGAGGCCCATGCTCTGATCTTCCAGCGCGCACCACAGCCCGTCGAGCTGCAGCGCATCGAGGACTTGCGTGTGGCCGTACTTGTGGCCCGATCGTTCCTCGGGCAGCAGATAGGGCGCATTGCTCATGCTCTCCATGCCGCCCGCTACATAGAGATCGCCATCGCCGGCTTTGATCATCGAAGCGGCCAGCATCACCGCTTCCAGACCGGAACCGCAGACTTTGTTCAGCGTCACTGCGCCAACGGAGTCGGGCAGCCCGGCGGCGATGGCTGCTTGCCGCGCCGGCGCCTGTCCCGCGCCCGCCGTGACGACTTGCCCGAGCAGCACTTCGTCGATTTGTTCGGCGTCGATGCCCGCGCGCTGAACGGCGGCCCGCACGGCGACGGCGCCGAGGCGCGTGGCGGGGAGTGCAGCGAGCGCACCCGTGAATTTGCCCACGGGCGTGCGCGCCGCACTAACGATCACTGGATCACGATCGGACTTGGGGGTGGGTGGGGCCATATCACCTGTCTCCTTAGGGTGGGATGTGACGTGAAACGTGATGCGTGACACTTGCGCCGCACTGCCTTGGGTGCAGTGTCGGTGTGCGTGAAGAAACCGGGTTTCTAAAGTTTCATCTGCTGCGCCACCTCGTCAAACGCGGGCCGCAGCCGCGCATACAAACTATCCAGATTTTCCGGCAGCACGCGCGTCTGCGCCACGATGGGCATGAAGTTGGTGTCGCCCTGCCAGCGCGGCACGATGTGAAAGTGAAAGTGCTGATCGATGCCGCCGCCCGCCGCTTTGCCCAGGTTCGCGCCCAGGTTGAAGCCGTGCGGATTGGAGACGCGCCGGATGGCCGTCAGGCTCAGATTGGTCAACTGCATGATCTCCAGCAAAGCCGCGTCGTCCAGTTTCTCGATGGAGTCGACGTGCGCGTAAGGGTTGATCATGACGTGGCCCGTGTTGTACGGAAAAATATTGAGGATCACGTACGCCAGTGTGCCGCGATGCAAGATGTACACCCGGGCATCGTCGGTCTGCTGCGGGGCTTCGCAAAAAACGCACACGCCTTCCGGCGGCTTACCCGCGCCGAGAATATAGGCCATGCGATCGCGCCAGAGATGATCCATGCGGGTTCCTGTCCCACCAGATTGACACGCTGAAGGGGTGTCGCCTGCTGCTCCTATTTTACCTCAAACCCGGGGGCCTGGATCATTTTTCACATCTGTCCATCTGGCAGTACAATTGCAGTCATGCTTCCTGCGCTCTTCAACGACCTGGCCAAAATCAGTCTGGTGGAACATCACGCTGCGATCGGCTCCACCAACGATCGAGCGCGCGAGTTGGCCGCGCAGGGCGCGCCAGAGATTGCGCTGATCGCAGCCGATGAACAGCTGGCCGGGCGCGGTCGCCAGGGCCGATCGTGGTACACGCCCCCCGGCACGGCGCTGGCGTTCAGCCTGCTCACCCGACCGGCTATCGCGGCCCCACAGGCCATGCGCCTCACCATGCTGGCCGGCCTCGCCGTGGTGGAAGGCATTCAGTACGCCACCGGCCTGCGGCTCGATCTGAAATGGCCCAACGACGTGGTCTTTCACACCGCGGATCGCTGGTGGAAAGTGGGCGGCATCCTGACGGAGTGTGCGTTTCAAGGCGACGACATCGCGTATGCGGTCACGGGCATCGGCCTCAACGTCAACGTCGATTTCTCGCAGCAGCGCGAACTGCGCGAGATCGCCACGAGCTTGATGCACCTGGCGGGTGGCGAGCTCGATCGCTGGGCGGTGTTGAAGGCCGTGGTCGCCGCGTGGATCGATCGGTATGCCGAGATCGCCACAGACGATCCCTTGCGTGAAGCGTGGGCCGCGCGGCTGATCAACCTCCGGCGCAACATCCGCGTCAACCTCAACGGACAAACGGTGGAAGGCTACGCCGCAGGCGTCGACGCCGACGGCGCGCTGCTGTTGCGTACGGCTGATCAACCCGTGCAGCGTTTGCTGTCCGGCGATGTGACGCTGCACGATCTCCCCCAACCGTAACCATCAGGTACAATTTCCCCAGGCCAAGACCCGCTGGAGAGCAGAAATGATTCTCTCCGTTCCTCTTTCTCAAACATGAGTCCCGATATTGAATGGCGCGTCGGCGACGACGCCGATCAAGAAACCATCGCGCGCACCACCAGCGCCGGGCGCTCACCGCGCCGCCGCTGGATCGTGATCGGCGCGATCGGGTTGGGCGTGGGCCTGGGGGTGTTGTATCGATCGATCCCTGCGCCGCCCCCCAACCCGATCGGCTCCGCGCCAACTCCCACGGTAATTGCTGCGCCGCAGCCGCCGCAGCCCGCGCCAGAATCGATCGCGGCCGCCACCGAACGTGATGCGGAGTTTCTGGCGTCCATGGCCGAGGGCGCCGGGGTCGCTTTCAATCCTGCACCGGCCCGCCTGCCGCTGGCGTATGCCGACTGGTATGCGGCATTACAAAACGCCTATGGCCGCTGGGGGCCGCCGTCCTTTCAAACGCGCTACACGGTCTTTGAAACGGGCACGCTGCCCAGCGGCGTGGCGTGGGTGAAACTGGGACAATTCCGCCACGGCGATTTTTATCGGCACACGCGCTTCTACCGGCTGGAGGGCGATCGCTGGGTGTGGACGCTGCCCGATCAATCCTTCTGGAGCGGCCAGCGGGCGACGGTCATGACGGGCGACGCGGGGGCGATCGGCCCCATCACGATCGATCATCCGATCGAAGAAGCGCCCGTCGTCAGCCCCGTGCTCGATCGGTTTGCGCGCGCCTATCAGAATTTGTGCGAAAGCCTGCAATGCCCGCCGCCCGCGGCTGAGTCCGGCCGGTGGACGCCGGGCCTGACGCTGTCCATCACCATCCAGCCGCTGTTGACGCAGCCCACCGTGCGCGATCAACGCGGCACACTGGCGATCGAGCTGCCCTCGCCGCGCGTGGTGGGTTACTACGAGGACGCCAATGCGTTGGGCGATCCCTACGTGTCCATGGCTTACGCCACGCTGATCGATCCGGTGGTAAGGTTGGCGTCTGGCGATTACGCCCGCTGGGAGACGGAACGCGGCGGCAGTCTGTTCCTGCAAGCCGTCGCCACCTGGAAACGGGCGCGGTTGCTGGACGACCTCTTTCTGCTGGACGTGTTCTATCAACCCGTGAGCCTGCCGCCGACGCTGGCGTTCACGCCCAACGGCCAGCTGTTTTCGCGGCGCGAGCGGTACGTGGACCAGCTGCGCGGCGAGACGCTGGTGCCGCTGGTAGCGTTATGGGACTGGCCGACCACGGGCCATGCCGTTGGCCTGCTGGAACACGTGGCCGCAGCTGAAGCCGAGGCGATTGTCATTTACATCGAAGAGAATTGGGGTGAAGCGGGCGTGGTGCGTTTCCTCAATGCCCTGGGCAAAGCGCGCTCGCTAGAAGACGTGATCGAAGCGGCGCTGCCTGTTTCTTTTGGCGAGTTCAATCGACGGTGGACGAAGTGGATCACAGCGGATTAGCTAGTTGACTTTGCGGCGCGCAAGGCCGATTGTCAGCGCAGCCAAACCGCTAAGCACCACGATCGGGCCGAGCAGATCGATCGGGTGGCCCGATACCGGCAGGTACGTCGGGGGCCGGTTCGGATCGTAGATCGGGCGACCGCCACCCGGCGGCAGGGTTGATGGCGGCCGGCCGGGCGAGGTGCTCGCCGGTTGATTGGGCAGGCACGACAAGCGCGCAGTGCCGTTGGTGAAGGTCAGGCCAGCGCAGAGGTTGAAGGGCGCGTCGGTGGGATACGCCGATACGACGACGACGTCCAAATAAACGTACATCGTCTGGCCCGGCGCCAGCGTGCCGGCGTGAACGGTGACGGCCATGTTGAAGACGTTGATCTGTCCCTGCGTGGCGGTGACGTTGGCCAGCATCATGTTGTTGGGCACGCCAGCCGAGACGATGACGTTGTCGGCATTTTCGCCGCTGGGATTGCTGGCCGTGACGGTGATGCGCGCGCTTTGATTGACCACCAGCGGCCACGGCGCCGCCGCGATGGTGAGCACGGGATTCGCCACGGCCGGCGGGCGGGCCTGCGCGGGCGCAGCGCCGACGAGCAGGCACAGGCCGATCGTGACGAGCAAGGTCAACGCGACACGTTTCATCAGGCAAAATCCAGTTTGTAGCCGATGCCGCGCACGTTGCGCAGCATGTGCGGTTGATCGGGATCGATTTCCAGTTTGCGGCGCAGGTGGTGCACGTGCCAGCGCACCAGCTCGCGCGCTTCCACATCGCTGACGGGATAGTCAAACACGCGCCGCGCGATCTCCTGCGGACTGAGCACTGCCGGGGCGCGCTCGACCAGCACGCACAGGATGTCGAACTCGGTCGGCGTCAGATCGAGCGGCGTGTCGCCCAGCAGCGCTTCATGCTGGTCATAGTCGATGATGAACGAGCCGGCGCGCAGAATGTGGGCTTTCTTCGGCTCGCGCAATTGCCCGGTCTGCGGCAGGGGTGGCAGTTCGCCGGTGACGCCGCGCGGCAGCGGAAGGTCGCCGCGAATCGCCCGCAGTCCGTCGACCAACTGCTTCTCCAGCGCTTGCATCAACTCCACACGCCGCGCCAGACCGCGCCGCTTGGCGATGCCTTCCTGCACGCTGCGACGAATCTCGGACGGCGTGCAGGGCTTCACCAGATAATCATGCGCTCCGGCGCGCAGCGCTGCCACCGAAGTCTCCAGGCTGGGGTAAGCCGTCAACACGATGGTGATGGTGTCCGGCCAGCGGCGTTGAATCTCGCGCAGCAAGTGCACCCCGTCCACGCCGTGAAAGCGCAGATCGGTAATGACCACCTCGAACGTCAACACGCCCAGCTTGCGCAGCGCATCCTCCGCGCTGACGGCAGAGACCACGTCAAACTCCTCACGCGACAGGGCCGTCTGCAGCATGGAGCGCACGGCTTCGTCACCATCAACAATCAAGACCGGGGTTCGCTTGGGGTTGGTCATGGCTGCGGCACCAATCGTGAGTGCATTATAGGATAGTCCGAGTAGAGCGGCAAGTAACTGCGGTACTGTATCTGGCGGCAGCTTCAAAGTGATTTCAAACCAAATCACCAGAAACCGGGTTTCTCCATTCGCGATAGCATGACGTTCCCGGGTCGGAGAAACCCGGTTTCTTGTCGCACAACACACGCTTGAACGGCGCCGATTCGCCGATTCGCTGACTCGCGGTATAATCGCCGGCATGGAAATAGGAATCATTGGACTTCCCCAAAGCGGTAAGACGACGCTGTTTCACGCGCTGGCCGGCGCGGAGAAAGCGACCGCGGCGTATTCGGCGGGCCGATTGGAAATCCACACCGCCACGACGAACGTTCCCGACGAGCGCGTGGACATCTTGAGCAAGATGTTCAACCCGCGCAAGACCATTTACGCCAAGGTCACTTACGCCGATATTGCCGGTCTGGACAAGGGCATCACCAAGAAGGGCCTGCCCGGTCCGTTCGTGAATCAGCTGGGCCAGCTGGATGCTTTCGTGCACGTGCTGCGCGCTTTTCCCGATCCGATGGGCGCCGCCCCGATCGATCCGGCGGGCGATCTGGCGATCCTCGACACGGAGTTTCTGCTGAACGATCTGGGCGCCGTGGAACGCCGGTACGAGAAGATCCTCGAAAGCATCAGCAAGGGCGCAAAAGATAAAGACGTGGCCGTGAAAGAGAAGGCGCTGTTCGAGAAGTTGAAGGCGTGGCTGGAAGAAGAGAAGCCGCTGCGCGATCTCGAGCTGTCGCACGATGAAATTCAACTGACACGCGGCTACGGCTTCCTCTCGCTCAAGCCGATGCTGATCGTAATCAACTGCGCCGATGAGGGCACGCCGCCCGACGTGGCCTATCCGCATCAGCACAGCGCCGTCGTGCCGCTGCGCGGCCGGCTGGAGCGCGAGATCGCCGAACTTTCGCCGGAAGATGCGCCCCTGTTCATGGAAGAGTACGGCATCACCGAATTGAGCCGCAGCAAGGTCATTCGTCTCTCGTACGATCTGCTGGGCGTGCAATCGTTCTTTACGGTGGGTGAAGACGAAGTGCGCGCGTGGACCATTCTGCGCGGCGCAACGGCGGTGGATGCGGCGGGGGCGATTCACACCGATCTGGCTAAGGGCTTCATCCGCGCCGAAGTGACGGCTTATCACGACCTGATCGAGCTCGGCAGTTTGAAGGAAGCGCAGCACAAAGGCAAGCTGCGGCTGGAAGGCAAGGAGTACGTGGTGAAGGATGGGGACATCGTGCACATTCGGCATAGCGGGTAAAGTAATGCGTACAGCGTAATGCGTAAAACGTGAACGGGGCGTCGGGGGAGAATCTCTCGACGCCTCGTTTATTTCACACACCACGCAATACGTCTTCTCCGTGTGGTACAATTTTTAACGGTACACACAACTATCGCACTATCTCACTATCGCACTACATGACTACTTTAATACTGATTCGTCACGGCCACACCGATTGGGCCGACAAGAAACTGGCCGGTTGGCTGCCGGATGTACATTTAAACGATCTGGGCCGCAAGCAGGCCGATGAATTGCCGGGGCGTCTGGCCGCGCTCGATATCGCCGCGATCTATTCCAGTCCGCTGGAGCGCACCCTCGAGACCGCGCAGCCACTGGCGAAAGCGCGCGGACTGCGCATTCATCGCGTCCCCGATCTGGGCGAGGTGAAATTCGGCGAGTGGCAGGGGCAGACGTTGAAGGTGCTGTCCAACAAGAAGGAATGGAAGATCGTGCAGGCCGCGCCCAGCACTTTCCAGTTTCCCGGCGGCGAATCGTTCCGTGCCACGCAGAGCCGCGCCGTGGGCGCGATCGAGAAGATCATCGCGCAGCATACGAAAGACACCATCGTTGCCTTCTCGCACGGCGATGTGATCAAACTCATCGTGGCGTATTACTGCGGCATCGCGCTGGATAACTTCCAGCGGCTCGCCGTCAGCCCGGCGTCGATCAGCGTGATCGAGCTGGGCCTGTTCGGGGCGCGGCTGGGCCGCCTGAACGACACCGGCCCGTTGCAAAATCATCACAAGAAACCGTAAAGTGGGCATCCCTATGCCCACGCCGCACTCTCGCGCAAAACGAGATTGCGTCGGCGCAGAAAGATGCGCCTCGCAATGACACATAGGCACTCAGCATGACACGTACCATCGACTTGAATCCCGTTTCCGCCATCACCGTCGGCACGGTAGGCCAGCCCGGCCAGCGGGTGTTCTACCTGCAGGCGCGGCGCGGCCCCACCACCATCACCCTTGAGACCGAGAAGGAACAGGTGCGCGCGCTGGCCATGGGCGTGCATCAGTTCCTGGAAGAACTCACGCAGCGTTTTCCTGATCGCACCGATCTGGAGCAAGTGCCACAGAGCGAACTCAATCTGGCGCCGCCAGTGGAGGCCGAGTTCAAAGTCGGTCAGATGGGCCTGGGCTACGATTCTGATCAAGACCTGGTGGTGGTGGTGGCGCAATCGCTGCAGTTGGAAGGCGAGCCGGAAGAGAACGCCATTACGGCGCGCTTCTGGGTCACGCGCGGCCAGGCCAAGGCCATGGCCGATCATGCGCTGGAAGTTGTCTCGCAAGGGCGGCCCATGTGCCCGCTATGCGGCCGGCCCATCAACCCGGAGGGTCACTTCTGTCCCAAGCGCAACGGGCACACGAAGGATCTGGTTGTTCAGTAGAAATTGCTCGTAAAACGTAAAGCGTGAAACGTAACAGCCGATTTTACGCTTTACGTTTCACGCATTACGCGCCGCCATGTCCGCACCCGTCGACTCCGATCATCTCTCCCTCTCAATTGATCGCGCCCTCGAGCTGCTCACGCGCGGTGAGGTGCAGCTGCAGGGGTTGTTGCCGTGGGGCAGCAATTATACGTTCTTGGTCGCCGTGACGCTGGGTAAGTTGCAGACCGCCGCGATTTATAAGCCGCGCGAGGGCGAGCGTCCGCTGTGGGATTTCCCGGATGGCACGCTGTGTCAGCGCGAAGTCGCCGCCTTCGTCGTGAGCCAGATGCTCGATTGGTTCATCGTGCCCCCCACGGTCCTGCGCGACGGGCCGCACGGCGTGGGCATGGTGCAGTTCTACATCGACTGCAATCCCGAAGAGCATTACTTCACGCTGCAAGAAGAGACGCGCTTTCACGATCAGTTCAAGCAGATCGCGCTGTTCGATCTGCTCATCAACAACGCCGATCGCAAGTCCGGGCACTGCCTGCGCGACGAGCAGGATCACATCTGGGCGATCGATCACGGCGTCTGTTTTGCCGTGGAGCCCAAGCTGCGCACGGTGATCTGGGAATTCGCGGGGCAGCCCATCCCCGATCGGTTGGTGGACAACCTGCAGGCTTTTCGATCGCGGTTCGAACAACGCGACGATCTCTATCTCCGTGCGCTGGGCCAACTTCTTGAAAAGCGCGAAATCGCCGCGTTGAAACGCCGCACCGATCAATTGATCCAGTCGGGTTGTTTTCCCAAACCTCTGCCGGGCTATCGGCAGATTCCGTGGCCGCCGGTGTAATGACTAACCTCCCGGAGGCTCTCAGCCTCCGGGAGGTTCAACTTGTCGCGCCTGCGCCTGCCTGTTACAATGTGGCACATGAGCGCCCAAACCTCCTCTTCCCCCGTTGTGCAACCATCCGACGAACGCGCCACGGTGCTGCACACGTGGTCGATCCAGTCGCAGTGGAACGCGCCCACCGTCGTCAGCGGCAGCGGCGCGTGGTTCATCGATCAGGACGAGAACCGCTATCTCGATTTCAGCAGCATGGCCGAGTGCTGCAATCTGGGCCATCAACACCCGAAGGTGATCGCCGCGATCAAAGCCCAGGCCGATCGGATGTGCTACGTCCAGCCGGGTTGGGGATCGGAACCGCGCGCCGAGCTGGCTTCACGCTTGATCGAAAAATCAGGCATGACCGGCGGCAAGGTTTTCTTCACGCTGGCCGGAGCGGATGCCAATGAGAACGCGGTGAAGTTCGCGCGCTGGGTCACGGGTCGATCAAAGATCATCACGCGCTATCGTTCGTATCACGGCGCGACGCACATGGCGCTCGATCTGGGCGGCGACAATCGCGCGTGGCACACGCAGACCGGCTTCGACGGTATCGTACATGCGCTGCCGCCGTATTGCTATCGCTGCCCGTTTGGCTTGAAATACGACTCGTGCGGCATCCACTGCGCCGATCACGTCGCCGAGTTGATCGAATATGTCGGCGTGGAAAACGTGGCCGCGGTCATGGTCGAGCCGCACGCCGGCACCAACGGCATCGTCGCGCCGGACAAGTATTGGCCGCGCCTCCGCGAGATTTGCCAGCGCTACAACGTCCTGCTCATCGCCGACGAAGTGATGAGCGGCTTCGGCCGCGTGGGCGAGTGGTTCGCGTGGCAGAAGTACGGCCTTGACAACGCGCCGGACATGATGACGTTGGCGAAGGGCCTCACGGGCGCGCATGTGCCGCTGGGCGCGGTGGTGGTGAACAAGCGTGTGGCCGACTACTTTGACGATCATCTGCTCGAAAGCGGATTGACGTACAGTGGTCATCCATTGGCGTGCGCGGCGGGCGTCGCCGCGATGGACGCTTACGAGCAAGACAACTTGATTCAACGCTCGCGCGAGTTGGGTGCGTGGCTCATGACGCGCTTGCAGGAGATGAAGCAGCGCTTGCCCATCATCGGCGACGTGCGCGGGCAGGGTCTGTTTGCGATTGTGGAACTGGCGCAATCTTCCTGGCCGCAGACACTGCCGCTGTTGAAGAAGCTGGTGAGCGAGGGTCGCCAGCGCGGCATCTCGTTCGCTGTGCGCGGAAACTTGATTGTCATCAGCCCGCCATTGGTGATCGAGCAGGCCGACCTCGCGCACGGGCTGGATGTGATGGAAGAACTGTTACGAAGTATGAGGTAGGGGGGAGGCGCCATGTTGAAGTCAATCGAAGGGGTCTATCGCAAGGGGAAGATCGAATTGACCGAAGTGCCCGCTTCCATCGGCGACGAGACGCGCGTCATTGTCACTTTCCTGGAAAACGGCGTCGATCTACGCGCGCGCGGCATCGATGAAAAGCAAGCATCCGATCTGCGGGCACGCTTGGGGACATTCGCTGAAGACTGGGACAGCCCGGAGATGAGTGTGTATGACAACTACGCCTCTGCTAACACCCAGCCATAGACGCGGCGATGTCGTCGTCGTGCTATTTCCAAACTCGGATTTGCGCACGGCCAAACTGCGACCAGCTCTGGTCGTTCAAGCCGACAATCTGAATACCGGCCTGGCACAGACGGTGATCGCGATGATCTCAAGTCGGATGTTCAGAGCGGGACATACCAGTCGCGTTACAGTGCTGTTGAATTCGAATGAAGGCAAACAATCTGGCTTGCTAACTGATTCCGTGGTGATGACTGATAACCTTGCGACAGTTACCAATCAAGCCATCGACCGCGTCATTGGTCAGCTGCCGATGGCGCAAGTTGACGAGGCGTTGCGACATACATTGGGGGTATAGTTTGCATGACTTGCGAAATCTGCGGCAAAAACGGAGCACAAACCAAATACATCACGCGCAGCTATGGCAAAGGCGCAAACCTACTCGTGATCGAAAATGTGCCGGTCATCGTGTGTCCCAGTTGCGGCGAGAGTTATCTGACCGCTGAGACCCTGTATGAAATCGAGCGCATCAAGTTGTATCGGCGCAGCTTGGCCAAGCCGCGCAATGTGGCCGTCGCTAGCTTTGTATGAAGGTAAACAATTATGAAACTCCAAATAGAATGGCTACGCCCGATTTCGCTAAACGATGCAGCTGATCCAAATTTGATCTACGCTGTCGAGATTGAGAGACTACCTCCTGCTCCCGGAATCTACATTTTTGGCCGACTATGGGGAAACCAGTTCGAAGCACTTTACGTCGGGAAGGCCAGCAGAGTTCGCGGTCGCATAAAGAAACAGCTAAACAACCTGAAGCTCATGCATCATCTCAAAAATGCCAAAAATGGCAAGCGAGTTGTTTTAGCTGGACGTATTATCACCAAACCAGGCCAGCAGGTTGATAAATGCCTACCGATCATCGAACGTGCTCTCATCCGCTATTTCTTATCTGAAGGTCACGATCTTGTGAACAAGCAAGGTACAAGTTTGCGCCGTCACGAGCTAGAATCTTTGGGTAAATATCCTAAACAATCCTTACCGGACCTAATTTACATCGAGAAAGAAAAGGGCGAGTAGCCGGCTCATGACGGCCCCTGAACCTGGCACTCAACTCCCGCTGCGCTTCGCCTGGTCGCCCTCCACCGGCATGGTGCGCGCGACCTATCAGGTTGAAGTGGAGAGCTACGAACCGCGCGGCGATCGGTTTCAATGCAAAATATTGGAACTCGTCGAAGTGAGCGGAGTCCGATCGGGCAGCGAGTTGACGCAGGAGATGCTCGATCGGTTGGTGGGTCAGCACACCCTCGTGCCGCGCGAAGGACTCAATGGACTTATCTTGCGACTCAAAATGACCACTTTGACAGGAGGCTTGAAGCGCCCGTATTTCTTCGCTGAATCGTCTACCGCTAACAACCAGCAGCCAGCAACTGACAACCAATAACCAATCCCCATACCCCACACAGGAGGCACCAGCATGGCAGTGAAGAAAGTCGTTAAGAAGGAAGTGAAGAAGGTGAAGGCCGCGGTCAAGAAAGTCGCGCCGCAGAAGGAAGGCAAGTTCCGCCTGACGTACGCCACCATGTTCAATCCGCCGGAGAAGATGCACACGGATTTCGACAAGGCCGTGGCCAAAGTCCGCGCGGAGATGGGCCAGGACGTGCCGATGTTGATCAACGGCGAAGATCGCTTCATCGAGACCAAGTTCGAAGATCGCAGCCCCATCAACACCGAGTGGCTGCTGGGCACGTTCCAGAAGGGCGGCGTGGCCGAAGGGCAGGAAGCACTGGCGGTGGCGAAAGCTGCGGCGCCCAAGTGGGCGGCCACCAAGTGGCAGGATCGCGTGAAGATTTTGCGCCGCTCGGCCGCGCAGATTGAGAAGCGCCTGTACGAAATCAGCGCGGTTGTGGCGCTGGAAATCGGCAAGAACCGCATGGAAGCGCTGGGTGACGTGCAGGAAACCGCCGATCTGATCTACTACTACTGCGATCAGATGGAGCGCAACAACGGCTACGTCGTACCGATGGGCAAGGATCCGCTCGTCGGCTGGAATGCCACCAACGTCAGCATCCTCAAGCCGTACGGTTTGTGGGTGGTCATCTCGCCGTTCAACTTCCCGTTCGCGCTGGCTGGCGGGCCGAGCGGCGCGGCGTTGGTTGCAGGCAACAGCGTGGTCTTCAAGCCTGCCACCGATACGCCATACTCCGGCCGCCTGCTGGCCGAATGCTTCCGCGACGGCGGCGTGCCCGCGGGTGTGTTCAATTACGTGACGGGCGGCGGCGCCACGATCGGGCAGGAGTTGGTCTCCAGCCCGCTGGTCGACGGCATCACCTTCACCGGTTCGTACGACATCGGCATGCACATCTACAAGACCTTCGCCACGGGCAAGTATCCGCGCCCGTGCATCGCCGAGATGGGCGGCAAGAATCCGGCCATCATCACCGCCAAGGGTGATCTCGATCTGGCCGCGCAGGGTGTGCTGCGATCGGCGTTTGGGTTGCAGGGCCAGAAGTGCTCGGCCTGCTCGCGCGTCTACGTGGAAGAGAGCGTGCGCGAAAAGTTCGTGCAGAAGCTGGTCGATCTGACCAACAAGATCGCCATTGGCGATCCGACGAAGCGCGAGAACTGGCTTGGCCCGGTGGCCAACAAGAGCGGCTATCACGACTATGCCAACTTCTGCGAAGAACTGTCGCAGGGCGGCGAGATTCTGACCGGCGGCAAGCACCTGATCGAAGGCGAGCTGGGCAAGGGCTATTTCTGCGCGCCGACGCTGGCCTACGCCCCCGCCGATCATCGCCTGTGGCAAGTGGAGATGTTCCTACCCATTACGACCATCATGGGCTACACCGACGTCAACGAAGCGATGAAGATGGCGAACAACGTGGACTACGGTTTGACGGCCGGGTTCTATGGCAGCAAGCAGGAAGCCAAGTGGTTCTTCGATCACATCGAAGCGGGCGTGACGTATGCCAATCGGCCGCAGGGCGCCACCACGGGCGCGTGGCCGGGCTTCCAACCGTTCGGCGGCTGGAAGGGATCAGGCAGCACGGGCAAGTCGGCGGGGTCGGTTTACTATGTCCCGACCTACATGCACGAGCAGAGCCAGACGATCATCGAAAAAGCGTAAACGAACCGGCTCGACCTATTACGGAGACATGAAGCGCCGCGCTTCGTGTCTCCGTGTTTTTTCAGGGCCGGGAATGGCGCGCGGGAGTATAATCGAAGGCGGCGTATCATCTCGCAAACAAGGAGAACTCCATCGTGATTCAGCGTCGTCAACTTAGTCGTGTTCTCGCGCTGCTGGCCGGCGGAATGTTGCTGGCCGCGTGCGCGACCTCCAGGCCGATTGACACCTCGGCCTTAACGACTTTCACGCAACGCAACGGCATCTTTTCGCTGCAGGTGCCCGGCGCCTGGAAGCAGTATCAGAACGACCTCTCGACCGAATCCATGGCGGCCTTTTCCGAACCTGACGGCCGCGCCGAGCTGGTTGTGTATGCCGCACTGCTCGATCGCCAACTGAACGAGACCGAGGGGTCACAGATTGTCACGCAGTTAATCAACGTGCTGCTCAACGCGCCCGCAGATCTCAAGATCGCCGATTTACAGCGGCAAGCCGACGGTTCTTACACGGCCGCGCTGCGCTTCTCGCGCCAAAACGAGAAACGATCGGGGACGGCGGTCTTTCGCCAGCAGCCGCTGGCGCTGTCCGGCCTCATCCTCAGCGGACCGGAAGCGGGCTGGGCCGACTTTCAAAAGGCCATGCAGCCTGCGCTGGATTCTTTCAAAGTCGACAGCGATTATATCCAGGGCACTTACTTCGAGCCGCTGGAAGGCGAGCTGTCTTCGATGGCCATTCCCGCGCAATGGGAAAGCCGCCAGGGACCTGAGTCCACGAAGATCACAGCGCCCAACGGGCAGTTTCAGATCGTTACGGTGCAACGCGCGGAGGATCAGACGCTGACCGCCAGCGAGCTGGCCGAGCGGGGCGTCAAGCTGGCGCAGCTGAACCTGGGCAAAGGCACGCTGGTCGGCAGCGAGCAGCTGCCCGACGGCCGCGTGAAGGTGTACCTCGATCAGGGCGCGGATCGCGTCATTGGCTACCTGGAGCAAAGAAGCGGGGCCGTGCTGGGCTTGTTCTTTGCCCTGCCGGCCGATCGGCAGGCCGACTATCAGCCGCTCATCGACTTTCTGTATTCGACGTATGTCACCGACTTTTAGAGGATGATTATGAGCAAAGTCATATCCCTGCATCAGGCTGTCGATCAGTATGTGCACGACGGCGATGTGGTGTATGCCGCTGGCTTCACGCACCTGATTCCGTTCGCCGCCGGGCACGAGATCATTCGCCAGCGCAAAAAGGATTTGACGCTGGCCCGCGCCACGCCCGATCTGATCTACGATCAAATGGTGGCCGCCGGCTGCGCCAGGAAGATCATCTTCTCGTACAGCGGCAATCCCGGCGTCGGATCGCTGCGCATCATCCGGCAGGAGATGGAAGCGGGAAGATTGGCGTACGAAGAATACTCGCACTTTGCGATGATTACGCGCGTGACCGCCGGAGCGATGGGCCTGCCGTTTTTGCCGATGCGGCCAACAGGCGGTGAAGACCTGGCGAAGGCGAATCCGCACTACCAGAAAGTGCAGTGCCCCTACACTGGCGTCGAGCTGGTCACCGTGCCGGCCCTCAATCCTGATGTGGCCATCATCCACGCCCAGCGCGCCGACGCCCACGGCAACACGCAAATCTGGGGCATCGTGGGCGAGCAGAAAGAAGTGGCGTTCGCCAGCAAGAAAGTCATCGTCACCGCCGAAGAGATCGTCGACGAGGCCGTAATCCGATCGGACCCCAACCGCACGCTGATCCCCGACTTCATCGTGGGCGCTGTGTGCCACGTGCCGCACTGCGCGCATCCCTCGTACACGCAGGGCTATTACGATCGCGATAACAAGTTTTACCTGGAATGGGACAAGATCAGCGAGAGCCGCGAGACCGTCGACGCGTGGTTGAATGAGTGGGTGTACGGCATGAAAGATCACGCTGAATACTGGGCCAAACTCGGGGCAGAGACGCACGAACGTCTGCAAGTGCCGCCAGCGATGAGTGAGCCGGTGAATTACGGGAAATACTAACGAGTGATGAGTAACGAGTGAAAGATATGTCTGTCGAACTTGCGCCCAACGGGTTGCCGCAATCCAGCCAGTGGTTATTTCCTGAATATGATTTTGCTCAGATAACGCTTGATGAATATGCGGGCGTGATCATTGAACGCATACTCGATCGCGGATCGTGGACAGAAGTAAATTGGCTCTTTGATCATTACGGCGAACAGCGTCTGGCCGAATGGGTGCGGCAACACGGGTTCCGCTTGTTATCGCCGCGTTCGTTCGCGCTGTGGCGTCTGAACTTAGATGTCACCGATTTCATTGCGCCTGATTGGGCACAACAGGCAAAGGCTATGACATGGTGAAATTCTTTCCAGAAGCCATTACAGCAGATTGCCAAGCGGCGCTCGCATGTTTGAAAGGCCAGCCGTGGTTGGAAGGGTATTATCTAGCCGGCGGCACCGCATTGGCCTTGCAGATTGGGCATCGCATATCAATTGATCTCGATTGGTTCACGCCAAGTCACTTACTTGAAGCAGCGGAGCGCGAAGCGCTGCAGGCCCGATTAATGGCGACAGGCGTTTACAGTGGCACAAGCGAACAAGACGGGCAGCTCTATTGCCAGATTGCCGGCGCAGATGTCAGCTTTATCTCCCAGCATCACGCACTGCTTGAACCCACCGTTGATTATGATGGCGTGCCCCTCGCTTCGCCGATCGACATCGGCATCATGAAATTGTCGGCCATCAATTCGCGCGGCACGCGGCGTGACTTTGTGGATCTTTACTGTCTGCGTGACATCGTTTCATTAGAACGTCTGCTGCAACTGGCAGAGGTTAAGTACGCTGATCGACCAAGTTTTCTCAACATCACAGTGCGCGCGCTGGCCTATTTTGCCGACGCCGAACAACAACCCATGCCGCGTCTGTTGTGGAAAAATGTGCAGTGGGCGGATGTGGTCAAATACAGCGAAGCTGGAGCCAAGTGGCTCACCCGCTATCTAAGGGACAAATCCAAATGAATTATTCTTCCTCTGAGATGATGGTCGTCGCCGCGGCGCGGCTGCTGCGCGACAACGATGTGGTCTTCGTCGGCATCGGCCAGCCGAACCTGGCCTGCAATCTGGCGCGGCGCACGCACGCGCCGAATCTAAACATGATCTACGAAGCAGGCGTGATCGGCGCGCAGCCGTCGAGACTACCACTCTCGATCGGCGATCCGTGCCTGGTCAGCGGCGCGGCGTCGATCTGTTCGATGTACGAAATCTTCGCCTACTATTTGCAGAACGGCAAGATCGATGTGGGCTTTCTGGGGGGCGCACAGATCGATCGGTTCGGCAACATCAACGCCACGGTGATCGGTCCGTACAACAAGCCCAAGGTGCGGCTGCCCGGCAGCGGCGGCGCGGCCGAGATCGCCGCGTGGGCCAATCGCATTTACTGCCTCACGCCGCATCAAGCGCGCCGCTTCCCGGAGAAGTGCGACTTCATCACCAGCGCCGGCTTTTTGTCGGGACGCACAGAGCGCGAAGCGAAAGGCTTGCGCGGCGGCGGACCGCAAGCGGTGGTCACCGATCTGGGCCTGCTCGAACCCGATGAGGACGGCGAGTTGATTTTGACGGCGCTTCATCCCGGCGCGACCGTCGAGCAAGCGATCAAGAACACGGGCTGGAAATTAAAAGTGGCGGACGATCTCAAAACGACCGAACCGCCGAGCGACGAAGAGCTGCGCCTGCTGCGCGAGGAACTCGATCCGACGGGGATCTATCTCAAATGACGGTGCACATTCCCGAATCACTGGCCGCTTACTTTCAGGAATATGATGTGGCCGCGCTCGATGTGCAAACACATCGCGACCTGATCATCGAACGCACCCTGAGCGCCGGCGATCTTGGCGAACTGCGCTGGCTGTTTGCCTGCTACTCGCGCGAAGACATTATCCGCTGGGTGCAGCAGCGCGGCGCGGCGCGGCTGCCACGTCGCCGCTTCAATTTATGGCGCACCGTGTTGAACATCAATCAGTTCGAGCAGCCGCGTTACTGGCGGCAAACCCTATGGCCGTATTAATACAACCTCACTGGGAAACCGTTACGCCACAACTCCGTGACGTGCTGCAGCTGGTCAGCCGGCAAGTCTTTGCCGAACATTTCTATCTGGCCGGCGGCACCGCGCTGGCGCTGCAAATCGGACATCGCCCCTCCGTCGATCTTGACTTCTTCTCCGAACGCGACGAACTCTTTGACGCTTCACGTCACGCGATCATCGCGGCGCTGGAACAACGGGCAGCCGTCGAAGTGCGTGAAGACGTGATCGGAAATCTGCTGCTCAAGGTCAATCAGCTTAGCGTAGGATTTTTCAGTTACGGCTATCCGCTCCTGGAAGCGGTCAGTGCCGCCGGTCTGCTGCGGCTGGCTTCAGTGGCCGACATCGGCCTCATGAAAATGGATGCGCTCATGATGCGCGGCGCGCGCAAGGACTTCGTCGATCTCTACTGCCTGACCCAAACCGTATCGTTCGACCGCTTGCTGGAATTGCGTCCACGGAAGTACCCGCGCTCGTCGAATTTTGAAATCATGCTGCTGGAGGCCCTGACTAATTTCGACAATGCCGAGCGCGATGTCATGCCGCGCCTGTCAGTGGCGCTCGATTGGGAACGGATCAAGTCCAGTTTTGAGGCAGAAGCGCGGCGGTTGGCAACTAAGTGGCTGGAATGAAATGACAGACATCATCCGCTACGAAAACCTCACCTTTCCAGAAGTCGCTGCCTTGCCGCGCGACATCCCGATCGTGATTCCGTTGGGCGAGATGACGGACGCCGATCTGATCAAGCGCGTTCGCCGCCAATCCCGATCGATCTCTCAGCCCGATTTGATCTGCGTGTTTCCCAGCGTGCCGTTCGGCTTTGAAGGCAGTGCGTTCGCAGTCGATCGCAAGCTGTTCAAGCGCGTGATCGATTCGCTCGTCGCCAGCATCGAAGAAGATGGCTTCATGAATGTGAAGGTTGTGAAAACCTCCCGGAGGCTGCAGAGCCTCCGGGAGGTTACTACCGATCGCGTCGCTCTCATCGCCACCGGCCACACCGAGCAGCACGCCTTCCATCTGCCGCTCAACACCGACACGCTGATCATCGACGCGATTGCGCGCGGCGTTGAAGCGAAACTGCCCGACACGATCTTCCGTTTGCCGACGTTCCCTTACGGCGTCTCGATGCATCGCCGCCAGTATCCCGGCACGGTCACGATCGATCCACGGGCGTGGGAAGATTTCTGGGTGGAGATCGTCGGGCAGCTCAGATCGATCGGGTTGAAGATGGCCTACCTTATCAACGGGCACGGGGGCAACCACAGTTTCCTCGTCAACGTCGCCAAGTTCTGCGGCGATCGCTGGCCGGAGATGTTCGTGGCGACGTCGTTCCTGCACACGACGAGTGCCGAGTTGCAGCAGTATCGCACATCGCAAATCGGCGGGATGGGGCACGCAGGCGAACTCGAGACAAGCTATATCCTGCACCTGCGGCCCGATCTCGTCCGCATGGATCGCGCCGTGGACGACGTGGACTTCATCGCCACACCCAATTACTACATGGACTGGATCGAAGGCGGCGCGCTGATCGCCAATCCGCCGTGGACGGACGACACCATCAGCGGGGCGTATGGCGCGGGCACACAAGCAACGGCTGAAAAAGGCCGCTTGTGGTTGGGGGCCGCGATCGAAGAGAAGATCGGCCACGTGCAGGAGATCATCGAGCAGCAGCGGCGACGGGAAGAAAGACGCGCGGAGGGGTGGGTGCTGGGCGCGTGGCGGAAAGCCATCAACCGATGAACTTTCCCGACCACTTCTCCCAGCAGGCCGGCGATTACGCCCGCTATCGCCCAGTGTATCCAGCGAAGTGATACGAGTACCTCGCCTCGTTGACGCCGCAGCATCGCTGCTGCTCAAACCAGCATTGGAGGATTGCAGCTGCGTCACAAGGCCAGTTGTCGTTTGACTCCAATAGGGATTCAGCACTTCGCCCGTGCGGTTCCAATATCTCTTTTACTTCCACGGATTCTTGCTGCGTTCCAGCCGTCGTTCCTCGCGGAAACCGCGCCACAGGAGACGATAGATCAGCCACAGGCCAATCCCTGCCGCAGAGACGAAAATGAGCAGCACGGCCAGCTGAATGTACTCACCGACGACGGTCGCCACGGGCACGGCCAGCGCGATCGCGCCGCCGATCAACATGCCGGTCAGGATCATGCCCAGCATCAGCCGTTCCGTACTCGCGTTAAAGCGATCGACGTGCTGGCCCAGATCGCTGGTGTCCACCACGACTTCAAAGCGGCCCTTCTGATAATTGTCCAGCCACTTGATCGTCGCGCCCTGCAACTCCGGCAGGCGCTTCACTGCCTCGCGCACGAAGTGGTTGACTTCCTTCCTGGCGAGATCGCCGATCTTCTCCAGGGTGATCTCCTGCTTCAGCACCACTTGCATTTCTTCAATCGCGCTGAAAATCATCGATTCTTCAGGATTGAGCGTGCGCATGACTTCTTCCACCTGCACGATCACTTTGAGGGCCAGGGTCATGTTGGGATTCAGTCGATAGCCGTTATTGCTCAGGCTTTTCATCACGACGGACAGCACTTCCGACAGCGACGCGCCTTCATCGGCATAAGTCAGGTAGCGGCTAATGATGCGCTCGATGTCTTTCTTGAACGCGGCTTGATCGACCTCGGCGCGGAACGGCAAGCTGACGCCCAGCAGGGCCGAGGCAATCCCATCGGGATCACGGTTCTGCAGCGAGTACAGCAGATCGCCCAGGCTGATGCGCAGTTGCAGATCGAGCTCGCCTACCATGCCCAAATCGAGGAACTGGATCACGCCGGTATTGAGATCAATCAGCAAGTTGCCCGGATGCGGATCGGCGTGGAAGAAGCCGTCCACCAGCACCTGCTTCATCATGGCACGAATGAACGTGCGGGCCAGCTGCTTCCGATCGAGCCCGGCCGCCTCGATCTGAGCCACCTCGATCAGCTTGACGCCGCGAATGAATTCCTCGGTCATCACTTTCGAGGTGGTCTGCTGGCTGTAAATCCTGGCCAGATGCACACCGGGGATGGACTGCATGTTGTGGGCGATGCGCCGCGTGTTGTACGCCTCGTTCTGATAGTCCAACTCGCGCATCATGTTCGCCCCCAGCTCGTCGATGGCGCCGACCGCATCGATACCGGGACCGACCATGTGCCGCTTCTGCAGCGTCCCGGCGATCTCGTACATCACGCCCAGGTCCGCCTGCACTTGCGGAATGATGTCGGGACGCTGCACTTTCACGACGACTTCTTCACCCGTGTGCAAGACCGCGCGATGCACCTGCGCCATGGAGGCCGCCGCCAGCGGCTCTTGCTCAAATTCCTTGAAGGCTTCATCCGGCGACTTCTTCAATTCGCGCGTGATGACTTCCACGACTTGCGCGTACGGAAACGGACGCACGGTGCTTTGCAACTTGGCCAGTTCCTCGATGTATTCGGCGGGCAACAATTCCGGTCGGCTGGAGGCCATCTGGCCGATCTTCACGTAGGTAGGCCCCAGGTCTTGCAGCAGGATGCGCACCTTTTGCGGCGTGGTCAAATCGTCATGCTTCTTCTGGCCGTAAATCCAGCGCTGGACAGCGTGCCGGAAACTGATCAGGGGAGTGCGGCTGACGGCAATATCGGCGACGTAGCGATAGATGGTGTTGTAGGTCTGCTGCAAGCGGATGTTCTCGATGAGCCAGTTGCGGCGTTTCAACGGCAGCCGGCTGATGAGGCGCCAGTAGGTGGGACTGTCTTCGCTGGTATCGAGGATGGGCTTGTCCACGCCCAGGATCGCCTCCAGGATGGTCGAGGTAATCGCAATCAGCGCCCCGGCGATCAACAAGGTGATGAAGCCCTGCTGAGCTTCCCAATGCTGGTAAGACAGCGCCACCAATATCCATAGAACGATCGCATCGATGACGAAACCAAACAGGCCCAGCGTCGCAATGGTCAGCCGTCCGGTCAGGATTTGCAGCACCGGTTTGACGGAGGCGTTGAGCAACGCCAGAAAGAACCCCGCGGCCAGCAAATCCAGCACCGGGCTGCCCAACCACGGATCGATCACGGTGAAGCCGGGCATGAGCAGCACGGTCAGAAAGATGGCCGTAAAGTTCACCAGAATTCGAATCAACAACGAGCGCCACAGCATACGAGCCTCCTTACGGCACAACCACTGACAGCGCACCCGGCAACACTTTGACGGTGACGGGCGTGCGGCCAAATTCCTCGCCGTCGGCCCACAACGCTTTTGACGGCTCACACTCCAGCATGATCTCGCGCCCGCGCCAGTAGTACAGGCGCGCATTGAATGATGGAAGTTGGAAGAAGCGCTCGGCGGCCGCGATCACGCTGAGCGGGTTGCGGCTGAGTACGAACACGTCCAGAATCCCATCGTCCACGCGGAACTCTTTGTCGATGGTGCCCATGCCGCCCTGTCCTGAATTCACCACATAGCATTTCAAGCCATGCGTCTCGATGCGCTGCCCGTCGATGGTCAGCGTGATGGGCGCATCGACCGATTCTTTCAGATGCCTGGGCGTCATCAGTGCATAGGCCAGCGTGCCGTACTTGTCTTTCTGCTCGCGGCTGACCTGCTGCTCCGGCTCGATGCCCGCATACAGGCGTTGAATGCAATACTGATCGCCGATCTGCATCACGTCGACGTGACGCACGTTGGCGCTGGTGCACAGCACCTCGACGGCGGCGCGATAATTCTTGGGGATGCCCATCTCGGTCGCGAAGCCGTTGCCCGTGCCGCCGGGCAGAATGCCCATCGGCTTGCCTGTGCCCAGGACGGCATTGGCGATCTCGTGCTGCGTGCCGTCGCCGCCGTGGCCTACCACCAGATCGACGCCGCGCGCCAGCGCCTCTTGCGCTTGCCGGGTGGCATCGCCGTACTTCCGGGTGAGGCTGATGTCCCACTCGACGTCATACTGCTTGCACAGGTCGGCCAGATACTTCAACATTGGCTGGCCCTTGCCCGAAGCAGGATTGATGACGACGTGAATACGTTTGTACGGTGGGGTCATGTTGCCTCCCTGTCGAAATGATCGGATGACAAGCGAAATCGGTCAGCGAAGATTCGACCGTGATCACCGCCCCGAACGCCAGATGGACCCCATCAATAAGGCGCCCAAGACCAGCGACAGCGGAAAAGCCACGGACAAAAACACGTCGACAATGTGCGCCGCGGTTGCCGGCTGGTAGGCCACCACCGCCAGACCCAGGGCAATGATGGTTGCTGCCAGCAGGATAGACAGACTGATGCGGTTCACCATGCGCTTCATTTCATGGAGTAATTCAGCCTGGCCTTCGTAATCAACATTGAGTTTGACATTGCCATGCTCGAGCTGGGTGAAAAAGCGTCCCGCTCGCTCCGGGAGGGTCAAGCTCAGCTCGACAGCATCCAGCGCGGCATGGGCTGTGCGCGCGGCCAGTACGTGCGGCGACCGCCGTTCCATGTAGAACTGCCGCAAGTAGGGTTTTGCAAATTCGAGCAGCCGGAAGTCCGGGTCCAAACTGATGCCAAGGCCATCGGTGATGCTCCAGACGCGGGAAAGCAGCGCTAACTCACTGGGGAGTTGTAGTTGGTTCCGCTGAGCAACGCTCAACATCTCAGCGGTTATTTGCGCAGACCCCAACTCCTTCAGCGATCCGCCTGCATAACGATCCAGCAGGTGGTTGATATCACGCTCAAGCGTATTGCGCCTGGCGCCACCGCCGGCCGCGCCCAGCGCATAGAGTTCATCGGCCAGGCGGGCGCTGTCGTTGCGCACCACAGCTTGCCCCATCCGCAGCAGAGCATCCTTCAAGCGGTCGTCAAGCTGCCCCACCATCCCAAAATCAATCAAGGCAATCGAATTGTCCGGGCGGACGAATAAGTTACCAGGATGGGGATCGGCGTGGAAAAAACCAAACTCAAAGATCATGCGCAGGTACAGCCGGGTAACATTTTCGGCCAGGGCGTGCCGGTCAATTCCAGCTGCATCCAACTGCCCCGCCTCAGTAACCTTCAATCCACTTACACGCTCCAGCGCAAGGACATGTTGGGTGGTCAGATCCCAGTACACCCGCGGGATGTGGACTCCTGGGTCGTTGGCAAAATTTTTCCGGAAGCGGTCGGTATTCTGCCCCTCCCGTTGGAAATCCAGCTCGTTGCGCAAGGTATAGGCAAATTCGTCCGCCAGGCCCGGCAGATTGTAGATATGTCCGATGGCCGAGTGAGCTGCGGCCCAGTCTGCTATCCTGGCCAGGATCTCTAGGTCCTGCTCGATCACACTGGCAATCCCAGGGCGCTGAATTTTGACGACGATCTCTTCTCCATTTCGCAATGTGGCAACGTGTGCCTGCGAGATCGAGGCCGAGGCCAGTGGCTGCGGGTCAAACTGGGCGAAGATCGCTTCCGGTTGTTGGCCAAAATCCTGAAAAATAACCTGGCGGATCTGTTCGAGCGGCACGGCCATGGCATTGTCTTGCAGCTTCGCCAGCTCCGTGGCATATTCAAGCGGGATCAAATCTGGCCGCGTGCTGAGAATCTGACCCAGCTTGACGAACGCGCCTCCCAACTCGCCCAGGGCAAGCCGCAGGTGCTCGGCTTGACTTATCGGAGTGCTGGTTGAGCGGTGGGCATTTAGTCGGCCTGCAAAAGGCCGCTTCTCTTTCAGCCCAATCTGGTCTATCAGCCAATCTAATTGATGACGTGTCAGCACATCGACGATCTGGCGCGAGCGTTGATGCAGCTCCGGGCGAGCGTGCCAGGGGAGGGGAGAGGCGTTAGACATGAGGTGCAGCCTGCGCTGAGGTCTCGCCTGGCTGGCTGACCTCGCTAGCCGTGATCTTGATCGTTTTCGGTGGGACACGTTCGCTTTTAGGCAGGATAAGGGTCAGCACCCCATCACGGAGGTGAGCCTCGGCACGGTCAGCATCCACCGGCAATGGCAGGGTCAGCGAGCGAGTATAAACAGTGGCGCGTCGCTCGTGGCGCAAGTAACTCGCGCTATCCTCATCACTCATTTTGGTAACGTCGCCCTTGAGAATGAGGTTGTCGCCTTTCAAGGAAATGGTGAGATGTTCGGTTTTGACACCTGGCATATTCGCCCGGACGACAAGGTCCGTACCGGTATCCAGGATATCAACCGGCACGATGGTCGAGGCCAACACGGTCACTGGCACATCGCGCGGGCTGGTCCCACCCTCTTCGAACAACTGAAGCAGCGCGTCTCGAAAAGCGTTCAATTCGCCAGCAGGGTCAAATCCTAACATGTCATCGATATCATTTGAAATAGTCATGGTTTATCCTTTCATCATCCGATCCTGTAAATCCTACAATCCCTGCTCTCGTAGGACGAGCCAAGTGATGGCCTCCTCAAAGTCGGTGAACGCCTTGATGCGGGCGCCGCGATTCTGGGCTACGGTTTCGAAAAACTGCGCCTTATCCATGCCACTCATAGGCCCAAGAATGCCGATCTTGCTGCCGATGAGAGCCGGCTGGCCTGCTAGCGCCACAGCCAATTCATACAGATCGGCAATGGACAGGATTGTTTCTGCTCCGCGGACATCGATGAGCACCTCGTATTCACCGGGCTGCTTGATGTGGGATGCGAGGTCAAGCATGCCCCGTTTGCTTTCTGCGAGATCGAGGGCCCCCGATACCGTCGTCCTGATGAATTCTCTGGCATTAATCACCTTCACATTGACTGGCATTGAAACCTCCGATCTTCATCTTGCCGGTCCGCACTCGCTACGGAAATACGCACACGCCAGTTATTCCACCCGCTGCATCCTGCCTGAGTTCGAGCTTGCCGCCGTTTTGCTCACAATGCGCCGAAGCCGGGTTGGGCATGTTCGCTTGCGGCGTTGGGCTGGCTGGCGCGGGACTGCACGCCACAGACAGCTGCAAGCCAATTAGCACAGGCAGGATTAACCATGTTTTGCGGGTCATTTGAACTTCCTTCTCATGCTGTTTGGGTCGTCAGCTTGCCACGCATCCTGCGCAACCAGATGCCGAACGCGAGCAGGCTGCCCCCAAACAACAAAGCATAGACCCCAATCAGCCAGGCAATCGCCAACGTGCCGCTGACCGGATAGGCAATCACCACGACGCCAAAACCTATCGAGAGTACCCCGGCCATGGCCAAGAGCCAATTCCACGAGATAGGCAGTTCAAAACCGGCGCTGACTTCAAAGATTCCTGTCAGGATGGCCCACAAGCCGATGAGAATAACCAGGGCCTGGGCTGCCATGCCGGGGAAGAAGAACGTCGCCAGGCCGACGGCAATTCCAATGGTCCCTTCGAGTACATACCAGCTGGCTTCCCGTCCGCCGTGTCCAAACGCGCTAACGATGGTGAGCACGCCGCTGACAAAGGCATATGCACCGAACACCAGCGCCAGCGAGAGCAGCGTAAATCCTGGAAACACCAACGCCACGCTGCCGAACACGATGGCGAGAATGCCACGCAGCGCCACCGCCCACCATTTCTGAGTCAATACGTCTAACATGCTGCACCTCGTGAAATTGTTTTTTGCCCGGCGGGACGCCAATCGCATCCCGCCGAATGTATCTTTCCTGCAATCGATTTTCAGTATCGTCGTGCCTGAAGGATCAGGCTGTTTGGGTGGCCAACTTGCCCCGCATCCCGCGCAAGCGGATGCCGAATACGATCATGCTGCCCCCAAACACTAGGGCATAGATCCCAATCAGCCAGGTAATCGCCACCGCGCCGCCGAGCGGATTGGCAAACACCAGCACACCAAAGACGATGGAAGCGATCCCGGCGATCACCAACAGCCAGTCCCGCTTGATGGGCAGTTCAAAGCCGGCGATGACTTCAAAGATCCCGGTCAGGATGGCCCACACACCGATGAGAAAGACCAGGGCCTGAGCCGTGATGCCGGGGAAGAAGAACGTCGCCAGGCCGACGGCAATCCCGAGAATCCCATCGAGCACATACCACACAGCGTCCCGCCCACGGCGTCCAAACGCGCTAACGATGGCAAACACGCCATCCACAAAGGCGTACGCGCCGAACACCAGCGCCAGCGAGACCAGCGTAACGCCCGGGAATACCAACGCCACAACACCGAACACAATGGCGACAATGCCGCGCAGCACCACCGCCCACCATTTCTGAGTCAATGCGTCCAACATGCTGTACCTCCGTAGAATTGTTTTTTTGTCCGGCGGGACGCGATTGGCGTCCCGCCAAAGATATCTTTCCTGCACTCGATTTCAGTACCGTCGCGCCCTGGGAATCAGTCAGCCGACTTGAACTCGGCCTTGGCATTGTCGCGGGCTTCTTTGAGATCCGCGTTGGCCTTATCACGCCCAGCCTTGAGGTCCGCCATCGCGCGTTCGACCTTGGACTTGTTCTCGTTCCACGTCGCCACATGCTCGGCGTGCAGCTTGTGAATGTGCTGCTCGACGTCGGCCGCCTTCTCGCGCAGGGCTTCGAGTTCGGCATTGATCTTGGCGCGAATCTTCTCGTCCGTGGTTTTTGCCCGCGCCTGCATTTCGGCAATCTGCGTCTTGATGTGCTTGACCTGCGCTTCGTAGGTGGCCTTGAGCTGCGCGTTGACCTTTTCGCGGGTCGCGTTCAGCTTGGCGCGCTGCGCTTCCAGATCGGCCTTGGCCTTGCTTTCCGCTTTCGCCAGATCCGCATCCAGGCGATCGGCCGCGGCGTCGAGCTTGCGATCCACCTCGTCCAGGTCTTGCTGGAGCTTGGTGCGCTTGGCTTCAAAGTCGGCATGCATCTTGGCTTTTTCGGCCTGCAGTTTGGCCTTCGCGTCCGCCGGGGCGGCCTTGATCTTGGCCTCAAACTCTGCAGCCTTGGCGGCTTCTTCCGCGTCCAGCTGATCCAACTCCTGCGCCCACTGGCGCAACTTCGGTTCCATCTCCGCTTCCATTTCGGTCCAGGTTTTCATTGTGTTTCTCCTTTTGATTGAATTTTGATTGTTTTTTGTTGTCGAGAGTAAAGGCTGTTTCACACGAAACAGACCTTGGGACCTGCTACGTTCACACTACTGCTTGCCGTTCAGAGTCTCTTCCACTTTTTGCGCTTGCTCCGGGGTGAGGGTGGTCGACAGCACGGTGCCGCCATAGTTGCTGAATTCCGCGGCGACCAAGGTTGGATCGGTCGAACGCAGCAGCGCAAAAATCGCCGAGTCGCCGGGCTGCACCAGCGTGCCGACATCCTTGACAAACTCCCCGGGGATGCCAAAGTCCTCTTTCCACCACTTCGCATCCAGGGCGCCGCCCGCGGCGCCGATGACGCCTCCGCCGATCGCGCCGGCCGCAACGGCGACGCTGGCGCCGGCGGTTACCGGCGCGGCAATTGCGCCCAACGTGAGTCCGATCAACGAGCCGAACAGGCCGCCGAGGGCAGCTCCTTCGCCCGTCGTCAGCTGGTAACTGGCATCGATCCGCAGTTTGCCGTTATAGTCGCGATAGGCGGCGACGGCATCGTCCAGATCAATGGTCCAGTCATAGTTCAGGTCCACGAGCTCGTTCAGCACTTGCGAAGCCCGGAACATGTCCTTCTTGAAACCTACGACGATGAGTGTTGACATGGTATTTCTCCTTTTCTTTAGGATGCATAATTTCGCGGTTTCCCGCGTTGATCCTTAATTCCATCTTGTCCCAGCGGGTGCGGTGTGTTATGATGAACCTGGCAGTCCGCCGGAGCCGCTTATTTCACTGATTTGTCCGAGCGCTTGTGAACCCGCTCGAACGATTTCATCAGAAACTATCATAGCCAGAACAGGCCTCAAAGTCACTCTGCAAGACTTGACAACTCGCTTGTCATCGCTTGTCACTTGCCTGCACCTTTAGGATCGGTGAAAGTAGGCTGTTTCAATGTCACCCTCTTCGTATCGAGAACACGACTATAGTTTCGGTCAGCAAATCCTGGTTCTTCGCACCGCCAGCGATTTGACCCAATCCGGGCTGGCCGAACTGCTGGGCGTCTCGCGCCAGGCCGTGGTCGGTTGGGAAGCCGGCTCCAGTCGTCCCTCGCCGCACCATCTCAAGCACTTGATCGAGCTCTGTTTGCAGCGCAACGCGTTCCACAGTGGACAGGAAGCGGAAGAAATCCGCGCCTTGTGGCAAGGCGCTCGGGTGCGTGTGCCCCTGGATGAAACGTGGCTCACACGCCTTCTGGCGCAGCCGCATGATTCATCGGCTGCGCCGGCACCCAGAGCGCATTCACCATCCGTTGACGCGGAAGCGCCAAAGCTCGGGCCTCTCACGGATTGGGGAGATGCGCCAGAGGTCCCGGCCTTTTACGGACGCGAAGATGAGCTTGGACTCTTGAGCGATTGGCTGTTGGAACAGCACTGTCGTGTGGTGAGCATTCTGGGCATGGGCGGCATTGGCAAGTCCGCGCTGGCCGTCACGCTCATGCACCGCGTCGCCGACCAGTTCGACGTTGTCATTTGGCGGTCTATGCGTGATGCCCCGCCGCCGGAATCTTTGCGCGATGAATTACTGCCCCTCTTGGCGCCCGAGCCTCTGACCGTCGCCTTGGACACGGTCGAACAACAGATCAACCTCCTGTTTGAATATTTGCGCACGCGGCGCGTCCTGCTGGTGATCGATAATCTGGAGAGCGTGATGGAAGAGGCCGAGGGGAGCGGGCGCATGTTGCCGGAATTTGAGATCTATGCACGTGTCCTGCGCCGCGCAGCGGAAACGAAACATCGCAGCTGCATCTTGCTCACCAGCCGCGAAAAACCCAGTGTACTCGCGCCGCTCGAAGGCCGTCAGACACCAGTGCGCTCGCTGCACCTCGGGCAGCTTGGCGCCGACGCGTGCGAATTGCTGCTGCAAGAAAGAGAAGTAACCGGCAGTGCGGCGGAGCGCGAACGCTTGATTGAGCGCTACGGCGGCAACCCACTCGCCTTGAAAATCGTGGCGCCAACGATTGCGGATTTGTTTGGCGGCGAGATCGCTCCCTTTTTGGAACAAGGGGAATTGATTTTTGGCAGCGTGCGTTACTTGCTGCAAGAGCAGTTTGCGCGGCTCTCGGCCGTGGAAGAAAGCATCATGCTGTGGCTGGCGATTCTGCGCGAGCCGGTGACGGTGCCACAACTCGCCAACGTGCTGGTTAAGCCGCTGCCCGGCGCGCAGGTTTTGGAAGCGTTGGATACGCTGCGCGGTCGCTCGCTGATTGAGCGCGGCAAGGTGAAAGGCAGCTTCACCCTCCAATCGGTCGTGCTGGAATATACAACGACGCGCTTCATCGAAGCGGTGGTGAACGAGATTGAACGCGGACGACTGCACCTCTTGATTGATCACGGACTGGAACTGGCTAACGGCAAAGAATATATTCGGGTGGCGCAGGAACGGATGATCGTGACACCGCTGCTCACCCGCTTGCAATCCTCGTTGCCAGAACCTGCGGCCCTGGCCGCGCGCTTGCTCGCGCTGCTGGAGCCATTACGCGGGCAGAGTGACGAATATCAAGGGTATGCGCCGGCCAACCTGCTGGCGCTGCTGCGCACCTTGCGCGGCGATTTGTCCAGGCTCGATTTGCACCAGCTCTCCATTCGGAACGCCGATTTGCGCGGCGTGAACCTGCACGACACGAGTCTGGCTGAGGCCACCCTGCGCGACGCGGTGTTCACGATAGTGTCCGATACGATTTCAGTCATGGCCTTCAGCCGGCAGGGGAACTATTGGGCGGCCGGCAGTCGTCAAGGACAGGCCCAGATCTGGTTATACTCGAAACGACAATTTCAGTTCACCTGGCGAGCGCATTACAGCGTGGTAACCGCCCTGGCATTCAGCCCGGACGAACAGCGCCTGGCCACGGGCAGTTGGGATGGTGTCATCAAGCTGTGGAATACAGCCGACGGCACGCTGCTTTGGACAAGTCCCGCAGTGGATGCAATCATGGGATTGGCATTTTCACTCGACGGGCGCACTATCGCCAGTGGCGGGACCGATGGTCAAGTTCGCATCTGGGATGCGGCCAGCGGTGCATTGCTCCAAACCCTGAACGACCATACCGGTCCAGTGTTTTGTGTTACCTGGAGTCCTGATGGAAAATTTCTGGCCAGTGCGGGACATGACGCGCACATCCGCCTGTGGAAGAAGGCTGGAGCAGATTCGCCAGAGATCAAGCCCACACCGGTCCAGACACTCGACGGGCACAGCAGTCCTGTGCGGGGACTGGCCTTTTCACCCGATGGTCGAACGCTCGCCAGCGCGAGTTGGGATGGGACAGTCAAGTTGTGGGAGGTCAGGCGCGGGACGCCAGGGGAAACCATCCCCGTTTCGTCGCGCCTTTCGGGGCTGGTGTGGAGTTCCAATGGCCGTTATCTGGCAGCGGGCGAGCTGGACCGTTCGTTCTGGGTCTGGGACGTAGAACAACACAAGCAGCGCACGACGTTCTATGGAAGGATGGCGCCCGTGCGTGCCCTGGCCTTTTCACCGGATAGCAGTGCGTTAAGTACCGCCTTTGAAGATGGCGGCATGCAATCCTTAGATATGACCACGGGGCAGTGCATCCGCACCTGGCAGGGTTTTGCATGCACCGTGTTCGATGTGGCGTGGAGTCCGAACAGCGCGCAAATTGCAGGCGGGGGCAACGATCGGCTGGTTACAATTTGGGATGTTGCACAGCGCGTTCCGCTTCATCTGCTGCGCGGTCACAAGGCGATCATCTGGGGCGTCTCATGGAGCCCCGATGGTCGGTGGCTGGCAAGCTGCAGCGAGGACAACACGATCCGTATTTGGGATGTCGCCAAAGCCGTAACTGAGCGGGTTTTGACGGATTCCGCGCTGGTGGACGCTCAACTTTTCGACACGGCGTGGAGTCCGGATGGCGAACGCCTGGCGGTTGCCACTCACCGACAGGGTGTGTTTATTTACGACCTGCACACTCAAACCTTTCAACGTGTTGGGCAATCCGATGTGCCTCCCAGAATCCGCCGCGTGGAATGGAGTCCTAACGCCAGGTATCTCGCTTCTTCAGGCGAGGGGGGAGTTATTCTTGTCTGGAACAGCGGTGATTATTCCTTACGCGCCACGCTTCAGGGGCAACGCGGTATGGTGACAGCCCTTGCCTGGAGTGCCGACGGCACGCGGCTCGCTTCGGGCAGCTGGGGACACGGGAGCGACCAATTGTTTATTTGGGACACGCACAGCTGGCAGCGGATTGGCGTGCTTGACGACCCGAACGAATCGGTCTTTGCCGTTGCCTGGAGCGCGGACGGCGAACGATTAGTCAGCGCGGGCAGTGATGGCACTCTTCGCTGGTGGAATCCGCAAACCGGAGAGTGCAGCCTATCACGAAAGGGACACGAAGGACCGGTACAATCGCTGCGAGCCAGTCCTGACGGTCGCCTCCTCGCCAGCTGCGGGGACGATGGGGCCATCCAAATCTGGCAGACGGAGAGTGGCAAACACGTGGAGACGCTGCGCCGCGATCGCCCGTACGAACGGCTCAACTTCACTGGCATCAAGGGCTTGACCGACGCCCAGAAACAGTCGCTCAAGCTGATGGGCGCGATCGAACAGATAAGCGAGAGTTGAATGAATGCGGTAGAAGATGTGGCGGCGGCAGCCTACATTTACCGGGAGGCACAGAAGAACACCGCCGGCGCATGGATGGAGTTATAAACGTTCAGCAATCTCCCGATCATTTCTCGCGGCAAGCGCAAGACTATGCCCGCTATCGCCCGCTGTATCCGGCGAAGTTGTACGAGTACCTCGCCTCGTTGACGCCGCAGCACGATCGCGCCTGGGATGTGGGCACAGGCAACGGACAGGCAGCGATCGGGTTGGCGAGGCATTACCAATCGGTCATCGCCACCGATCCCAGCGAGCAGCAGATTGCTTTAGCAACGCCGCACGAGCGCGTCACATATCGCGTGGCGACGGCTGAGCACAGCGCGATTGAAGATCAGTCAATCGATCTGGTGACGGCGGCGCTGGCCGTGCACTGGTTCGATCTCGATCGGTTCTACGCGGAAGTGAAGCGCGTGCTAAAACCCGAAGGCGTGATCGCCGTGTGGTGCTATAACCTCACCGGGATCACGCCCGCCGTCGATGCTGTGATGAAATCGTATTATCGCGACGTGCTGGGCGAGTTCTGGCCGCCGCAGATTCGTTGGGTGGATGAGCACTATCGGACGCTGCCGTTTCCGTTCGATGAGATCGCTCCGCCGGAATTTTCGCTGGAGATGACCTGGTCGCTGGCTGATCTCTTCGGTTACTTGAGCAGCTGGTCGGCGGCGCCCAAGTACAAAGATGCCTACGGCGTCGATCCTCTCGACGTGAAACGCGCGGAATTTGCAGCCGCCTGGGGTGCAGAGATCAATCGGGTTGTGCGCTGGCCGCTGTATCTGCGGGTTGGAAGACCTGCCACATCGTAACGAATCTCTAACTCAAGCGGCATCTTCTTCAATCCCATCATTCAATCTGTCGCGATCGTTCAGCCGGTTGTTAGCCAGATGTTAGGTTACACCGGCTGTTTTCATTTATCCTTAACCCCGAAAGAAACCAATGCGAGGCAGCAGCATGTTCAGTTTACTTCCCACCAAAAACGGCAATGGTAACGGCAAGAGCAGCGAATATCTCATCGAAGTGCGCGACGTGGTCAAGACCTTCAAGACGGCGGCCGGGCCGTTCACCGCGTTGAAGAACGTCAGCCTGCGCGTGAACCGCGGCGAGTTCGTGGCCGTCATCGGCAAGTCGGGCAGCGGCAAGTCCACCCTGCTCAACATGATCACCGGCATCGATCATCCCACGGCGGGCGAAGTGTACATCGATCACACGCTGGTGCACAATCTGGGCGAGAGCAAGCTGGCCCGCTGGCGCGGCAAGAACCTGGGCATCGTGTTCCAGTTCTTCCAACTGCTGCCGACGCTGACGCTGGCGGAGAACATCATGCTGCCGATGGATTTCTGCGGCGTCTACAGCCCGCGCGAACGCAAGCGCCGCGCCGTGGAATTACTGGACATGGTGGGGTTGGGCGATCAAGCGCACAAGCTGCCCGCGGCGGTGTCGGGCGGCCAGCAGCAGCGCGCCGCCATTGCGCGCGCCCTTGCCAACGATCCGCCCATCCTCGTCGCCGACGAACCGACGGGCAACCTCGACTCCAAAACTGCGGAAGATGTCTTTACGCTCTTTGAGACACTGGCGAATCAAGGCAAAACGATCGTGATGGTGACGCACGATGCCGATAAAGCGAAGCGTGTGCAGCGCGCCGTCGTCGTCTCAGATGGTGAGATCATCGAAGAATATCTGGCGCGCACGTTCTCGTCGCTCACAACCGATCAGTTGATCCGCGCGACCCGGAAACTGGCGCCAGCCCGACACGAACCCGGCAGCATCATCGTGCAGGAAGGCGCGACACCCGACAACTTTTACCTGATCACGCGCGGCAGCGCCGAGGTGGTGCTGAAGGGCGTCGATGGATCAGACATCATTGTCTCGACGCTGCACAGCGGGCAATACTTCGGCGAAATTGCGCTGCTGCGCGGCGCCGAACGCAACGCCACCGTGCGCGCGGGCGCCAGCGGCGTGGAAGTGATGGCGCTGGATAAAGAGACGTTCCACAGTTTGCGGCACGAATCAGAAACGATGCGCGATGCGATCGGCGAAGTGGCCGATCGGCGCGCGTCCGAAATCGAAGCAATCGAGCGCAAGAACGGGCAGCACTAATGACGCTCTCAAACCGCGTCCGCGCGGTTTGAGTCGACCGCGTCCGCGCGGTCGAGGAGCAGTGGAAGATGCGACGAGGTTATATCAAAATCCTGCGCGACTTAAAGCGCAATCTGGGCCGCTCGGTGCTGGCCGTGCTGAGCATCGCCATCGGCGTGTTCGCGGTGGGCATCAACAGCGGCATGATGGAACTGATGCCGTCGCGCATGTTGAGCAGCTACCAATCCACCAATCCCGCGCACGTGCGGCTGTGGTTGGACGGCATTGTCGACGACGATCAGATCGCACGTCTGGCGCGTGAGCCGGGACTGGCGGGCGTGGACGGCCAACTCAGCTTGAACGCGCGCTGGCGCCTGACGCCCGATCAGCAGTGGCGCGACATGGGCATCGGCGTCCGCTCGGATTACGAGCAGCAGCAGTTCAACACGGTGGAACTGGTCAGCGGCGCATGGCCGGCGAAGAACGTGGTAGCCGTCGAAGAAGCGTCGGTGGAATACTTCGGCATTCAGCCGGGCAGCACGCTGACGCTGCAGATCAACGGGCGCGAGCATGAAGTGAAGGTGGGGGGCGTCGTCAAAGACATCATGGGCAACATGCCCGCTTTCGGCGGCGATGCGGCGATCTTCATCAGCCCGAAAATGGCCGAGGAGATCTGGGGCTTCTGGGGCTATACCGTCGTGTTAGCTCAGGTGCCCCAGTATTCCGAAGCCACTGCGCAAGCCGTCGCCGAGCAGTTGAAAAGCGCGCTGGAAAAGATGAATGTGCCGGTGTTCTTCTACCGCACCTTCGATCCCAACAAGCATTTTCTGCAAGACATGGTCAACGGCGTGATCATGATCACCACGGTGATGGGCGTGCTGGCGCTGGCGCTGGGCCTGTTCCTGGTGGTGAATACCGTCAACGCGCTGGTAGCACAACAAATCCCGCAGATCGGCATCATGAAAGCCATCGGCGGCACGACGCGGCAGGTGATGACGTTGTACCTGGTCAGCGTGCTGATCTATGGCTTGCTGGCGCTGTTCATCGCGCTGCCGCTGGGTGTGCTGTTCGCGGACGCCGTCGCCGAAGGGCTGCTGAAGATGATGGGGATCGCGCCCGATCCGAATGTGAACACCTCGGCCTCAGCTGTGGCGCAGCAGGTGATCGTGGCGCTGCTGGTGCCGCTGCTGGCGGCGCTGTGGCCCATCTATTCCGGTGTGCGCTTGACGGTGCGCGAAGCCACCAGCAACTATGGCATCGGTGCAACCTTCGGGAAGGGGTTGGTCGATCGGGTTTTGGCGAAGGTGCGCGGTCTGCCCCGGCAGGCCATCCTCACGATCCGCAATACCTTCCGCCGCAAGGGCCGCGTGGTGCTGACGCAGATCACGTTGATCATGGCGGGTGTGGTCTTCGTCATGGTGATGAGTTCCGCCGCATCCTTCACTTACACGATCAACTATCTCACCGATTCGCTGGGGCTGAAGGTGCTGATGTACTTCGAGCGGCCGGTGCGCATCGCCGAAGCACAGGCCATCATCGAGAGCCAGCCTGACATCGAGTTTGCCGAGTTTACGCTGTTCCAATCGAGCACGGCCTACAAAGATAAAGAATCGGCGGAAGGCAAGGACATCTTCATCAACGCCGTGCAGCCCGATTCGCGCCTGCTCAAGTTGACACAGGTACAAGGCCGCTGGTTATTGCCAGAAGATGAACAGGCCATCGTCGTCTCGACTGATGTCGCCGGCAAGATGGGCATTAGCGTGGGTGACACTCTCTTCGTGAAGATCGACGGCGACCAGAAAGTGGCCTGGACGGTGGTGGGGACTGTCACTGACTTGAGCAACATGCAGCGCAACATCTATGTGCCGCTGGGCGTGTATCAACGCGAAGTCGGTTTAAGCGGACGCGGCACCACCGCGTGGATAGAAGTGACGCCCGACACGGCCGCGACTCAACTGCGTGTGGAAAAGAATCTGCGCGAAGCACTGAATGCGCGCGGCTTGAAGGTGGGCGGCACTCAGACTGCGGAAAGCATCCGCGTGAACAACGAGAACACCTTCGGCATCATCACGGCCATGCTGTTGACGATGTCGGCCCTCATCGCCGTCGTCGGCGCGATCGGGTTGGCGGGCACGCTCTCCATCAACGTGCTGGAGCGGCGGCGCGAGATCGGCGTGATGCGTGCCATCGGAGCATCATCGTTCCAGATCGCGCGGTTGTTCGTGGGCGAAGGCTTGATCCTCGGCCTGCTGGCCTGGGTCATCGCCATCCCGCTGAGCGTTCCGGTAGGGCAGTTATTCTCGCTCGTCATCGGGCAGGTGATCAACTTTGGCGTCGTCTATCAATTCTCGTGGACCGGCGCAGGGCAGTGGCTGATCATCATCGTGGTGCTGTCGATTCTGGGCGCGGCGCTGCCGGCCTGGCGCGCGACGCGCATCAGCATCCGCGAGAGCCTGGCGTACGAATAGCGCTCGCTTGACAATCGGCAAATTGCCGCGTATATTATAAACCGACCGTCGGTCTATTATTCAATAACAACGATTACCACTGGAGCAAGTACCATGAAGAAGGTTTTTTCTCTGATTCTTTTCCTGGGCGCGAGCCTGCTGCTGGCGGCCTGTGGCGGCAGCCCGACCGTTGAAGCGGCAACCCCGACGATCCCGCCGGTGAAAGACAACGCGGCCATCAAGGCGGAAGGCCGGTTGCAGCCCGCGCAGTCAGTGAATTTGAGTTTTGTCACGGGCGGTGAAGTGGCCGAGGTGCTGGTGAAAGAAGGCGAGGCCGTCAAAGCGGGCGATGTGCTGGCGCGCGTGAAGAGTGATGTCCAGCAAGCGGCGGTGGCTCGCGCGGAAGCGGGCGTGGCTGCCGCCAAAGCCAGCGAGGCGAAATATTTGGAGCAACTGCCCCAGCAGATCGCGGCGGCGGAAGCCGAAATCCGATCGGCTGAAGCGCAGATCACGGCCGCCAAAGCGCGGCAGAGCGATCCGGCGGCCATTGCCGCCGCCGAAGCGGCTGTCTATCAAGCCAGGGTAAGCCAACAATCTGCCGAGGATGCTTATCAGACCGTGCTGGATAAGAAGTTGTACGGCCCCACGGAAGAGCAGGCACGCCTGGTCGTGGAAACCGCCAGGCGCACCACGCAAGCGGCCGAACTACGCCTGAAGCAGTTGAAGTCGGGACTGGGTGTGGCGGCAACAAAAGCCGAGATTGAAGCGGCGGAAGCGGGCCTGGTGGCCGCGCAAGCGCGGGCCGCGCAGCTTAAGGCCGAAGCCAGCGGTACACTTAATCCCACCTATGCCGCCGCCATTCAACAGACCGAGGCCGCGCTGCAAGCAGCTAAGACGGCGGTGGCTGATGCGGAACTGCGCGCGCCGTTCGCGGGGACTATCGCGCAGCTCAACGTCAAAGCAGGCGAGACCGCCGCGCCGGGCGTGCCCGTCATCGTGCTGGCGGACTTCGCCAACTGGCTGGTGGAAACCAACGATCTGACCGAGATCAAAGTGCCCGGTATCAAAGAAGGCCAGGCGGTGAGCGTGACGTTCGATGCGCTGCCGGAGGTGGAACTGAAGGGCGCGGTGGAATCGATCGGGACGTTGTACCAGACCAGCAGCGGCGACATCGTCTACCCGGTGAAGATCAAGTTGATCGAGACCGATCTACGTCTGCGCTGGGGCATGACGGCGTTAGTGGAGTTTGGAAAGTAAAACTTGAGGCTGAAACATGCTTTAGCATGTTTGCTTCTATCAGCCATCGAATTCATTCGATGGGCTCGATTTGCCATCGAATTCATTCGATGGGCTCGATTTGCCATCGAATTCATTCGATGGGCTCGATCAGCCATCGAATTCATTCGATGGGCATTCAGGAACAGGAACGCAACCATGACCAACCGAATCTTATTCATTCTCAGCAGTCTTGTTTTGATTGGCACAGTGCTCAGCGCCTGCGGCAGCGCGCCGGAAACAGCCACGCCCACCCTGGCGGCCACTCCGGTCAAACAGGCGAGTTTGTCCACCGCGGCTGAGGGCAATTTGGAACCGGCACAAAGCGTGCTGCTGAATTTCACCGGCGGCGGATTGGTCACAGAGGTCACTGTGAAGGAAGGCCAGACGGTTAAGGCGGGCGATGTGATCGCGCGCGTGAAGAGCGACGCGCAGCGCGCTGCGCTGGCGGAAGCAGAGGCCGCGCTCGCCACAGCCAAAGCGAATCAAGCCGCATATCGAGCGCAGCTGCCGCAGCTCATCGCCGCCGCCGAGGCCGAAGTGAAAGCGGCGCAGGCGCAGCAGGCCGGGGCCAGCGCCACCCGCGATCATCAGGCCGAGATCATCGACGCCGAGGCCGCACTGGCACAGGCGCGTTATGCCCAGACGCAGATCGAAACGTCGATGAACCTCATGCGCGAATACGAGAAGGATCGCGGCGAGAACTGGCAGAAGCTGCAGTTGGCGTATGCGAACGCCGTCAAGTCGGTGCAGGCCGCCGAGGCGCGCGTGCGCGCGTTGAAGGGCGGCTCGCTGAGCGATCAAGCCGCCAGCGCGCAGATCGAGGCGGGCAAAGCGGGCGAAGCGGCGGCGTTGGCGCGGCTGAATCAACTCATCGCCGAACGCGACGGCAAAGCGATTGATAGCTTTGAAGCGGCCATTCAACAGGCGCAGGCCGCGATCAACAGCGCCCAGATCGCCGTGGATCAGACGGAACTCCGCGCGCCGTTCGCGGGCACGATCGCGCAGCTCAACCTGAAGACCGGCGAACTCGCGCCGCGCGACAAACCCGCCGTAGTGCTGGCTGATCTGTCGGGCTGGCAGATCGAGACTGACGACGTGACCGAGATCAAAGTGCCTTCACTCAAAGTAGGGCAAGGTGCAACGATCGTGTTTGATGCGCTGCCCGATGTAGAGTTGAAGGGCGAAGTGATCGCGATCAGTTCCGTGGCGCAGATCAAGAGCGGCGATGTGGTCTATCCCGTGAAGATCAAGCTGTTGGAAAATGATCCGCGCTTGCGCTGGGGCATGACGGCCGCCGTGACGTTTGAACAATGAAACGTGATGAGTGATGAGTGAAAAGTAACGAGTAACCAGCGGCCACGTCATTCCCGCGCGTTGTTAGCGGGAATCCAGACACCGCATCAAATGGATGCCCGACTGCAGCGCTCGGACATGCCGTACCAAATCAATCACACCTTGCTAGCCGGTTGTTAGCCGGATGATAGGCATAACAACCGGCTTTCGTTTATCCTATACTCGACGCAGGTTGCTGGGCAAGACGAAGCCCCGCGCTGATTGTGGGAAGGCACCTTGCCCGCGCGAGTTAACAACTCGCGCTACAGTCCGTCGAATAAGGAGTCTGTCATGTCGAATCGTGGTCAAGTATTTCTGGGATTGTTCCTGTTGTTCTGCGGCGGCACGCTGTTCCTGACGAACGTGCTGCACGTGAACCTGTGGGCGGTTTGCTGCCCGGCGCTGTTGATCTTCATGGGCCTGTTCATGCTGCTGCCGCGCGAACGCCGCCCGGTGCAGTGGTAGAAAAAAGGAGTCTATCATGCAGAATCGCAATCAAATGCTCGTCGGATCGTTCTTCGTGCTGTTGGGTGTGGCGTGGTTTGCGGCCAGCCTGCTGCGCATCAGCTTCTGGGCCGTCTGCTTCCCGCTGGGCTTGATCCTGCTCGGCGTGTTGTTCCTGGTGGCGCGGCCGCCGCTGTTTGGCCCCACCTCGGAAGGCGGCACGCACTTCGTGGGCGACATCGTCCGCGGCGGCGAGTGGACCGTGAAGAACGAGGAGTTCTACCTGTTCGTCGGCGACGTGCGGCTGGACATGACCCGCGCGCAATTTCCAGCAGGCGAGACGACGATCTACCTCAACGCCTTCGTCGCCGATATTGACGTGAACGTGCCGTCGGATATTGCCGTGAGCCTATCGATGACGAGTTTCGTGGCGGATGCGGAATTGAACGGCCAGCGCGTAGAGCGGTTCCTCTCGGGCGCGCAGCTGTCCACACCCGATTATGCTGCCGCCGGGCGTAAGCTGCGCCTCGTGACGACATGCTTCGTGGGCGACGTGAAGGTGAAGATGACACCGCTTCCGGCAGCGCAAACCAGTGTGGAGAATGGCGCGCCGCAGCCGGCCTAGCTTTGACAGCATAACAGCAGCGCGGCGATCAAATGCTGATCGCCGCGCTGCGTGTTTTACCAGGGAAGCCAATCCGTCTGATCGAACCACTCTTCTGCTTCGCTGGCTGACCAAATCAAGTAAAGCGCCTCGGCAATCTGCCCGATATTCTGAGCTTCGCGCAACCAGACAATGCCCCAGTGATGGCGGCCGGCGGCCAAGTGCGCCGTCAGATGAACCGGGATGGTAGAGCGATTGTCCGATACCAGCAAACGCTGCGCTGATTCAAGGTAGACAAGGATATCCGGATCAGATGTGGCGAGGGAAGGCGCGGTTTCATCACCAACACGCAAGATATCAATCTCGGTAGCGTGACGCTGCACAGCAGCCTTGATTCGTGGCGACAGGTTCTCATCCAGCAGGAATTTGATCTTCATGCGTCAGGCGCGGCTTTGTCGCGCAGCACGCGCATCCGCTGCACCACCGGCGCGTAACTCGCCGGCGAGGTTGACCACTCGTGATAAGCGCGCTCTGACCGTTCATTGATCCGCGCCAGCATGGCATCGACATCAGCCTTGTTGTGTAAGTAATAAGTAATCGCCGCGTGAATGACTTCAAGCGATAGGCCGGGATACTCCTGCGCAATCTGTTCCGGGCTGTATCCTTCGTTGTAATACCGGATCACATGCTCAAGGTTAATGCGATGCCCTTTGAGACGGATCGTGTCCGGCCCCATGAAATCGAAATAGTCTTCCAGCCTCATCTTGCGCCTCCTCTACGCCAAAATTGTAGCATAGAACGTTCCCCGGCGAACTACAGCAAAGCGGGGCGATCGGAGAACGGTCGCCCCGCTGTCTTTACGCTTTACGCATTACGTTTTACCCAATCCACTCCAACCCCAACTCCGCCAGCTTCTCCTTCGTCGGATTGCCCGTCGTCTTGTCCCAGCCCGCCAGCTCGTAGTACGTCTCCAGCGCCGCCGCGATCTCATCCGGCGGGACAAACAGCCCGTCGCTGTTGCCGCCCTTCAGCGGCTTGAACAACTTCTTCGGCAGCGTGTCCTTGTCGCGGCCCGCGCCTTCGCGCGCGTTGAAGGCCCGCATCAAATTGATGCGGCGCTCGCCGACTTGTTGTATCTCCTCAATTGTCACATCCCAACCGGTCGTCGCCTTCATCAACGCCACTTCCTCATCCGGCCCGTACAACGTCCACGCCGGCCCCCACACAAACTGGCACAACGCCGCCGTGTCGAGGAACGAATAATTTTTCTGCGTCTCAAACGCAAACTTCACCTTGGCCGCATTCATGGCCTGTCCATCCTGCGGCTCGGTCAGGCCCAGCTTCGCCAGCCGATCGAGATACAAATTTGATTCGCCCTCGGGCGCGGGCGTGTACATGGGATCGTGCTCGCTCGATTGGTGATCGGCCCCGAAGGGATTCACGGCATAGATCACCGACAGCGATCGCTTGACCTGCGGCATGTGCGCGGGCAGTTCCGTGCCCTTGACGGTGATCAAATAATCGGCGGCATCACGCCCGATGATCTGGGCGGCCCGTTCCGAGCCTTCCGCCAGCACCGCGCCGAACCCTTCCTTGCGCACGATCTGATTGAGCAGCGTCAACATCGCATCGGCGTTGCCGTACTTCAGTTCGACGCCGCCCGTGTCGTCGCGGTTGATCACTTCATTCTCGAATAGTTCCATCGCATACGCAATCGTCGCCCCGCAGGCAATGGTATCCACGCCCCACTCCGCGCAGATCTGGTTCGCCAGCGCAATCGCGTTGAGGTCGCTGATGCCGCAGTAGGAGCCGACCGTGGCAATGGTCTCATACTCCGGCCCGCCGTACAACCGATCGACCTTCTGCCCCCGATATTCTGTCTCGACCACACGCTTGCAGCGCACCGTGCAGGCGAAGCACGTGTCGTTCTCCTTCAAGATCGTGTCGGCCATCTTCTCGCCGCTGATGTCGTCGGCCTTTTCAAAGTAGCCGCTGCTGTAGTTAAAGGTGGGCAAAGTGCCGATCGAGTTCTGGAAGCCGACGACGCTGGCCGTGCCGTAATCCTGCAGACCCTTCACATCGGCGTTATTGGGAATCTCCTTGGTGCCCGATCGGTTCAGCTCGGCAATGGCGGCCTTGTCCGCGAATTCGGGCTTCTGCGTGCCGCGCACGGCGATCGCCTTCAGATTCTTGGAAGCCATGACCAATCCCATGCCGGTGCGGCCAAACGCGCGATTGCTCATGTTCATGATCGACGCAAAGCGCACACCCTTCTCGCCCGCCGCGCCGATCTGGATCACCTCGGCCTTCGGCTCGCCGGTTTCTTCCTTGATCTTCTTCTCGGTGTCGCCGGTGCTGAGGCCCGCGCCCCACAAGTGCGCCGCATCGCGCAATTCAGCCTGGCCATCCTTGATCCACAGATATACCGGCTTAGCAGCCCTGCCCGTAATCACAATCCCGTCGAAGCCGGCGAACTTCAACTCGGCCGGCCAGAAGCCGCCGGTCTGCGCATCGCCCACCAGGCCGCTGATCGGACTCTTCGCTGTGGCGTTGGCGCGGCTCTGCCCGGAGATCGACGCGCCGGTCGGCCCGCTGATGAAAAAGCACAGCGTATTTTCCGGCCCCAGCGGATCGGCGTGAGCGGGCGTGTGCTTCAACAGGTAATACAAGCCCATGGCGCTGCCGCCCCAGTATTTGCGATAGAACGCTTCGGCGGGCTGCTCGATCGTGAGTTGACCGCTGGTCAAATCGACGTGCAGGACTTTTCCGGCGAAACCGTACATGTGAGCCTCCTTGTCAGTCATGTAGTCGCGTCGTCTGATAGTTGCGCAGTCACAGGGGATGGACAAAGTATAACTGAAATCAACCGCGTCACGCAAGCGCAATCTGACTATCCGACTATCCGACTATCAGACTATCAGACTTCCTCAGCAAACCGTCCCTTGAGCCGGTTGAAGACGAAGAACCCAATCAGCAGCACAAGCACGACGGTAATCGTCGTGCGCAGAAAAAAATCCCAGCCAATCGGCCGGCCGTAATAGAGAATGTCGCGATACGCCGCGATGATCGACGCCATGGGATTGAGGATGTACGTCAGGCGCTGCACCGGCACTTCGACGCCCAGCACCGTGCGCGAGGCGGGCAGTAGGCTCACATCCCAGATCACCGGCGTCACAAAAAACCACGCCAGGATCACTACCTCCATGATCTGCTGCACATCCCGATAAAAAACGTTGATAGCCGACAACAGCAGGCTCATGCCCAGGATGAAGATCATTTCTACCAGCACCACCACCGGCAGGAACAACACGTACGGCGTGAATTGCACGCCCAACAGCCAGCTCAACACAAAATACACCGGCAGCGCCACCAGAAAGTTGACGAGGTTGGACAGCATGATCGAAGCCGGCAGCACTTCGCGGGGAAAATAGACCTTCTTGATCAGGTGGCCGTTGTTTACCACGCTGCCCACGCCGCCCATCACCGAGCCGGAGAAGAAATTCCACGGCAGCAGGCCGCACAACACGAAGGCGGCATAGTCGCGCCGATCACTCTGGCCGAGCATCACGGTGTACACGACCGTAAAGACCAGCATCATCAAGATCGGGTTGAGCAGCGACCAGGCGATGCCCAGCACCGAACTCTTGTAGCGCACCTTCACGTCGCGCACGGTCAGGTTATACAACAATTCACGATACTGCCACAGCTCAGCGAGGCTCGTGCGCATGATCACCTTCAAGCAGTTGCGCCAAAGCGGCGGCGCGTAATTCGGGACGCGGCGCGCGGACCGCTTCATACACGCCCAGCAAGCGGCGCGCGGCATCGTCCCAGCTGAAACGGCTCATGGCCCGCGCGCGCAGCGCCGCGCCGAGGTCGCGCGCGCGATCGGGTTGCCGCACCAACTCCAGGATGCGATCGGCCAGCGACTCGACGCTGCCCCGCTCGGCATACCGGCCAAAGTGCGCCATGAATTCGCGCGCCTGCGGGGTGTCGAAGGCCACCGTCGGCAGCGCGCACGCCATGTAGTTCAAAATCTTGCCCGCGCCTTCGGTCAGGGACAACTTGGGCGCTAACGCCACATCGCCCACGCGCAGATACCGCGCGGCCTCGGCGTACGGCACGCGGCCCGTGAACGTCATGTGATCGCCCACGCCCAACGCCTCGGCGCACGCGCGATACTCCTCGTATCCCGGATAACCCATCACCAGAAAGTGTACGCTGGGCTGCGCCGCGATCACCCGCGGCGCCGCTGCCACAATGTGCCCCGTGCCCTGATACTGCGCCAGCAAGCCGAGGTAGATCGCCACCGTCCGATCGCGCGGGATGCCCAGCTGATCTTTGAGCGCAGCGATGTCGGCTTGATCAGCCGGCGTGCGCGGGCGGAAGAAATCGGTATCGACGCAGTCGGGCATAGGCACCACGCGCTGCGCCTGCTCCTGCAAGGTTGCGCGCAGCAGCTGCGCGCTGTGCCGCGACGAGGTGAGGATGGCGCGCGGCATGCGATCGATGCGATTCTCCAACGCGCGGAAGAACCACTCGCGCTTGCCGCCCGACCGCACAAAGTGATGATCCAGCATCTCGGCGGTGAGGCTGCCCTGATAATCGAACACCAGCGGCGCACCTGTGAGCGCGCTCACGGCACGGCCAATCAACGCGCCCTCGTGCAGATGCGCGTGAATGATATCGGGCTTCAGGCGCAGCGCCGTCTTCAGCGCGGTCCACGACAGCAGCGCATCGAAGGCCAGCTTGTGCCGCGATGAACCCACTTCGTAATCGGCGTGCCACGGCGTGGGCCGCGTGCGGACGATATTCAGTTCAGGCAGATCGCGCCCCTTGTAGTACGTCGCGATCGTGACGCGGTGCCCGCGCTTTTGCAGCACGCGCGCCTCTTCGAGAATCCGGACATGACAGCCGTAATCCCCGAAGAACGACGTGGGAGCGATCATGAGGATGTGGTAAGGCATGGTAGGCAATTAACAATGAACAATGAGCAATGAACAATGAGCAATGATCAATGATCAGCAGATTTCTGATTAATTGATCTCTGATCCCTGATCAACTCTAGTTTTTTCTCCCGCGGCCAGCGTTTGACTTCCAGCTCGCGCTTTTGCGCCGCTACCCGATCGGGTTGTTCTTCGGCATACACCAACTTCACCGGGCCGTGCATCCGCGTGTAGCGCGCGCCGCGCCCGGCGTTGTGCACCTTCACACGCTGTTCGACGTCGACCGTCCAGCCGGTATAGAGCGTGCCATCGGCGCATTCGACGATGTAGACGTAGGGCATCAGCTGTTCGTACTCTTCGTCTTCAAGCCCCAGCCCGGCGTCAGCGGATCGAACCGCGACAATTGAGGCGGCGGCCCCAGGCGCGCTTCATCATCACTCCACGGACGCTGCGGACGCTCGCTCAACCAGGTCACACGCCCAACGGCTGCCGTTCGCAGGACTGTCTTCAATTGCTCACCATCGCCGGCCTCGACCAGCTGGCGCACCTCGCGCAACGCCAGCAGAAAAGCGTCCAACTGGCGCAGGACTTCCGTGCGATTTTGAACCCAGGCCTCGCCTGCATCAGTAGCCGGATCGAACAATGGCTCGGTTGCCTGCTTGAAGATAATCCCGCTGACCGGAATCAACTCGTGCCACAGGCTCGAGCGGGTGGCCGCCAGCAGTAACGCGCCAGAGATCAGGCCCGGCACCCCTTCGGCCATGGCCAGCAGCACGTCGTGTTCTGTGGCATCCATAAAATAACCGCGCGCCCCCAGTGTCCGCGCCAACTCGCTGCCGGTCTTCAGCGCGCGCTCATGGGTATCCACCGTTGCCAGCAGGCACAACACCGCGCCGTCAAACAGCGCGGCATGAGGTTCGCCATTCACAGGCGCATCGGGATGGAGTACCAGATGCGCAATCAGGTAAGGCAGGCCCGCCGGCAGCGACTCGGCTGCCCACCGCTGCGGCTCCACCGCAACCGGCGCCAGGGCCAGCACCACGGCATTGGCGGGCGGCTGCTCGCCCAGCGCCTGCAGGGCGTCCTTCAATTGCAGCAGCGGCGCATTGATGATGATCAAACTTGCCCCGCGGCAGCCCGTGGTGAAATTGCCCTCCGCCCGATCGACCTTGCCCGCCCGCGCGGCCTCACGCCGCCGATCGGCGTCGGCGTCAACCCCCACCACCGCAATATCCGGCGAAGCGCGCTTGATCGCCTGCGCCAGGGAAACGCCCACCAGATCCAGGCCCACAATCGTCACTTGCCGGCTTGCCATGCTGCACCTCAATTCTCATCGTCGACTTGCTGAAACAACCGCAGCAGTTCATTGTCGCCAGGCGTTTTTGCCTGATGCCGTCGGATCAGATCGATCGTGACCGGATCGCAGCCGCAGTCCGCCGCTTGGTCGGCGGCAATGGCGGGATGCTGAGACGCGATCGCCAACACCCGATCGATCCCCTGCGCTGCACGGTAATCGATCGCTGCGCGCCGCGCCGCCCAGGCGGGCGCAACATGACGGACCAGCACCACAAAAGTTCGCACCAGCGGACCATTCGGTCCCGCGGCCTTGCCCGCATCGTGCAGCAGCGCCGCCGCCAGCACATCCGATCGCTGCACGCCCGCGCGTTGCAGAGCGTGCATCACCTGCAGGCCGTGCCACTGCAAATCGCGCGGCAAGGAGTGGAACCACGCCCGCGCCGCGGGATTCAACACCGCGTCGGCCTCGCGCCGATCTTCATCGGATACTCGCGCGAACACCCCGCCACAAAACTGCCGGACACGATAGAAGAGTCTCACACGCCCAACAACAACCGCGTCAGCGTAAACGTCACCGACGTGATAAGCGCGCCCGCCAGCAGCACCACCGCCAGCAAGATGAACGGGCCGTACTGGTTCAACGTGGCCGTGATGTTGTCGTAGCGCGCTGGCAGCAGCATGTACAAAATACGTGAGCCATCCAGCGGCGGAATCGGGATCAGATTGAAAACCACCAACCCCATATTGATGTACGTCACCAGCCAGAGCACGTCGGCCGCCAGCGGCAGGCGCAGCGTGCTCGCATTCAAACGGAACAAGATCGCGGCCACAACGGCCAACACTACATTCATGGCCGGCCCCGCAGCCGCGGCCACGATCAACCCGGCGCGCGGATTGGGCGCCAGGCGCAGGGCATATGGGTTAATCTGCACCGGCTTCGCCCAGCCAAAGCCCACCAGCGCCAGCAGCAGTGTTCCCATCACGTCCAGATGCCGCCGCGGATTTATCGTGTAGCGGCCTTGCACCAGCGGCAGCGTATCGCCCATCTTCACCGCCGCCCACGCGTGTCCAAATTCGTGAATGGGCAGGCACACCAGCACGATGATCAGAAACGCGATCAGCGCGTCGACGAAGCCGGTTAGACCGCCGTTCAAGCCGTTGATCAGCATCATGGCCTCCCAAAGCGCAAAGATTATAACACAGTTAAAACGGCTGTTCCGTGCGGCAACCGGTTGCCACACCGCACCTTGCGGCCTGACTCCAACTGGCTTTGCGTTTCACATTCCACGGTTTACGTGCTACACTCTCTTCAGCCTCTTCGCGGAGCATGCCCATGTCCACCTTTCAAGCCTTTGTCGCCGCGCAGCACGATCGGTTGGTTGATGATCTCAAAGCCTTTGTCGCGCAGCCCAGCGTGGCCGCCACGGGCCAGGGCATGATCGAAATGGCCGCGCTCGTGCGGCAGCGCCTCGAACGGATCGGCGCAACCGTGCGGCAGATTCCCACCGGCGGCGCGCCGATCGTGTATGCCGAGCTTGGCAGCGGGCCGCGCACCCTGTTGATCTACAACCACTACGACGTGCAGCCGCCTGACCCGATCGAGCTGTGGACCACCCCGCCGTTCGAGCCGAGTGTGCGCGACGGCTATCTCTACGCGCGCGGGGTGTCCGACAACAAAGGCGATCTGTCGTGCCGCCTCCACGCCCTCGAGGCGTGGCAGCACACGATCGGGCCGCTGCCCTTGAAAATCAAGTGGGTCATCGAAGGCGAAGAAGAAATCGGCAGCCCGCATCTGGGCGAATTCGCGCAGCAGCACGCGGCCATGTTACAGGCCGACGGCTGCCTGTGGGAAACCGGCGGCAAGAACGAAGACGATCGCATGACGCTGACGCTGGGCTTGAAGGGCATTCAATATCTGGAACTGCGCGTGCGCCGCGGCGAGCGCGATCTGCATTCGGGCTATGCGGCCATCGCGCCGAGCGCCGTGTGGCGGCTGGTGTGGGCGCTCAACACGCTGAAAGATCAGAACGACGAAATCCTGATCGATCGCTATTACGATTACGTCCGCGCGCCGAATGATCTTGAGCTCGCCCTGCTCAAGGCGCTGCCCTTCGACGAAGCGAAGCGCAAAGCGGCGTTGGGCATCGATCGCTTCATCAACGACGAGCACGGCCTCGACGTGTTGCAGCGGCTGTATTACGGCCCCACCGTGACCATCTGCGGCATTCAGGCGGGCTACACCGGCGAGGGCATGAAGACGGTATTGCCCAACACCGCCTTCGCCAAAATCGATTGCCGGCTGGTGCCTGATCTGACGCCGGAGCTGTGCGTCGCGCTGCTGCGCGCGCATCTCGATCGGCGCGGGTTCGGCGATGTGGAGATCGTGCCGTTGAATGGCGAGCATCCAGCAACCTCGGCGGTCGATGCGTCCATCGTCACGGCTTGTCAATCAGCAGTGCGTGAAGCCTACGGACATGAGGCGGTGCTGATCCCGCGCAGCGCCGGCAGCGGCCCGATGTATCCGCTCACGACGGCGCTGGGCATTCCCACCGTGATGGCGGGCATCACCCATCCCGGCTCGCACGCGCACGCGCCCGATGAGAACATCCGCCTCGACGATTATTTTGAAGGCCTGCACTTCGTGCGCCGATTGATCGCGGCGTTCGCGTAAAACAAAACCCGCGCAGGTCTTCACACCCCCGCGCGGGTTTCCCGTTTACTATCCGCCTGCAGCTTTATTCCTCAGTGGCCTGGGGCGCTTCCGCTTGCAGCGCCCGCTGCTTGCGGCGCTGCGAAATACGGATGACGAAAAAGGCAATCACCAACACCACCAATATGGCCAGGGTCAGCTGCTCATAACGCCGGATGATGTCCATGATCTGTTCCCAGTTCGCGCCCAGGATGACGCCAGCCGCGGTGAGCACCGCCGTCCAGATGGCGGCTCCCAGCGTGGTGAACAGCAGGAAGGTGCCCATGGGCATGCGCTGCATCCCGGCCGGCAGCGAGATCAAGCTGCGGATGATGGGAATCAAGCGCCCGAAGAACACAATGGCCTGACCGTGCTTGGTAAAGGCCTGCAGCGCGCGATCCAGATCGGCTTCCGAGAGCAGAAACCACTTGCCAAAGCGGCGCACGAAGCGGCGGACAATCGGCTCATCGGCCCAGCGTCCGATGTAATACAACACGACGGCGCCCAGCACCGAGCCCAGCGTGCCCGCCAGCCAGACCGGCACAAATTCGGCCTTGCCCTGACCCACCACAAAACCCGCAAACGGCATGACCAGTTCCGACGGAATGGGCGGGAAGAGATTCTCCGTGAACATGACGATGGTGATGCCGGGCAGCCCCATGGCCATGATGATTTGCTCGATGATGAGGCGCAGTTGATCGATAATTTGTGCCACTCGGTTGACTCCTGCTTGCACAATAACAGACCCCACGGTGAGTGGGGTCTGTCCGCGTTGTGCGCGGAGAATACCACAGTTTGCAGCGCGCGACAAGAGACCTTTCGGAGGGTGGGCGCCAAGTTGTTCGCTGCGTTGACAGCCTCTTCGATCACGAGTACAATTCGCGTCCGCTGGCGACCGATCATGTCTTGACCGGAATGACCCTTATGGTATAATTCCGCCGCAGCGGGCTAGAAGTCGTAGCCCGCGAAGCATGTTTGGGGCACGTGTCATTGCGCCGACGTAGCTCAGCGGCAGAGCGTCCGCCTTGTAAGCGGAGGGTCGCGAGTTCAATCCTCGCCGTCGGCTCTGACGATGGGCGAACCTTTGTAATGGTGTCATGCCCGAGTGCTTTCGTCGGGCATCCAGAATCACTGCGAATTGCGTTGCTGGATTCCTGCCAGCAGCACGCAGGAATGACGTAGTTAGTGGTTTTTCATTGTTAATTGTTCATTGAAAATGGTTCATTGTTCGGGCAGATATCCAAGTGGTCAAAGGACGCTGACTGTAAATCAGCTCGGCGACGCCGTTCGGGGGTTCGATTCCCTCTCTGCCCACTCAGGCTTCCGCCCACATAGCTCAGGGGTAGAGCATCCCCTTGGTAAGGGGAAGGTCATGGGTTCAAATCCCATTGTGGGCTTTACGGCGAGCCCGGAAATCTAACGCACCCTGTGTAAGGAGAAGAAGGCATGTCGAAGCAGCATTTTGATCGTTCGAAACCGCACGTGAACGTGGGCACGATG
>CAYNML010000022.1:6487-72255 GCA_964398185.1 uncultured Anaerolineae bacterium | reverse complement strand
TCAATGGCATGATCACCTACCTACGAAAGCAGAAGTAACGTGGTAGTAAGTTAGTGTGTCAGAACCATTCAACTATCGCACTATCTTACTATCGCACTAACCAACTAACTAAGGAGACTACCCATGCAAACCTATCTTCATGGCCGAGATTTAATCGGCGACCTCGATTTCTCAAAAGAAGAAGTCGAAACCGTCATGGATGTGGCGTTCGATCTGAAGCGCAAGCGCGCGCTGAACGAGCCGCATCCCTACCTGCGCGACAAGGTGCTGGCGATGCTGTTCTTCTTCAGCAGCACGCGCACGCGCGGATCGTTTGAGGCGGGCATCGCCCAGCTAGGCGGTCACGGCGCCTTCATCGATTCCAACACGACGCAGATTTCGCACGGCGACACCCCCAAGGAAATCGGCGAGATTTTTGGGCGCTATTTCGACGGCATCGCCATCCGCCACTGCGACTGGCGGGAAGGCAATCAGTACCTCAACGACGTGGCGAAAGCCTCGCGTGTGCCGGTGCTGAACATGCAGTGCGACATTTATCACCCCTTCCAGTGCCTGGCCGACCTGATGACGATCTGGGAGAAGAAGGGCCGCGATCTGCGCCGCAAGAAGATCGTGGTGTCGTGGGCGTATGCCGCGTCGTACCTCAAGCCCATCTCCGTGCCGCAGTCGTTGATCCTGCAAATGCCGCGCTTCGGCCTCGATGTGACGCTGGCCTATCCGCCCGGCTTCGAGCTGATGCCCGACATCGTGGGTATGGCGCAAGAGCAGGCCAAGAAATTCGGCACCGGCTTTGAGATCACCAACAGCATGGAAGAAGGTTTCAAGGACGCCGACATTGTCTACGCCAAGTCGTGGGGCCCGCTGCTGACCACCGCCGACAAGGCCGAAGGCAAGAAATTGCAGGACTCGTTCAAGAGCTGGATCACCGACGAGCGCAAGATGGGTCTGGCCAAGCCCGACGCGATCTACATGCACCCGCTGCCCGCCGATCGCAACATCGAAGTGACCGACGCCGTGATCGACGGCCCGAACTCGGTGGTGTACGACGAGGCCGAAAATCGCCTGCACGCGCAGAAGGCCGTGATGGCGTTGACGATGGGATAGCGCGAGGAAACAAGGTAAAGGAAACAGGTAGACAAGGAGGATGTGATGAAGACGCAGAACAAGGCGGGCGAAGAGGTGAACAAAGGCTTTGAAGATCTGAAGGCGTGGCAGCTGGCGCGTCAATTGATGATCGGCTGCCACAAGCTGGCTCAACGCCTGCCCGCGATTGAGCGGAACGATCTCATCCCGCAGATTCGCCGCTCGTCCAAGAGCGTGATGGCCAACATCGCCGAAGGGTATGGCCGCTATCATTATCTGGACAGTCTGCGCTTCTATTACATCGCGCGCGGCTCGTTGACAGAAACGATCAGCCACATCATCACGGCCCGCGATCTGGAATACACCAATGCCGAGCAGCATCAAGCGCTGTACGATCTGGGTCGTGAAGCCGAACGCACGCTGAACGGCTACATCAACTTCACGTGGAAGCAGCAGCAAGGCCGCAATCACTACGGCGAACGCTACATCGCCGATACAACCAGCGACATGCTGCCGCCCGCCAAGCCGGATGCAGCTTAGCCCTGTCTACTTGCCTACTTGTTTCCTTATCTACCTATCCAAGAAAGGACTGAACCCATGACCCCCACCCCCAACAAAACCGCCGTCGTCGCCGTGGGCGGCAATGCGCTGATTCTGGACAAGGCGCATGAAGATGTCGCCTCGCAGGTCGGCGCGGTCGAAGAAACCTGCAAGCACATCGCCGCCATGATCGCGCAGGGCTGGAACGTCGTCGTGACGCACGGCAACGGCCCGCAGGTCGGCTTCATTCTGCGCCGCAACGAGCTGGCCTATCCCGAAGTGCACTCCACCCCGCTCGACGTGATCGGCGCAGACACGCAGGGCGCCATCGGCTACATGATCTCTCGCGCGCTGGACAACGAATTCAAGCAGCGCGGCATTCAGCGCAGCGTGGCCGCCGTCGTCACGCAGGTCCTGGTTGATCGGGATGACCCCGGCTTCAAGAATCCCACCAAGGGCATCGGCGGCTTCACCACGCAAGACAAAGCCGAGATCTTCAAGCAGGAAGGCTGGATCGTCAAGGAAGACGCCGGACGCGGCTGGCGGCGCATGATCGCTTCACCGATTCCGCTGAAGATCGTCGAGTTCGATGCGATCAAGAACCTGATCGACAACGGCTTCATCGTGGTCGGCGTGGGCGGCGGCGGCATCCCCGTGATCGAAAATGAAAAAGGCGATCTGCAAGGCGTGTTCGCCGTCATCGACAAAGATCGCGCCAGCAGCCTGCTCGCCGCGGAATTGAAGGCCGATCTGCTGTTGATCTCCACCGCAGTCGAAAAGGTCGCCATCAACTTCAACAAGCCTGATCAAAAGTGGCTGGACAGGATGACGCTGAGTGAAGCAAAGCAGTATTACAAAGAGGGACACTTCCTCTCGGGCAGCATGGGGCCGAAGATCGAAGCGATCATCGCGTTCCTGGAAGCGAATCCCAACGGCCAGGGCCTCATCACCGATCCGCCGCACATCGTCGACGCGTTGAACGGCCAGACCGGCACGTGGATTGTGCCGGACTAAAACGTAAGGCGTAAAACGTAATGGCGCTTTTACGTTTCACGTTTCACGCTTTACGGAGCAAACTATGGATCACGTTAAATCACTTAAGTGTTTAATCTGCGGCAAAGAGTATGCGCCCAACCAGATCGACTACGTCTGCCCCGCTCACGGCGATGAAGGCATCGTCGATGTGCAGTACGATTACGATCTCATCGGGCGGCGGATCAGCCCCTCGGTGCTGGAACAAAACCCCGATCGGACGATCTGGCGTTATCGGCCGCTGCTGCCGATCGAGCCGGAGAGTCCCGTGCCGCCGCTCACCGTGGGGGGCACGCCGCTCTACAAAACCGATCGGCTGGCGGCATCTCTCAAGTTGAAACACCTGTGGGTCAAGGACGATGGCCGTTTGCCCACCGCGTCGTTCAAAGATCGCGCGAGCGCGATTGCGGTGGTGAAAGGCCGCGAACGCAAAGCAGAGATCATCACGACGGCGAGTACCGGCAACGCCGCCGCCGCTCTATCGGGCTTGTGTGCCAGCGTGGGGCAGCGCAATGTGATCTTCGTGCCACAGTCCGCTCCGCCCGCCAAGATCGCGCAGCTGCTCGTCTTCGGATCGACCGTGCTGCTCGTGCGTGGCACCTACGACGATGCGTTCGAGTTGTGCCTGCAAGCCGCCAAGGAGTTTGGCTGGTACAACCGCAACACCGGCTACAACCCGTACATGACCGAAGGCAAGAAGACCGCCTCGCTGGAAATCTGCGAACAGCTGGGCTGGGACGCGCCCGATCGGATCTTCGTGTCCGTCGGCGATGGCTGCATCATCGGCGGCTTGCACAAGGGTCTGAAGGATTTGCTGGCGCTCGGCTGGATCAACAAGCTGCCGAAATTGATGGGCGTGCAAGCAGCCGGATCGGCGGCGTTGTACGAGGCGTGGAAGACCGGCATGAACGCGCTGGACATGCAGCCGATCGAGGCGCAGACCATCGCGGACAGCATCTCGGCGGGCCTGCCGCGCGATCGCATCAAAGCGCTGGCCGCTGTGCGCGAGACCGAAGGCGCGTACATCAAGGTGACCGATGAAGAAATCCTTGCGGCGATCCCGGTGTTGGGGCGCGGCGCGGGCGTGTTCGCCGAACCCGCCGGTGCAGCGTCGTATGCCGGTCTGGTGAAAGCCGTGGCCGATGGCTTAGTGAATCCCGACGAGCGCATCGTCGTGCTGGTCACTGGCAACGGCCTGAAGGATGTGGCCTCGGCGCGCAAGTCCGTGGGCGAGCCGTTTACCGTGAACAAAGACCTTGCTGATGTGAAGCGAGTGGCGAGTCAACTGACCGCGTAAAACGTAAAACGTGAAGCGTAACTGGCTTTTACGTTTTACGCTTCACGTTTTACCCCAAAGGACATTCTCATGATCGATCTCACCATCCATCCCGATCGCCGTAAACGCGCGATCCAGCGCGCGCGCGAGCGCAACATCATCATCCCCACCTACAAGCAGATGAAGAATCCCGCGTTGATTCCCGACAAGATCAAAGCCGGCTTGAAGAACGTCGGCCTGTGGGATGTGAATCCGTTGAACCTGTTCCGCATCACGTGGCACAACGAACCCGTCGCCAGCGGCGGCGGCTTCGGCGGCGTGAATTACCTGGAATTTCCGCCGGAATTGACGGGCGTCAAGGCCCGCATCTTCGCGCCCGTCGGCAAGTGGTTCCCCACCGGCGCGCATAAGGTCGGCGCAGCCTTTGGCTGCCTCGTGCCGCGCTTGGTCACGGGGCAATTCGATCCGACGACGCAGAAGGCCGTGTGGCCCAGCACCGGCAACTACTGCCGCGGCGGCGCGTACGACTCGGCGCTGCTGGCCTGCCAGTCGATCGCGATCCTGCCGGAAGGCATGAGCCGCGAGCGTTTCGAGTGGCTGTCGAAGATCGCCGGTGAAGTCATCGCCACGCCCGGCACCGAAAGCAACGTCAAGGAAATCTTCGACAAGTGCTGGGAACTGCGCCGCTCCGGCCAGGACCTGATGATCTTCAATCAGTTCGAAGAGTTCGGCAATTACCTGTGGCACTACGATGTCACCGGTCATGCGCTGGAAGAAGTCTTGCAGCACGCGCTGAAACCCGGCGAGACCCTGCGCGGCGCAGTGTTCACGACGGGATCGGCGGGCACGATCGGGTCTGGTGACTACCTGAAAGAAATTTTCCCGACCAGCAAGCTCGGCGCGAGTGAAGCGCTGCAATGCCCCACGCTATTGATCAACGGTTTCGGCGCGCACCGCATCGAAGGCATCGGCGACAAGCACGTGCCGTGGATTCACAACATCGCCAATACCGACATGGTGATGGCCATCGACGACGAAGCGCCGATCCAGCTAATCCGCCTGTTCAACGAGCCGGAAGGCCAGAAGTATCTGGCGCAGATGGGCGTGCCCGAAGCGCTGATCAGCCAGCTGCATCTGCTGGGCATTTCCTGCGCAGCCAATTTGCTGTCAGCCATCAAGATGGCGAAGTGGTACGAGTGGGGCGAAGGCGACGCGGTGATCACCGTGCTGACCGACTCGATGGAACTGTACGGCAGCCGCCTGCGCGAACTGACCGAAGAGCGCGGCGCATACACCGCCCGCGACGCCGCCGTGTCCTATCATCAATATCTGATGGGGCAGGATGTCTCTTACATGGAAGAACTCACCTACCCGGCGCGCAAGCGCGTCCACAACCTGAAGTATTACACGTGGGTCGAGCAGCAGGGCAAGACCTATGAAGAAATTCAGGCGCAGTGGTATCAGCCAGATTACTGGACCAGCCTGCACGGCCAGACCGACGAGATCGACGTGTTGATTGATGAGTTCAACGCCGAGGTCGGATTGTTGTAGCTTTGCTTGTTGATTGCGAGGTAATCTAACCCATAAACGAGTAACGAGTAACGAGTAAAACCATTACTCGTTACTCGTTACTCATTACACCCCATGCCGCGCGCCACCTTTCGCTTCTACCAAGAGCTCAACGATTTTCTGCCACCTGCGCAGCGCCAGGTACCGTTCGAGCACGAATGGCGCGGCACGCCGTCGATCAAGCATCTGATCGAAGCGCTGGGTGTGCCGCACACCGAAGTCGATCTGATCCTCGTCAACGATCGCTCGGTCGACTGGGCCTATCAGCCGCAGGAGGGCGATCGGGTGGCGGTGTATCCCGTGTTCGAGGCGCTGGACATCACCCCGCTGATCCGTCTGCGCCCGCAGCCGCTGCGCGAAGTCCGCTTCGTGCTCGACGGGCATCTCGGCCGGTTGGCGGCGTATCTGCGGATGCTGGGCTTCGACACATGGTATCAGAATCACGCCGACGATGCGGTGCTGGCTGAGATTTCAAAGAGTGAGCAGCGCATTTTGCTGACGCGCGATCAAGGCTTGCTCAAGCGCAGCGCGGTGACCCATGGTTACTGGGTGCGCGCCACTGCGCCGCGTGAGCAGCTGCGCGAAGTGATGACACGCTTCGATCTTCAACGCATGGCCAGACCTTTCACGCGCTGTCTCAGCTGCAACGGCCCGCTGCAATCCGCAGCATTGGATGACGTGAAGGATGAAGTGCCAGAAAACGCTGCGCGTTTCTACACGGAGTTCTGGCGCTGCGCTGCCTGCGGCAAGGTCTTCTGGCCAGGCTCGCACTATCAACGCATGACGCGCGTGATCGAAGAATTCATGACGCCGCGGGGAGCGAAACTCTAGCCAATAGCATCCAGAGAAAACGCGGTCGCTTATCCGTCATGCCCGAGGGCCTTCATCGGACATCCAAATTTCTGATAAGTAACCTGCCCCGGCCAAACGCTGGATTCCCGCTTACAGTGTGGGACTGACGTGCCTCGACACCCACTCGACGATCGGCATTCCACCTTCCGCATTCGTCATTCCCCATTCGATTGTGCTACAATCTGGGCAGTGAAGTACGGTAAGGAGGTTCGCCATGCTGGCTCAAGTGCCGATGGATGCTAAGTTAGCTCAATCATTACAGCGCGTGGCCGATGAACGCGGCGCCAGCGTTGAGGACGTGATGAACGACCTCGCGCGCCAGTACCTGCGGCAGGCACGACACGAAAAGATCAACGCTGAGTTTGTACACTATCAGGCCATGCATGCCGAGCTCAAAGCAAAGTATCTGAATCAGCATGTCGCGATTCACGACGGCCAGCTGGTCGATGTTGATCCTGATGTAACCCTGCTGCTGCACCGTATCCGTGACCGCTTCGGTGACACGCCGGTGCTGATCACTCAGGTCGAAGAAGAACCGATCAAGGAGTTTGTAATCCGCAGCCCACGCCTGGTGACTGAATGAACACGCCGCATCGCTCCGATTACCGGCCGCCTTTCCCCGCGTTGCAGGCTACGCTGCGTAGTGAGACCGGGCAGCGCGGCCCCTTATCCGCACTGATCGATACCGGCGCTGATGCCACGTTGATCCCGCGCGCCTGGCTGGCAGAAATCGACGCCGTGGAAAGCGGCTGGGCGCTGCTGCGCAGTCACTTCGGCGAGCGGCAACAGGCGCAAAAATTCCTGGTCGAATTGCAGATCGGCCCAACCGTCATACCCGGTCTCTACGTCGTGGCCGACGAGAGCGGCGACGAACTCATCCTGGGCCGCGGTGTTGAATCGCCTGACGCTCTTTCTGGACGGGCCGCAACAACAAACCGACCTCTTGACCGAGACCGCCGTGCAACGCCTGCGCGCCCAACGCGGGGACACAGCTTAATCTTCAGGTGAATCTCTCATGCCGGACGCGCGTCCGATTTTGAAATGGGCCGGGGGCAAAGGGCAGCTGCTCGATCGCTTGCAGCCGCTGTTCCCGCCCAGGTTCAACCGCTATATCGAGCCGTTCGCCGGGGCCGGCGCGGTTTTCTTCCGGCTGTACAACCTGGGCCGCATCGGTGCGAATCCCCGGCTGCGCGTGGTGCCCGCCATCCTCAACGATTTTAACGGTGAATTGATGTCGGTCTATCAGGCGGTGCGCGATCATCTCGACGAGTTGATCGACGAACTGGCCCGGCATCAGGCGCACGTCAACGATCCCGATTACTATTACGCCATCCGCAATCTCGATCGCGAACCGGACTTTGCGCAGTGGCCGCTGCCGGTGCGCGCCGCGCGCACGATCTTCTTGAACAAGACCGGCTATAATGGCCTGTATCGCGTGAACCAGAGCGGCTATTTCAATGTGCCGTTCGGGCGCTACAAGCATCCCACCGTGCTCGATCGGGATGTCTTGAAAGCCGCGCACCTGGCTCTGCAGCGTGTCGATTTAATGTGCAGCGATTTCGCCCAGCCGCTGCGGCTGGCGCGCAAGGGCGACTTTATCTACGTCGATCCGCCGTATCAGCCGTTGAGCCGCACCGCGAATTTCACCGCCTACACTTCACGCGGCTTTGGTTGGAGCGAGCAGCAGCGGCTGGCCAAGTGGCTGGCACGGGCGGCGCGGCGCGGCTGCTACGTGCTGATCAACAATGCGGACACGCCTCAAGTGCGCGAGCTGTACCGATCGGCCTTTGAGGAGCGCGGGGTAGTGATCCGTATGCAGGCCTTTGAGACGGCGCGCAACATCAACAGCGCGCCGGACGCGCGCGGCGGCGGGCAGGAATTGACGGTGTGGAATTATTGAGTTCCGTCATTGCGAGGCCCGCAGGGCCGAAGCAATCTCCTCCAACGATCACGAGATTGCCTCGTCGGTTTGCGGCCTCCTCGCCATGACGTGTTTCAGAGGGCCTCATGATCGAACTAGCCATCCCCGGCCGGGGCATCATCGAACTGGAATACGCGGTCTTCGACGTGAACGGCACGCTGGCCGTCGACGGGCAGCTCATCAAAGGCGTGGAGCCGCTCATCGCGCAGCTGCGCGGCAAGCTGGAGGTGCGCCTGCTCACGGCGGACACGCACGGCAAGCAGGCCGAGATCGATCGCCAGTTGAAGTTCAGCGCCGATCGGCTGAAGCCCGGCGGCCACGAGCGCGAACAAAAAGCCGACTACGTCCGCACGCTGGGCGCCGGCAAAGTCGTCGCCATCGGCAACGGGGGAAATGATGTGGACATGCTGAAGGTCGCCGCGCTGGGCATCGCCGTCATCGGCCACGAGGGCGCGGCCTTCGAGGCGCTGGCCGCCGCCGATGTGGTGACGCACAACATCTTTGACGCGCTTGGGGTGCTGCTGTATCCGAAGCGGCTGGTTGCGACCTTACGCCGTTGAGGCAGAAGACCTGGCAGGTTTCCGCCTGCCCGTAAGGTCTTCAGCACCGCGCACCACTTGACTGGAAACACGCCAACGCGGCCGTACAATACCTGCCAGGTCTATACACCGTATGCGACTCGACGAGCTGATGCGCGCCATTCCCCCGGCAGCGCAGGCGAAACTTCCCCCGGCACTGCAAGACTTCAAGGTCGCCAGACGATCGTGGCTGGTGCAGTTGTACTACGCCGATCCGCACGTGCATTATGAAGTGGTGACCCTCGGCATCAAACGCGCCGAGCTGGAGATCGGCTTGCATTTTGAGAGCCGTAATTCCGCCGCCAATGCACGTTGGCTCAACGGTTTCATGCAGCATCTCTTCGAGATCAAAGTAGAACTGGGGGATCGGATCGAAGCGGAGATGTGGGATCGCGGCTGGACCAAGGTCTACGAGACCATCCCGATGGAGACCTTTAACGCCGCGTATGTCGATCGGGTGGCGGCGCGACTGGCGCAGGTGATCGTGGTGCTGCAGCCGATTCTGGATGAGGTGCTGCAAAATCCGTAATGCGTAACGGCCTGCGCTTGACGCAGCACGCATTACCTTCGCAAATCCCCGGCGTGTTCCTCGTAGTGACCGTAAGTGTTGTTCTCAATCCACTCCGCGAACGGCCGGCCCTGCGTCCACGCAAATTTCAGCGGATTGAACAACGTCTCCTCGGAAGCCTCGACTGCGATGGTGAGCAATTGGGTGTAGGCCGCGCGCTCGTCACGCCGCACCTCGTCGAGCGACCGCGTTTGCGAGTGAGCAAACGCCTGCGCGTTGAGTTCGTCCAGCGCCGGTTCGTCGGCCGGTTTTTCATCGCGCAGCAAGTGGCCGTACAGCGTGACGATGCGGCCTTCCCAGAACCCGAAGTGCGCGATGAGATCTTTGAGCGACCAGCCGCCGTGCAGCTGGGGCGCCAGCAGTTCTGCCTCGCTGAAGCGCGCCAGGGCGACTTCCAATTGCTTGCGGCCCGAGCGGATGTTGGCCAACAATTCTGTTTTGTTCATTGCCCAGCCTGTTCCGCCTCGGCGCGCAACCCGTCCAGCAGCGCACGATTCTCGCGCAGCAGCCACAACAGCACCGCGCCCGTCACCGCGCCGATGATGGCGCCGGTCAGCAGCCCGCCCAGCAGGTTGAGCACCAGCGGCGAGCCGAGGGCTTGCCCCACCGTCACACCCAGGCCGCCGCCGAGCATATAGCCCAGCGGCCAGGCCACGGCGCTCATGACCGGCCACCAGCCAGTCTTGTTTAAATCGCGACGCAGCAACAGCCACTGCAGCAGGCCCACGCCCAGCCCCATAAAGGCCAGAAAGATAAACGCCCCCAACGCAAACCCCAACCCGGTGAAGATGGCCCAGCGCTGCAGTCCCGGCACGTGCCGCCGCAGCACCAGCCATTGCAAAGCGCCCACGCTCACACCGATGATCAACAACATCAGCACCGAGACCCCCATCAGCAGCAGCATGGTTTCTTGTGGCAAATCAGCCGGATTGGCATCCAGCGCGGCGCTCAGCCCGGTCAGGCTGAACAGCAGCGACAGGACGTAGCTGATGGCCGAGCCCAGGACCCACCCGCCGGCTGTTGCCGCTGTCCAGCGCAGCCATTCGCGCGGCTGATTGAACGCCGCCGCCGGTGCTTCGAGTTCTTTCATCACACATCCATTTCCGCGAGCAGCAGGCTGAACTCGCTTAAGATCATCGCCGTCGCGCCCCACACCTTGTGCGGGCCGATTTGATAGAACGGCACTTCCACCGTCACGCCGCGCAGAGGCCACGGCTCGCGGCGCACCACATCCCGATCGAACAACACACGCAACGGCACCTCGATCAGCTCGGCCACTTCGCGCGGATCGCAGCGGAAGTCCGGGCGCTCGCTGGCATAACCCACCGTGGGGGTGACGAGAAAATTGCTGGGCGGAATGTAGATCGTGGAGAGCTGGCCCAGCACTTCCACTTCAGCGCAGGCCGCGCCAATCTCTTCGCACGCTTCGCGCAGCGCCGTCTCACGCAGCGACTCGCCCGGCTCTTGCGAGCCGCCCGGCAGCGAGATTTGCCCGCTGTGCACCAGCCCATCCTCCACGCGCTTCATCAGCGGGAAGTGCCACCTGCCGTCATATTGATACAGCAGAATCAACACGCCTGCGGCCCGTGCATCGGCGGGCGGCGTAGCGCGCAGACTCTCCACGCGATACTCCGGCGCCAGCTTTAATTGCGCTGCCAGCCCGGGCAGCGGCTTATGCAGCGCCGCGCGAATCTCGTCGAGTCCCCACTCTTTCACCGGGCATTTGTCATTACTCATTGTTCATTGATCATTGTTCATTGATCATTGTTCATTGATCATTGTTAATTAGCTTGTAACCCACGCCCGTCACCGTTTCGATCTGCGCGGCGCTGTGGCTGAGCTTCTTGCGCAGGTGCGCCACGTGCACATCCACCGTGCGCGTCTGCCCGGCGAAGTCGTAGCCCCACGCCAGTTCCAGCAGCTTCTCGCGGCTCAACACGATGCCCTTGTGCTCGGCCAGCGTGAGCAGGCAGTCGAACTCTTTCGTGCGGAGATCGATCGGTTGGCCGGCCACCGTCACCTCGCGCCGCGCCGGATCGATCGTGAGATCGCCAATCCGATAGGTCCTCGGCGGCGACGCCGCGCGCTCCGATCGGCGCAGGATCGCCTTGACGCGCGCCACCAACTCGCGCGGATTGAAGGGCTTAGTCATATAATCGTCGGCGCCCAACTCCAGCCCGACGATCTTATCGACATCCTCATCGCGCGCGGTGAGCATGATAATCGGCAAGTCGCTCGCCGCGCGCACCCGGCGGCACACTTCCCAGCCGTCGATCTCGGGCAGCATCAGATCAAGGATCAGCAGCGCCGGATCGACCTGCTTGATCTTATCCAGCGCCTGCCGGCCGGTGTTGGCCTGTTCGACGCGAAAGCCGTCCTGCTCCAGGTACAGCCGCGCCAGTTCGATGATGTTCTGTTCGTCGTCGACGACGAGGATGGTTTCTTTAGTCATTGGTCGTTGGTGGTTGGTCGTTGGTTATTCGCACTGCCTAACCAACGACCAACCCCTAGCCACTAACTACCAAGAGCGATGCACTCGATTTCCACTTGCGCGCCCAGCGGCAGCCCGGCCACGGCGATGGTCGATCGCGCCGGCGGATGCTCCGGGAAAAACTCGGCGTAGACTTCATTCATCGCCTTGAAGTTCGCCATGTCGGTCAGGAACACGGTAGTCTTCACCACCTTCGCCAGCGACGTGCCCGCCGCCTCCAGAATGGCGCTGAGATTCTCCAGCACGCGCCGCGTCTGGGCAGGCACATCACCCTCGATGAGCTGGCCCACCGCCGGATCGATCGGCGTCTGCCCGGCGCAGAACACCAGGCCGTTCACGCGGATCGCCTGCGAATACGGCCCGATGGCTTTGGGCGCCAGCTCGGTACTGATGACGGTGCGCTTGGTGGCTTTTGGCGCAGCAACGGTTTTCTTCGTGGTAGTTTTCTTCGCAACAGTTTTCTTCACGGTCTTCTTGGTGGCCATGCGTCGTTCCTTTCGCAAAAGTAGCTAAGGAAACAAGTAAGCAAGAAAACCAAGCCTCTTTGTCTACTTGTTTCCTATTCCTTGTCTACTCGTCCAACACATCCAGCGGTCCGCACACCGCGCCCACGCAGCCCGGCCCGGTATGCACCCCCAGCACCGGCACGATCTGGCCGGTGGTGATCTTCGCGGTGGGCAGGCGCTGTGTCACCCATTCGGCCAACTGCTGCGCCATGACCGGTGAGTTAGTATGCAGCACGTGCACCCACGCGGGGCGACTCTTCATCTTCTCCTGCACCTGATCGGCGATGAGCGTGATCGACTTGGACATGCTGCGTCCCTTCGCCACGGTGATGTAGGTGCCCGGCCCTTTGTCCACCGTGATCACCGGCTTCAAGTTCAACAGCGATCCGGCCATGGCCTGCACGCGTCCGATGCGCCCACCTTTTTGCAGATAGTGCAGCGTGTCCAGCGTGAAGAAGATGTCGGTCTGATCGGCCACGTCCTGCACGCGCTGCTTCAATTTCTCCAGCGGCCAACCGCGCCGGATCGCCTGCGCCGCCGCCACAATCTGGAAACCTTCCGCGGCGGACAGCGTCTTGGTATCGATCAGCGTGATGTTCAACTCAGGGCACTGCTTGGCCGCCTGCGCCGCCGAATTGATGGTGCCGCTCAACCCCGACGACACGTGCAGCGACACGATGTCCTTATCCAGCTGTCCAACGCGCCGGTACAACTCCACAAATTCGCCCACCGAGGGCTGGGCCGTCGTCGGCAAATGATCGGGATCGGCGGCCAGGCGGCGATAGAACTCTTCGGGTTGAATGTCGATACCACTGCGCAGCGACTCGGTGCCGAAGTTGATCAACAACGGCATACGTTCCACCCCGTACTGCGCGAACATCTCCTCCGGCAGATCGACGGCGCTATCGGTGACAATCTTCATGACACACTCCTTGGCAAAGTACGCCCATTGTACCTCATTCTGCTACAATAACCGCATGTGCACGGACATCATTCACTCCGCCAGCGGCCTGCGCTATCGCGTGCGGCGCGGCCAGCCGCGCGGCCCGTTGATCGTCATGCTGCACGGCCTCGGCGGCGATGAAAACGTGATGTGGATTTTCGATCACGCGCTGCCCCGCGCCGCCACGCTGATCGCGCCGCGCGCCCTGTACGCCAGTGAGCTCGGCGGCGCTAGCTGGACCCGATCGGCAGTACGCGGCGATCTGGACAACGTCGATTTTCAGGCAGCGCTTGAAGTGTTGGCGCGCTTCCTGGCCGAGGTAATCGCGCTGTATCAGATCGATCCGCAGCGTGTGATCCTCATGGGGTTCAGTCAAGGCGCGGCGCTGAGCTATGCGTATTCGCTGAGGTACCCGGAGTCGCTGCGCGGAGTGATTGCCCTGGCTGGGTTTCTGCCGCATTCGCCGTCTGAGCGGAACGGCGCAGCGGCGCAGTCGAAGACGGCTTTACCACGTTACCTCATCCTCCACGGCACACACGATGACGCGGCGCCAATCGATCGGGCGCGGGCAGCGCGATCGGTGTTAGAAAGCCGGGGAGCCAGCGTCGAATATCACGAGCATCGCGTGGGGCACAAGGTCTCGGCGCAGGGGATGAAAGAGATCGAGCGGTGGATTAAGCAGATTCTGGCGTAGGGGTCGATCCGCGGATCGGCCCGATTCAGGGGCGAACCCACGGGCTTGCCCCAACGGCGATCATTTCTCCTCGCGCGCGGCCACCAACGGATAGGGCTGCGATGGATCAAAGTAGTACACGGCCCGATCGGGATACTCCTCAATCAAACGCGCATTCCCCCATGGACCAAAGTCGTACGCAAAGATCAGATCGCCGTCGGACACGCGCGGCGTGTTGAGCCAGCCCAGCGCCGCATAGTCCTGCCACTGCTGCGCCTTCACAAAGATCAGCGCGTGATGCACGTCGGCCTGCGCGATGGTGTTGATGGCCCGCCGCGCCGATCGATACTGCGCGAAGCCGGCCATGAAGCGCGGCTCGACGACGTACACAATGTTCCACGCGATGAGCAGCGGCAGCGCCGCATACACCACGTAGCGCGGCGCTGCGGGGAAGCGGCGCGGCCACGGAGTTTTGATGGCGCAGATTTTGATCAGGCCGCGCGCGATGATGAGCCACAAAAACGGCATCGCTTCGGCGTAATAGCGCGGACCGTAGAAACTGCTGCCGCGCGCCCAGTAGAGGAAGTGCGCGCCGACCAGCATGAGGGGCGGCAGCAGCAGCGCCCACTCGCGCTTGGTCACCGGCGGCAGCAGCAGCCCGGCGATGAGCGGCGCCCACACCAGCGACACACCGATCACATCCGGCCAGCCGGACAGCATCTGTCCGAAGATCGGAAAATCCAGCCGGAAATTGATGATGGCCGTGTACAGGCTGTGCCCGCCGGGCGCGGTGCCGATGCCAGGCCCGAAACCGATGCGATCCATTTGCCACCACAGTTCATAGGTGTTGGTGAACGGCGAGCCGGTGAGCGCGGCGTTGTACAGCGGGAGCAGCGCCGCGATCGCGCCACAGGTGATCAGCATGATTCCGTAAGGACGCCACACCACGCGCCCGCGCCGCGCCAGATCGATCAGCGCCTGCACGGCAAACGGCAGGCCGATGGCGAACGTGGTCCATGGCCGCGTGATGAAGGCCAGACCGAGTGTGATTCCGGCGAGGGCCGCCAAACCGCTCGGGTGTCTGTGATCCGATTGGCGTGCGCGGATGAAGCCCCACGTGAAGATCGTCAACAGCGCCATCGTCACCAGGTGCGAGACCAGCGCGCCGCTCAGCAGGATGAACATCGGCGCGAGCAGGCCCAGCGCGGCGGCCAGCAGGCCCGTGTGCGCCTCGAACAGATCGCGCCCCAGCAGATAGACGCCCAACACGACGACCACGGCGGCCACGGCGTTGATCAACCACCATTGATCAGTCCACGCGGCGGGCAGCAGCAGCAAGGAATAGCCGGGGGGATATTTGCCGAACAACCAGCCGGCTTGATTGAGGATGAAAGGGATGTAAAACGAGTTGGGCTGCACGCCGGGCATGCGCACGGCCAGATTGCCGCTGGCAAAAACCCTGGCCTGAAAAACGTTAGCTTGCTCATCTTCCAGGTGCGGCATGGAGCCATACACGCCCCACGCCACGGCAGCGGAGAGAATGAAGGCGGCGGCGCACAGCGCGATTAACTTCCAGTTCAAGCGACTCACGAGGATGCATTATACCGTGAATCGCGTTCTTAACTGACCACGGATTACACGGATTAACACGGATATGAACCATCATCCGTGAAATCTGTGTAATCCGTGGCTGTTTGAATTCAGAACATGGAAGCTTGCGTGTAGGGCACGCTTCGCGTGTCATCTTGCCCTGCTTTGTCCCACGGCAGCGGATCGATCTGCACCCGCGCGGCCACACGCCGATGGAGTTCGCGGCAAATCTGCGGAGAGAAAGTTTCGTCGGGACAGTGACAGAACGCGAAGATGGTCGTACCTTCTTTCAGCCAACCCGCCATGCGATCGGCCCATTCATCTAGCAGTGCAGTATTCGCCATCACATCGGGATTGCCGATGTAGCGCACAAACGCAAACGAAGCAGTCCGTTCGGGCAGCAGCGGCACGTCGGGTTTGCGCTCTTGCGCCTGCTGCAGCAGCACCTGCACCTTGCCACCCTCGATCTTTGCATCCGGCAAGTTACGAATCGGCCGCGTATCGATCAACACGCGCGCCACATCGTGCGTTCGCAGCAAATCGTTCAGCGCGGAGTGATGCGGCTCGCTAAACCAATCGAGATGGCGCACCTCCAGCGCGAGCTGCACCTCGCGCGGCCACGCGGCGAGAAACTTTGTGAGATCGTTGATCAGTTTCGGTGAGTAGCGCGGCGGGAGTTGCAGGAACAGCGGGCCAAGGCGCGTGCCGAGGTGGCGCATCAGATCGATGAAGCGCTGCGCCTCGCTGAGATGTGGCATCAACTGCCCGGTGTGACTGATCCCGCGCGGGAGTTTGGGGCAAAAGCGAAAATACGCGGGAGTATCCTGCACCCAGCGCAGAACGGTTTCACTCGAAGGCGTCGCCCAGAACGTGGTGTTGCCCTCGACGGTAGTGAGGCGCTTGGCATACTCGCGCAGATAGTCGGCCTGCTTCGTCCCTTTCGGGAAAAAGTTGCCCACCCAGCCTTGATGCGCCCAGACGGCGGAGCCGATGAAGAAGGTCATAACGAGTAACCAGTAACGAGTAATTCGACGCTTGCCTGCCGCACTGCCCGTCTACCGCTTGTAGTACAGCTAAATATGGAACGGAGAGACGCCATGACAACTCAAACGGTCGATGTACGCGAAGCCCAGAGCCGTTTCACGGAACTGCTGTCTACGGTATCCGGTGGCGCTGAGGTCATCCTCACCCAGAACAACTTGCCGGTGGCGCGTTTGACGCCGCTCAATGTCGCGGCCAGGCAGCACGTGGCCGGCCTGCACAACGGCTCAATCTGGATCAGCCCCGACTTTAACGATCCGCTCACTTCGACAGACCTGGCAGGTTTTTGCTGATCATCCTCACACACTCGCGGCGAACAATTCCAGTTGAATAACTCGGCCAGATGAACTGGTGAAAACCTGCCAGGTCTAGCAATCCACAATCCGAGATCGCAGATCACAGATCAGAAATCATAAACGCAATCGTCACGCCCTCGCCGCCTTCCTCATCCTTGCCGCCTTCAAAGCGCTTGACGTGCGGATTGCTGTGCAGCGCTTCGCGCACGGCCTTCTTCATCGCGCCGGTGCCTTTGCCGTGAATGATGCGCACGAACGGCATGCCGTTCAGATACGCCGCGTCGAGTTGACGCGCCAGTTCATCCAGGCCGTCGTCCACACGCAGCCCGCGCAGATCGATCTCCATGCGCGCCTGCGAACTCAGTTTCACTTTTGTGGGAGCAGCAACCGCTTCGGCGGGTTTGGGTGACGCGCGCCATTCCACTTCGTCGGGCTTGACCTTCAGGCGCAGCGAGCCGATGGCGACTTCGATCAGGCCGCGATCGAGCGCGGTGACTTCCGCCGTCGAACCGATGCGCTCGACAAAGACGGTATCGCCCACGCGCGGCTTGCGACGCGAACCCAGCGCCGGTTTCTCGATGGGCGTGGGTGTCGGCACAATCGCTTCGGCTTGCTCTTCGAGCTGCTTGATCTCTGCGATGATCTCGGCGGCAGCCGCAGCCACTTCCGGCTGCTGCACATCCGATAGTTTCTTCCGCAGCCGATCGATCTCCTCGCGCAGCAGTTCCACTTGGGCCTGCGCGTCCGCGCGCGCCCGATCGAGAATCTCGGCACGTTCGTCTTCAATCTTATTGAGCCGTTCGCGCAGTTGCCGCGACATTGTTTCGGCTTCGCGCCGCGCTCGATCGGCGATCTCACGCGACTGCGTGATCGCTTCCTTCTGCTGATGGATCTCCGCCAGCAGGTCTTCCACCTTCAGATCGCCCTCAGCCACCATCGATTTGGCGTGCGCCACGATCTCTGGTTTCAAGCCAAGACGCGTGGCGATGGCAAAGGCATTCGAGCGGCCGGGAAGACCGATCGTGAGCTTGAAGGTCGGGCGCAGCGTTTCCGGATCGAACTCCACCGAGGCATTCGTCGCGCCCGGCGTCGTGTGCGCCCACACCTTGAGCTCGGGATAGTGCGTGGCGACGAGCGTCATCGCTTTGGTCTCTTTGACGTGATCGAGGATCGATCGGGCCAGCGCCGAACCTTCGGCCGGATCGGTCCCCGCGCCCAACTCGTCGAACAGCACCAACGACTTCGGCCCGATGCGATCGATGAAGCCGCCGATGTTGACCAGGTGCGACGAGAACGTGGAGAGGCTCTGCTCGATCGATTGCTCGTCGCCGATGTCGGCGAAGATGTCCTCGAAGACGCTGAGCGCCGAACCGGCACTGCACGGAATGTGCAATCCGCATTGCGTCATTAACGCCAGCAGGCCGGCAGTCTTCAACGTGACCGTCTTGCCGCCGGTGTTTGGCCCTGTCAACACGATGATGTGCGTGCTGGGGTCAGGATCGATGTCGATGGGCACGACGGTGCGCGGATCGAGCAGCGGATGCCGCGCGCGGATCAGGCGCAGCGTGGCGCGCGGGCCGTTCTCCAGCGCCGGCTCGATCGCGTCGCTGTCGTCGGCGTATTTTGCTTTGGCGAAGATCACGTCGAGGTCGGCCAGCGCTTCCACGGTGTAGATGATGGGCTGCGCGTCGGCGGCCACGAGCGCGGATAACATCTGCAGCACGCGTTCCACTTCGTGCTGCTCTGTCAGTTGCAGCTCGCGCAGCTGATTGTTGAGTTCCACCGTCGAAAGCGGCTCGATGAACAGCGTCGCGCCGCTGGCCGACTGATCGTGCACGATGCCTTGAATGCGGCCTTTGAAATCGGCTTTGATCGGAATGACGTAGCGCCCGCCGCGCTGCGTGATGATGGCTTCCTGCAGATACGGCGCATTGCGCGCATTGCCCACGATGCGGCGCAGTTTTTCCTGCACGCGGCCAAAGACCTCGCGCAGTGAGCGGCGCGCGTCGGCCAGTTCTGGCGTGGCGTCGTCGCGCACTTCGCCGGTGTTCTCGTCCAGGCAGCGGCCAATCTCGTTGATGAGGCCGGTGGATTCGTACAACCGCTGGGCCGCCGAAGCCAAGCGGGGGTACTGAGATTCCAGTTTGATTAACGAGCGGCGCAGATCACGCGCCGCGATCAACGTGTTGCGCACGGCCAGCAGATCGGGCACTAAGAGTCGCGCGCCGCGCAGGGCATTCTCGGCCACGGGGCGCACGTCGTGCACGCCGCCCACGCTCAGATCGCCGCGCGTGGTGAGGAGCGATCGGGCCTCGCGTGTTTCCGCCAGCCGCTGCTGCACCACATCGGCAAAGGTTGAAGGTTCCAGCGCCAGCGCCAGTTCGGTGCTGGCCGAGAACGCGGTGTAACGAGCAAGTTTTGCCAGAACTTTGGGTAGTTCCAGCGTATGCCAATGATGAGCTTCGAGCATGATCCTTTACACTTCACCCCCCGTCCCCTCTCCTAGACCAGGCGAGGAACGAAGCGGGAAAACAAACGAGGGAACATGACGACTGTTCCCCCGTTGGCTCACTTCGACAAACGCAGCCGGCTTAACGTGTGAAATACACAAAAATTTCCGGCAAGCCGGCCGGGAACAGCAATTTCACCGGGATCAGCGGCAGGTTAAAGAACTGGCGGAACACCGGCACCATGAACGACGTTGCCAGCAGATTACCGAACAGATCGACCACCGGCATACCGCGCCCCACCGTCAACGTCCAGAATTCCAGCGTCACCAGGAACAGGCTGATGGCCAGGAACGACCAGCCCACACCCACGACCGCGCCCAGAATGTTGTCCCATACGCCCAGCCGCTGGATGCGCATGCCCGGGTAATTGCGGCTGACCATGTATTCCAGGCCGGCATAGAAGACGATGATCATGAAGCCGAAGATGTACGGGCCGGACGTGCGATTGGCGGCCGCCGGATTGACGGCGCGCCCGAACCAGCCCAACAGCGCGCTGTAGAGCAGCGCCGAGATCGTCATGGCCAGAAACAACATGAACAGGCCCACGAGCGCGCGCGCGAAGCCGCGCCGCATATTCCACAAGACGCCGCCCACCAGCGCAAACAGAATGATCAGGTCGAGTATGATTCCGATGCCCATCGTCGCACCTGCTTTCCGGCAAGGATTGAGTTGCTAGCGAGTATATCATATTTTGCCAATTCGTTGGCCGATTTTGGCGTATAATTACGCCTATCCATCCGGCGCGATCACGCGCCCCAACAGGTGAAGATCATGTCCTCTGTTTCCAACCTCGATCAGCTCTGCATCAACACCATTCGGTTCTTATCCGTCGACGGCGTGCAGAAAGCCAACTCCGGTCATCCCGGTTTGCCGATGGGCGCGGCCGCGATGTCGTACGTCTTGTGGACCAGGTTCCTGCGCCACAACCCGAGCGATCCCGCGTGGCCCGATCGGGACCGCTTCGTCCTATCGGGCGGGCACGGTTCCATGCTGCTGTACTCGCTGCTGCACCTCACCGGCTACGATCTCTCGCTGGATGAGATCAAGAACTTCCGGCAGTGGGGCAGCAAAACGCCGGGGCATCCCGAGTACGGCCTGGCGCCCGGCGTGGAAGTGACCACCGGCCCGCTGGGGCAGGGCTTTGCGATGGGCGTGGGGCTGGCCATGGCCGAAGCGCATCTGGCCGCGCGCTACAATCGGCCCGATCACACCATCATCGATCACTATACCTACGGCATCGTCAGCGACGGCGATCTGATGGAAGGCATCTCGCACGAGGCGGCCTCCCTGGCCGGGCACTGGCAGTTGGGCAAGTTGATCTACTTGTACGACGACAACCGCATCTCGCTGGCCGGCGCGACCGATCTCACCTACACCGAAGACGTGACGAAACGCTTCGAAGCATATGGCTGGCAAGTGCTGATGGTAGAGGACGGCAATGATGTAGCGGCGATCGAAGCGGCGCTCTCCACCGCCCGATCGGACACCCGGCGCCCCACGTTGATTCGCGTCCGCACCATCATCGGCTTCGGCGCGCCCCACAAACAGAACACCTGCGAGGCCCACGGCTCGCCGCTGGGGCCGGACGAAGTGAAGGCCGCCAAAGAGAATCTGGGCTGGCCGGTGGAGCCGCCCTTCTGGATTCACAGCGACGCGCTCGATCATTTCCGCCAGGCGATCGCGCAGGGCAAAGCGCAGCAGGCCGCGTGGCAGAAGAAGTGGGACGCGTATGCCGCAGCTTATCCGGAGCTCGCCGCGGAACTGTCACGCGCCCTGCAAGGCGCGCTGCCCGAAGGCTGGAATACCGATCTGCCCGTATTCCCAGCCGGCAAGGGTCAGGCCACGCGCGTCAGCAGCGGGCAGGTGCTCAACGCCATCGCGGCCAAGGTGCCGCAGATCATCGGCGGCTCAGCCGATCTGAACCCCTCGACTAACACGGCTTTGAAGGGGCTGGGTGATTTTCAAAGCGCCGCATTCGCCAGCGCCGACAGGCAAGGCGCTGTGGGGGGGGTGTGGAGTTACGCCGGGCGCAACATTCCGTATGGCGTGCGCGAACATGCCATGGGCAGTCTCAGCAACGGCCTCGCCTTGCACGGCGGCGTGATTCCATTCACCGCGACGTTCCTGCAATTTGCCGACTACATGCGCCCGGCGATCCGGCTTGCCGCATTGATGGAACAGCGCGTGATCTTCGTCTTCACGCACGACAGCATCTTTCTGGGCGAAGACGGCCCCACCCACCAACCGATCGAGCATCTGGCGGCCCTGCGGTCGATCCCCAACCTGGTGGTGATTCGTCCCGCCGATGCGCATGAGACTGCCGTCGCGTGGCAGGTCGCCGTCGAGCGGACGCACGGCCCCACGGCGTTGATCTTCTCCCGCCAGAGCGTCCCCACCTTCGATCGAGCGGTAGTCGCTTCGGCGGAAGGCGTGCGCCAGGGCGGCTACGTGCTCATCGACACCGATGGCCCGCCGGACATCATCCTCATCGCCAGTGGATCGGAAGTGGCGCTGGCGGCGGGCGCGCGCGACGAACTGGCCAAGCGCGGGCTGCGCGCCCGCGTGGTGAGCCTGCCGTCGTGGGAATTGTTCGACGCGCAGCCGCGCGATTACCGCGAAAGCGTGCTGCCGCCGCACGTCAAGTCGCGGCTCGCCATCGAAGCGGGTGTGGCGCAGGGCTGGCACAAGTACGTGGGCGATGAAGGCAAGATCATGAGTATCGAGCGCTTCGGCGCGTCGGCTCCGGCGAGTGTGCTGGCCGAGAAGTTTGGCTTCACGGTGGACGCGGTGGTCACGGTGAGCCGCCAGATGCGGGGCGATGTGACCCAGCGGTTGTAACGGATGCCATCAACGGACCGCCTGCGGCAAAGCGGACAAACGGATCGTAACGGACGACTGTCAACGGACTTGACAACGGACAAACAGATTGAAACGGAACCCCGCCGTGAGACCTGACTCGCGGCGGGGTTTGTTTGACGGAGATTCTGTTCCTGCTTATAATCCTGGCAGACCACGGGCCCATAGCTCAAAGGTTAGAGCAGCGCTCTCATAAAGCGTTGGTTGCCGGTTCGACCCCAGCTGGGCCCACTGCCAAACGACTCGCTGTCTGTCAGCGAGTCGTTGCGTTTTAGCCGGCAGAGTCGATCGGGTTGTGCAGGATCACCGTCCGGATCGGAAACGGAATATTGATCCCTTCGCGGCGCGCCACATCCACAAGCACCTGGGTCAACTGCGTTTGAATCGCGAACGGGTTGGTGGTCTGCCACTCAATCCAGAAGCGGAACACCATGCGGATCGAACTCTCGTCGAAGCCCTCAAACGACACTGCCGACGCGGGTTCAGACAGGACGCCCGGCGTGGCCGCCACGGCTTCACTCAAGGCGCGATAGGCCTGCGCCAAATCCGTGTCATAGGCCACGCCGACGGTGATGGTCACGCGGCGCGTGGGGTAATACGACCAGTTGGTGATGACCTCGTTGTAGACGTGCCGGTTGGGAATCAACACGTGCAGCCCGTCGAAGGTTTTGATGTTCGTCGTGCGGATGGAAACATCGGCCACCGTGCCGGTGATCTCGCTTACCTTGATCACATCGCCCACTTTGAAGGGACGCTGGATCAACAACAGCACGCCGGTAATGGCATTCTCGATGGTGTCCTTCAGGGCCAGACCGATCGCCAGGCTGGTCAGGCCCAGCGCGGCGACGAGCGCGCCGATGTCCACGCCCATCGTCGAGAGCGCCGTCAACAGGGCCAGGGTGATGCCCGTGATCTCGATCACGCGCGACAGCGCCCGTTCCACGGTGAGGCCGCCAGAGGTGCGGCGCGCCGCGCGCACGATCAAGTATTGAACCAGCCGCGTCACCCCATAGCCGATCGCAAACACCAGCAGGCCGATCAGCAGGCGCTGCACCAGCAGCGGCGCGGCGGCCGCAGCCTCATTCACTTGTTGTTCAATTTGATCGAAGACGTCCATCTACTTCCGCTCCTGTTTGAACAAACGCAGCCATTCATCTACTTCGGATTTGGTCAGGCCGCTGTCTTTCGCCTGAGGCGGTTCCGCCGAGGCGTCGCGCTGCGGCGCGGCGCCCAGTTTTTTGGCGAAGTCGGCCGAGCTCCACACGTTCATCTTGCGCTGCTGCGCGGCCTGCTGCACTTCCCGATCGGACGACACTACGATCCAGTCGCCCGAGTTCTTCAATTCGCGGATGCGCTCCATCAGGATGCGATCGGCGATGGTGTGCGATCCGGCAAAGATGGCGGTCACGTTGCCGCCCGAGAGTTCCTTCGACTTCCCGCCGGGATTTCCGGAATCAAAGACGACCACGATGCGGGCGTTCTTGCGCGCCGCATACTGGCGCAGCATCACGACGAGCTTCTGCTCGTCGTGGGGATCCGCCAGCGAGAGGCCCGGCGTCTGCCCGATGAGGTTATGGCCGTCGATGAGAAGTTTTTGCATGATGCCACCAATAGACCTTGGAGGCGCTTCGCGAAACCTCCGAGGTCTTCTTTAGCCAGGTAATTTCTGCAAGTTCGCAAAGCTCGCCAGCAGACGCTTGATGCCGGCCTTCTTGAAGGCCACCGTCACTTCTTCGTCGTTGCGATCGAGCTTGCTTTCGATCACGATGCCTTCGCCGAACTGGGCGTGTTTCACGCGCTGCCCCGCGCGGAACTGCAAAGCGCGCGAGGGTGCGGCAACCGATCGGGCGGGCTTGGCCCCGGCGGCCGCGCCGGACGGCGTCTCCCACGTCGAAGCACGAATCGCGGCGGCCTCGCGCGGTCGCACATCGGCAAACGAAGCCGATCCGCTGACCAGCGCTTTGGGAATGTCGCTCAAGAAACGCGACGGCGTGCTGACATCGCTGCTGCCCCACATGGTGCGGCGGAAGGCATACGACAGGAAGACGCGATCTTTGGCGCGCGTGATGCCCACGTAACACAGGCGGCGCTCCTCGGCCATCTCTTCGGGATCTTCCAGCGAACGCGAGTGCGGCAGCAGCCCTTCTTCCATGCCGGTGATGAAAACGATCGGGAATTCCAGCCCTTTTGCGGCGTGCAGCGTCATCAGCACCGGCGCATCGACCTGATCCTTCAGCGAATCGACATCGGCCACCAACGCCACATCTTCGAGGAAGTGCGCCAGCGGATCGTCGCCCAGCGCCTGTGTGTAATCGGCGGCGACGTTGCGCAGTTCCTTGATGTTGTCCCAGCGATCGCGGCCTTCGTCGGTGCCGTCGTTGACGTGCTTGAAGTAGCCGGAATCGCGCAGGACGAGATCCATCAACTCGGCCACGCTGCGCGCCCGCTGCGGCGAATCGATCCAGCGATCGATCAACTGCGCAAAGCCGAGCAGCGCCTGCCTGGCTTTCGTTGTGAGACCCGGCACGGCCTGATCGAGATTGGGTGCGTCGTGAATGAGTTGATACGGCGAGTGGCCGCTGCGGCGTGACGCTTCGTCGAGCACCTCCAGCGTCTTGACGCCGATGCCGCGCGCGGGCACGTTGATCACGCGCGCCAGACTCACCGCGTCGTGCGGATTGTGCACCAGCCGCAGATACGCCAGCACGTCCTTGATTTCTCGGCGCGAATAGAAGCGCACGCCGCCCACCAGCCGATACGGCACGCCCATCCGCACGAACGTATCTTCAATCGCGCGGGACTGGGCGTTGGTGCGATAGAACACGGCAAAATCGGAGAGCTTGTACTGCTGCTTTTTGATCAACTGCTGAATCGTATCGACGACGTACTGCGCTTCGTCGTCCTGATTGTAAGCTTCGTAGACGCTGATCGCCGTGCCACCCGAGCGCTGCGTGAAGAGGTTCTTGCGCGTCCGTTGGGTGTTCTTGTCGATCACGCCGCGCGCCGCATCGAGGATGGTCTGCGTCGAGCGGTAATTCTCTTCGAGGACGATCTGCGTCAGGCCGGGGTTGTGCTCGCGGAAACGCTGGATGTTGCGGAAGTCCGCGCCGCGCCACTTGTAAATTGAGTTATGAACGACGACGCCTCCAGCCAGGTAGTTATGCACATCGGCTACTTCAAGGTCATAGACCTTGCCGCGGTAGTGCTCCCACTGAACTTCGGCAACTTCGTCTTCCACGATCTGCCCTTCGTAAAAAACAGCCACGCGCATTGAGGTGCGCAAATGGCTTAAGGGGAGCAGCTCGAAACGCCGGGCTGGAATTTGATCGGTAAAATCGCACAAATAGGGGCCGCACGCAACTTCAAGCGCTTGGCCATTCGCTGCGTTCTCGTCCAGCAGCATGGAGGAGCGCAAGCCCGCCGAATGAATTCGGCGTCTGATAGGATCAAATCCGTTAAAACGGATTTCAGACGCAGACGCCGCCGCCGCAACAGGCTTCAGCCTGTTTTCCCTAGCAGGCCGCAATTCATTTGCGGCTGTCGCGGTTCGCGCAAACATGACATGATTGGGCGTAGCGCAAACTGCATAACCGTCGCGCGTCTTCAGCCGAACAGCGTATCCAGCGTAGTCTCGGCTATCCACATGGGTGACCAATGCGGCCTGCACATCACCTGCGCCGCTGGCGGCAATGACCTGCTCACCTACTCGAATACGCTCAATCGGCTTTACGCCATCGGGCGTTTGCACCAGCGTACCCGCTGGCAAACATTGATCTTCATCCCCCACGCAGAAGATGTTATGCGACTTCGCCGCTAGGCGACTGATCAACGCATACTGCACCGTGTTGGTATCTTGAAATTCGTCGACGAGGATGTGCTGGTAGCGATCCTGATAGCGCGATAGAATGTCAGGGCGCGCATCGAACAGGCGCACCACTTCCAGCAGCAGATCGTCGAAGTCCAGGCCGTTGCTCTGGCGCAGCAGTTCCTGATAGCGCGGATAGATGCGGCGGATCATCTCGTGCCAGTACGTCGGAGGCTGATAGATGTCGGGCGTGATCAGTTCGTTTTTCGCATTCGAGATCGCGTTGAGCACCGCCGAGGGCTTGTACTTCTTGTCGTCGATGTTCAACTCGGCCAGCACGCGCTTGACCACCTGCTGCTGATCGTCCTCGTCGAAGATCACAAAGTCGCGGCTCAGGCCAATCTCGGGCGCATCGCGGCGCAGCCAGCGCGCGCAGATGGCGTGGAACGTGCCGAGGGTCAGCTCACCCGATCGGGTTGGGCCGAGGATCTTAGCGAGCCGTTCGCGCATCTCGCGCGCGGCCTTGTTCGTAAACGTCACCGCCAGGATCTGGCGCGGCCAGACCTTGCGCACCTCGACCAGATACGCCACGCGATGTGTGAGCACGCGTGTCTTGCCCGAGCCGGGTCCGGCGAGAACCAGCACCGGCCCGTCGGGCGCTTCCACTGCCCGCGCCTGCTGGGGATTGAGTCCGTGCAGCAAATCCATTGAATCACCTGAAGACCTGGAGCCTCCCGGAGGTTTAGAACCTCCGGGAGGATTCGCGGCAAGTTGAGTGGAGCGATTGTACCACAGGGGAAGTCAAAATCAGCGAATCAATGAATCAACGAGCGAGCGAATCGTCAGCACGATTCGCTCGCTTATTGATCCGAAACAGAAAAGATAATCAGCAGTTCAAGCTGTTGCGCCGATCCAATCTTGTTCGGGCATCTGGCTGTAGATTTCCCCTTGCAGCAATCGCCCGGCCCGTTTCTTTTGCACGCCGCCCCATTGCTTGAAGAAGAACGGCACGTGCCTTGCTTTGCATTGATCGCGAATGTCGATTACCCATTCTTCCCGCAAAGGCCGTGCGCCCGGCCCCGATTCACCCCCGACGATGACCCAGTTGATGCCCTTCAAGTTCAAGCGAGGCAGTGGCCCCAACAGCGGTTCCAGCGAGAGGAACTTGATCTTGGCGTGAGTCTGCCGCAGCAACTCGATGCGATACTTGTAGTCCTGATTCTCGACGCTGACCCCCATCCACACGTTGGACGGCCACTCAATTTGCGGGTCGATTTCAAGCAAGCGTTCAGCGCGTTTGGTGAGAACTTGAAACCGGTGCCAGTCGGCGCGGCGCATCACATCAAAGACTTGCTGAATGAAGTCCACCGGCACATCTTTGTGGAAGAGATCGCTCATGGAGTTGACGAAGATCATCTGCGGCTTCTTCCAGCCCAGCGGAATTTCCAGCGCTTGCGGATGCAGCGTCAACTTGAAGCCGTTGGCGTAGTTGGGCTGGCCCATGGCGCGTAGACGTTTTGCCATGCGTTCAGCATAACAATGCTTGCAGCCCGGGCTGATCTTGGTGCAGCCCGTTAATGGATTCCAGGTGGATTCAGTCCATTCGATGCTGGATTTGGTGGCCACTTCTACTTGCCCCCGCGTTTTTGTGGAAATGTGACAACGACATTGTCGCCAAAAGTACCTTTACGATGCGGTTCTACTTTAATCGTACCACTTGCCTCCAACTTCATCAATACATCTTTATAATTCCGTTTGATATACGGTCTACCGACGTTATGACTTTCGTAGATCTGCTGCATCGTCAACGTTTTACCTGCGAAATCTGAGACGAGCATTTCCTCCAAATCGTCCAACGGGCGGGACAATTCAAACAACAACGGCTGTCGCTTATCCGCAGGGCTATATTCAAAAGAGGGCACTCCTTGCTCGCTAGAAGAACTTAGTTGGGCCATAATCTCTTTCATGATTTCGTAGCCCTTGGGATGCTTGCTGACAAATATCAAGTGATGACTTGTTCTACTGCCGAGATAGTTCCTGAAGCGAAACGGCAAGACATATGCACCGCCCATTTCTTTCAGTGCTTGACAGATTTCTTCCACGATGACCAGCTCACGTTCGTGTGGCTGAAGCGGCTCCATTCTTAACCGCAATTCATCCGCGCGCTTCTGCCCAAACAATGCATTCATGTGTTCGCGCACCAGATCGTTATTGAGTCCCATGCTGATGCGATTGTAGTTAAAGAAAAAGATGCAGTCACAGCCCCAATCCTTTAACACCGAGTTGACCAACCGAAGCGACAGACCCTTGTATCCCCAAGGATCAACAAAGAACAGGGTCGGCACTAACCGCATCCGCTCAAACATTTTGACGAGCTCAGTACCGACTTCCTGTGTGCTGATTTGAGGCCGGTGCTTTAGTGTTTCAATTCCCGGCAACTCGCGGATTGCTTTCTCTAATGAACGTGAGTTATCTTCGTCTTTGTCATTAAACATCGTAACAAGCATTCGGCGCATATCCGCATCTTGTATCGCCTTCTCCAAAATGAGTACAGGCGTGGATTTTGTTCCGTCCTTGTAGCGACCGGGTCCAGCAAACAAGTCAATGTAGGCAATTCTTCCAGGACCTTTCTTGGCTGTCGGCATTATTACCTTTGCCCAAGCCCAAAAGTACTTCGACACTATCGCGGTTTTAACAGTTGACTGCTCAGTGGTTTCATCGAAGAAATGATCTGTAGACATGAATAACCATCACCTTTTCGAAAGGCTCAAAGCGAGTGCAATTATTATACTTTCAACCTCTTGGCAGTGTGAAATTGCTGCACATGGGCAATGTCGGTCTGGAGTCGCAAAGCAAAACAAAAATCAGCGAAAGGGAACCTCTCCCCTTCGCTGATTCGCTGACTCGCTGATTCTCAAGCGTTCTGATACAACTCCACCAGCACCCCGTTCGCGCTGGACGGATGAATGAACGCGATCTACTTCCCGCCCGCGCCGAGTGACCGTGTGCTTTACAGGCCAGCCTCATCGGCGGTCGCTAACCCATCGAGGAATTCTGCGAACCGCAACAAATCACGGCGGGCCAGATCAAAGGCCGGACGTAAGCTCCGCCCCAACTCGGTGACGCGATCGATCCGCAGATTGAACGTGTACATGTGCCGCACCACATGTCGAAATTCCAGATATTCCAATAGAGCAGTCTGTGTCTCGGTCTGTATGACGGCGGGGCGCACGTCAGTGATGGGCAGCGCCATTTGCGTCAGCAGGTTACGATGCCACGCCGCGCCGGAGGGGCGGCTTTGTTCGACGTCGCTGCCAATCAATTCAAACAGGCGCTCCAGACCGGCGTAAAAACTGTGTAGTTCGAAGGCCACCGCCGCGACAAAGTAAGATTGATCAGCCGGTTGCCGTTCGGCGCGCAATAAGGCGCCCTCGGTTTGCGCGACGCTGCGCTCCAACGTTGGCAACTCGGCTCGAATGCGAGCCGCCAACAAGCGATAACGCGGAATCATAGCGGCACTCCTTCGCGCTCAATGCTGGCCAGTAACTCCGGTTGGCAGCTCTGCACATCAACCAGGTTGATTTCAATGTCACCGTAGCCCACCGCCGCTGAGGCCCGTAACCAATTGTGATTGGTCAGCCCCCACACTGCCAGATCGACGTCTGACCATTCCGTAAATCGATCGGCGTGTATCAATGAGCCAAAGGCCATCACCCGCTCGACGCCGAACTCGGTCTTCAGGCGCTCGGCCGCTTGCCGTGCCAATTCCCACGCCCGTGCGCGGCGCTGTGCCACCTGCTGTCTGGCGGCTTGGTGGCGTTTTAGCGCCGTCTTTTGATAGATGTGCATTTCTTCGGCTGTCCAGGACATGATCAGCTGCTCGCTCTTGATCTTGATCCATGAATCATGGACTCAGGTTTCGATGTGGGAATCGAAGCCAACTCACCGATGGACTGTGCCTGAAATTAAGTATAGCGCCGCTTAACAATTCGCGTCAAGTAACGAAAAAGCAGCGGTGGGCCGCCTGGCGCGCCCTCATCCTTCGTTCACGCGTCCTGATACAACTCCACCAGCACCCCGTTCGCGCTGGACGGATGAATGAAGGCGATCTTCTTCCCGCCCGCGCCGAGGGTCGGCGTCTCGTTGATCAGCTTCACGCCTTTGGCCTTCATGTCGGCCAGCATCGCTTCGAGGTTGTCCACTTCGAGGCAGATGTGATGCATGCCGGGGCCGCGCTTGGCCAGGTACTTGGCGACGCCGCTGGTCTCGGTCGTCGGCTTCACCAGTTCCACCTCGCTGCCGCCCGTGGGCAGAAACGCCACGATGGATTCCTGCTCCTTCACTTCTTCGAGGTGCGTCATGTCCATCCCCAGCGCATCACGCCAGAAAGCGAGTGAAGCGTCGATGTCGTCTACAACAACCGCAATGTGATCGATTCGTTTAACGGCCATGCTTGCTCCTGAAAATTCGTAAAACGTAAGGCGTAAAACGTAATGGGCCGATTACGCTTCACGTTTCACGTTTTACGCTTTAGATTCCCGCCGACGCGTGATACTCGCCGAACACGCCGCGCAGCGTGTTGCACACTTCGCCCAACGTCACATCGTTTTCAACGCAGGCCAGGATGTGCGGCATCAAATTGTCCGTGCCGCGCGCGGCGTTTTCCAACTGTCCACGCAGTTCGCTGGCTCTCGCATTGTCGCGCCGTGCGCGCAGTTCGGCCAGGCGGCGCTTCTGCTCGGACTCAATTTCGGGATTGATCTTCTGGCGCTGCAAGTGCAGTTCCTCCTGCACCTGGAATTGATTCATCCCCACGACGATCTGCTCGCCGCGCTCAACGGCGCGTTGATACGCATACGCCGCGTCGCCGATCTCGCCCTGAATGTACCCGGCCTCGATCGCCTTCAGCGCCCCGCCCAGCTGATCGATCCGCTCGATGTAGGCCCGCGCCTGCTTTTCAATTTCGTCGGTCAGGCTCTCGACGACGTATGATCCCGCCAATGGATCGATCGTGTCGGCCACGCCCGATTCGTGCGCGATGATCTGCTGCGTGCGCAGCGCAATGCGGACGCTATCTTCGGTGGGCAGCCACAACGCCTCGTCGCGCGAGTTGGTGTGCAGCGACTGCGTGCCGCCCAGCACCGCGGCCAGTGCTTGCAGCGTCACGCGCACCACGTTGTTCTCCGGCTGCTGCGCCGTCAACGTCGAGCCGCCGGTCTGCGTGTGGAAGCGCAGCTTCAGCGAATTGGGTTTCTGCGCGCCAAACCGATCGCGCATCAGGCGCGCCCATAAGCGCCGCGCCGCGCGGAACTTGGCAACTTCTTCGAGGAAGTTGTTGTGCGCGTTGAAGAAGAACGACAGCTGTCCGGCGAAGTCGTCGATGTTGAGGCCGGCCTTCAATGCCGCTTCCACGTACGCGATCGCATTTGCCAGCGTGAAGGCCACTTCCTGCACCGCCGTCGATCCGGCTTCGCGGATGTGATAACCGCTGATGCTAATCGTATTCCAGTGCGGCACTTCGCGCGTGCAATACTGGAAGATGTCGGTGATCAACCGCATCGCGGGCTGCGGCGGAAAAATGTACGTGCCGCGCGCGATGTATTCCTTCAGGATGTCGTTCTGGATCGTGCCGCGCAAGTCCTTCGATTCAACGCCCTGCTTCTTGCCCACCGCGATGTACATCGCCAGCAGCACCGCCGCGGGCGCATTGATCGTCATGCTGGTGCTGACCTTGTCCAGCGGAATCTGATCGAACAGCAGTTCCATATCGCGCAGCGACGAGATGCTCACGCCGACCTTGCCCACTTCCCCGGCGGCGATGGGATCATCGGCGTCGTAACCGATCTGCGTGGGCAGATCGAACGCGACCGAGAGACCCGTCTGCCCCTGATCGAGCAGGTAGCGATACCGCTGATTCGATTCCGCCGCGCTGGCATAGCCCGCATACTGGCGCATCGTCCAGAAGCGGCCGCGATACATCGTGGGCTGCACGCCGCGTGTGTACGGAAATTCGCCGGGCTTGCCAATGTCCCGATCGGGATCGGCGGCGACATCGCCCGGCGTGTAGTAGGGCTTCAGTTCGATGTCGGACGATGTGGCAAAACGAGGCTTACGCTGCTCTGCTCTGCGAGGTTTTTCTTCAGACATAGTGCGGCTTTCTTTGCGCTCGATCGAGCGCAGGAAATTTCGGGTTAATTGTGGCGCGCGGGGGAAAATTCAACAAGTGATGGATGACTACGATCTACGTGATCGAGATCATAAACGGGCGTGGTTTTGCTGCGCCCGCTTAAATAAACACGGCCGGTGATACGTGAAAACGCTTCGCCAGTGCCCGCACCTGCCGGACGTTCAGTTCGCGCTTGCCATTCAGCACTTCCGAAACGACACCTTGCGAGCCGATCTCGGCTAGATCAGATTGCGACAGGCCATGCTCTTCCATAAAGTAACGCAGCATCTCTGCCCCACTGCTGGCTGGGACCGGATGATGCTCTTCTTCGTAGGCTTCAATCAGTGTACCCAGCGTGTCCATGAAACTATACAGCGGATGGCGTTCATTCGCGCCGATCTCGTCCAGCAGCTCATTCAGTAGTTTGACGGCGCGATCGTATTCACGCTCGTTGCGGATGGTCAGCAACGGGCGGATGGTCGGCCAATGAGTTTTCAGATCGGTGGTCAGCATAGCGCTCATTGTTTCCAGGCTCCTCGATCATACTCGGCGTGCGTCAAAACTTGGCGGATATAGACCTTGCCCCGATTAAAATGCACCGACGCGATCAAACGATACTTGTTGCCGCCAATATTGAAGACAATCCAATCATCCACTTTGTCTGCCGTCGGAAACGCGGCACGCAGCTCGGCAAAGTTGCTGAATTTAGTCTGCTGCACAATCTTGAACCAGCGCGCCACAGCGGTCTTGCTGTCCGGGTATCGTTCCCAGAACTGGCGCAGGGCTTTACGCGAGATGACGTGCATGGTTTAAGTGTATCTCAAAATGAGATATAACGCAAGTTGTTGTTGTGCTACGTCAGCACTACCAGCGGCTGCCCCTGCTCCACGCTCTGGCGCGGCGAGACTTTGATCGCTGTGATCGTCCCATCACGCGGGGCTTTCAATTCGTTCTCCATCTTCATCGATTCCAGCACGACCACGGTCTGGCCCTTCTTCACGGCCTGCCCTTCACTCACGGCAATCGCGACGATGAGACCGGGCATGGGCGATTTAATCGTAACCTCGCCCGAAGCGGCGTGCAGCCCGCCGCCCGATCGGCTGAGGCGGCTCGCGCGTTCATCCTCCACACGCACCGCATATAAGCGCCCGCGCAGCAGCACGTGCAGTTCGCCGTTCGACGATTCCACCAGCGCCTCGTGCGAGGCGTTGTCGATCAGCAACGAAAAGGTGGCTTCATCGATGGCGCGCAGATCGATCGGGTAGGCCGCGCCGTCGATCGTGATCTGATCGTCGCGGTTGATCTCGATCGTGTACTGCCGCTCGCCGATGGTGGTGATGTACTTCATCGCTGCATCCTCTCCCAGCGCGCGATCCACTTCCAGTTGCTGGTGTCGCGCTCGTTGCGGCGCACCACCTGCGCGGCGTGCTGCTCGTAGCGATGCTCCACCAGCGTGGCGATCACCGCCGCGATGCGTTCATCGTCCGGGCGCTCGTCGTGTTCCAGCGCAAAGCGTTCTTCGACGAACGTCGTATCGAACGAGCCGCCAATGAAGCGATGGCTGTCCATCATCGCCTGGTGGAACGGGATGTTGGTGCGCACGCCGATGATGCGATATTCGTTCAGCGCGCGGCGCATGCGGATGATGGCCTCGGCGCGCGATTCGCCCCAGCAGATCAATTTGCCGATCAACGAATCGTAATACGGCGTGACTTCGACGCCTTCGTACATGCTGCTGTCGATGCGCACACCGGGGCCGGTCGGGCGCTCGATGCGCGTGATGGTGCCCGTCGACGGCATGAAATTGTTGAACGGATCTTCGGCGTTGAGGCGGCACTCGATCGCCCAGCCGCGCTGCTTGATGTTGCGCTGCTTCAAGCGCAGCGGTCGTCCGCGCGCGATGCGAATCTGCTCTTTCACGATGTCCGTGCCGGTGACGATCTCGGTGATGGGATGCTCCACCTGCAGGCGCGTGTTCATTTCGAGGAAGTAGAAGTTCTTGTCTTTGTCGAGCAGGAATTCGATCGTGCCGGCGTTGTGATAGTCCACCGCCTGCGCGGCTTTCACGGCGATGCTGCCCATCCGCTCGCGCAACTCCGCATCGATCGCGGGGGACGGCGACTCTTCGATGATCTTCTGATGCCGGCGTTGGATCGAGCATTCGCGCTCGCCCAGATGGATGACATTGCCGTGCTCGTCGGCCAGCAGTTGAATCTCGATGTGACGCGCACCCTGCACCAGTTTTTCGAGATAGACCGATCCATCGCCGAAGGCCGCTTCCGCTTCACGCCGTGCGGAGGCCAGTGCGCCGGGCAGATCCTCCATCCGATCGACCCGCCGCATCCCTTTGCCCCCGCCCCCCGCCGTCGCCTTGATCAGCAATGGAAAACCGATCTGCGGCGCGATGGCGATGATCTCTTCGTCGCGCAGACCGCCCTCCCCCTCGGTGCCGGGCACCACAGGCACACCCGCTTTCTGCACGGTCGCGCGCGCCACGGCCTTATCGCCCATCGCAGCGATGGCGGACGGCTTAGGCCCGATGAATTTGATCCCCTCGTCGGCGCACGCCTGCGCAAAGTCTTCCCGCTCGGCGAGAAAACCGTAACCGGGATGGATCGCATCCGCACCGGACTTCCGCGCCACCTCCAGAATCTTGTCGGCGCGCAGATACGATTCGCGCGACGGCGCCGGTCCGATGAGGTACGCCTCGTCGGCGTAGCGCACGTGCAGCGCATTGCGATCGACATCGGAATAGACCGCGACGGTGTGGATGCCCAACTCGCGGCAGGCCCGCTGAATGCGTAAGGCGATCTCGCCGCGATTGGCGATGAGGATTTTTTGGAACATGAATGAATTCCCCTGACTGCAATTACGGCTTGAGACCCAGTTTGGCGCGCGCGAATTTGCGCACCGCCTTCATCGCAACGACGGCCTCACGCGCATCGCCAGCGGTTGCCTGCAATCCTGGATAACGCACATCGATGCCGTATGGATTCAGTGTCTCTAGCGCAGGCGCGATCAGGAGTATGTCGGCGTCAATTGATTTAATCAGGTTTTTGAGTTGGGTTAGATCATGTGTTTTGGGAAAGCTCAAGCCGTGTCTGACCAACAGCGCCTTGAGATATTTCTCCGCACACTGCTGACACTGATTGCACACGACGTCAGGCACGAGGTGCTTGCGCTGGCGCATCAAAACCCGCGCACTGTCGTAATTGCCCTCAGCCTTTTCAATCCACTCAACGCTGGGATGAGCGCTCATAAAGCACTTTGCCTTTGGTTACAATTTCTTCGATAAAGCAGTCTTTGACGCGAAGCCGCTCCGCAATTTCAGCCGGCGTCCGCACAATGATGTCTACTGGGAACGGCCGCGGATCAAGCACGGCTGAAGCTTGTCGGATTCGATCGACTGGCCGGGCCTTGCTGCGCATGACGATCAACAGATCGACGTCGCTATCAATGGTCGGATGGCCGTAAGCGAACGACCCAAAGAGAATGATCTTCTCCGGCTGTAATTCATCGACCAGTTTCTGCGCCGCGCGCCGGATCTTGGCTTCGGTGATCGGCCACCAGTAAAACGAGGCCGGCGCCACCTGCGTGCTGCGCCGCACGCGGAAGGGTTTAATGGCAGATGCTGGGGGTGAGGTGCGAGCAATGCCCATATTCAAACCTCCGCTGTCTACAACGGAATATTCCCGTGCTTCTTGGGCGGATTGGAATCGCGCTTGTTTTGCAACATTTCCAGCGCGTTGATCAGGCGCGGGCGCGTTTCCTTCGGCTCGATCACGTCGTCGATGTAGCCCCACTCCGCCGCCACATACGGATTGGCGAACTTCTCGCGGTACATTGCTACCAATTCGGCCTTCTTCGCCACCGGGTCTGCGGCTTTGCGCAGTTCATCGCGGAAGATGATGTTCACCGCGCCGTCCGGCCCCATCACCGCGATCTCGGCGGTGGGCCACGCCAGGTTCAGATCGCCGCGCACGTGCTTGCTGTTCATCACGTCGTACGCGCCGCCATAGGCCTTGCGTGTGATGACGGTGATCTTGGGCACAGTCGCTTCGCAGTACGCATACAGTAGTTTCGCGCCCGATCGAATGATGCCGCCATGTTCCTGGCTGAGGCCGGGCAAAAAGCCGGGTACATCTTCAAAGGTGATCAGCGGGATGTTGAACGAATCGCAGAAGCGGATGAAGCGCGCTGCCTTCTCACTGGAATCGATGTCGAGCACGCCGGCCAGCACTTGCGGCTGCTGCGCCACAATGCCGATCGAGTGCCCGCCCAGCCGCGCAAAGCCCACCACGATGTTCATGGCGAAATGTTCCTGCACTTCAAAGAACGTTCCTTCATCCACAATGAGGCGGATCACTTCCTTCATGTCGTACGGCTTGTTGGGATTGTCGGGCACGATCGAGTTGAGGGCCTCTTCCATCCGCAGCGGATCGTCCTGCGTCGGCACGAACGGCGGATCCTCCAGGTTGTTCTGCGGCAGATAAGCCAGCAGCTGCCGGATCATGTACAGGCAATCGGCTTCGCTGTCCGACGCAAAATGCGCGACGCCGCTCTTGCTGTTGTGCACGATCGCGCCGCCCAGTTCTTCAAAGGTTACATCTTCGTGCGTCACGGCCTTCACCACATCCGGCCCGGTGATGAACATGTACGACGTATTCTTCACCATGAAGATGAAATCGGTCAGCGCCGGCGAATAAACCGCACCGCCCGCACATGGCCCCATGATGGCGCTGATCTGCGGCACCACGCCTGACGCCAGCGTGTTGCGTAGAAAAATATCGGCGTAACCGCCCAACGAGACCACGCCCTCTTGAATGCGCGCCCCGCCGGAATCGTTGAGGCCGATGAGGGGCGCGCCGTTTTTCAGCGCCAGGTCCATGACCTTGCAAATCTTCTGCGCGTGCACCTGGCTGAGGCTGCCGCCGAACACCGTGAAATCCTGCGAGAAAATGTAGACCAGCCGGCCCTCGATGGTGCCCCAGCCGGTGACGACGCTGTCACCCAGATATTTCTTGTCGCCCATGCCGAAATCAGTGGCGCGATGCTGGACGAACATATCGAGTTCGCGGAACGAGCCGCTGTCGAGCAGCAGGTCGATCCGTTCGCGCGCGGTGAGCTTGCCCTGCGCGTGCTGCTTCTCCACCCGATCGGCTCCGCCGCCCTGCCGGGCCTGTTCGCGCAGATTGTAAAGGCGTTGAATCTTGGGATCAATTGTGGACATGAATACCCCGCTGATAATGAGTAACGAGTAACACGTAATTTTTGCTCGTTACTGGTTACTCGTTACTCGTTACGATACAGTCTGCGAATCTTCGGAATGAACAAAAAGCCCCACACCACGGCGATGCTCAACAGTGACAGGAACAAATCCGCCGGGCGGCGAACGACTTCATCGGATGAGCGTACCAGCGTGAAGCGCATAATCCATTGCTGGGCTTGATACGCGACAATGGCGATCAGCATCCACGTGCGTCCCCACGAGCGCAGCCGCCACAACCCCCACGCGGCCAACCCAAACCCGATCGCCCAGGTCGCTCCCATCACGATCAAGAGATTTGCCGGGGTCGTCACATTCAGCACGCGCATCAGATCGTAGCGCTGCCACACGCTGATGATCTGAAAGACATTCCAGGCCGCGAGTAATAACACCAACAGGCTGAACAGAGTTACGACGAACGGACGTTTCATGATCGCCTATCTGCGTCACTGCGAGCGCTTCGCAGCGAAGCAGTCTCCGCCTCGGTCAAACCGAGATTGCTTCGCTTCGCTCGCAATGACGTTCCCAGTAGTTACTTCATTCCCAGCACATTCCGCGCGATGACCAGCCGTTGAATCTCGCTGGTGCCTTCGTAGATCTCGGTGATCTTCGCATCGCGGAAATAGCGCTCCAGCGGCAGTTCCTTGCTGTAGCCCATGCCGCCGTGAATCTGCACGGCTTTCTCGGTGACCCACATCGCGGTTTCGCTGGCGAACAACTTCGCCATGCTGGCTTCCAGCGTATAACGTCCGCCATCGTGCTTCGATCGTTCCTTCGCCAATGCCGCATTCCAGATCAACAAGCGTGCCGCCTCGAGGCGCGTCTTCATATCGGCCAGCATCCACTGAATGCCCTGAAACTGTCCGATCGGCTGGCCGAACGCTTCACGCTCTTTCGCGTAACTCACCGCCGCTTCAAACGCGGCCTCGGCCACACCCAGCGCCTGACTCGCAATGCCAATACGGCCCGCATCCAGCACCGTCATCGCGATCTTGAAGCCTTCGCCTTCTTCACCCAGGCGGTTTTCCACCGGCACCCGATAGTCCTCGAACACAATCTCGGACGTGGCCGAGGCGCGAATGCCCAACTTCGGTTCCTTCTTGCCGCGAATGAACCCCGGCTGATCGGCTTCCACGATGAACGCGGTGATACCCTTGTGCTTCAACTCCGGCGCCGTCATCGTGAATAACACGATGTAATCGGCCACCGGGCCGGACGTGACCCAACTCTTGCGGCCATTGACGATGTAGTGATCACCGTCGCGCACGGCGCGGCTCTTCATCGTGCCCGCATCCGATCCGCTCATCGGCTCCGTCAGCGAATACGCGCCGATCTTCTGGCCGGTGGCAATCGGCACGACGTACTTCTTTTTCTGCGCTTCCGTGCCGAACTTCAGAATGCCGTGGCAGTACAGCGAATTGTTCACCGACATGATGGTGCTGTGGCTCACGTCGGCCCTGGCGATTTCGATCATCGCCAGCACGTAGGCCAGCGTGTCCAGGCCCGCGCCGCCGTACTCTTCGGGCACTTCGATACCCATCAAGCCCAGCGCGCCCATCTTCTTGATCGTCTCGCGCGGGAACTCGCCGGTTTCGTCGAAGTGTGCGGCGATGGGCGCGATTTCGTTCTGCGCAAAATCGCGCGCGGTGTCACGAATCATCTGATGCTCTTCGGTGAGATCGAGGTTAGGGCCCGGCATGGCTATGCTCCTGTTGAAAAGGGTGGGGGTAAGCTCATTATAACGTGAAACCGCAGGCCTGACGAATGCCGGCTAGACCGCGGACGCGCTTTCTGCCGCGTGCCCAACCTCGCGCAAACTCTTGTTCCGCCAATGCCCGGTCGTGCAATCCTCACCCGCGCGCAGGGCCAAACTGAAATGGTTCTGAAATGGAAGTGCAACATTGCGGGGACAAAATTCGACTATACTTTTTTGTATTAAAGATTCTTAATCAAAGAAATTGAGGCTCGCTGATTGGCGCCGAGAGCGACCGCCCATGTCCGTGACGGAACCAGACGATATTGAAGACATCGAAATCAATCTGTTTTTAGAGGCGATCTTTCAGCGCTACGGCTACGACTTCCGGCATTATGCCCGCGCCTCGGTCAAGCGCCGGGTGCAGCGCCTGTTGGAAATCACCGGCTGCACCCGCGTCACGGAGATGATCCCCCGCCTGCTGTACGATGAAGGTTTTTCGCAGACCGCCATTCAGGGTTTCTCGATCGCCGTCACCGAGATGTTCCGCGACCCCGATTTCTACCGCGCCTTCCGCCAGACCGTCGTCCCCTACTTGAAGACCTATCCCTACCTCCGCGTGTGGCATGCCGGCTGCGCCATGGGCGAAGAGGTATACTCGCTGGCCATCGTGCTCCAGGAAGAGGGGTTGTACGAGCGCGCGACGATTTTCGCCACGGACTACAACGACGCGGTGCTGGACAAAGCGCGTGAGGGGATCTACTCGCTGAAGGACATGCGCCAATATTCGCTGAACTACCTCAGCGCCGGCGGCATTCGATCGTTCGCTGACTACTACCACGCCAAGTACGAACTGGCCATCATGGATCCGGCGTTGAAGCGCCGCATCACTTTCGCCAGTCACAACCTGGCCACCGACGGCGTCTTCAGCGAAGTGCAAGTGATCTTCTGCCGCAACGTGCTGATCTATTTCGACAAGGACTTGCAGCAGCGCGTGCTGGGGCTGTTCGCCGCGAGCCTAGCGCCGGGCGGGTTCCTCTGTCTGGGCAGCAAGGAATCGCTGCAGTATTCTGCGGCGATCGATCAATTCAAGACCATCGACGAGCGCGCCAGCATCTATCAGAAGCGCGGCCAGCGACAGACCCATGACCTCGCCTGACAGGTTCAATCAGATTATCGTCATCGGTGGATCGGCCGGCGCGCTGACGGCGCTGACCGAACTGCTGCCCACGCTCCCGGCGGGATACCCGCTCCCGATCGCGATTGTGGTGCATCTGCATCCGCGGCAGGATAGTTCGCACGTGGCACGACTGGACAGCCTGTGCGCGCTACGAGTAAAAGAGGCCGATGAGAAAGAAGCGATTCAGCCAGGCACGATCTATCTGGCCCCGCCGAATTATCATCTGCTGATCGAAAAGGATCACACCTTCTCGTTGTCCATCGACGAGCGCGTGAACTTCTGCCGGCCCGCCATCGACGTGCTGTTCGAGAGCGCAGTGCAGGCTTATGGCGCGCACGTCGTGGGCGTGGTGCTGACGGGTGCGAATAACGATGGGGCCGCGGGCTTGCGAAAAATCAAGGAACGCGGCGGCTTGGCGGTGGTGCAGGATCCGCGCACGGCCGAGAGCACGTACATGCCGCAAGCTGCGCTGGAAGCCGCGCCGGTTGATCACATCTTAGCCGTGCCGGAAATCGGCAAGTTGTTCGTGAAGATCGTTCAGTAGATTTTTATTATCCTGCTCGCCGTCCGCGAGGACGCGGTGATTGCGCCGCAATCAAGTATGTCGGGGAAACATGACCATGAGCGATAAAGCGCCCAAAATCCAAGTGACCCCAACCCGTCAGAAACGCCTCACGCTGGGCGTGCTCATCGAGTCCTTCTGGGACGGCTACCAGGGCGCCATCTGGCGCGGCGTGGTCGATCTGGCCCGCGAGCACAACCTGAACGTGATCTGCTTCAACGGCGGACGTTTGGGGTACACGGCAGCCGATCGGTTGGAGAACCAACGCAATGCGCTGTTCGATCTGGTATCAGCCAGCCAGGTGGACGGCTTGGTCGTCGTGGGATCGGCGCTGCTCGGCACGGCCGCCCCGGAACAACTGCGCGCCTTCTGCCAACGCTACCAGCCGCTGCCCGTCGTCAACATCGGCATCGCGTTGGATGGCGTGCCCAGCATTTTGGTGGACGGCGAAAGCGGCCTGTACGACGAGATCAAACACCTCATCGAAGTGCACGGCTACCGCCGCCTCGCCTTCATCCGCGGCCCGCAGAACAACAAAGAGGCCGAGCAGCGCTACGGCGTCTACACGCAGGTGCTGGCCGAGTTTGGCCTGCCGCTCGATCCCGATCTGGTGGCGCCCGGCAATTTTGCCGAATCCGCCGGCGTCGAAGCGGTCCGCGGCTGGCTCGATCGGGGCGTGAACCTCCAGGCCATCGTGGCCGCCAACGATCACATGGCGATCGGCGCGCTGGAAGAATTGCAGGCGCGCGGCTTGCGCGTGCCCGACGATGTGGCCGTAGCCGGCTTCGACGACTGGGGCGTGACGGTGAAGTTGATTCATCGGATGACCACCGTCCGCCAGCCCACTTACGCGCTGGGGCGCAGCGCCGCCGCAGCCGTGCTCAAGCAGATCGAAACCGGCCAGCCGCCGGAACCAATCGTGCTGCCCACCGAACTGGTCGTGCGCCAATCGTGCGGCTGCAAGTCCGCCGCGGCGTCGCTGGCTGCCACGGGCCTAGTCGAACCGAGCCGCCAGAAGTTCGACGCTTTTCTCAACAAACAGCGCGCGTACATCGTGACGGAACTGGCGCGCACGTCGGGCCTGACGGAAAAGAGCGCCGGGCAATTGCTGGATAGTTTTGCGCTGGAATTGAAGGGCGAAGGTAACGGCCTGTTTTTGCAGAAGATCGACGACGCCCTCGGCCAGGCCCTCGCGACGAACAGCGACGTCACAACGTGGCAGAACATCATCTCGGTGCTGCGGCGGCAATTGCTGCCGGCGCTGGTCAACGACTCGACGCGGCTGGCGTTGGCCGACGATCTGTGGCAGCAGGGCCGCGTGGCGATTGGTGAAGGCATCCTGCGCGTGCAGGCTTATCAGGAAGTTCAACTCGAACAGCAGTCCCAGTTGCTGCGCGACATCGATCGGTCGTTGATCACCACCTTCGACGTGGCCGGCTTGATGGATATTCTGGCGGTGGAATTGCCGCTGCTGGGCATTCCCAGTTCCTACCTCGCGTTGTATGAAGATTCTACAACGCCCACCGGCTGGGCCAGGCTGGTGCTGGCTTATCACGAAGGCGGACATCTTCCGCTGGAAGCCAGTGGACAAAGATTCTCTTCGTTGGACCTGATCCCCGACAATGTACGGCCGCCGAACCGCCCGACCAGCTACGTGGCGCAGCCGCTGTATTTCCAGGAAGATCAGATCGGCTTTGCGTTGTTTGAAACCGGCCCGATCGACGGCCACATCTACGAAGAGCTGCGCTGGGGCATTAGCAGCGCCTTGCAAGGCGCGCGCCTGGTGCAGCGCGTGGAAGAACGCGCGGTGCAGCTGCAAGCTGCGGCCGACGTCTCGCGCGCGACCAGCAGTGTGCTCGATCCGACGGGACTGATGCAGCAGGCGGTTGACCTGGTGCGCGATCGGTTTGATCTGTACTACGTCGGCCTGTTCCTCACCGATGAAGCGCGCCGCTATGCCGTGCTGCAAGCCGGCACCGGCGAAGCCGGGCGGCAGATGCTGGCGCGCGGCTACCAGCTGGAACTGGGCGGCGATTCGATGATTAGCTGGTGCATCGCTTATCAACAGGCGCGCATCGCGCTGGATGTCGGCGCTGATGCCGTGCGCTTCAACAATCCGCTGCTGCCCGAAACCCGCTCGGAACTGGCGCTGCCGTTGATTTCGCGCGGACAGGCCATCGGCGCGATGACGGTGCAGAGCACACACCCTGCCGCATTTACGGCGGAAGACGTCACCGTGCTGCAGACCATGGCCGATCAACTGGCCAACGCGATTGCGAACACGCAGTTATTCGAGCAGACGCAGCAGCGCGCGGTGGAACTGGGCAAGGCGCGCGAAGTGGCCGAAGCCGCCCGGCGCGAAGCGGAGAAGGCGCGCCGCGAAGCGGAAATCGAGAAGGAAGCGGCTGAAGCCGCGCAGCAGGAAGCGGAGACAGCGCGCCGCGCCACCGAGGAGGCCAACCGCAACCTGGCCGCGCAGATGTGGCAGACTACCGGTCAGACGCAGTTGAACGATCGGATGCGGGGCGAGCAGGACATTACCACGCTGGCGAACAACGTCATCGATCAGCTGTGCCAGTATCTTGGCGCGCAGGTCGGCGCGCTGTACGTGCTGGACGGCAACACGCTGAAACTGGCCGGCACGTACGCCTATCGCCGCAAGAACCTGACGAATGAATATCATCTGGGCGAAGGCGCAGTGGGACAAGCGGCGTTGAAACAGCGGCTGAGCACCACCACCCTGCCCGATCATTACGTGACCGGCATCTTCGCCGCCACCGGCGAGCTGCTGCCGCAGCACGCGCTCGTCGCGCCCTTCATCTATGAAGGCGAAACCATCGGCGTGGTCGAGATCGAAGCGCTGCAAGAGTTGAACGCCGCGCAGCTGGAATTCCTCAAGCGCGCGCTGGAAACCATCGCGGTGGGCTTCACCACGGCCATGGCCCGCAAGCGCGTCAACGAACTGCTGGCCAAGACGCAGCAGCAGGCCGGTGAATTGCAAGTGCAGGAAGAAGAACTGCGCGCGGCCAATGAAGAGCTGGCGGCGCAGGCCGAGAACTTGCGCGCCTCCGAAGCGAAGCTGCGCGCCAATCAAGCCGAACTGGAAACCGTCAACGTGGAACTGGAAGAGAAAGCGGCGGCCCTGCAAGAACAGCGGCAGGTGCTCGATCGGCAGAACCGCGATTTGCTGGTGGCGCAGCAAGAGTTGAAGCAAAAGGCCGACGATCTGGCCGTCGCCAGCAAGTACAAATCGGAATTTCTGGCCAATATGTCGCACGAGCTGCGCACGCCGCTCAACAGCCTGCTGATTCTGGCCGACATGTTCGCCAAGAACACGCAGGGCAACCTCACGCCCGATCAAGTCGAGTCGGCGCAGATCATTCACAGCGCCGGTTCGGATCTATTGAACCTTATCAACGACATTCTCGATCTGTCCAAAGTGGAAGCGGGCAAGATGGAGTTCCGCTTCGCGCCCCTGCCGCCGGCGCGCATCGTCGAATCGCTGCGCATCCAGTTCGCGCCGGTGGCGCAGGGCAAGGGGCTGGACTTCATCATCACGCAAGCCGACGATTTGCCAGAGACGATCGAGACCGATCAGATGCGCGTGGAGCAGATCGTCAAGAACCTGCTGTCGAATGCGTTCAAGTTCACGCCGTCCGGCAGCGTGCGTCTCGAGCTGTATCGTCCGCCGGCCACGGTCGATCTGAGCAAGAGCGGTCTGGCGCCCGATCACGCCATTGCCATTCGCGTGGCCGACACCGGCATCGGCATGACGCCCGCCCAGCAGCAGATCGTCTTCGAGGCGTTCCAGCAGGCCGACGGCAGCACCAGCCGGCAGTACGGCGGCACGGGCCTGGGGCTGAGCATTTCGCGCGAACTGGCGAACAAGCTCGGCGGACAGATCGATCTGGAAAGCGAGTTGGGCCGGGGCAGCAAGTTCACGCTCTATCTACCGATCACCCAAGCGGCCGCCCAGCCTGCACCCGCCCCACAGCCGATCGAGACACCGCGCCCGATCGAGCGCCCGCGCGTGAGTCAGCCCAAGACCACGTCAACCACTCCGCGCGCTCAGCCGCCCGCTAGTCTTACGCCCCCAACGAACGGCGTCGCCGACGATCGCGCTGCGATCCACGCGGGCGATCGCGTGCTGTTGATCATCGAAGACGATGTGACCTTCGCGAAGATCGTGATGGATCACGGCCACCAGAAGAACTTCAAGTGCCTGATCGCGCTCGACGGCGAGAGCGGCCTGCAATTGGCGCAGCGCTTCCACCCCGACGGCATCATCCTCGATCTGAACCTGCCCGAGATGAGCGGCTGGCAGGTGCTGGACGAGCTGAAGCACAACCCGGACACGCTGCATATTCCAGTGCACATCATCTCCGGCGAAACGGAAAGTCTGGACGCCTTCAAACGCGGGGCCATGGGGTTCCTCACCAAACCGATCGGGTTGGACGAGGTCGATGGCGCGCTGCAAAACATCGAGCAGTTCATTTCGCAGAAGATCAAATCGCTGCTGGTGGTGGAAGACGACGACAACCTGCGTAAGAGCGTGCGCAAGCTGCTGGAAGGCAGCGATGTAACCATCAGCGAAGCGAGTTCCGGCCAGGCGGCGCTGGCGCAGTTGGCGCAGCAGCACTTCGACTGCATGATCCTCGATCTGAGCTTGCCGGACATGAGCGGCTTCGAACTGCTGAACCGCTTGCACAGCGCCGACGAACTGCCCAAGTGCCCGGTGATCGTTTACACCGGCAAGGCGCTGACCGAAGAAGAAAACCAGGAATTGATGAAATACGCCGACAGCGTGATCATCAAGGGCGCCAAATCGCCCGAGCGCTTGCTGGATGAAACGGCCTTGTTCCTGCACCGCGTGGTGGCCGACATGCCGGAGGAAAAGCAGCGCATGATCAAGCGGCTGCTGGGCAACGAAGGCGTGTTCGCCGGGAAAGCGATCTTGATCGTGGACGACGACGCGCGCAATTCATTTGCGCTGTCCAAGCTGCTGGCAGACAAGGGGCTGAAGGCGCACATCGCGCCCAGCGGCGAGAAAGCGCTGGAAACGCTGGACAAACTGCCCATCGATCTGGTGTTGATGGACGTGATGCTGCCCGGCATGGACGGCTACGAGATCACGCGCCGCATCCGCGCGCAGCAGCGCTTCCGCCAGCTGCCCATCTTGGCGTTGACGGCCAAGGCCATGAAGGGCGATCGCGAGAAGTGCCTGGAAGCCGGCGCGAACGATTATCTATCCAAGCCGGTGGACGCCGAGCGGCTGCTATCGATGCTGCGCGTGTGGCTGAGCAAAGAATAAAGTTGTTGCCGTGTGACTTAGATGAAACTCGATCGCCCCAAAATCCTCATCGTGGATGACAAGCCGGAGAACTTGTTCGCGCTGAACAAGCTGCTCAAGAGCCTGGACGTCGACGTGCTTGAGGCGCTCTCCGGGCCGGAAGCGCTGGGATTGGTGCTGGAGCACGATTTCTGCGTGGCTGTGGTGGACATTCAGATGCCGGGCATGGACGGTTATGAACTGGTCGAGCTGCTGCGCAGCAATGAAGGCACGGCCACCCTGCCCGTCATCTTCGTCAGCGCCATTTTTTCCGACGAGTATCACCACCGCAAGGGCTACGAAGCGGGCGCGGTCGACTTCATGAGCAAGCCTTTCGTGCCAGAGATTCTGCTCAGCAAGCTGAAGATCTTCGTCGAGTTGTACCAGCAGCGCCGGGCCGTGCAGCAGGCGAACGCCGTGTTGTCCAAGCGCGCGAACGAATTGGAGGCCAGCAGTCAGATCAGCCAGCAGGTGACGTCCATCCTCGATATGAACGAACTGCTGACGGCGGTGGTCAAGTCCATTCAATCCCGGTTTGGCTATTACTTCGTCGGCATCTGGCTGTTGAGCGATCGCCACGACAAGGTCCTGCTGCGCGCAGGGATCGATTTCAACGGCCAGCTCTCCAGCCCCGATTTTTCGATCCCGCTCGACGGCGCCGCCAGCGTCGTAGCGTGCGTCTGCCGCAGCGGCGAAGCGGTGCTCATCGGCAACGTCGCCGACGTGCCGGAATCGCTGCGCCCCGAAGGCCCGCCGCAGATGCGCTCCCAAATTGTGCTGCCGCTGCGCGTGGGGCAGCAGACCATCGGCGCGCTGGACATTTGGAGCGAGCAGCCGGCCGCTTTCGACGCCGAAGATCAGCAGGTCCTGCAGATGCTGGCCAACCAGATCACCATCGCCATCGGCAATGCGCTGGTCTACAAACTCGAAAAAGATCTGCGCGGCGCGGAAGAGGAAAAAGCCCAGGCCCTGGCGCGGCTGAACGCCGACAAGGACAAATTCTTCTCGATCATCTCGCACGATCTGCGCAGCCCGTTCAACATTGTGCTGGGCAACGCCAAGTTCCTGCTCAAGTCCGTCGATACGGCCAGCCCGGCCGAACTCAAGAACATCGCCCAGAGCATACATCACGGCGCGCGCGCGGTCTACAACCTGCTGGAGAACCTGTTGACGTGGTCACGCTTGCAGCGTGAAGGCGGCCTCGCGTACAACCCTGAACCGCTTGAGTTGATCGAGGTCGTGCGCACCGTGCATCGCGTCTTAGACCCGGTCGCTGCCCAGAAAGAGATCGCACTCAGCCACACCATCGAGCCGGGGTTGTGGGTACACGCCGATCGGAACATGCTGGAAACCGTCATGCGCAACCTCGCCGGCAATGCGCTGAAGTTCACCCCGCGCGGCGGACAAGTCACGCTCAGCGCACATACCGGCAGCGCGTATCGGCTGCCCGGCTTTGTCACCATCGCCGTGCAGGACACGGGCGTGGGCATGACCGACGCCGTCCTGGCGAATCTGTTCCGCATTGATACCCAGCACAGCACGGTCGGCACCGAGAACGAGCCCGGCACCGGTCTGGGCTTGATCATCTGCCAGGAAATGGTGCAGCGCAACGGCGGCAGAATCTGGGCCACCAGTGAAGTCGGCAAGGGCACAACCGTGCAGTTTACCGTGCCGTGCACTACCCCGCTGCCCACCTGATCTGTCCACCCCCGAAAACACCCCAAAATCACCGTAGCCTATTGACACAGAACAATTGTTCGTTTATAATGCCAGCAGACTTGGGAAATCCTTTGGATAAACTTGGGATAACCAAGTCAATTTGCCCAGCGCAGTGAAAATTTGGGTTATCATTGGGTAATTCTTGGGATAAGTTGGGGTTATCTTCGGAGGAATTATGACACTCACCGATCGCCAGCAAGCCATTTTGGACTTCATCCGCGATTTTTCCGGCCGCACCAAGTACCCGCCCACCATCCGCGAAATCGGAAAATCCGTGGGGATTTCGTCAACCTCGGTGGTCAACTACAACCTGAACGTCCTGGAAAAGCAGGGGCACATTGCACGCGACAAGACCATTTCGCGCGGCATCAAGCTGGTGACTGATGAGGCCGAAGCCGCGCCCATCGAGACAATCCGGATTCCGGTGCTGGGCCGCATCGCCGCTGGCGAACCAATGCCCGTACCCAATTCTGATTTCGCTCTCCTTGGCGACGAGATGATCGAACTGACGCGCGAACTGCTGCCGCTGGACGACAAGGGCCTGTTCGCCCTGCAGGTGCGCGGCGACTCGATGGTCGACGCGATGATCGGCGACGGCGACATCGTGGTCATGCAGCAGCGTCAGAAGGCCGACAATGGCGAGCTGGTGGCTGTGTGGCTGAAAGACCGCGAAGAAACCACCCTCAAGCGCTTCTATCTCGAAAAGGGCAGGGTGCGCTTGCAGCCTGCCAACCCGACGATGTCGCCCATCTTTGCCGATCCCAAAAACGTTGAAGTACAGGGCCGCGTCGTTCTCGTGATCCGGCATCCCAACAAACCCGCGTAACGCTTCTTCTCTGCGTTCCTGCCAACGCCCGATCGGTCAGCTCAGCCCGATCGGGCGTTTTCGCGTTTTTGGCTCTTCCGGGTTCAGCGGGATTATTGTCACCAACGTGCGTCATTGCGACCCCGCCAACGGCGCGGGGCAGGTGAGCGCTGTTCGCGACGAAGCAATCTCAGTACCGGTCGAAAGGAGATTGCTTCGCACGCCCTGTCCGCGCTATGCGCGGGGGCGCGCCTGGCGAAAGCGCTCGCAATGACGATGCACCGACGGTTTCCCGCCAAAGTCGGAAGACCCGCGTTTTTTTAAGGATTTGTTCTATTGACACTAGAACAAACGTGCTATAATAGACTCGAACGAGCGTTCTATTTCTCCCAACAACATTCCAACTCGCAGCCGCTCGTCGAAAGGACAGAAATGAAACCCCTGACCGTCAAACAACAGCAGATTCTCACCTTTATTGAAGACTTCATGGCGCGGCAGCATTACCCGCCCACCTATGAAGAAATCCGCAGCGGACTGGGACTGTCCACCAAATCGCTGGTGGATTATCACCTGACCGCGCTGGAGGAAGCCGGCTTTATCAGCCGCGATCGCGCCACACCGCGCGGTCTGCGCCTGGTGCAGGCCGAAGCCTTTAGCGTGCCCTACGTCGGCTCGATCGGCGCCAGCTTGCCGACGATGTCCTTCGCGGATTTAGCCAACGAAGCGCTGGTGCTGACGCGCGACATCGTGCCGGAGCAAGACGGTCTGTTCGCGCTCAAGGTGCGCGGCACATCGATGATCGACGCGATGGTGGACGACGGCGACATCGTCGTGATGAAAAAACAGGCCGAAGCGAAGAACGGCGACATGGTGGCCGCCCGCTTGATCGATCGCGATGAGACAACGTTGAAGTATTTCTTCCGCGAACCGAATCGCGTGCGACTGCAGCCGGCCAATCCCTCGCTTGGCCCGATCTACACCCATCCGGAAAATCTCGAAATTCAAGGCCGTGTTGTCGCCGTCATTCGGCGCGTACACTAGCCTGACATCAGCAGGCATCCAGAGCGGAGCACAGCGAAGTCGAAGGATGCCCACCATCACAGCCGCGTTCTTCGACTGCACTTCATTCCGCGCAGAACGCCTGGCACAACCTTCGAGGAGACGATCCCATGCAGCGGCGTGAACTGGAAGCGAAAGCAGATGCCATCGAAATGGTGCTTCACGAACACAAGGCTCCGGCCCGTGTGACCGGCGGCCACGTCACGCCGCGCTGGGTGCAGTTCCTATTGCAGACCAACCCCGGAGTGAAGATCAGCCGCGTGGAGTCGTTGTCGCGCGAAATCGCCGTGGCGCTGGGTGCGCCGAGCGCGCGCGTGACCACACAGGGCAATGCCGTGCGCATCGAAGTGCCGCGCAGCGATCCACAGCCGCTGAAACTGCTGCCGCTCTGCGCCCGCATTCCGCCCTCGCGCATCCCGTTTGGCACGGCGGTGCTGGGCCTGGCCGACGATGGTGCGCCGCTGCTGATCCGCCTGCCTTCGCCGGAAGTGGCGCACGTGTTGGTGGCGGGCACGACGGGCTCCGGCAAGACCGCGCTGATGCAGACCATCATCCTGTCGCTGGCGCTGTTGAATCACCGCCGCCAGCTGCAGTTCGTGCTGATCGATCCGAAGGGCCGCGCCTTCGAGCCGATGGCCCGCCTGCCGCACCTCCTGCGCCCGACAGCGTGCCCCGCACTATCATCGGGCATCGTGACACAACCCGATCAGGCGGTGCAGGCCCTCGGCGATCTGGTGAACCTGATGGAACAGCGCGATCGATCGCGGGTGACTGATCCGCGCATCGTTGTAGCGATCGACGAGTTGGCCGATCTGGTGCAGACGGGCGGCCCGGCGATTCTCGAGGGCCTGGGACGGCTGGTACAGCGCGGACGCGAGGCCGGCATCCACGTCATCGGCGCAACGCAGAAACCGTCGAGTTCCATCATTGGCCCGCTGGTGAAAGCCAACTTCCCGGTGAGGTTGGTGGGGCATGTCGTTAGCGCCGAGGACGCACGCGTCGCCGCCGGAGTAGGCGGCACGGGGGCAGAGAAGTTGACGGGGCGCGGTGACTTTGTGGCGGTGTATGGACCGGGCTTGATCCGGTTTCAAGCAGCCTACACTTCGGCGAATGAAATTGAAGCGAGCGTGCAACAACTGGCGCAAGGCATCCGCGGGGACGAGATCATTCAATCGGGCAGGCCGAGTACCGTGACCTCCGTAGCGCGCACCAGGAATTCTGTGCTGGATAGCGCCGTCTTCGCGCTGCCGGGTATCGATCGATAAGTCATGAAATATTGGCCGTGGTACGTTGCGTTAGGATTGGTGACTTTCATTCTGGTGGCCGGGGGCGTGATCGGCAGCCGCTTGAGCGAACAGACGCTGGCGTTCATGGCGGGTGTGATCTTCGGCGGCATGGCCGCGTTCCCGATCGGATTGGTGATCGGCTGGGCCGTGAAGGCGCAGCGCCATTCCGATCGGGCGTACACCTCGCCGCCGCCCACCGTAGTCATGCCGTCACCCGCCTATCAAGGTCTAACGGGAGCCGTAACGTATCCGGCCGCGCTGCAAGTCGTGTCGGCGGCGCCAGGTGGCCGTGCACCTGCGGCGCAGCGTGAATTTACCACCATTGGTGAAGAGGAGATCGTCTACCATGAGCCTGAGTCTGTTTGGTAATGCCAAAACGGAAGTGAAACCGATCATGAAGCGCCGGGGAACCGAGGCCATTGACATGCGCTCGCGGCGCTTCGGCTATTTCCCGCGCACCTTTGTGTGGCGCGGCCGCGAGTTTCAGGTGGAGGCCGTGGAGCGCTGCTGGACCACGGCTTCGCGCCGCAACGGCGGCCAGCTGGATCGTCACTACTTTCAGGTGCGGTGCGCCGAAGGGACGTACAACATCTATCAGGATTTGCGCCACAACACATGGCATATCGCCGGATAGGTTGACCCCGGTAACGCTGCCGCTGCGCTGGCGGGCCGCATCGCTCACGCGTCCACTGCACTTTCCATGACCGGTTGAGACCGGATCGTACTCTCTGGGGAAACCGCAGCGGTGGGGTGCGCTACAGCGCATGAACCGGGTGTCAACACGAACAGCGGTCGATGATCAAGATGATCATTGACCGCTGTCCCTTTTTTGACGGGGCGTGGTGTGTTACACTCTGCAACTGAGACCCATGCGAGGAGGACAACATGTCTGGCAACCCGATCGATCCACACGCGATACTAGTCAGGCTCGAAGAAGTCCGCACTGAAACATTGGGACGACTGCGTAACTTGACGCAGGAAGAACTCGATTGGCGTCCCGGTGTCAAACGTGCCGACACCGGCGCCGACGAATGGTCGCTGGGCGAGATTTTCATGCACATCGCCATTGACGAACACCATCTGCGCGAGAACATCGCGCGGCCGCTGCTGGAAGGCGTCAAGCCGCCAGAGAGCATCGAATTTCTGCCGCCGCCTCCGCCGCACGGCCTGCCCAAAGACGCCATCCTCTTCTGGTTCGAGCGCACGCGCCTGCTCACACGCCGATTGCTGGAGAACTGGCCAGCCGACGCCAACCTTGCGCTGCGTCATCAGGGTGGTTTCGAGGAAGCCATGAACGGTGCAGAATGGTTACTGAGTTATGGCGGACATGAGGCGTTTCACCATCGGCAGATCGATGCCGTGAGCCAACTCTACCAGCAGCGCACGTGAAAGATTCGGGAGGAAGACATGCTGCAGTTTCTATATCGTTTGACACCCGCACGCAGTGAAATGGTCACGGCCGGGCCGACGCCGGAAGAACAGGCCATCGTGAGCGAGCACTTGGCGCATCTGGCAGCGTTGACCGAGCAGGGTGTGATGCTGCTCGTCGGGCGCACGCAGGATGACTCGCCGCGGACGTTTGGCATCGCAATCTTTCAGACTGAATCAGAGGAACAGGCACGAGCGATCATGAACAGCGATCCGGCCGTACGAAAAGGCGTCATGCACGCGGAGTTATTCCCGTTTCGCATCGCGCTGGCCGGAAAGATCAGCACCGATGTCTGATCTCACGATCAGTCGTACCACCGCCCGACGGTTTCTGCTGGGCCGCCAGGGCTTGTGGCCCGGTCGGCGTTGGCAGGGATTGGCTGGCACGGCGCAGGCCCTGCGCGCGTGTGAAGCTGTGCAGGTCGATCCGCTGATCGCGATCGCGCGCAATCACGACTTGACGCTGCACAGCCGCGTGATCGACTATCAACCGGAGCAGCTCGATCGGCTGTTGTACGCCGATCGGCTGTTCTTCGACTACGGCGGTACGATCTTCATCTACCCGATCGACGAGCTGCCCTACTGGCGCAGCGTCATGCAGCGCAAGGGGCAGGAGCCGCGTTGGGCCAGATTCGCCGCGCAGCAACCGGATTTGATCAAGGAAGTGAAAACCGAGCTGCGCCGGCGCGGCCCGCTGAGCAATCGCGAATTCGAGGGGCGGGCGTACGGTGACAATTACCGCTCCAGCAAGGACAGCGGGATTGCCATGTATTTCCTCTGGCTCACCGGCGAGTTGATGACGCACCATCGCCGCAACTTCGATCGGGTGTTTGACTTCCGCCAGAATATCGTGCCCGACGGCTTGAAGCGCACAGCTACGGTGGCGCAATCCGAGGATTTCTTTGCGCGCAAAGCGCTGGCCTTCATGGGGCTGAGCCGGGCGCGCACATTTACCAATTCGTGGGCGGGCTTCATCGAACGGCGCGTCAGTCTCGACGAAGGGCAGCGGCGCTTGAATAAGATGATTGACCACGGCGAGGTCGTGTCGCTGCAAGCAGAGGATTGGAAAGAGCCGTTGTATGCCCTGGCCGCCGATGCTCCGGCGTTGATCGCGCTTGAAGCGGGCGGCGTTCCCGCGGAGTGGCAGCCGCTCGCTACGACCACTGAAGAAGAGGCCACCTTTCTCGCGCCGCTCGACATCGTCAGCGCGCGCGGGCGAGCGAAGGTCTGGTTCGATTTCGAGTACGTGTGGGAAGTGTACAAACCTGCTCAGCAGCGCCGCTGGGGTTATTACACGCTGCCCATCCTGTACGGCGATCGATTAGTGGCGCGGTTCGATCCCAAGCTTGATCGCAGCACGAACACCCTGGTGATCAACGGCCTGTGGCTGGAAACAGCCGTCCTGGCCGAAGAGCCGCAGTTTGTCACGGCGTTGACACGCGGTTTGCAGCGTTTCATGCGGTTTATCAACGCGCCAACGATCGATCTGTCGGCCATCAAAGCCGCCAAAGCCGAAGTTAAACTGGCACAGCAACTGAAGACGCGTCTGGCACATGGAGCACAAGCATGAGCGAAGAGATTCATCGTCAACTGGTCGTCGAGTTATGGCAGCGACTGGGGCGTTTTGATTTTGCGGGCGCGGGCGAGTTGCTGCACGACGACTACATCGGCGAATGGCCGCAATCGAACGAGCGCATTCGCGGGCGTGAGAACTTCGTGGCGTTGAATGCCAACTATCCTGGTCGCTGGGCGGCCGAGGTCAAACGCGTGATCGGGCAGGGCGATCAAGTTGCGTCGGAAGTGGCGCTGACGTGGGAAGAGCAGATCGTCGTGGTCGTGTCGTTCTACGAAATTCGCGATGACAGGATTCATCACGAGATCGATTACTGGCCTGAACCCTACGCCGCGCCGGAGTGGCGCGCCCAGTGGGTGGAACGGATGTAGCCATCATCCGCCGAGTTCCACCCACACCTCTGTTTCAGCCTGTGGTGAATCTGCAAAGCCAGGCCCATAGTGCAACAAGATGGTCGATGGGCGGAGTTGCACATTCGCTTGTGGCAACCACGTGTAGTAGATGTAGTCGAGAGTAAGTTGCAAGTCACAACGCAGACCCTTGTGAATGAAACGCGCGCATGATTGCGCGGGCAACATCTGCGTGACCCACGTCGGCGCCGGCAGTGTCTCATCATCGACGGGCACGCCGAGCAAGTAGAAGTAACCAGCGGGTTCATCCTCTACGGCATAGTGCAAGATGCCGTACACATCGCGCTCGATCGGATCGCCGCGTGATTCGATCGGGCGGGTGAACCAACCCCAGAGTGTTTCCATCGCCGCCAGATCACCTTGCACCAGCGTCATCCATCCCGCCAGGTGCAGCTCAGGCCGTTCGATCAAGACCGGCTGCAAATATGATCCCTGCGCCAGGTGCGCTAGATGCGCTAGCGTCAGGCGCGGCATGATCAACCGTCGATCCAAGCGTCCCTGCTTGCGCCACTGCGTGGGCTGCATGTCAAATACACGCTTGAAAGCCCGCGCGAATGTCTCTGGGTTATTGAACTGGTAATCGAACGTGATCTCGATGATCTTCCGATCGGTCTGCAAGAGATCACGCGCGGCTTCGGCGATGCGGCGCCGCCCGATCGATCTTCACGCCCGGCGACACAAAAGCCGCTCAGCAACGAGCGGCTCGTGCGCCGCTAAATCGCTGGTTTGAGTTACCGCAGAATCAACGGCAAGTAGACTTTGAACGCCGCCACCGCCGTCAGGCTGGTCCAGAATCCGCCGGCCAACGTGTAGCCGCCGCCGCTCATTACATTCGCATCGAATTGACCGATTGTGCCGTCGAGCGTGAACGATCCGCCGCTCGCCGTGCCGCCGCCGCTGTCGCTGGTGCTCCACGTCAAATCGTAACCGCCGCCGGTCTGCGCCGCCGCCGCCGATACGGTCAGCGCCAGCAAGAGCAGGGCGATCACCATGCTGCGGTTGCGTTTCATCGCACACCACCTTGTGTTCGACGAGTTCCCAACCAGAAGGCGCCCAGGCCGATCATGGCGCCGGCAATGAACCCGATCAATCCGGGGGGTCTCGCCGAACCGATCGGGTTGGCATGATTCTCCAGCGCTTCAAGTCGCGTTTGCAACTGCGCGATCTGCTGATCCTTTTCCAGCGAGAGTTGATAAAGTCCCTGAATCGCGGCCAGTGAGACGCCATCCGCATCGATGGTGCTGATGTGCGTATCATCTTCGCCCACGCCAAAGGCTGCGGCAAAGTCCTGGGCCATCGGACCGATATGGCGAATGCTCGCAGCCTGCGTCTTGTAGTTCCACGTGCTGATCGGCATCTGCGCGAGTTTTTCCACCACCGCGCGCGGATCTACCGCCGCGAAGTTGGCCTTGCTGTTACGATCGCTGAGGGCCGACCACGCATTGCCGCCGGCCGGCACCGTGACGCCCGCCGTGGTTCCGCCGGAACCGTTAATGCCCGTGACGAAGTACACACCGCCCGTGGCGCGCGCCGTGAACGCATTGTTGAGCGTGCAGCCGTAATCGAAATCGTTGGAGTCGGCCCACGTGAAGCAGCCGTTGTTGTAGGACTTGGCGCGATAGCCCGCGGCGAAACTGGTGTTGCCCTGCGCCAGGTTGCTGGAGCCGCCAGGCACCACCGAGGCTCCGCCACTGGCCGTGTTATTGATGCCACCGCCCACGGTCGCGTCGAAGCCGCTGGCCGTGTTACTGTTGCCGCCCGCGATCGTTCCGCCACCCAGCGAAATCTTGTTGTTGAAGCCGCCGCCGATAGTGGCGATGTTGAGATTGGTACCGACCGTGGCGCTGATCTGATTTTGCTGTCCGCCGCCAATGGCGCCATAGCCCGCATCGATGCTGGTGACGTTGCCATAGCCGCCGCCGATGGTGGACGCGGTGCCGCTGGCGCGATTGCCGCCGAAGATGCCGCTGCCGTTATAGCCGCCACCCCCGATCGTCGATCCACTCCCGGCGGCCACGTTGTACGCGCCGCCGCCGATGGTGGCGCGCGCTCCACCTGCGTTGTTGTATTCGCCGCCGCTGACCGTGGCGCTACGATTCGACGCGGTGTTGAAGCCGCCGCCGCCCAGCGACGCCCATTCGCCCGTCGCTTGATTGCCGTGCCCGCCCGCGATCGTCGCCGCAAAGCCGGAGTTGAAATTGAACACACCGCCGCCGATGGTGTTGTTGGCGATCAGCTGACCACCCGTGATGGTGTTGCTGTACCCGCCGCCGATAGTGGCATTCTGCGTCATGGCTAGGTTGAGATCGCCGCCGCCGACGTAAGACACGTAACCGGCGGCCACGTTGTAGAAGCCGCCGCCGATGGCCGACGAGCTGCCCGTGGCCTGATTATTCAGCCCGCCCGCCACGACCGCGTAATCGTTGCTCGCGCGGTTATCGATGCCGCCTGCAATGGTCGCGCCGTACCCATCGGATTGATTCTTGCGCCCGCCGCCCACCGTGGCATAGGTGTTAAGCGTGCGATTCTCGTAAAAGAACGCGCCGCCGCCCGCAATAGTCTGGCCGTAGGTCGTCGGCGAGATGGCGTTGCCGCTGTAGCCGCCGATGATGTTGGGACTTTGCGGCTGCGGATAGAGGCGCAGCGCGGCCTGGCCGTTCACGCCGATCGTTAACGCGGTGTTATCGGTGGTGCCCATGAAGCCGCTGCCGCCCGTGCCGCTGTTGCCGTTCAGCGCCCAATTGTTCAACGCATAGATGGCATACGGCGCGGCGGTCAACCTGGTGCGCGGGCTGAGTGTGATGTAGTTCGCATCGCCCGTGCATTTCACCGCCGTTTCGATCCAGCGCTCGTCGCCGTTGAAGGTGGCAGACCCGTAATCGAGCTGCACGGTGAACAGCCCGTTGCTGATGGGCACGGTGTTGAAGGTGTTGCTGTTGAGGAAACTGCCGCCGGATGCAGCATCATACAGCGAGAAGCTCAGCGCGCAGACATCGCTGATGGGTTGGCCGTTTTTGATCAGGCGGCCTTGGTATGTGAAAGATGATCCCGCCGCAGCTTGCGGCGCTTGCGGCCCGGCGTCCTGCGCCGACGCTCGATTGATCGAGGCGAAGCTGATCAACAGCGCCGCCGCGCTAAGCGCTGCAACGAATAACCAACGTATCGATCGATTGCTGTTGAACATGGTCTCCTCCTTTGACTTGCAGCTCAATTGAAAAAACCGGGCTCCTGTGCTGCCTGCGCCTGGAAATGCAGATGCCTGTCGAAACCCGGTTTCACGCGTTTGGCGGGAACGTGATTTACTTGCTCAGATACGCGCCCGCCTGGGCCAGCATGGCCGCCTGCCAGTAGTAGCCCAGCGCATCCAGCTGCTCTTGCGGATCACCCTGGCGCTGCGAGCGGCCCAGTTCGTAGTAGTACAACGCCGCGATCGAAGCATCTTCCCCGGCAGCGTTGATCAATTCGCGCGCGCGTTGATCGGCAAAGTCCAGCATCTCGCCCAGCGCCTTCTCGCGCTGGAACGAGACGACGTCGAGATTTTCGTCGACCTGCGCCCCCAGCGAGTAATGCTTGGCCAACAGCCCCGCCGACAACGCATAGGCGTTATTCGATTGACCGAACGTCAAGGCCGCGAGCGGCTGCCCCTGACCGACTTCATCCTTCAAGACATCGATGCCCTGCCGCGCCGCAACGGCGAGGAGATAATTCGTCTCTTTGGACATCAGGATGTTCTTGATGACATCGGGATGCATACCGGTCTGCCGCGCGTAGGCGTCGACGATGATCGCATCAAACAAAGCCAGGTTGGAATCGGCGGCGCGGCGCAGCGTTTCGGCGATCTGCTGCACGCGCGCCGCATCGGGCACGGGCGCCTTGCCAAACCCCAGCCCGATGTCCGCCGCATCGCGCGCGTACTGGATGACGACGCTGGCCAACGCCTGTTCCAGCGATGCCACGGTGAAGCCCTGCAAGATTTCTTCCTCGCTCAGCGAATCGGCATTCTGCACCATGTTGGCGATTTCACCGTCGGCCATCATCAGCAGCCCTTCCGCTGTGCCGACGTTGCTGTAAGCGTCAGCTAGCGCCAGGATGTCGCTGACGGTTTTGGGATCTTCCGCTTTCAACGCGGCAATCACTGCTTTCAGTTCCGTCTGCGCCGCGCTGGAGGCCTGGTACTGGTCGACTGCTTTTTGCAGCCCGCCAATCAGATAGTTTTGCACGATCTGCCCCATCATGGTAGCCAGCTGGGCGTAGATGGCGGCTTCTGAAGCGTCGGCATAGGCGACCGCTACCAGCCCCTGCTTGAGCGCTTTGTCCGCGTCGGCGGCTTTGCCGTCGGCCAATAAGGCGTAATCAGCGACGAGGTCCTGCACTTCCTGCACCAGCGCGTTGAACTCGTTGCGGGTCTTCTGATAGCGGCCGATCCACTCCAGCGTCTTGGCCCGCATCCGATCGAACGCGCGCGGCGGCAGCTGCGGCGCACTGCCGGCCGCGGGGCGCGGCAGCGTCTCGCCGGTGAGCAGCTCGTACGCGTCGAAGATCGTGCCGACTTCGCGCACTTCCACGCCCACCTTCTGGCCGGCCTCGACGAGATCGACCAATTGCTGTTGATTGGAATCGAAGTCGTAGCGCTGGCCGATTGGGACCAGGATCAGCTTCTTGCCGGCTTTCGCGGCCCCGTCGATCTTGTGTGGGATGCCGCCCACCGGCCCGATGGTGCCGTCAGGATTGATCGTGCCCGTCATCGACGCGTCGTCGCGCACCTGTTCATTGCGCAGCGCCGCCAGCACGCCCACGGTCATCAGGCCGCCCGCGCTAGGCCCATCGATCCAGCCGCCGCTGCTGAAGCTGTACTCGTAATTGGTGGGATCGATGCCTTCCAGCAGCGAGGCCAACAGCACCGCGATCCAGCCGGAGCTCTGCCATTGATTGCCGGTGCCCTGCACTTCTTCTTGAAAGAAGCCCACGCGCAGCTGGCCCGGTTGAGCGGCTGGCTGAATGCGGACTTGAATGGGGCTGGTGCCGCCCTGTGCGCCATCGGCGGTCTGTTGATAATACAGCGCGTCCAGCTGCACGCTGCGCTCAGCCGGAACGTCGGGCGTTGGCGTGGGCGCCGCGGTGGGCGGTGTGTCCGGCGTCGCCGTGGCCGACTGGACGGGCGCAGTCGTTAGTGCGGTCGTCGGCGCGGCAGGCGTACTCGTTGCCGCCGGGCTGCCGCAGGCCGTGCTGAACATCAGCGCTGCGATCAATACGATCATCAAGGTAGACTTTGATTTGTGCGTCATGCGTGTTTCCTCCCTAAAATGGTTCAGTGTGTTGTAGGAATTGCTTCATCACCCGAAGGGCCTTCGCGGCACGTGGCCAACAGAAAAGCAAACAGACTGTCGAGATCAGCAAAGCCGCGCCGCTCGCCGGTGCGCGGATCTTCCAGCAGCGCGCGCCACATGACGGCTTCGCCCTCACTGGCTTGCCAGAGGCGCAGCAGATAAGCGTGATAGTGGCGTGTCTCCGCAGCTGAATTCACTCACATCCCCCGCCGAAGGATGAAGTTACTTTACCAAACCAACGTGATAAAAACGTGATAGTGATACAATTTAGAGTAATTCCAGCTTGTAACATCTTTCACGCAGCGAGCTATGCCGCATCTGTCAATTTCTCTTCTCGGTCCCGTGCAAGTCAGCCTGGACGGGCAGGTGTTGAGCGGTTTTGCCTACAACAAAGCGCGTGCCCTGTTGACCTACCTTGCCGTGGAAGCGGATCGTCCGCAGCAACGGGATGCCATCGTCGGTCTATTGTGGCCCGATATGCCCGATGCCGCGGCGCGCACCAACCTGCGGCAAGTCTTGACGAGCTTGCGGGACACGATCGGCCCCGGTGATCCCGCCGCGCCGTTTCTCATCACCACGCGCGATACCGTGCAGTTGAACCCCGCCAGCGATTACACCCTCGACGTGACACGCTTCACGGCATTGCTGGACGAGTGCGCGCGACATCGTCATCGGCACATCGCGCGTTGTCCAATCTGCGCCGCGCGCCTGGCAGAAGCAGCGCAGTTGTATCGCGGCGACTTTCTGGCTCAGCTGCCCTCGGTTGACAGCGCGCCCTTTGAAGAATGGCTGGTGTTGAAACGTGAAGCGCTGCATCAACGCGCGGTGGAAGCGCTGACGCACCTGGCGCAGTATCATGAACGCTGGGGCGCTGCAGCGCGCGCGCGCGAACTGCTGACGCGGTTGATCGAGCTGGAGCCGTGGGACGAAATGGCGCACGCTCGCCTGATGCGTCTGCTGTATCGCGCCGGGCAGCGCGGCGCGGCGCTGGCGCAGTATGAAGCCTGCCGCCGCATCCTGGCCGATCAATTCAACGTGGAACCGATCGCCGCCACGCAGCACCTGGTCGAACAGATTCGCGCGGGAGCACCGATCGAGGATACCGCCCTCACCCGATCGATCGAGCTGCCGATCGCGACGACGAAATTGATCGGACGCGAGACCGAACTGGCGGATTTGACCGATCTGTTGTCCGATCCCGCCCAGCGGTTGATCACGATCGTCGGGCCGGGCGGCATCGGCAAGACCCGCTTAGCTCTCGCGGCTTTAACGGCCAATGCGCCGATCTTTGAGGATGGTGCAGCCTTTGTCTCGCTGGCCGCGCTTGCTTCCGCTGATCTTCTACCAGCCACGATCTTGTCCGCGTTGGGTGTGACGCGGGAGAAACACACCGATCCTGAACAACAGCTCATGGCCTATCTGCGGCCGCGCGAACTGCTGCTAGTGTTGGACAATGTGGAGCATCTGCTGACCGGCGTCGAGCTGCTCATTCGCTTGATTCAGCAAGCGCCGCGCCTTACGCTGTTGATCACCTCGCGCGAGCGGTTGGCGCTGCAGGTTGAGCAAGTGTTTGAAGTCGGTGGACTTGATTACCCTCTCGCTGAGTCAGCCCCGGACATGGCGCGGTATCAGGCGGTGCAGCTCTTCGTCGAGCGGGCGCAGCGCGTGCAGCGCAAGTTTCACCTCGCGGCGGACAACGCCGCCGCCATCGCCCGCATCTGCCGCCTGGTCGAGGGGCTGCCGCTGGCGATCGAGTTGGCGGCAGCCACCGTAACCGCCCAGTCGTGCGACGCCATCGCCGCCGAAATCGCCGGCAGTTTGCGCGCGCTCTCGACCCGGCTGCGTGATGTCCCCGAGCGGCATCGCAGCCTGTGGGCAGTGTTCGAGCATTCGTGGCAGCTGCTCACAAGCGACGAACGGGCGGCGTTTCGTGGCCTGGCCGTTTTTCGCGGCGGTTTTCAGATCGAAGCGGCGCAATATGTCGCCGCCGCTACCCCCGCGTTGCTGGCGGCGTTGATCGACAAATCGCTGGTGCAGCGCGAAGGCGATGGACGTTACGATCTACATGAACTCCTGCTCCAATACGGGCGCGAGAAGCTGATCGAAGCGGGCGAGATCGATCGCGCTCAAGAGCGGCAGCTGGCGTGGTTTGTGCAACTCGCTGCCGAGGCCGAAGCGCAGCTGCTGGGCCAGGAGCAGGCGCGCTGGCTGCGGCAACTTGAGGTTGAGAATGACAACTTGCGCACGGCGCTGCAGTGGGCGCTGGAGCATCAGCAGATCGAAAGTGCGGCGCGGCTCGGCGCGGCGCTGCAGCGTTTCTGGCATTTGCGCGGCCATTATGCCGAAGGCCGTCAGTGGCTGGAGCGCGTGTTGACGCACGGCGCAGGCTTATCGACGGCGGTGCGGGCGGAACTGATCGATGGCGCGTGTCGGCTGGCGCGCGCCCAGGCCGATTTGCCGCGCGCGGCTGCATTGGCGCAGCAGGCGCTCGCGTTGCAGCGGGAGTTGGGCAACAAACCGGGCGTGGCGATGGCGCTGAATAGCCTGAGCCTGATCGTCAGGGATCAAGGTGATCTGGAACAGGCCAGCAGGTTGCTGGAAGAGAGTTTGACCTTGTGGCGCGAGTCGGGAGATCAAAGGGGCATTTCCCGGGGACTGAACAGCCTGGGCATTATCGCTCGACGGCGAGGTGACTATCAGCGCGCCCGGGCATTATTTGAGGAGAGCTTGGCCATTCGGCAGAAGCTGCGCGATCCACATGATATTGCCGACTCGCTGCAAAATCTGGGCAATGTGGCCCGCCATCAGAATGACCTGGCGCAAGCGCACGCGTTTTACGAGCAGAGCCTGACGCTGTACCGCGAAATCGGTGACGTGGCCAGCGTAGCCAATGCGCTCAACAGCCTCGGGATTGTGGCGCGGCTGCAAGGGGATTATACGCAAGCGGTCGCTCTGCACGAAAGCAGTTTGCAACTGCAGCGCGAGATCGGCGCCGCGCGCGGGATCGCCTCGTCACTCAATAACCTGGGCCTGGCGTGGGTGGAACAACACGACGCGGCGCGCGCAGTCGCAGCTTTTCGAGAGAGTCTTGCCCTGGCGCGTGAGCAAGGCGACAAGTCTGGCATCCTTTCCAACGTCGAAGGGCTGGCCGAGGTTGCGATCATTCGCGGCCGGTACGTCGAGGCGATCACCATCCTCGGAGCGGCCGAAGCTGGGCGGGAAGCGATCGGTTCGCCGTTGTCGCCGGATGAAGTCGCTCAACTCGCGCCTTATCACGATCGGGCGCGCGCGCAATTCGACGCAAGCGCCTATGCGGCCGCCTGGGAAAATGGGCAGACGCTAACGCTGGACAAAGCGATCGCGCTGGCGCTCAGCTTGACTACAGAATCCGGTAACAGTTAAACGCCGGCGAACCTGGCTGAGCCGATTGGCCATCAATCAAAAAGCCGCTCACGCCTCACAGCGGAGCGGCTCTTCCACTTCTGCATGCTAACTTCTAACAGTCAATCTTACTTCGCCTGCACCTTGATCGTGCGCGGCTTGACAGCCTCGGCCTTGGGCACGCGGACGGTCAACACGCCGTTGTCCAGGTTCGCTTCGATCTTGTCGGCGTCGATCTCTTCCGGCATCTCAAACGCGCGGTTGAACTTGCCAAAGCCGATCTCGCTGCGCAGCGTGCGGACGTGCTCGTCGGCCGACAGCGCGGGCGCGATCAATTCGCCGCTGATCTTGACGGTGTTGCCCTCCGTCTCGATGTTCAACTCATCGGCCTTGACACCGGGCACCAGCGCCACAAAGGTGTACCCCTCGGCATCGGCGTAGATGTTCAGCGGCAGGCGCGAACCCACGCCCCAGGCGGTGGCCCATTCAGCCGCGCGCGGGCTGACCTGCGCGTCATTGAACAGCGCATTCACCGCGGCGCTCAACGGCATGAAAAACGGATCATTCGTGCGGACAATCATATTGCGAGCCATGTGAAACCTCCCCAATCCTTTTTGAAATTTGAGTTTGTTGTCTGATGTTTTCCTCAGAACTGCGCTCAGGATACCTGAAACGTGTTAGATGGATGCATGTGGACTGTTAGCGTTCCATTAGAGATGGTGCGCCTGGCGCGAGAGGCGCGAACGCGCGTGCTATAATCGATGAAAATCAGAAACCGGGTTTCTCTGACCGAGCGCACAGTTCCATTCGGACTGAAGAACCCCGGTTTCTTCCACAAAGCAAGGAAAAGACATGCCCGATCGAAATTTGATACTCGCATTAGCCAAAGTTGCCATCGCCACGGCCTGGGCCGACGGCGAGATTACGCCAAAGGAAATCAACAGCGTCAAAGAAGTTCTGATGCGCCTGCCCAACTCCGGCGGCAAGAGCGGCCCGCAGTTGACGGCGCGTGAATTTGCCATGCTGGAAATGTATGCCCGCCTGCCCGTGGCAGCCGACGAGCGCGCGCGCTTGCTGGAGGAATTGCAGGCCGCCAAATGGACGCCGGCCGATCGCCAGTTGGCGATCGAGACGCTGACCAGGCTGGTGCAGGCCGACGGCTCCGTCACCGCCGACGAGCAGGCCGTCATCGCCGAGGTGACGGCGGCCATCGACGCGGCGGCAGGCGGCAATGTGAAAGCGTTGGGACGGCTGTTTGGCCGATCGGTCAAGCAAGTCGCCTCGGCGGGCGCGCCCAATCGCGAGCGCGATCTGGAAGAGTTCATGAAGAACAAATCCTACTACATGATCCGCACGCGCTTAACCGAGGCGGGCGTGGAGGCGGGGATTTCCGAGACCGAGCTGCGCAAACTTGGCACCGTGGCGGGTCTCATGGCCCGCGTCAGCCGCACTGATCCTTCATCTAGCGCAGAAGAGCATGCGGCTATCGCGCAGGCCCTGCAATCCCACTGGCCGATTTCCGCCGAGGTGGCGCGCATCGCCGCCGAAGCGACGCTGTCCGGTATCAGCCTCGATACCGATCCGCTGCGGCTGGCGCAGGAATTGCTGGACATCACCGATGAAGACGAGCGGGCACACTTGATTGACGCGCTCTTTGTGGTGGCGGCCGCCGATGGCTTTGTGTCGCAGGCCGAACTCAACGAGATTGGGTCCATCGCTTCGTTTTTATACGTACCGCGCAAGGCCTTCATCAATTCCAAGTTGAAGATTCCGGCGGAGCAGCGGGCAGAGTGATGCATTGACAGAAAGTAAGGCGTATTGTATACTTGCCTTACAAACTATCACGGAGTAAGTCAAATGCTAACAGTGACGGCCAGGGTGAGCAGCAAGAATCAAATTGTGCTCCCGCGTGAAGTGCGTGACGAGCTGGGCGTCAAGAGCGGCGACGAACTGCTCTTCATTATTCGCGACGGGGAAATCGTCGTGCGCTCACGTCCGGCCAGCTTTGCGCAAGTGATGCGCGGCCTGCACAAAAACATCTGGGCTGATGTCGAGGTGGAAGATTGGCTGGCCAGGGAGCGCAGCTCATGGGAATAGCTGCACTGCGCAGTCAGCTGCACAATTGGAAGATCGTTGCGCTGGACACGAACGTATTTGTGTACCAGCTGCTGGATCATCCCACATATGCCCCGCTCACCGATCTGATTCTACATGCAGTGGAAAAAGGTCGGCCACAGGCTGTCACAACTACCATCACACTGGCGGAGATCCTGACCAAGGCCGAGCAAGACGCCAACTCGCAAGCGGCCATCGACTACGAAGCCTACCTGACACTGTTCCCCAACCTCGCATTGCTGCCCATCGATGTGCCACTCGCCAAAACCGCGGCGCGGCTGCGCGCTCAATTTCGCTGCAAATTGCCTGATGCATTGCAGATGGCCGCGGCGCTTCTGA
>CAYNML010000022.1:0-6387 GCA_964398185.1 uncultured Anaerolineae bacterium | reverse complement strand
GCTCAATTTCGCTGCAAATTGCCTGATGCATTGCAGATGGCCGCGGCGCTTCTGACTCAAGCCGATGTATTCATTACCAACGACCGTGATTTGCAAAAGCGCATTCCCGACCCACAGGTGATCTTGCTGGACGATTACGCCTAGCAATCGCCGCGCTTGCACTTTACTTCATGTCACTTGAATCTTTGTTGCTTCAACTCCGCGCCGATCGCTATTTCATGCGCGATGTCGTCGCGTGGGAGCGCATGCCCGCGCGGCCCGGCCGGTACGCGCCGTTCCCGGCGGCGCTCGATACGCGCTTGAAGGAAGTGCTGCGCGCGCGCGGCATCGATCAACTCTACACGCATCAGGCCGCGGCCATCGCCGGTGTGCTGCGCGGCGAGCACGTGAGCGTGGTGACCTCCACCGCTTCCGGCAAGACGCTGTGCTACAACCTGCCCGTGCTCAACACCCTGCTGCGCGATCCGCAAGCGACCGCGCTCTATCTCTTCCCGACGAAAGCGCTGGCGAACGATCAACTCACGGCGTTAAGCGAACTCATCAAAGACCTCAAACACCCGATCGCCGTACAAACCTACGACGGCGACACCTCGCGCGAACGGCGCAAAGCGGCGCGCACTGCCGGCGGCATCGTCATCACCAATCCCGACATGCTGCACACCGGCATTTTGCCGCACCACACGCAGTGGGCGCAGTTGTTCGAAGCGCTGCGCTACATCGTCATCGACGAACTGCACACGTATCGCGGCGTGTTTGGCAGCCACTTCGCCAACGTGATTCGCCGCCTCAAGCGCATCTGCAAATTCTACGGATCGTCGCCGCAGTTCATTCTGGCGTCGGCGACGATTGCGAATCCACAGCAGTTGGCCGAACGGCTGATCGAAGAACCGATCACGCTGATCGACGACGACGGCGCGCCGCGCAGCGAGAAGCACTGGATTCTGATCAACCCGCCGCTGATCGATCCGGCCATCGGCCAACGCCGATCGGTGGTGCTGCAATCCAGAGACATCGCCGCGCGCTTGCTGCAAGCCGACGTGCAGACGATCGTGTTTGCGCGGGCGCGCTTGACCACCGAAGTGCTGTTGACTTACTTGCGGGAGAGCATCGCGTCAGAAGGGCGCGACCCAGCCAGTGTGCATGGCTATCGCGGCGGTTATCTACCGGAAGAACGGCGCGCGATCGAGCAGGGTCTGCGGGAGGGATCGATCCGCGGGGTGGTGTCCACCAACGCGTTGGAGTTGGGCGTGGACATCGGGCAGTTGGACGCAGCGGTGCTGGCGGGCTATCCGGGCACCATCGCTTCGGCGCTGCAGCAGGCGGGGCGAGCCGGGCGGCGCACCAACGTTTCGGCGGCCCTCATCGTCGCCAGCGCCAATCCGCTCGATCAATTCATCATCACGCATCCGCGCTACTTTTTCGAGCGCTCACCCGAACACGGCCTCGTCGCGCCCGACAATTTGATCATCCTCAGCAATCATCTCAAGTGTGCGGCGTTCGAGCTGCCCTTCGAGGCGGGTGAACAATTCGGAAGATTCGCGCAGACCGACGAGTTGTTAGAGGCGTTGGTCGAAGAAGGTTTGTTGAACAAACAGGCTGCACCAAAGCCTAATCTGCCCGATCGTTATTTCTGGCTGGCCGATCAATACCCGGCGGGCGGCATTTCGCTGCGGACGGGCACGGCGGATACGATTGTGATTCTGAGCGACCAGCCTCCCGGAGGTTCCGCGCCTCCAAGAGGCGCAACCTCCGGGAGGGTTCAGTCGATCGGGCAGATCGATCGGGACTCGGCGCCCACGTTGGTGCACGAAGGGGCGATCTACATCCATGAAGGTCAATCGTTCCTCGTCAACCGGCTCGATTGGGAACACGGCCAAGCCTTCGTCACGCCCGCGCACGTCGATTACTACACCGAGGCCAGCACTTCCACGAACGTCGACGTGGAAGAAGAGCAGGAACGCATCGAAGCGCCGGCAACGATCAAGAGCATCGGCGAGGTGCTGATCACGTCGCAGACCACTGGCTTCCGCAAGATCAAACTGTACACACACGAGACGCTGGGCTGGGGCGAGATTCAACTGCCCGAACAAGAGATGCACACCACGGCCTACTGGTTCTGCATCGCACCCGATGTGGCCGATCAACTCATCGCGGAGGGCGTGCTGTTTGCGCCCAACGACTACGGCCCCGATTGGGAAAAGGTGCGCGAAGAGATCTTGACGCGCGACGGCCATCGCTGCCGCAAGTGCGGCGCGGGCGAGCCGCCCGATCGATCACATGACGTGCATCACATCAGACCGTTCCGCGAGTTCGGGTACGTGCGGGGTGGAAACCGGAACGATCGGCTGGCGAACACCCCGGAGAATTTAATCACGCTGTGCCGCGCGTGCCATCATCGGGCTGAATCGGCTGCGGGGCTGCGTGGTGCATTGAGCGGATTAGGTCACGTGCTGGGCGAGATCGCGCCGCTGTACCTGATGTGCGATCCGCGCGACATCGGCGTGATTGCCGAAGCCCGATCGGCCTTCACCGAACTCCCGACGATTACGATCTACGATCGGGTCCCGGCGGGTATCGGGTTCAGCCAGGAGTTATTCGATCTGCATGAGCAGCTGCTGCGGGCCGCGCATGATGTGGTGGCGCAGTGCCGCTGCGAGACGGGCTGTCCGGGCTGCGTGGGACCGATCGGGCCGGAGACAACCCAGCGGGATGATCTCAACGTGAAGCAGTTGACGCTGAAGATGCTGAAAGCGCTCTCGGCTATATAAACGGCCAGCCCCCACCACAGCGGGGGATGTGGTGGGGGCGGCAGCCAAGGGAGGAGACTCAGTCTTTTGCGTTGACCCGGGAGGGTCAGCGATCGACTAGTTGTTGTTGCTTCGGAGGTAATAATACACGTAACCTTATTTCCGACCTAGTGACAAAGGTAATAAAACCCATGTGACACTTGGCAAATCGCTGACGCAATTCCTTAGTATTGATCTTGTAAATTAAACGAAGATCCGCAGCGGTGATCGTGCAACAAACCGGCGGTTGGCTTATAATCACAAGCGAATGAACTTCAATATGGAGGAAGGTATGACGCGCCGTTACTCGCTGATGCTTGCGGTTGTGATGTTGTTGGTCGTTTCACTGGCCTGCTCGTTTGCCGGTTCAGGAACACCGGCGGCGGAACCGACGCCCACTGAGGCCGTGGCGCAAGTGATACCAACCAAAGCGCCGCCTGACGGGCAGCCCACGGTGCCGCCCGTCGCGCCCGCGACGGCCATTCCCACTAAAGCACCGCCGACCCCCATTCCGCCGACCGAGACGCCCACGGGCGCCGGGCCGGGCGGCTGCATTTTGAGCGAACAATACTTGAGCGATGTCACCATTCCCGATGGAACCGTGTTGGCCCCCGGCGCGCCGTTCGTTAAAACGTGGCGGGTGAAGAACAACGGCACCTGCAATTGGGAGAACTATCAATTGATCTTTGCGACCGGTGAGCAGATGAGCGGCCCGGCCGCTGTGAACATCAACAACACGCCGGCCGGCGGCACGGTCGATGTGTCGGTCAATCTGGTCGCGCCGACGGCGCCGGGTGAGCACAAAGGCGGCTGGCGTTTCAAAGCCACCAACGGATCGGTGTTTGGCGGCGTGACGGTGGTGATTAGTGTGCCGGCGCCGGCCACGGCCACGCCGCTGCCCACGGCCACGTCGGCGCCCAGCCCGTGGAGCGGGCAGTGGAACACCGACTGCGGCGCAGCCGGCTGCGGCGTGATGAATTTGTTCCAGAGCGGCAATGTCGTCACCGGCACCTATGCCGGCGATGGCAAAATCAACGGCACGGTGAACGGCAATCGCTTGTCGGGGACGTGGTCGCGCAGCGGGACCTCGGGCAGTTTCGATTGGTGGATTGGCGGATCGAACAACAAGTGGCGCGGCAATTACAACAGCGTCAACGGCTGGTGCGGCTATCGCACGGGCGAGACGGCGCCTGACCCTTGTGGAGTGGGCACTTTCACTGGCGACTGGAATGTGGTCGGGGAAACCTTCACCGGGCCGATGAACATCTATCAGGATGGACGGCAATTCACCGGCACATTTGCGGGCGGGGGCACGGTAAATGGCACCATTGAGGGCAGCAAAGCCACAGGCGCCTGGTCCAACGGTGGATCATCCGGCCCGTTCACATGGTACCTGCTCAACGCCATGCAATTTAATGGCAATTACGACGGTAGCAAGAAGTGGTGCGGCTTCCGCAGCGGCGGCACGCAACCGGTAGAGTGTTTCAAGCCGTAACCCGATCGACTATTACGGCGATGACGAGCCGCATCGGCTGGATGCGGCTCGTTGCCGTTATGGCTTCCACGCCGGACGAGGCACTGTCGCAGTAATGGCGAAGGGACCGTTCGCCAAGTCATCCCAATAGTCGAAGGTGTTGAGCGCGCCATACGAGAATAAGGCCACGCCCTGCGCGCCCAGCGATCGGGCCGCCTCAATCCGATCGGTGAGGTGCACGACGTCGGTGTAGTTGGCGCTGATGCCGGGGAAGACGTAGCGGCCATGCGCGTCATCGATGAAGCCCTGCGCGCGGGCCGTCCATGCAGGAAGATCATTCAGGATGTCGCCGGAGTAGAGCATGGGCAGGTTCGCGTCGATGATACTGTTGGCCAGCCAGCCCTTGGAGTCTTGAAAATATGAGTTGTACCCGCTGGAATAGTTAGGCCACACGGCGGCGCTGACGAGCAGATCGGGCTTGAGGGCCGTGGTAGCAGAATAGATCTGCTGCACGAGCGCGTCGATCTGCGCCCGTTGGAAGCTGGGCCGCCAGTCGGTGATGGTCAACGTCGGTGAGATGTGCAGCGCAGCACTGAACGCTTGCCTGGTGTACGGATCGAAAGAGTAGCTCGATCCCGGATAGCGAATCAGATCGAGATGAAGGCCGTCCACGTCATAGCGCTGCACAATGTCGGTCGCCACGGCCGTGATGTGATCGCGCGTCAGTGAGAGCGCCGGGGTCGCCCATAAATAATCGGGGCAGGTGGCAATGCTCTGCGGTGCGCCGGATTGATCGTGTACGCGCCAGGCGCTCCACGTGGTGGAATATGAAAGTGTCCAGAAAAGGTGCAGCGGCGTGGTGCCTGTGGGCGGCGCACCGACGCCGCACAACCACGCGGGGAAGATGTTGATGTAAGCGTGAACTTGCAGGCCGCTGTGGTGCGCCCGGGTAATCAGGTAGGCCAGCGGATCGAAACCTGGATCAGTCCCCAGCGTTCTGGTGGTCGATCCGGTGAGCCGCGCGGCCCACGGTTCCAGCGTGGACGAGTAATAGGCATCGGCGGTGCCGCGCACCTGAAAGAGCAGGGCGTTGAAATGCGCCGCGGCCGCCTTGTCCACGATGATGTCCAGATCGGATGTGGTGACGGTATAGCCGAAGCGCGTCCAGTCGAAGCGGGTGACCCACAGCCCGCGAAATTCCTCGACGACGGGGAAGTTGCGATTGAGTAACGGAAGATAAATCGTGTACGCCGAGGTTGAGGTAATCGGACGCGGACTGACGCTGAGGTACGCAGATTTTTCTGATGCTGAGGGTGAACTCGCCAGCGCCCAGTGCGTGCCAAAGAGCAACACGGCTGCAAAGAGGATCGATAGAAAAAGAGGCTTGAGATGTGTCGTCATGCCTCAAGTATACCTTGCTTGACACTCTCAATCGAGTCGGGTACAATTTCGGTCGCTTCGTTGGGCCTGTAGCGCAGCTGGGAGCGCGCCTCAATCGCACTGAGGAGGTCGGGGGTTCGAATCCCCCCAGGTCCACAAGCCACACTTGGGCCTATAGCGCAGTTGGGAGCGCGTCTCAATGGCATTGAGAAGGTCGTGGGTTCGAATCCCACTAGGTCCACCAACAAACGGGGCAGGCGCAAGACCTGCCCCTACACATTCAGCGTGAAGCCGGAGTAGTAGGCCATCCGCCAGAGAGCGAGGAGCAGTGGTGCGAGCCTTGCACGGCGTTGCGGAGCGCGTCTCAAAGATTGAGCAGGCCGAACTCGCCGGTGGGTGATTAGGACACAGATTGCACAGATACACACAGATTTGTGTCTTAGGAGCCGCGCTCTGTGAGTGAACATTGAGAGTAACTCGCAGCGGGTGCGCCCGATAGAGCGCTCACAAGCGGCGTCGATCGCGATCGATGCAAGCAGGGTGGTACCACGGAGTCCCCTTCGTCCCTGAGATGGATGAGGGGGATTTTTTTAATCGGATGTGGCGTCAACGGATGGGCAACGAATCAACGGATACTTGATCGACGCGATTAAGTCGGCTACAAGCGGAATAATGTCATGACTATCAAAACTGATCGGCTCTTCCGGGTTCAGCGGGATTATTGTCACCAACGTGCGTCATTGCGAG
>CAYNML010000021.1:5000-73413 GCA_964398185.1 uncultured Anaerolineae bacterium | reverse complement strand
AAGTCTCAGTTAATTTCCACCCCCTTTCTTCTCAAAACGGGTTGGGCAATACAGGTTCTATAGAACACTTGCTCATTTGGAGAAGACAGATCATCCTTCGCGCCGGCAGAGGATTGATTCACCCACGTCATTCTTGCTAGCTCTGCGCTTACAGCGCTATCGTGTGTTTCACCTGGAATTATTCCGTTCCAGCACGGCGGTGGACAGCTTGATTCGGTGAATGTCCGAATAGGCTCTCGAATCGCTTGAGGAGCCATACACCCACTCAACCAAAACAACATGAATAACAGGAGAGGTCTTCGCCACATAAAACGCATCCTTCGTTTGATGTTGCTCCAAAGTATCTGAAGAATCAGGGTCGAAAGCTGCTATTCACCCATTCGTTAACTTTATCTTCAACGAATTGTGTACGTTTAGAACCTATGGAGCGGTGATACTTTGGGATCATCACACTGGCAAACGATTCGGCCCAGTCTTCAACTGAGCTGTCTCTTCGATGGTCGCCTCTGGGAAGCTCAGCGCCTGGCTTGTAGGTGCACCCAGACAAGAATCCGCATTCTGTCGTGGCACCCACTTCTAGCTCAAACTTCGGGGATATACCATTGAAGTACCAGTGAAAGAGTGAATAGCGAGAATCCCAGAGATGTCCCATCTCGTGCGCCATATAAAACTGTCGCGCAGTGGAACCCTCCTTCTCCCACAGATCAGAAAACCTGACATTGCCACCGCTAGCTTCTGCCAGATTACCATCAACATCCTTGTCACGATAGAAAGTTGCGCCTTCAAACAGAGCCCTGACATCATCTTTAGTGGCTTTGGCATTTATTGCTTGAAACTGCGCAAACATCTCATCCAACCCATCAAGAATACTTTGAGCAGTGTTAACGATCCAAATGCCAGTACCATCCACTAAATCGATTCCATAATTCTTCTGGATCTGTTTCACCAAATCTTCGCAAGCCTTATCTCCCTTGGGGCAATGCCCCGTAGGGTCTGTGAATCGTAGCGGGTTGTTGTACACGTAGCTCAGCCGATTCAGACTTTGCGGATTGCTGGGGTCTGGTACAATGGTGTCGGGACTGAGCCAGCGGCCAAGCTCCGGGCTATACCACCTCGCACCCATCTGGACCAACTTAATGTAACTGTCGAGTCGCTGACCCGTGTAGCCGATGTCGGTCGGCATTGTACCACTCGCCGCACTGGCGCGGATGTTGCCCCAGGCATCGTATAACTGCCGCGCCACGAGGGTGCCGCTCGCGTCGGTGGCCTGCCCCCGCGCAGGCGGGGGTGAGGCTGGCGCTGCCGACGCCGTGTCCGCAAAGCGGCGGCGCGCTGGGCGGGATGATCGGCGTGCAGGAATGCTACGCGTAGCACGCTGCTCGTCGGCGCGGTGAATTGCCGGCGACACCACTCCGCTACGCTGCGGGTGCGATGTCAACTGCGATCCGGCGGAAGTGCGCGGCTCCGAACGGCTATCTGTCTGACACGCAGAGCGTTTGCATGCACACTCAACACCACGAGCAGATCAATTTACCCCCGGCGATGCTATAATCACGCCTATGAACGCCGCGCCCGCTTCTCCGCAGACCTCGCAGCTGAAAACCATCGTTGTGCTGTTCGTCATTCTGCGCGTGTCAATTCTGCTGCTCTACACGCCGCAGGGCCTGCTCAACGCCTACACCGATTTTCACCACTACTATCGCACGGCACAGCTATCCGATCGGGGTTATCTACCCTACGTGAATTCGTGGTCAGAGTATCCGCCGCTGTTGGGGTACACCACGCAGGCGGTGTACGACGCCGTGCAGGCTGTGCTGCCGATGGGCGGCCTGAACGATTTCAGTTACCAGGTCTTCGCGCGGCTGCTCGGCGCGGTCATGCTCATCTTTGAAACCGGCGTGTTGATTTTGCTGCACCGCCTCGCCGCTAAAACGTGGGACGTTGATCGCGCCAATTGGGTCGGCTGGGTCTACTCGGTCTTGAGCGTGCCGCTGTTCTACTGGAACGCCAGCCAGACCTCCAACTTTGTGTTCTTCACGCTGCTGGCGATGTATTGGTCCATGACGAACAAGCGCACGGCCTCAGCGGTGGCGCTCGCGCTCGGCATGTTGATCAAGCTGACGCCCGTATTCTTGATCGGATCGGTGGCGCGTTTTCTGTGGCCCGCCCCCAAACCGATCGCGCGCTACGTTCTCATCGTTGCGATCGTGTTCGGGCTGGCCTTCGTGCCTTTCGTCGCGCTGGGCGGCCCCGCATGGACGGTGGCCTCGCTGGCATCCAACTTCGTGCGTGCGTCGTGGGCCACCCCTTGGGCGCTGCTCGACGGCAACTGGGGCGCGGGCGATGTTGGCGATATTCTCACGCGCACGGATCTGGCCCTGGCCTATCGGGTCTATGGCCATCCGCCGGTGATTCCGGCGATCCTCGTGCTGGTCGTCTTCGGCTTGATCGGCTTGTGGCTGTTTCGCCGCCCGATCGATCAGCACAACCCCCGGCACTTCATCTGGTTCAGCACGCTGATGCTGCTGCTGTTTCACCTGTGGTCCAAAGGCTGGAGCCCGCAGTGGGCCATGCTGATCATCCCCTTCGTGTTGTTGTCGTTCCCCAACTCGCGCGGACTGACGCTGGTGTTGATCTTCACCCTGCTGCTCTTCATCGAATGGCCGCTGTCCGACGTGCTGCGCGCACCAGCCGTGCTGGCCGTCGCCGTGCTGGGACGGACAGTCTTGTTCATCGGAGTGATGGTAATGACGGGGCGGCAATTGTGGTCCGCTCAGCGCGCGGCGGAGCCGTGAGCTGGCGCCGGAAAAAACGGCGCGGCGTAGCGCGCAAGGCGGGATCGGCGGCGTGCCGCGGCAGGGCGGCAAACGCGCCGCATAGTGTGCCGATCACCAGGAAATAGTAATTGGCAAAGGCCTGCTTGTTGAAGGCAAAGAAAATGCCCAGGCTGAACGCCAGCGCCGCGGCGAAGCCTTCCGGTGAGCGCGGCGCATAGCGCCAGCAAAACGCCAGCGCCAGCAGCAAGGCGCCAAAGCTGAGAAACTGCGAAGGCGGCTGGCCGAAGGCGCGCGCGTAGATCGCCAGGTAACTCAGCGCATCCAGCCGAAAAACCTGATACCACTGCGCCCAGCCCACATTCCACAAAAACGCCGGCATATCCCACACCGCCAGCGGCACCGTCACCACGAACGCCACACCGACGGCTCCGCCGAACAATCTGACCCAGTCGCGCCACGTCGCGTGGCGGGGCAAAAGCAAGATCGCCACCGGCAGCAGGAAGGGCATGTATTGCTTGCTGGCCAGCAGCAACCCCAACGCCAGCGGCGTGAAGCGTGGTTGATGCAGCGCGCAGTACACGGTCAACACCACGCCCAGCAGCACAAACGGCTCGGTCCAACTTTGCTCGAGGATGAAGAACACGCGCGGCGTGAACAACAACAGATAAGCGGCCAGCAGCGCCTCGCGCCCGGGCCGCAGCCGGGTGATCAACGCCCCTGCCAGAATGATGGCCAGCAAATGACTGTAGCGGATATCGCCGCCTGCCAGGTAGCCCAGCGTCGATAAGTACACCGTCAACGGCGGATAGGGATTGCCGATCGTCATGCGCCCGTCTTTCACCAGCTCCGCCCCGTAGAACTCCATGTGCCCATAGATGTTGGGCGGCGCGACGAGATATGGATTCTGCCCCTGTAACAACGCTGCGCTCGACATCTGATGGAACAGGTAGGTATCGATCTTCGGATGGGGCGAAGCGCGAATGACCCACACGCCCATGCCGAACAGCGCCACCAGGGTCAATGCCACCAGCGTGACTCGCAATTTGGGGCGCAGCCAGGATTCCGGCGCCAGGCTCAGCAGCGCCAGACAACCCGCGATCAACACCCCCGCCTGAAAGCGCTGAAAGTCCGCGTACGGCATGGGCGTCAGATAGATGCCGGGCAGGATGGTGATGAGCTGGCCGATCTGCCAGACCAGCCCCGCCACCAACACGGTGTAAATCACAGATTGCGCCCGCCGGCCCGCCGGACGATAGTGCGCTGCCACGCCGCACGCGGCGCCAACCAGCGTCACCGTCAGCCAGATTGTCGCAGGAAAGGTGAGGCCGCCATTACCGCTCTGCACCGCCTGGCCCAAAGCCAGCGCAGCCACACCCAAACTCAGTTTGGCGACCGAAGTACGTTGCTCCAAGTTCAGCTCCTGACGCAGATCACAGCTGCCTCGATGATAGCACAAGGGCGGGCCAAATGACACCCCATGCAAAAGCCGAGGCGGTGTCCTGCCTCGGCTTGCTCAAGCATCTTTATCCGTTCTTGGTGAAAGGCTTTACTTCAACTTCAACACCCAGCCCGGCTCAATCCGGTTCGGATCCTTGATCAAATTCTTGTTCAGTTCCAGCAGCACCGCCACCTTGATGCCAAAGCGCCGCGCAATCTTGCTCAGCGAATCGCCCTTCTGCACCGTGTAAGTGCCCGATGCCGGCAGGGGCAGTGTGCCGGTCACTGAGGTTGTAGAAGTTACCGGCTTGGTCGATGTTGTCGTTTTAGTCGGCGTCACCGGCTTGGTCGTAACGGGCGTCGTCCTGGTCACAATCACCGCCTGCGTAATCAGCGCCGTATACACGATGCCATCGACGCCGGTGATCTGGCGCGTCGTGGTAATGATCTTGGTCGAAGTCACTACGCGGGTCGCTTTCGATGGCGCTTTGGTCATCGGCTTGGCGCCACCCTGCACGACGTTCAGGCTCGCCTCGTCCACGTATACATCCGCGTGCTGTAATGGCAGTTCAGGCCTGGATTTGGTCCACACCGACACGGCGGTATTCTTCGCTACCGCCTCCACGACAAACTGCGAGAACTTGTCGTAACTCTCAGCAGGCGCGGTCCAGATGATGTTGGGACTCCACGGATCGTTACCGCCCGTCGGATCGATACCCACCTGCAAGTTCATGCGCTGGCCCAGGTCAGACCGGAGCGGATCATTATCCGCAGCCGACCACGCTTCCATGTAGACCGAGAAACGCAGACGATCACCGGGCTTCACGCCGCCCACCACCTGGTACATCCCGGCTTCATGTACCGAATAGAACGTGAAATACTTCTGCGAATTATCACCCGCCACCTTGCGTGACGGGCCATCTTCCTGCGGGCCGCCCAGCGTGTCGCGGTATTCTGGATTGTGCCACGGCTTGCAGCCAGCCGGCGTTTGCGGCCAATTCGGGCACATGTGAGGATACGTGTACAAGTAGTTGGGATCGTCGAAGTTGCTGTTGGGCTGCCGCCACCAGGCCGACCAGCCATAGGGCACCTGCGCCGTCTCCCACATCTTGATCTCGCCAGCCGCTGCTTCATAATTTTCCGGGCACGGCACTTGTACCCAGTGCGGGCCGTTGCGCGGCGAACATTGCTTGACAAACTTGCCGTCCATGCCGGGATTCGTCAACAAATTTGGACCCAGCGTCTCTTGCGGCGCGGCGCCCTGGCTCTGAACATCAGCCACCCCGCGGGCAGCAAACACGCCGCTCAGCGGCAGCACCGCCAGAAATGCGGCCGTTATGAGTAAGACAGAAAGCAACTTTTTGGACATCAGAGACACTCCTGAAAACAGACTACACTGCCAACCGGCGTTGGCGTCGGCGCAATTTTACCGATTCTGGGCAATCCGTCAAATGAGGGGATTTTTATGCGCGCCATGTTTGACAAGCCCGATCGATAATGCTATCATCCACGCGCGGTCGCCCCCGGGACCGATCGGTTGTACGCATCCCCACAGGAGTTCGCCGGCATGGGCTGGTTCGACGGCTTGCCGCCGCGGCAACGGCGGCTGTATCTCATCTTCATCGGCATCATTGCGCTGACGTTGCCCTGTTACTGCCTTGGAGTAACCGCGCTGGCGCTGGCTCCCAGCGGTCGCGCGCCCGTCACCGCCGGCACGCCCACGCCCACGCCCACCGTTGGCGCGGCCACAGCCACCCTGCCCGCCAATACTACCGTGGAGCCGACGCCCACCAACTGGCTGCCGCCGACGATTACGCACACACCCACGCCCGGCCCTACGCCGACCGCCACGCTGACTGGCACTCCGACCGAAACGCCGACGCCCACCGAGACGCCCACGGCGACGACCACCGCCATTCCGACGGTCACGCCCACGGTGGCGACGAATACGCCTGAACCAACTTCAACCTTTACGCCCACGGTGGAGCCGACCGCGACTTTCACGCCAACACCCACCGAAACGCCCACGGAAACGCCGACAGCCACACCGACGGAAACACCACCCGCAACCGGCGGATAATGCGCTATGGACACTGCCGCCCTGCTCAAACAATTGTCTGTCACGCCCGGGATTTCCGGTCACGAAAGCGAAATTCGCTCGCTGGTGCTGCGCGAATGGGGCCGCGGGGCGACTGAAACACGCGTGGACAAAATGGGCAACGCGCTCGCAGTTCGGCGCGGTACTCCGCGCCGCGGAACCGATCGGGGTACCGCACCCCGCCGCTCGATCATGCTCGCCACGCACATGGACGAAATCGGCCTGATGGTGGCCGGGGTCAAGCACGGCTTCCTGCACGTCGTCGCGCTGGGCGGCGTCGATGCGCGCATTCTGCCCGGCCAGGAAGTCATCGTGCATGGCCGCCGCGATCTGCCCGGCCTCATCGCCAGCACACCACCGCATTTGTTGAAAACCACCGAACGCCACAAAGTGATTCCACTTGATCATCTCTGGATCGATGTGGGCCTGCCCGCCCGGCAAGTGGCGCAGCTGGTGCGCGTGGGCGATTTGATCTCGCTGCGGCGCTCGGTGCTGGAATTGAAAAATGGCCTGCTGGCCGGCAAGGCCTTTGACAATCGCGCCTCGATCAGCGCCGTAGCCGTGTGTCTTGAACTGCTGCAGCAAATCCAGCCTCAGTGGGACGTGCTGGCCGTCGCCACCGTGCAGGAGGAAGTCGGCTTGCTGGGCGCGGCCACCAGCGCCTTCGCCTTGCGGCCCGACGTGGCTATCGCCATCGATGTGACCTATGCGGCGCAATACAACGTCACCGACGTGGAGACGTTCGCGCTGGACAAGGGCCCCACCATCAACGTCGGCCCCAACATGCACCCCCGGATGACGCAGGGACTGCGCGACGCCGCCAAACGGTTGGAACTCGAGACGCGGCTGGAACCTTTGACAGGACACAGCGGCACCGACGGCTGGGCCATTCAAGTGGCGCACGAAGGTATCCCCACCGGCATTGTGGCGATTCCGATCCGATCCATGCACACGCCCGTTGAGACCGTCGCCCTCGCCGACATCGAACGCACCGGCCGTTTGTTGGCGGAATTCATTCGCGGGCTGGATGAGGAATTTTACCAATCCCTTGTGGATTTTCCTGACAAGGTGACAAGCTGAAGAGATGACCGGATGATCTCGCGCAGAGATCACCATGTCACCCTGTCATCGTGTCACGCGCTGCGTGTCATGCTCAAGAATATTTCAGTATGGCCAGTTTACTAACCAACCTCAAGCATCTCTCCAACGCCCCCGGCGTCTCCGGCGCGGAAAGCGCCGTGCGCCGGCTGGTGATCGATCTGATCAAAGATCACGTCGACGAATGGCGCGTGGACACCATGGGCAATGTGCTCGCGGTGAAACGCGCCGGCGGCCGAGCAAAACTCCGCGTCATGCTCGACGCGCACCTGGACGAAATCGGCTTCATGATCTTCGGCGCGAACGACGACGGCTCGTTGAAGTTCCGCGCCGTGGGCGGCATCGACGATCGCATTTTGCCGGGCAAGGCGGTGCTCGTCGGACCCGATCGGATCCCCGGCGTCATCGGCGTGAAGCCGATCCACTTGCTCGACGGCGAGCTGAGCGTCGTCAAGATCGAAGACCTCGCCATCGACATCGGCGCAGCCAGCGCCAGCGAGGCGAACAACCTCGTCACGGTCGGACAGACCGCCGTCTTCGCCACCGAGTTCCGCACGTGGAACGGCGCGGCCAGCGGTAAAGCGCTGGACGATCGCGCGGGCTGCGCGGTGCTGATCGAGATTTTGCGCGGGCCGCGTTTACCGGTGGAGATTCTGGCGGCCTTCACCGTGCAGGAAGAAGTGGGCTTGCGCGGTGCGAGGGTGGCTGCGCACGCGTTCGATCCCGATGCGGCCGTCGCCATCGACACGACACCCGCCAATGATCTGCCGCCTACGATCGATCAGGACGTCAGCCCCAATACGCGCCTGGGATACGGCCCGGCCATTTACGTGATGACGCGCCGCGATCTGTCCGATCCGCGCCTGGTGCGGCATTTCATGACGACGGGCGATGCGTTGCAGATCCCGTATCAGATTCGGCAGCCGGGCGGCGGCGGCACCAATGCCGGCGGCATCATTCCCGCCCGATCGGGTGTGCCGACGATCTCGGTTTCGGTTCCGGCGCGCTATCTGCACTCGCCCGCGTCGCTCATCTATCTGAAGGATGTGCGCGCCACCGTGAAGCTGGTGCAGGAAAGTGTGGCGCGCCTGACGCCGCAGGTGCTGCATCGACAGTAGTCATTGCGAGCCGCAGCATCATCGCGGCGAAGCAATCTCCTTGTTCGAGAGTGAGATTGCTTCGTCGCCAACAGCGCTCCTCGCAATGACGCCCAAACTGAGGCATACGTGAAAGAACTCATTCGCAAACTGGTAGAGAGTTTCGGGCCGGTGGGCTTTGAAGACGAAGTGCGCGCTCTCATCCGCGCCGAGGTCAAAGGTCTGGCCGATGAAATTCGCATCGGCAAGCTGGGCGATCTCATCGCTGTCAAGCGCGGCACGGGCAACGGCAAGAAGATCATGCTCGTCGCGCACATGGACGAGATCGGCCTGATGGTGACGCACGTGGACAAGCGCGGCTACTTGCGCGTGGCGCCGTTGGGCGGCGTGTTCCCGCTGTACAGCGTGGGCGCGCGCGTGCGCTTTGCCGACGGCCGCCTGGGCGTGTTGGAAGCCGATCGGCGGGACGATGCCGCCAAGGCCCCTACGCTCGATCAACTCTACATCGACGTGGGCGCATCGAACAAGGACGATTGCCCGGTGAAGGTGGGCGATGCCGCCATCTTCCATCAAGGATTGGAGACGGTCGGCGAGCGCTTGATCGCCAAGTCGCTGGACGATCGCATCGGCTGCGCCATCCTTATCGAGACGCTGCGCCGCCTGAAAAAGACGCCGCACGAAGTGTACTTCGTGTTCAGCGTGCAGGAAGAAATCACTTCGGTAGGTGCGCGCACGGCGGCCTTCAGCATCGATCCCGACATCGCCATCGCGGTCGATGTGACGGGCACTGGCGACACACCCAAAGCGCAGCCCATGGCCGTGGAGATGGGCAAAGGCCCGGCCATCAAAGTGCGCGACGCCGGCATGATCGCCGACCCGCGCGTGAAGAATTGGATGGTGCAGCGCGCCGAGGCCGCCAGGATTCCATATCAACTGGAAATCTTCAAGCTCGGCACCACCGACGTGCAGGTGGTGCAGACTGTGCGCGAAGGTGTGCCCAGCGGCGGCGTGGTCGTGCCCGCGCGCTACGTGCACAGCCAGGTGGAGATGATCGATCTGGGAGACGTGGAGAATGCGGTGAAGCTGCTGGTGGAGCTGCTGAAGAAGCCGATCGTGATGAGTAACGAGTAACGAGTAATGCGTAAATCAAAAGTCCGACTGAGCAACCAGGCCCAATCGGACTTTTTTTGTTTGACAGTGATAGGTCTGTCAGGTGGCGCAGGCCAGCGCCTGTATCCGAGTATGCTGTGCGCCGCCTGACAGATCTGGCTAGGCGCAATATGGTTTAGTTAGCGCTCACCAACCGCGTCCGCGCGGTTGGGCCACCCGCGCGGACGCGGGCTTGAAGCCTTATCTAAACAGCATTGTGGCTAGGCGAGCGGAATGTAGCCCAGCTCTTCCAGCTTGCGGATGACTTTGGCCGCGCTTTGCTGGGGCGTCTCGCGCCCGTCGGTGTGGCAGACCACTTCGGGATTGAGCGGCGGTTCGTAGGGATCATCGACGCCGGTGAAGTTCTTGATCTCGCCGGCCAGCGCCTTTTTGTAAAGGCCCTTCACATCCCGTTCGGCCAGCACCGGCACGGGGCATTCCATGTACACTTCCACAAAGCGGCCAATCTTGCCGCGCACTTCATCGCGGATGTCGCGATAGGGCGAGATGGCCGCCGCGACGGCCACGACGCCGTTGCGCGCGAGCACCTCGCACACCCAGCCGATGCGGCGGATGTTGGTATCCCGATCGGCCTTGCTGAAGCCGAGACCCTTCGACAAATGTGTGCGGATTACATCGCCGTCCAGCACTTCCACGCGCAGATTGCGCTCTTTCAATTCGGCCTCGATGATTTCTGAGACCGTCGATTTGCCTGCGCCCGACAAGCCCGTAAACCAGACGGTACAACCATTTTCCAGATTCACCATGATTCTTTCCTTGAAGAGTAATGCGTACTGCGTAACACGGCCTGTTACGCTTCGATAACCTTGCCCTGCATGTCCGCCGGGATTGGTTCGTTCATATAGTGCAGCACGGTCGGCGCGACATCCATGATTTTCGCCGGCAGACGACGGCCGCCCAGATTGCGCGCGGGATCGTAAAGAATGTACATCCCCTGCTGCGCGTGATTGGCATCGTCGGGGCCGGTATCGTTCTCGAAGGTGTAGATGCTCTCGAGACCGAGTGAGCCGACGGAGCGCCACGCCAGATCGCCAAAGTAGACGATGAGATCGGGCGCGATGTTGTTGACGGCGTGATAGATTTCTTCGGGTTTGAAGACTTTGGTGCCGATGTCCTGGCCGTTGGGGCCGGGGATCGCGATGAGGCGGCGAGCCAACTCGTCGCGCTCGCGCTCGTAATCAGCAGGGGCGATGAGGCCGTTCGGCTCGCGGCCCTGCACGTTCATGAAGATGCGCGCGTAGTAACCGCCGGAGCTCCACGCCCTGGTCTTGCTCCAATCGACTTTGACGCGCTCCAGCGGCGTCATGCTCGCCGGGTTGTCTTGATCTAAAACCAGATAGCCTTCGCGGCGCAGCCATTCGTTGATGGCGATGCCGCCGTCCATGCACTTGGCGCCGTGATCGGATACGACCATCACCACGGTATCCGGCGGCAGAAGATCCAGCATCTCGCCGATCTCACGATCGAGGTAGATGTAGTAGTCGCGAATCGAATCGACGAAGGGATTGCCCGGCTGGTAACGCCAGTGCCGCTCGTCGGTGTAGCTCCACAGGCCGTGATGGATGCGATCGACTCCCATCTCGACGAACATGAAGAAATCCCACGGTTTCTCAACGATCATCCGCTTGACCAACTTGCAGCGCGTCTCGGTCATGTCGTAGATCTGCTTGAGCAAGTAGGCTTTGTCCTCCGTGCGGAAGTCCTTCACGTCGACCTGATACTCACCCACCCACTCGGCGATCTGCTGTTTGAACTCCGGGGGATGCGTATAGTTGGAAGCGATGCTGGGCGTAAGGAAGCAGCCGACGAGGCAGCCGTTAACCGATCGGGGCGGGTACGTGCCGGGAACGCCCACCACGTTCACCCGCTTGCCCGATCGACTGAGGATATCCCACACGCGATCTTCTTTGACCGCGCTGCCGGTGGCGATGGTCATCTTGTCGTAGGAATGATCGGCGCGATTGCGAAAACCGTAAATGCCCAGCGTGCCCGGATCTTTGCTGGACATCATGACGCTCCACGCGGGCACGGTGATGGCAGGCGTGCACGATTCCAGATCGCCGTAGACGCCGTGCTGCAGCAACCGGCTAAGGTTGGGCAGTTGATCGCGCCAGCGATCAAAGACCAGCGTCGGCTCGGCGCAATCCAGACCGATGATGAAGACTTTGCTCATGTGATAAATTCCCTATTTGGGCGATCACACCGGATCGCCCCTCCATCATTTCTCGCGCAGACCGTCGATGAGGACTTGTCCTACTTCGGGGCGCGTGAATTCGATCGGGAGGGGTTCACCCGCGCGCAGCCGGCGGCGCACTTCGGTACCGCTGAAAATCAAGTGCTGTGACGAATCGTGCGGGCAGGTCTTGGACGAGACGATGGCTGCGCATTTCTTGCAATAGTAGGTGTGCTCGAACATCAACGGTGTGATGCCCAATTCCTCGTAGGTGAAGTGATCGAAGATGCGCTGCGCGTCGTACGTGCCATAGTAATTGCCCACCCCGGCATGATCGCGTCCGACGATGAAGTGCGTGCAGCCGTAGTTCTTGCGGCACAATGCGTGGAAGATGGCTTCACGCGGGCCGGCGTAGCGCATCGCCGCGGGGAAGACGCTGAGCAAGGTGCGATCGGCGGGATAGTAGTTTTCCAGCAAGACTTTGTAGGACGCCATGCGTACATCGGCGGGAATGTCTTCAGCCTGCGTCTCGCCGACCAGTGGATGCAGCAGCAGGCCATCGACCATTTCGAGCGCAACCTTCTGCAGGTATTCGTGCGAGCGGTGCACGGGATTGCGCGTCTGGAAGCCAACGACGGTCTTCCAACCCTTCTCGGCAAAATACTGGCGCGTCTCGGCGGGGGTCAGGCGATGCTCCATGAAGGGGCGGTTGTGCGGCAGATCGATCACCTCGACGGGACCGCCCAACAAGACGTCGCCCTGCTGGTAGAGCCGCGCCACACCCGGGTGCTTCTCTTCTTCCGTGCGAAAGACTTCGCGGGCTTCGCGCAGCTTGTCGTAGGTGAACTTCTCGTGCACAGTCATGAGAGCGAGGATATGCCCATCGGGTTCTTGCAGGGCGATACGTTGGCCTTCGTTGATCGCATTGGCGAATTCGCGATCAACCGGCAGCGTGATCGGGATGCTCCACACCTGGCCGCTGGTCAGGCGCATCTCGCTGACGACGCGTTCGTAGTCGGCGTGGGTGAGGAAGCCCGTCAACGGCGCCACCGCGCCGATGGCGAGCAGCTCAACGTCGCTGATGGAGAGCGGACTGAGCGTGACGGGGGGCAGGTGCGCCGCTTCCTGCAAGAGCGCCGCCCGGCGTTCGGGGGCAACAAAAACGCCCGCGTGGGGCGTCGAGTGTATTGACTGCATGTGATGATTCCCTTCTACATGGATTAGCAAGCGGCGGGATTATAAACGAAGAGCAGCAATTCGTCAAAAACTTTCAAAGATGAGGACATTTGCGGGTAGAAAAAGTGAACGGGCTCCATGTGGAGCCCGTTCAGGACTAGGTATTGAGCAACAACACTTACGGAGCCGGGAAAACGTCGTAAGCAGAGCCTTGCTCACGGCTGCCTGCAGGCGCCGGAGAACCGGGGGCTTCGTAGAAGATGTTCGTGACACCCACCAGCTGGCTGCCAGCCGGGGCCTCCACGACCATCCCGCCGCTGAAGTTGGTGCCCAGATCCGTCAGGGCCTGCGCGGGCAGGTTCACACCCGTGTTGAGGTTCAAACCGGCCGAAGCGTTACCGGCAACGGTGACGTTGTAGCCGGCCACCGCGCCAACCTGCACGCCTGACGTGTTGTAGAACTTCACGGTCAAAGTGCGGGTCACACTCTCCAGGTTCTGAACCAGCGTCGTTGACCACTGCTGGCTGGAGGTCGCGCCAGACAACTTGCGATACACCGCCGGAGAATAAATCTTGGCACTGCCGGCTTCATTGGCAATCGCCTCAAAGGCCATCACGTCACCCACGTTGGTCGTTGAGAAGTAGAAACCGACGCCCGCGAGATCCTGACCGTTGGTCGATTCGACCTTCACCGTGCCCGACCAGTTGGTGCCCAGGGCCTGAATGGCCGTCCAGCATCCAGCAGGGGCAGTACCTTGAGAGATCATGTTGTAACCTTGGGAAGCGCCGGGCTGAATCGTGTCGGTGCACTGCTGGTTGTTGGTGTTGTTCTTGTCCAAGAAGCTGACCGTCACATTCGCGGCCTGGGTACCCAAGTTCTGAACAATGTTGGCATTGTACAGAGTGGGGGTGGTGCCTGAGTAGCGGCGGAACTGGCTGGGGAACCAGATGGTGGTGCTGCCGCCCACAAATCCGCCGTACACTGCCGTACCGCGGTCGCCAGGCGGATAGTGGATCGAAGCCACTGCCGACAGGGCGTTGCTCGGATGCGTGATCTTCAACGAACCGGTATTGCTGGTGGCCGAAAAGTCGACTCCCGCAATCGTTGAGAGGTCGAACTGCTGCATCGATCCAGCCGGGATGTTGGCGGTGCCGGTGAAGACAGCCGTGCCGTTGCGGTCGAAGTAAATCATCTGAACGTTGTTTGCGTCGGTCGCGGCCGTATTCTGGACCGTCACCACCGTGCGGCGCGAGGTGGATTTGAGCAGATTCGGCATGTAGACCGTTGTGGCCGGCGTGCTAAAGCCAGAATAGGTTCCGGCCGACGGGATGCCCAGCCAGAACAGGTTTGCGATCGAAGCCAACGGCTGATCGGAAGAAATCTGCACAGCGCCCGCCCAGCCATCGGGAACAGGGGTGCTCGGCGAGGTGCAGCTGTCCTGCCAGCAGTTGGTGTACAGCAACGACTTAGCACCACCCACTGGGAGGTTCGTCACATTATACGTAAAGGTGGTGGGACCAGTCGCAACGCCAGCACCACGCGTGAACGTCAGCACGAAGTTTGCCGGAGCTGTGCCGATGTTCTGGATGAAGATATTGCCACGGCTCGCACCCGGATTCGGGGCTCCGGCCTGCCCATAGACCGGAACAGCCACAGCCACAATCAGGGCAAACAACACGACAACTGGTACTAATTTCTTCATTGCTCCCTCCATATGTTATGTTTTGAAACAAGCTGCCGACCAGAAATAGGCCGACATCTTCTTGTTACGGTAGAATTCTAGCGTAGATTCTTAGACTAGGCAATAACTCTAACGGGTTATTGATCCTACTTCTCCGGTTTAAACCTTGGTGGAATGATGAAGTAGTCTGTATAAGTAAAGCTTTCTCCCTCCCATTGATAAACATTTGGCTCCAAGTACTCAACCGGCGGATTAAGTTCAAGCGTCGGAACAATTTCCATAATGCCGTCGTTGTCTACGTCCCCTAGAGTCGTCGGCCAATAGTCCGAAACAAACGCATCCTGACCTGCCAGCTTACCACCATTTGGTTTCAAGAGGGTGAAAGAGCCATTTAGCCATTTGTACACATAAAGCGGGAATTTAATCGTTGATCCTGCATGTGTGAAAATTAGAATCTCAAAAATGTTATCAGCGTGCATGTTCCGGGCCTTTAGCTCAGTTAACGTGAGGTTATCCGGAATTTTTGTTTGCCATAATAACTCTGTGCCGTTAGCGGATTGCCTTGTTACGATCACACCGCCGCCCGGACCACCACCGACTGGTGAATATGCCCGCGCCGTTTCAATTTGCCCATCGCCATTAAAATCAAAATTCAGGCTTTCTCCGACCTGGACTGTTCCAACAGGCAAGTCAACACTTGTAGAAGCGTTGGGGGTGCTTGGTGGAGAAACGAGCGGCGAGACTGTGGGCTGTGGCGTGTCGCAGGCAGCTAGGCTAACGCTGACCATCAGAAGCAGCAGGGACAGAAGACGAATGTGCTTGTTCAACATGACCTCCAAATTCCTGATGAGATGAAGACGAGCCTAACGGGCCGTCAAAGAACATGACGTTGTATGCCACCTTGGCCGTGGCAACTGGATCCATCAAAATATTCGAGTAACTCTGATTGGCAAGTGGACAGGCACACTTTCCAGCCTTGATGTAAGCTCGGACCTGCTTAGCTTGCTCTGAATTCCAGAGCGCCTGAAAATCATAATTGAAATCCCGCACGTTGCCCATGGGTTGATCATACCCTAATACCGCGCACGGCCATACTTGTCCATACGGATTCAGGTGAGCGTTCGTGATTCCGCCATAGCACGGCAAGACCTGCCTTTTTTCTTTGACGATGCGTCCGGCATATTCGTAATACACCAGGCGCAGCGATTCCGTGATGCGCGCCAGGCGGCGTTTCTTGCGAATATTCTCGCGGGTGCGCGCGGAGAAGTATTCCATCAATTCATCATATTCTTCACCGCTGGGCGTAATCGGATCACCGATGTTGAAGAACTCGGTCCGTTGCTCAGCGATTTCGTTGCGGTAGCTTTCAATGCCTTCCCACTGATGGACGAAGTCGGCCGTTTCCTTGACATGAGCCAGGTTCATCCGCGAGACAACCGTGCCCAGCTCGACATGCAAATTAGGATACCGCTGACGCAAGCGCTTCAACGCCTCAACTGTCTCCACCACCTTCTCGAAATTACCGGGAACACCCCGCACCCGATCGTGCACCTCACCAACGCCATCCAGCGATGGCTTCACCGTCAACGGAACACGATTGGCGCCGTGCTTATGCATGTACTCCAGTATCTTCGCCACGCCTTCTTCTACGCGCAGGGGCGAGATCGCATTGGTCGGAATGTGCACGATGCGCGGCTTCATATACACCAACGCCAGCTCGATGATTTCCGGCAGATCCTTGCGCAGGAAAGGCTCACCGCCACTGACGTTGAAGAAGTAAATCTGCCCGATGCTCTTGAAAGTCCGCTCGATTTCTGACAGTTGCAGTTCCTGCTTCCAGAGGCCGGGGCGCTGCTTATAGATGTCCCAGATATTGCAGGATTGGCAGCGTGACTGGCACAAGTTGGTCACCGAAAACGTCAGCACCATTGGGCCAATCGGCCGCCGCAGATTGTGATAAGCCAGCTTATACCGCGCCAGCCGTGGCAGCATGTAAAATAAGTAGTCCTTGCCGTTCATCTCCCCGCACCTAGCCCTTCCTGCCCCTACTCTAAATAGCCCAGATCTCGTAAGCGCTGCTGCAACTGCGCATCTTCATCAGTGCTGAAATTGCGCCGCTCTGCTTGCTCATCGTCCGCGGCGACATGCTGATAGCGCACCGGCCGCTGGGTCAGACAATCCGGTTCAAAAGCCGCCGCCAGGACCCGCCCGTCCATGTCATCCGGCACCGGCACTCCGGTCAAATACAAGAGCGTGGGTGCCACGTCTTCCAAACGAGCCTCGGCCAATTGTTGTCCTGCTCGAATGCCCGGCCCGTGCATGATCAAGATACCCTCAGGCCGGTGATCGCCGCTGACATTGTGACGCTCAACGATATCCGTCCTAGACTTGACCTCGACTGCTCGGCCATTGTGCGTGTAGCGCAGCCCCGCTGGGTGCACGCCATAGTTCCAGCGGATCACGACATCCGGTGCTTGATCCATGAAGGGGCCGTGATAGACCTCCTCGCGCGGCACAGCTGACTTCACGATCTTCTGGCCTGTGCGCGTATCTTCCCACGTCAACAGTCCAGCGATCAGCTCCTGGCGCAGCGTCTCATATTCAGTGCCCGGTGCCACAATCCCCTGCGGTTCGCGCCCCTGTAAGTTGATCCAGATACCCGCATGAATGTAATTGGTGTATGCGCGCGTTCCGCTCCAGTCGCAGCGGACTTGATGCAGGCGCTGCGCCAGCCCGGCCCGCCCGCCCGGCAGCATGGCGATGATGCGCCGCCGCGTGGATTGCGACAACAATCCATCAGCCAACGACGCCGCCCGCCGCAATAATCGATCGCTGGTGCGCGGCTGCACCGGCTGAAACAAACCCAGGCTCTGCAACCACGGCGAGAGATAGCTGTAGCTTTCAGGATTGCTGCCGAAGCCGTGGTCGGAGTTGATGACCACCGGCACGCCGGGGTAGCGGCTTACAATCTCGCCAATCGCTTCATCGAGCCGCGCATAGAACCGGAAAATGACGTCGCCATATTGCTTGGCGCCCTCTGGATCGTAATCGGGATGACGTGGATCCATGAAGCGCCAGAATGTGTGCTGCACCCGATCGAGTTCCGTGAAAACGGCGACGAAGACATCCCATGTCTGCGTCCGCAATAAGTAATCGATCGTCTTGACGCGCTGCTCGATCACTTCCTCGGTGGCCTTCACCGCCAGATCGATCCGCCCGCGCCGCGCGTAGCCCAGAATGTTGGTCTCGATATGATAGGGGCCAGAGTTGGCCAGAATCTCATCATACAACTCAGCTGGGTAAGTGAAGTTAGGGCTGGTCTCGTTGGGCGCATCCAGCCCGGCGATCATGAAGCCGTTGAACTCGTAAGCCGGATAGGTCATTGGCACATTGACGACCCCCACGCGCAAACCGCTGTCCGACATATAGTCCCAAAAGCGCCGGCCCTGAATATCGCTGCCATTCAGGTAACGATAGGCATAGCTGCCCGGTTGACGCTCGTAAAACCAATACAGCCCGTGCTTACCGGGATTCTTTCCCGTCATGAATGACGTCCAAGCCGGAATGCTGTTTAGATTGGGCACGGACAGCAGCGGCGCGCGTGAGCCGCCGGCCATCAAGGCTTGCAAATGCGGCAGTTTGCCCTCGGCCACCCAGGGATCGATGAGATCGAAAGTGGCGGCATCAAGGCCCAACACTAAGAGTTTGGGGAACGGTGTCATATTCCTCTCGCAACCCAAAAATACCGCGTGCGGTCGCTACTGCTTGATCGCACGCACGACAATCCCCACACCCTTCTCCGTGGCGTTAAAAAGATTGTCAATCAAAAACACATAGCGGCCCGGTTTCATCAACCGCTGCAGCCAGCGCCGCCGCCGGGTTGGCACGGTGCCGCGCATCAGCCCGGTTTGCTGCTCGCGAATCTTGAAGTGCAGGGTGCGCGTTAGCGGATAGCCCCAGACCGCGTAATCCTGCACAGCAAAACCGGTCTGCTGTAACTTTCCAAAGATTTCTGCCTTGCTGTAGCGGCGCACATGCCCGGCCGCCACATCGGCTTCGCTCCACAACGTCATATCGATGGGGACCGTCAACACCAGCGCGCCCCCCGGCTTCACCACCCGGTTGATGTGCGTCAACACCGCCACGTCATCGTCGATGTGCTCCAGCGTTTCACCACAGGCCGCCGCGTCGAAGAGCCGAGCCGGCTGATAGTTCTGAATCACATCGCACACCAGTTCAAGCCGATCAGATGAGATTCGCTGGCGGCAGCGCTCGATCATCATTTCAGACACATCCAGCCCGACACAGTCGAATCCCATCGCCAGCAGCTGCTCCAAAAAGAAACCGTCACCACAGCCCACGTCGATAATACGGCCCGCCACACCTGTCAGCATGCGCCGCATCAAACCCGTCCGCACAAAGAAGCGCGGACCAACGTTCATGAAGTCGTCGCGGTAAGCCAGGTGCTGATCGTAAGGAGTCGCTCGTTCTATCGTCATCTCATTCCAGCCACGTCATCAGCCGTCGCTCGACTGCCTCCACGGAAAAATCGGCCAGCGGCACCACGTCCGCCGACAAGGACACCATCTCCATAAAAGCGGCGGTCTTGTCATCATAGGCCACGTTAATCACCGGCACGCCCATGCCCACCGCCAAAATCGCCGCATGGAGCCGTTCCAACACACAGGCGCGCGCCAGACCCAGCAACGCCTTGGTCTCGGCAGGGGTGTATTCATGCTCGATGACGTGAAAGTCCGCCAGGCCGTTCAGCTGGGGACGCATGGCCTCAAGCAATGTCAGATCGTTTTCGATCGGCTTGTGTGGATGCCGCCCGAAGGGAAAGAACGCGACTTGAAGATTATAACATTCTATCAGACGCCGCACTAGATGAGCCGCGATCTGAGCCGTGCGGCCGTTATCACTGGCCGGATCAGTCACCGGCCGGAAATTTACAAAGACCAGCGGCTTATTCCGATCGATTCCCTCAGCCCGCAGAATCTCTTCGGCGCGTGCTGCAGACGCCGGCATCAGGCGCACCGCCGGGTCGTAGATCACCGGTATCTCGCGCGTGACGCCCGCCGCGCGCAGCAAGCGCGCCGAAGCTTCATCGCGCACCGTCAACGCATCGGCCCACTTCATCGCCGACAGCGTCAACCGCCGCACCAGCGGATCAGGAAATGAAGTGATGCCTACCGAATGAAAGATCACTCGCGCGCCCGAAGCCCGCGCCAGCCAAGCTGCCAGAAACAGGAACTTGCCTTTGGGATCAAAAATCCGCAGCCGCTGAAAACCCGAATAGCTGTTGATCCGATTAACGATGCCGCCCCCGCCGATGACGTACAGATCAGCTGATCGGATCTGGCGCAGCGCGGCCAGATTGGAAAAATGATAAGCGGGCAGGCCGTAGCGCTCGTGCACGAAAGCCGGACCATGCGCCAACACACTGATCAGCGCCTGCGGCAGTTGTGCGCGAATCTGCTGCAACAGCACATCCAAAATGGCATCGTCACCCAGGTTGTGCTTGCCATAGCCGCCATGCACGACGACGCGCGGATTCGGCTGGCGTGCCAGCGCCTGCCACCACGCATCGGTGATCGTCGGATCATAGCGCGCCGACCACACCGCGCCCTGCGGTCCAGCGCGACCCGCCCAGGCGGGCCGCGCCGTTACTCCTTGGACGGTTTCCGCCATCCCACCACCTCGATCGCGTTTTCCGGACAAGCGGGTACGCATTTCAAGCAGCGCAGGCATTCGCAGCGCTCGGGCAAAATCCGCCGGCCCGGAACATCGATCGCATTCACCGGACACACCGGCACACAATCGCCGCATTCCGTGCAAGCCTCTGCGTGGATGTGCGGCTTCAACCCCAACTCAAAATGCAGGCGCGGCAAGATCGATCGACCCGGCCGCAGCGCCGCATACGGAACGTCGGCCACATACGCGCCTTGAATCAGCGCGCGATGCAGCCGGCGGCCGGCCGACACCGATCGGGGTGTGGCTTCAACCGCGGGCAGTTTAGCGCCAATGAGCTGGTAATCGGCCACGAATCCGGCCTGCAGCGCCCCGCCGAGGTGCGGCACATCGCTTTCAGCCAGCCCCAACAGCTGGCACCCCACGCGATCGAGCGCCAGCGGTTCCGTGCCGCCCAACATCACGCCCAACAGTTCGGCTTGTCCGTACACTGCGCGCGTCAACGTGACAACGCCTTCCACCAACGACACCGTAGGACGCACTACCCGGTTCACCGCCACGATGCCCTTGTTCACATTCCAGGCGTGCATGCGTCGCCGGGTGTCGCGATGTAACACGCCAAACAAATTCTTCAACGCGCCTGTCATGGTGGTCAGGCTGTGGCGCTTGAGCTTGGGCAAGTTGATAAACACATCGGCATCGTACACAATCTGCGCCACGCGCAGTTCGCCGAACGGCCATTCGCCCGGCACCGCCTTGAACGGCTCACGATCGAGGTTGAGCAGCGGCACACCCAATGACTGCGCCAGGTCCTGCGCGCCCACGACTTGCAGCGTCTGCTCGGTGTCGAACTCGAAACCCGCCGATTCGCCAATGACGACTTTGCCGCCGCAGGCCTGCGCCGCGCGCGCCACGCCCGCGATGAAATCGAAATGGGTCACGGCTTCGGGAAACGGCGCTACAAAATTGGGTTTCAAGAAGACGGTATCGCCGGGTTTGATAAACTGCTCCAACCCGCCCAGCAGCGCCAGCAGATCAGTGACACGCTGTGGAATCTCTTCCACACCCGCCACGCGCACACCAGCCACCGTCGCCACATTCTTTGCTTGCATCACTTATACTTTTCCTTGCGCCTTCAGCCAGCTCAACACTTCGGCGGCATTATCAGCCAATAGACACTGCGGCTCAAAACCCAACTCGTGCCGCGCCTTGTCAATATTGAAGCGGCGGCCTGTGGCCATGGAAATGATGTTGGCGCGCGACACAGGCGGCACTTTGCCCAAACGCTGCGTGGCCCACTCGATCATTCCTGCACCCGTTACCGCCACCCGCAAGGGGACGTATGGAAATGGCCGCTGCACATGCAGCGCTTGCAGCACGCTGCGCCGCACCTCGGCTACCGGCAGCGACTCGCCCACCAGCAGATACACTTCGCCCGGCCGACCGCGCTCGGCTGCCAGGCGCGCGCCCAGCGCCACATCGCGCACATGAATCAGCGGCGTATAGCTGGGGCCGCGGCCCACACGCGGAAAAATTCCCTTGGCCATCCAGCGACATATTTTAGCAAACTCTCCGGTTCCCCCCGGCCCGTAAACCATGCACGGCCGCACGATCACGGCCGGCACTTTCCACTCTTGCCACGCGCGGCGCACCACGGCTTCGCCCTCGTATTTGCTCAGCTGATATGGGGTGCGCGGCTGCGGCGGCGAGTCCTCATCCAGTACATCGGCTTTGATCAAGCCCATCGCCGCAGTGCTGCTGAAATGAACGAGCTTGCGGACAGGCTGTTCGCGGCATACTTCCAGCAAGTTAGCCACGCCGTCGACGTTGACCGCGCGACAGTGCGCGTGCGCCTCGGCCGAGACGGCGGCCACGTGCCCGGCCCCGGCCAGGTGAAACACAAATTCGATATCGTCCAGCGCGCCGCGCAACGACGAACGATTAGTAATGTCTCCGCGGACAACCTCCACACCCGAGCGGGCCAGCTCAGGCCGATCGGCGCGTGAGAGCACGCGGCAGCGCCAGCCTAGCGCCAGCAGATCGCGCAGCAGATATTGCCCGATAAAACCAGTCGCGCCGGTGATTAGCGCCGTGGTCATGCAGCCCCTCCTTGATCGGGCGCCGTAATCACCCGCACCAGCTGCGGCCACTCAAACGCCGCTTGCCCGCGCTGAATATTGCGGCGGAACTCAGCCGATCGATCTTCCTGAAAATAACGGGCAACGGCGCAACTTAGTCCAGCGACGTCACCGGGATCGATCAGAAAGCCGGTGACGCCATCACGCACCACTTCGTCCATGCCGCCGGTGCGCGTGGCCACGACAGGCACACCGGCGCCCAACGCCACTTGCAGCACCCCGCTGCCCGTCGCCTCACGGTAAGGCAGCACCACCAGATCGGCAGCCGAAAAATACAAGGCCACCTCAGCATTGGACACATAGCGATCGATGAAGCGGACTTTGTCACGCAAGCCCAGTTCGTTCACGCGCGCATGATAGATTGCGGCGTCACCCCAGATTTCGCCAACCACCAACAGCGTGACGTCCAGCTCAGCCGGTATGGCCGGCAGCGCCTCGATCAGATCGAGCAGGCCTTTGTAGGGGCGCACCAACCCGAAGAACAATAACACGTTGCCGGCGAGCTGCAGCTCGGCGCGCGCAGCTGCGCGCGTCCACTTGCTTGTCGGCAGCTCGGCATACGTAGGATGCGGTGACACCACGATGGGCTTGTCAGGCAGCAGCGCTCGCGCCCGTTCATATTCCGCCTGCGTGTGCACAAGCAAGCGATCGGCGCGGCTCAAGACCTGTTTCACGATCAGCGCATCGATGCGGCTGCGTTCGTGCGGCAGCACATTGTGACACAGCAGCGTCGAATGGAGGCGTAACTGTCGGGCGCGCTTCAGCAGCCACGCGGTTGGCGGAGCCATGAACGGCACCCACCATTGCACCACCACCCGCGCGGGCTGCCACACTTTCCAGTCCTGCGTGACGCGCCGCCAACTCCCTGGCCACCACGGCGTCAGCCAGCGCCGTGTAGCAATTTCTGCCAGCGGCCTGCCCGATGGATCGATCTGGCTGCGGCCAGGGTACAGCCACGTTGGATACAACCGCTTGAAGCTGTACAAGCGCGTCTCATGTTCTGCGGCCAGATACGCGGCCAGCAGCGTGGTGTAGTGTGCAATGCCTCCCCGGAACGGGTAAGCTGGACCGACGATCGCAATTTTCATGCTCACACTCACGGGAGCGCCTGAACTTGCTGCGCTTTCAGATCATACTGCTTGGGCGCGACCTGATTGGGATAATCAGTGTAAGTGGGCAGCAGCACCGTGGTCGCAAAAGTCAGGCGCTGCGCGTCGCCCAGCGGCAGCACATCCTTGACGGAAACATCCTGGCTCGCCTCGCTCAACACATAGACCGCGCGCCCCTGCTGCTGCCATTCGCGCACTAACGCCCGCAGCACTGCGGGCGTTAGTGCCTGCGGATTGCGCAACGCGAATACGGGATGATCGAAAATGAAGCGCAGCGGCGTGCCGATGAAGTCACCCAACCCCACGGGATTTTGATCGTCAAACAGCAGGACCGCGCCCGGCGTCAATTGTTGATTCCACTGCGTCAATGCGGCCACCTGGCCCGCATCATCGACTTGCCGCCAGATCACGCGCGATTGCCAGATCATGCCGCTCAGCCAGGCCACCAGCACCAGCCCCGTCAGCAGTGGCGCCCCGCGCCAGCGCGCGCGGCTCAACACCGCCAACCCGTAACCACCCCAGATCATCAACGCCGGAAGCACGACGGGCACGTAACGCCGCATGGCATAGATGTGATGGGGGTTGTTCAAGATGTTGGTTACGTACACCACTGTCGATAACAGCGCCACACCAACAAACACCCAGACCGGCAGCGCGCGCTCGCGCCATAGCATCAGACACAAACCCAGCAACGCGATCAACAAGCCCACTGGCGTGACGTACCAGCCGATACGCACCAGGTTCTCGCGATTGGTGGAAGTAAACTGCGAACTGCCATACCAGTAGTCGACGATGGCCGAAGATTCGACGACGGGGCGGAGAAAGTAAGCATAGAATGCGGCGAGACAGATCAGCGCGATCAGCGCACCGCTCAGCCGGCGCAGCCAGTGCTGACGCCGTTCCTCGGCCAACCGATCGAACCACCGCGCCCCGCCGATCAGCGCGACCAGTCCGATCACCCCTGCGCCCAGCGCCAGGGGGCCATTGCGCCCCACCACGATGTTGGCAGCATTGCGAAATGTATCTACGGTGTATGGCCATGCGAAGAAGATGGCATGCACCACACTCAGCGCCGTGACCACACCCAACGTCGTCGTGAATGCGGTCAGTCCCGCCGACCAACGTTGGGCGGCCGCCAAGCCAATGAGCATGATCACCAGCACGCCCATCACCAGCACCATATCGATGCGAATCAAAGAAACCAGACCCAGCCATAGCCCGGCCAGCGGCCCCCACCCACGATGCGGCTCATGCTGCCACAACACCCTGCTCAGCGCATACAGACCCGCGAACACAAAACTCTGAGTAAGCACCTCAGCGGTGGGATAGCGCGCGAACCAGTTCTGCAGGATGACCACACCCAACAGCAGCGCCGTCAACAACGCCGCGCGCCGGCCAAACAAGCCGCGCGCCAGAAAATAGACGGCGGCAATCCCGATCAGCCCCCACAACGGTGTGCTCAACAAGCCCCACGACACACCGCCGATGGCGGTCAAGATGGCAATCGAAACAGCTTGCAACGCGTAGAACTGCGGAATGATCTGCCCCGGTACGGTGTCACTGACGTAGAAGCCCGCCAGATAATTGTACCGTGTCACATCGCCCGGCTGTTGCTCGCGGAAAAACACCGGATATAAGGACGAATCTAATTGGGCGATGAGCGGGTCGTCGATGAGCAGCTGACCCGATCGGGCGATGTGCGATCCCATGTTCATGTATACACCGGCATCTGCTGCGCCGTGAATGAATTCGTGCGGGCGGAAATAGATCACACTCAACAGCGCCAGCCAACCGATCAATGCCGCTTCGGCGCGCGCAGGCCGTGATACATTGCGCCAGGTTGGGATCATCCCTCGCCGCCAGGCCACGCCCCAACCAACCAGCGCCAGCACGGCCATAATCACCGTGAGCCGTCCCAGCGAGAAGCAGCCCAACCACGCCAGAATCAACCCGCCGCACAAGGCCAGGCCGGTGCTGAGCATGAAAATAATGAAACCGAACTCAATCCAATCCAACTGAGGACGCGCGCGGAGCAGCCCTACCGCCAGGGATATGCCCAGCCCGCTCATGATCAAGCTGAAGGCCAAGATCATGCCCGGCAGCGGGCCAGCCGAGGGAACAAGTGATGTCATGACAGCGGGATTATAAGAGCGAGCGAGAGGGTTGTCAAAACCCGCGCGCAACAACTATGGCCGCGGCGCGGCTGCCACGGTTTTGGAGTAAAGTGCTTCCAGATCGATGAGATGTTCGGTGAGCGATCTGACCGGGCCAATGCCCTGCTGCAAACGCGGCAGCAAATCCGGTTCGTCAAGGCAGCGTTGCAAGACATTGCGCCAGGCCGCCGCATCGCCAGCGGGAACAAGCAAGCCGTCGAGCTGGTGGCGCACTCTTTCGCGCAGCGCGCCCAAATCCGACGCCAGCACCGGCACGCCGGCCGCAAAGGCTTCCTGCACGATCAGCGAAGCCGTCTCATACCACAACGACGGCACGACGATCACATCGGTGGCGCGCAGCACCTGCCACAACCCGGCGCGCGCCAGGCGCCCCGCCAGCTGAATCGATGGCTGTTGCGTCAGCTGTTTAAGCCGGGCCACGTAATCTGGGAAGGCGTTCAGGTCGCCGTAGATGGTGAGCTGCACTGCCTTTGGCGGCAAGCCGTTGACGGCTTCGATGACGGTGTGCACGCCCTTCTGCCACGACAATCCGCCAATGTAGGCCACACGCAACGCAGGGGTCGAGCGCGGCACGATCGGCGGCAGCTCAGCAGGCAATTCGATGCCGTGCGGAATCACGTGCACCCGATCGGTGGGTGCGCCCAAGCGACGATACGTCTCGTGCACAAACTCCGTGGGCGCAATCAAGTGCGCGGCGCGTTCCAGCACGCGGCGCAGCAGGTGATGACGATAGCCCAGCAGCGGAGCAGCCGCCGGGGCCAGCACTTGCCAATCGGGATGGCCGGCGCGCGCCAGCGCGCACTGCCCGCAATTGATCCACCCGCGCGGCCCGGCGCAAATCTCCTGCCGGGTATTCGTCAATAACTGGGCATTGGCACACACATACCAGTAATCGTGCAAGGTGGCAACAAAGGGAATTCCAGCGGCTGCGATCTGATCGATCAGACGCGCGGGCAATCCCATCAGGTGTTGAAGGTGAATAAGGTCCGGTCGTTCCTGCTGCAAGACTCTCGCGAAGCCGGCAGACAAGGTGCGCTGAGAAAAGGTGGACAAGAACACCGCGTTCGCGCTGCGCGGACCAAGCGGAACTCGATGCACGCGCACACCAGATTCGTCAGTCAAAGCCAGATCGGCTGCATGCGACGAGGGAACAAACACCGAGACGGCATGCCCGCACGCCGCCAGTGACTGCGCGACCGTCTGAGTGTAAAGCTCAGTGCCGCCGACGAATTCCGGGGGATATTGATGAACAATATGCAGCACACGCATGGACGTCAACTCGCACGCTGATAAACAGCCAGAACTTTGTCGGCCACGCGTTCCCAAGTATACTCTGCCGCCAACTTGGCCTGCCCCTGCTGCCCCAGCTCACGACACAAGGCATCATCGTGGATCAGGCGCTCAATGGCTTGAGCCAGTCCCGTCACATCGCCATAGTTCACCAACAGGCCGGTGCGTTCATCATCAATCACGTCGGGAATGCCGCCCGCGCGCGCGCCGATGACGGGCTTGCCGTGCGCCCACGCTTCCAAGATGACGATACCAAACGAGTCAGTGCGTGACGGCAACACCAAGAGCCTGCTGGCTTGCAACAGTGTATGCTTGTGCTCTTCCGGCACGATGCCCAACGGGCAGATGACTTCACGATCGGCAGATGACAGGCTTTGCCGAAACCGATCGAACTCGGGCGTGCTTGATCCAATGAGAGCCAGCGTGATCTGGACGCCCCGGTGCCGCAGGAGCAGCACGGCTTCCGCCGCATGCCGCGCACCTTTGTCATCGCTGGCGCGGCCTACGAAGACGATGAAGGGCTGCGGCAAGCGATAGTGCGCCACAACATCTTCGCCGTGCAGCGGGGGTGGTACTTCATCCAATCCGCCGCCAATTGTGATCATGCGATCGAGCGCCAGGCCATAGTCGCCTAAGCCCTGGCGTTCGATCTCGGTCAAGGTGAGGACAGCGCTGGCTTCACGCAACAGGCGCAGTTGATGATCCATTGTGGAATTGCGCGCTACCCGATCGCGCCGGCCCGTCCCCAAATGCGCGAACGGCGTCACGATCAACGACGTGCGGGTGCGCTGCGCCAAGCGCCACGCGGCGACCAGTGGATATTCCCACGACAGGTTGAACGCGTGGATCACATCAAACCGATCGGGCAGCTGTGCCAGCGCAGTTTCCAGGCCGGCTAGCGGCGGGATGAAGCGCGCCATGTGCATCAACACACGCGATTGATCGCCCGGCAGCGCCGAGAGGAGTACCATGGCCTTGCGCCAGATCAGCAAGCCGGAACGGCCGCCGGGCAAACCGCGCAGCGGGCAGCGCATCACGCGCAGGTTCGCTTTGACAGTCTCGCGCATCTGATGCGGGTGAGCGGCCGCCTGCCAGAAGTCCTGCTCGCGTTCAGCTGTGCTGGTGACAACCGTGACAGCGCACTCGCGCCGCAACAACTGCAGCGCGAGTGCGTGAGCGTAACGTTCTCCGCCGCCTGGAAAAGGCGGGAAGGCTGGCGTCAAGAAGAGGGCTTTCACAACATGTTCTCGCCCCGTTATTTTACTTGAGAGCAAGCGGCAAGTAAATGTGTTTGACCTCGCCGATCCACAGCGTAACGGGGACTGAGCGCGGTGAATTCATCGCGACCTGGCCGGACGATGTGGCGCTGATGGTAATATTGCCGATGGCGTTGGCGCCATTTGGCTTGCCAGTGGTGGTGACGCTGATCCATACTGTCTGATTGGCGGTCCCGGACAAAGGCGACACCGTGACGCCGGCCGGCTTGGACGTTACACTCCAGGAGAAGGCTTCATCACCGCCGTTGGAAATATTGAGAGTTGCGTGCGCCGGGCTGGTTGTGCCGGTTTGATGCAAAAGGTATAGCGCTTGCGCAGAGATTTCCAACCTGGCAGGCCGGGGAACCGCGCCGGTGCGATTGCTGTCGCGCCGCGCCATAGGCCAGGGCCGCGCCCCGCTGCTGGCGTCGCTCAGCTTCCAGATATAGACTGCCCCGTTGGCGCCAGTGGCAGTGGCCCCGCCGACGATCATGTGCAGACGATGATCGCCATACAAGTTCGTGATCAACGGAGGCGCGAATAGCTGATTATTCGAAAGGTACTTGGTAGGGTCCAGAGCGCCCGGGTTATTATAAGGGAAGGCGGAAACACCCCAAGCCCCGGTGGAAACGATGAACACATCCAATACACCGTTGCTGTCATAGTCAGCCACGATGGGCACATAGGGCAAACCAGCCGGAACTTGCCCGCTTGACCATAGCACAGCACGTTTGACGGTCACCGGATAACCAGGAAAAGACTGGCCGGTGTGTCGCCACACATACAGGCAGCGGTCTGTCGCAAAATCGCCTTCAGCTCCACCGCCGATCAAGATTTCGAGCTTGCCATCTCCGTCAAGATCAGCCAGCGCCGGAGAAGCAAACATGTTGGCATTCGTCACTTGCGGCCAGCCTGGCAGGTTATTGCCGAATCGATCGAAGGCATAGACTTTATAGCCATCCGTGTACCCCATGTAGCCTTGCGGATAGGTCGTGCCAGTCCCCACCACAATTTCAGGATAGCCGTCGTCATTGATGTCGCCGACCGCCGGCGAAGACTGGATGGTCTGGGTGGTGTAGACAATCCACAAGATGGTGTTGTTACCCTTGAGGGCCCACACCGAGCCGCCTACATATTGCGGGTGGACGTCAGTACCCAGCACGATGTCTTTGATGCCGTCTCCATCCAGATCGACCAAGGCGGCCGAGGACCACACGGTGTCATCCAGACAGCGGGCCGGGAGATTATTCACAGTGTCCCACCAGCCGGCGGCGGGCGAGCCATCGCCGTGCCATACATAGACACACTTGTCAAAGCCGCCATAGACGATTTCAGGCTGACCGTCTCCGTCGACATCGCCAACCGCGGGAGTCGTGAAGACACCATCAGCGAAGCCATCTGGATTCCACGGGGGATCACCAGCGCCATGTCGATCCAGTGAAATCTTGGGCCAACCCGCTTTGACGACGCCGTTGTGCTCAAAGACAATGAGGCCGCCATTGGTATGATCCTGAGGCATGAAGCCGACCGCCACAATCACTTCCAGCCAGCCATCGGCATCGATATCGGCCAGCACGGGCGTGCTTTCGATATCTTGCGTGGCCGATTTGGCCTGCACCAACGGCGGCACAAAATAGTCATTGACTTGCTTGGGCCAACCGGAAACGGGCGAGCAGTCCGGGTTCAGCGCATAGACCATGCCATCGCTGCCTGCGACGACGATTTCATGGACGCCGTCGTGATCCAGATCGCCGACAGCCGGGCCAGCGCGCCTGATGAGCGCTCCCGACAACGTGCAGATGGTAGGTGTGACTGCCGCCGTCGAGTCGGCCTGAATTGGTTGGGGGACCACGCCCAGCCAGGCACCGAGCGCTACGCCCCCAAGTATCATGGCGATCATGAGATGATGCTTCATCGCGAAATCTTCTCCCATTTGCTTATTTTCATTACACCACGGTTTGCCGTAAGTTTGAAGTAATCATACAATATTTTGACAACATTCCAACCTTACTCGTGTACTGGACAGGGTAGAAGTTTGGTTGGGAAATGTTTGGGGAACAATTGGTGGGGTGGTGCGAATTCTGATGGAATGGCAGGGCTGGCGGCTCAGATCGCCAATCGAGAAAAAGGTGGATACTGGGGGAGCAGGCTACATCGTGGCAGCGGCAACTGTGTGGATAAAATCGATGTAACGTCTCTCGATAATGGCCCAATCATAATTGCTTTTGACATAGCTTTGCCCGTTCTGGCCCAATCGATTTCGCACGTCCGGGCGAGTTAACAACAGATTCAAGCACTCGGAAAATTCTGCGTAAGAGTTGTAATACAATCCGCCGTTGCTGCGCTGACAGTGCCCCCGCACCACCGCGCTGGCAGCATTCGCCAACACCGGTGTGCCCAATCCCCATGCTTCCAGTGACGCGAGGGAAAAACTCTCCCAGGGAGAAGGCATGACAAAGACCGCCGCACCCGCCATCGCTGCGAATTTGTCCTCCTCTGAAAGCATGCCGAGATAATGGATATCTTTGCCAATCGGCAAGGGCATGTCCAACCGCCCCGCACAGAGGAGTTTCAGCGGAGCGGCCTGCTCCTGTCGATAGCGTATGAACCAGTGAAACAGCACATCGCACTGCTTGGAGGGATCAATCCTGCCAGCATACAGGAGGTAGGGAGTATTCAGTCCGAATTTCTGTCGAAAGGCAGCCAGGCCCACATTATCCGGCAGCGTAATGCCGCCGCCGATAACGGCCTGCGGCTGGGTGGCAGGCAAAGTAAAACGCCGCCGCACCAACTGCTGCTCCTCGTACGACAAGAAAATCAGGCCGCGCGGAAGACCAAAGACCGTGTTGAACAAACTGTAATACAGTGGTGGTTCATCATGCGCGGTTGAGATCAGGATGGCGCGCCGCGGCGCCACTTGCAATCCAAAGTAAGTCTGAAAATACAAGTAGCCGACGAAAATCAGGAGATCGTAATCATCTGCGGCCGCACGCAAGTAGCGCAACAAATCAGCAGAACAAGGCCCTTGCGCTTTCATCCAGTCGATCTCATCCAGAATGGTCCGCTGGGCGTTCTTTTCCAGCTCCGCATAGATCCGATCGAACTGCGGGTGGCGCGGCTGATCGGTGCGAAAGCGCCGCACGCGTACGCCGTTCAGCATCGTTTCACCCGGCAGGTAATGGTTGGCCCAGGTAGTGTACTCCACCGCGCAGGTGGTGATAACTTCGACGGTGAAGTGACGCGCCAGACGTTCGGCGATTTGACGGGCCAGCGTTTCGGCACCGCCGACGACTTCCAGACCGTAGCGCTGGATGACAAAGGCCAGGCGAAGATTCATGTCACACACCTGTGTCAGAGGGTTAAATCCAGAGGCCGTGGAGTGGACAACACGTCAATGTGACTGCAGTGCTTGGCCTCAAAGAAATTCAACACGTGTCCAATCTCGCGGCGGAACGGTATCGTTCCATTCTCATCCAGTACTGACAATTCAAATTCCGGCGTGACCAACAAGCGTTGCAAGTAATCGGTGGGTGCCACACCTGAGACGCTCTGCATGGCCGGGGGTGCGAACTCAGATACGATGACGGGCCGGTGTCGCCGAAGCAACACCTCGGCGCCTCGCAACACTAAATCCTCCGCGCCTTCCACATCCAACTTGATAAAATCCACGCGCGCCGTGTCCTTCAAGACATCATCCAGACGCAGCGCCAAGACAATCGTGCTGTGCATGACAGTCCGAAAGTCATCGACCAGGGGCGAAATGAAGCCATTGGTGCCCGCATTGTCATAGAGATACAGGCGGCGATCGGCGCCGGCTGCGACGGGGAAGATCTCAATATGCTCAAATCGATTTGCTTGCCGGCTCAAATGCAGCAGCTTCACGTTCTGCGTAAAAGGTTCAAAAGCATAAACTCGTCCGGTTGACCCCACCCGTGAGGCAGCCAGCATACTGAAGTAGCCGATATTGGCCCCGACATCCACTACGACATCACCGCGCTGCAAGTTCTGCATAAACAGGTTGGTCACGAGCGGTTCATAAGTCCGTGTCGCGACGATGCCGCGCCCTATCTGGGAATCATTGCTGGGCACATAGAGATTAAAACCATGCACCGCGCACAGCGCCACCTGGCTGGCATCAAAGTTACCCAGCTGGCGCTGCTTGAACTCAGGCGAATCCAGATAGCTAACGACGACATCTTTGAGCGGCCCGCCAGCCAGCAGCGAATGTCCTGGCCACTCTGCGCGGAATGGATTTCTGCCAAGCAGCAGCCGAAAACAATAATACACGTCATCCAGCGTCGCTCGATCGTTGAAGGCCTGCCTCCAAGGCTCTTGCAAGTCAGGCGGTTGAGCCGCCCGGCGGTTATCTGTCTTTTTCATGTCACGTTTGCGCCACATTATTACCTCGGCCTCATTTTTCCTGGAATACACTCCAGGCAGTTTTTATCCAGGCCTCAGCCTGCCGCCCGACGCGAAAGCGCCTCAATCCCGCATGTGGTACGCCCTTTTTCAGCGCCACATGCAGGCCGTCTGCGAAATGAATCTGCTGAATGCCCAGCTGAGCTGCTTCAAAAGCACTGGTCCATTCGTTGTAAGTCGGGCGTGTCTCGATGATATGGTGCAGAACTTCCGGCGACTGGCTCAGATCCGGCCGTGCGCCGCTTATCAAAACCAGTGGTTCGTTGATCAACAACAGATGCCCCTGGGGGCGGATGACCCGGGCTGCTTCCCGCATGGCCTGCTCCAAGGTTTCGGTATGATGCAGGGAGGCAGTCGCGATCACAAAGTCAAAGACCTCCGGTTGAAACGGCAGGTCGTTCATATCGCCCAGCACTCGCTCGAAGTACAAACCCGGCTGCGCTGCCATCCAAATATCGGCCGTTTCAAGCCCCAGATATTTATGGGTCAGGATATCGAGCCCAACCGCCGCGGCCCCGCGCCGCGCCAGCTCGGCCACGACCCAGCAGCGCCCGGCGCCGATCTCCAACACGCGCTGGCCCTGCCACGCGAAGCGATCGAGCAGGCTGAAAACATGCTGCCCCATCGCGCGCCAGATTTGAATGGATTCCCGGTCGGGCGTTTGCGCGGCCTGCAGGAAGGGTAATGCCAGGATCCATTCATCGCGGAACTCGTACTGTTTCTCCGGCACATCCAACAGCTCGATCCAGCCCTGGATTTCAGCCGCAACCTTGGGCGGCACGGCAGGCAAGGCATGCACCACACCCTGCCGGATCGGCAAGCGGCTCGCGCAGGTTCGACAGCGCAACTCACCTTCGCGAATCTCAAGCGCGTCGCGCACCTGAATCGTCACGCTCCAGTCGGCAGCTTGGCAGGCTGGACAAGCCAGCAACTTCAGCACGCTTTCACGCACCAGTCCTCTTCTCCCGTGTCAGCGCCTGGCTAGCAGCGCATCCAAATAAGCTTGCGCCGTGCGCGCAGGGCTTAACTCCGCGCGCAGTCGGGCGGTCCCGGCTTGCAGCTCCGCATAACGCGCCGGCTCCTGAATATCGATCATCGCTTGATGCAGTTCGGCCGGCGACTTGACGAACAAGCCCGCGCCCTTAAAATCCGCAAAGGCCGGCAAATCTGACCAGAGGCAAGGCTTGCCCGCGCCCACCGCCAGTGGGGCTACCGCGCTTTGATAAACATTTTCGTAATACATCACCACCGCATCCGACGCCAGCAGATACTGCTCCATCCGGTCATAGTCGTGAATCAGGCGCACTTTCTTGCCGGGCAATCGCTGCAGGGCCGCGTGTATCTCTTCCAGATAGCCCGGATCAAATTCTGACGGCAAGCCCACAATGAGCAGTTCGGCGTTGTCCGGCAGCTGTTGAATGGTCTCGACAATGCGCTTGCGGCGGAACAGAAAGCCCGGGGAGATGAACAGGAACCGATCGGGCGGCAGATTCAATTCAGCGCGCAGCGCCTGCTTGTCCCCCGCTTGCCCCTTGACGGCGAGAGGAATGTTCACCACCTTACCCCGATCGGAGGTAATAATACCGATGCTTTCCTGCCCGCGCTGCGAGTGCACCACGATGATCTGCGGCAGCCAACCGAGCGCTGTCCAGCCCATCCGCATGGCATAGTAATGCGCCGCGACATCCAGGGTGGCCCAGGGCAGGCGCACCAGTTCGCCCAGCAAGCCAAACCGCGCCGGTTGTTGTAACCGCCGCTGAATGTCGTGAAAATGCGAGAACTTATCCGGTCCGATTTCGTGCACCGACAAGACCACTTGCTTGCGCCGCACAAAGCGCACATAGCTCATGGCGCGCGCCAGCGCTCCCAGATGAAAGATGCCCGGCTCATATTCAAACACGACCACTTCATCATCTGGCTTAAGCGATCGCATCTGCCGGCGCAAGTCGGCATCATCCCAGTTGCGCACGCCGATATAGCGCACCTGCTGACCAAGCGCCGCAAAGCCGCTCAACAGGATTTGCGAATACTCATAGATGCCGCAGGCTCCGGCTGAGCTGACCACCACCACATTCATAAAACCGTCTCCAGGCACTCCTGCAGGCGTTCCTGCAGAGCAGCGGGCGTAAACTGCGCCCAGCGCTGCCGCTGACGGGCGACGAGCCGGGCCCGCAGCGCCTCATCACGGGCGACCAGGTTCACCAGCTCGGCAATGGCGGCATGATCCTTGCGCGTCACCAGCACGCCTGCGCCACCCAGGGTCTCCGGCACAGCCGCCGCCGCATAAGCGATGACGGGCACGTCAAAATACATGCTCTCGATGAGCGGCACGCCAAAGCCTTCATGCTCGCTCAGGCACAGGTACACATCCACGGCTTGATAATACGCAATCAACTCTGCGCGCGCCACATGCCCGACGAAATGCACATCCGTCAAGTCCAGCTGCGCCACCAGTGTTTGGAGGTAGGTCGCATACGGTTCCATCTGGTCCGTCGAACCGACCAGGTACAGGCGGGCGCGCGGCTCGATGTATTTTTTCAAATGGTAAAAGGCGAGAATCACATCTTCGAACTTCTTATTGGGCACTACGCGACTGACGAAGAGCACATTCAACACTCGCTCGTGATTCAACCGCTCCAGCGTGGCGCGCTCGGGCGGCAGCTGGTACAGCCGCGGCTCAAACACGATTGGCAGCACGGCGGTCTGCTGCCACCCGATCGCGGCCAGCTCCTGCCGATTGAAATCAGAATCCCCCCACCCGGCCACGGTCAGGGAGACCAGTTGCTCCAGCTGCCGCCGCCCGGCATGGGTCTCCTCAAAGTAAACGTCGTTGACGCCGGCAAAATAAGCAGCAGGCGTGATGTTGTGATAGATCAGCACCTTGCGATCAGGGATGGTATACAGCCAGTGCAGCACCTCGGCCGGATAGCCGATCGAGAAATGGCACAGCAGTACATTGTCCGCAGCCGAGTATTTGCGGTGTTTGCGCCAGTGGTAAGTGCGACTTTCAAACGTGCTGTGCGAATGCGACGCAAACACCTCCGAAGCATAACCCAGACCGCGCAGCATTTTCTGCAAATTCAAAATATCATTGCCGATGGCATCGCCATAGGCGACGACGCCGTGGAACTGATGCACTTGTCTCATGCTGCGTTAATCGGCCCTGCGTCTGTGCTGCGCAGCTGCTCAAGCTCTTGGCGCAGGGCGGCGTTCTCCTGCACCAGCTGCCGCAGCAGGCGCAAGACGGTTTCATTGAAGCGCGTCTGCCGTGCCAGGGATGCGTCCAGATAGCGCCGCACCTCGTCATTGATCACACGACGCACCAGGGCATGCGGCGGTCCCAGCACGGGGTTGCGCCAGTCAATCACATAGTTCCGCGGCACGATGTCGCAATCGTGCTGCGTCAACGGGATTTGATCCAGCGCGCTGCGCGCAGCTGCCGGCCCGATGGTACTGTGCCATACCTCTTCGCTCACGGACACCGGATCAATCTCTGGTATAGCGCCGGTGCGCCGCGCAATGTTGGCGCGGATCTGCCGCATAATATCCTGCACATCAAGCATATCATCATTAATGATAATGAAATCGTCTGCCATAGCCCTTCCTTGTCCGCTTGCCGTCAACACTCAAGACGCGCCGGGCGCAGCCCACCTTGTCCGGCACTCCTCCACAAAATCGATGTACTGGGCGGCCACCTGCTCAGGACTCAACGTTTGCCGCGCATAGTTCGCCGCCTGTTCACCTAAGCGGCTGCGCCGCGCAGCATCCAGTGCCAACTCGCGCATGGCCGCGGTCAGAGCAGCCGCGTTCTGGGGGGGAACCTGCACACAGCAGGTCGCCGGCAGTTCGCCGTACCAGCCAGTGTCCGATACGATCACCGGCACACCGCTCGTCAACGCGCGCAGCACCACGCCCGATGTCTCTCCCACAGTCGGGTGGCGCAAGTTAATGAGAACATCAGCCGTAGCGATCCAGTCATCAAACTCCGTCAGCTGCTCCACGAAACCCAGATGATACACGGCCTCCTGCAGCTGCAAATCATGCAGCAACTGGTCCAGATTAAGACCAGGATGGCGCCATTCACCCACCAGCAACAGGCGCGTTTGCGGGCAATCTCGTCGCACCTCCGCAAACGCCCGCAAAACCAAATCGATCTGACGGCTGGGCGTCACCTGTCCGGCGCTGACGAAGATCAGCGCATCGTCCGGCCAGCCCGGCACCCGCCGTTTCACGGCGGCGCAGCGCGGAATCTTTGGCTGGGCCACAACACGCACGGGCAAATCGGCGCGGCGCTGCTGCACGCGCGAGATCACGTAGTGACTGTGCGCCATCAAACCCAGGCTCAAGTCAATGACCCGTTCATTCAACGGCCAATCATACGCCGGCACAGCGCGCCGGCCTCGCTGCACCTCATGTCCAATCTGGACTCCCTCGGAACCCAGAGCATAAGCCAGCTCGCGCTGATAGCCTGCATAGTCGCCGCCTTGCACAGCCCGCTCCGCCTGAAAGTGGTGCAGACTGAAGTCGTGCAGCACGACAATGCCCGGATAACGGCAAAACACCCGATACAACGCCTCGTGAAAACGGCTGTTGCCCAGTTGAAATATAGCCGCATCATAGCTCCAGCGCTCAGCCGCGTACCCCGCCAGCGCCTGTACCGGCCAGCGAGCGGCAACTTGCGGATCAACGGCTCGCGGCTCGGCGCTGTACAGCACCACTTGAGCTCGTTCCGACAACGCCGGCAATAGCTCGAGTGCATGATCGGCAATGCCGGTGCGCGCCGGCGGCAGCGGACTAAAATAAGCCAGGCGCAGGCGTCTCGTCATCATGCCCCGCGTGCGGTTGTGCTGCGGTCATCACCTGGCGCAGCTGAATCACCTGCTGGGTCAATTCGCCTACCGTGTGGGTCAGGCTGACTCCATCTCGATCCATCAGCACCTGCCGTTTCTCCCATTCAACCTGCCGCGCCTCAAGATCAACCAGGTGCGCTTCCAACAGTCTCAGGCGTTCTTCGACGTGCCTCAGGCACGTCACCGCCGCCTGATTATAAGCCGTCTGCTGATCAATGAGCGCCTGATCGCCCCAACGCGCCGCCACGTTGTACCAGACCCCTCGCAGGCGGGCAATAAGCGAGCCGATGGCGCGTGCCTGAGAAGTGAAGCGATGTTCATGCAAAACGCTACGGGCGGCAAGGTGTTCCCATTCCGATGTCATAGTTGTGCGCCTTTGCCTCAAAGTCGCAGCGCTGATTCTCCAACCAGCCGCGCAGCTCCAACCGATTGTTAATTCACCACCCAGCGGCCCGGCAACAACACCAGGCCGTCGCGGCGGCGCATGAATCTGTCGCGCACTTCAAAGCGGGCGGCTTTGTGCCAGTGATCGTATGGCAGTGTGACCGTGCGGTTGTAGACAGCCACCGTTAGATCATAGATCCCGTCCAGCAGCGGCAGAGCTTCAAACACGTAATCGACGTGCCCCCGCCCCTCCACACTGGCCGCCTGCCCATCCTCAACACAGTTGGGGCTGGTCACCAAGGCGCCATCAGCCGCATGAATGCCAAAACCAAAAGCAGGATCTTGAACGCGCGCGGGCGTGTAATACCACAAGCGAATTGTCATGCGCTCACCCGTCGTGAACACTTGCGCCGGCTGACCGGCGCTATTCAGCAATTCAAAGCGCTCAATGCGGACCTCGCCCGAACCCCAGCGCTGTGTTGCTGACCCGGCCACACTGTCTGAAATCTGCCAGCCCTCACGGCCGCCGCCGCGCCGGCTGACATAGGCCGCAATCACGTCGGCCGGCCGGCCATCACCACAGACGCGGCCTTCGTCCAGCCAGATGGCACGCTGGCACAACCGCGCGATCATGCCCGCGTCGTGCGAGACGATCACGATCGTTGCGCCGCGTTGCTGCAAGTGGTTGATGCGCCACAGGCACTTGGTCTGAAACGCCTGATCACCAACAGCCAGCACTTCATCCACCAACAGAATATCCGGATCGATGTGCGCTGAAATCGCAAAAGCCAGCCGCATATACATACCGGAGGAATAGTGTTTGACGGGCATGTCCATAAACGGTTCAAGTTCTGAGAAGGCGACGATTTCGTCAAAGCGCGCTTGCAGATAGGCCCGGCTCAGTCCCATCAGCGATCCGCTCAAAAATATATTCTCCCGGCCCGATAGATCGGGATGAAACCCGGCACCCAACTCCAGCAACGCCGAGACTTTGCCGTTCAACGTAACTCTCCCTGTAGTGGGCAGCACCGTGCGCGCCATAAGCTTGAGTGCGGTACTCTTGCCAGCGCCATTCTCACCGATCAGCCCGACAGTTTCACCATGCTGGATGACAAAACTCACGTCGCGCAGGACCCAGAATGCTTCTTCCCGCGGCACCTGGCGACGATGGCCTAATGAGATAACCGCCTCTTGAAACGAGCGTGGCCGGTGGCGATTAGCCTTGAAGATTTTGGAGACAGATTCAAATTGAACGGCAACCATTGTCATAGTTCGCTCACTCAGGCAAGGCGCAACGCCGATCGGACGGCTTTAGGCTCAGCTCATAAGTCACTAAAGGCGCGGACTTTGGCTCCACTGCATATTCCTGGGTCAGCGCCGGAAAAATCGAATTGAACAGCCGCTCATCATCCTGGATCAGGTACACGGCATGCCCCCGGCACAACAACTGAGCGACGGCCTGCGCCACCAGTGTGTTGCGCGCGGCCAGGTCCGAGGCGCTCACCCGTCGATAGTTTAGCACTGAACGGTCGCCATACAAAATAAAACTATCGGCCAGCGCGTAAGCCAGCACCACGCTATTCGGCGGCAGCAAACGATCTGTTTCCTGCACTTGCTGAATAACAACCGCCGTGCCAGTATTGCGTCGACTGAGATCGGGCAAGACCGTCAACCAGAGGTTGGCCAGGCAAATCACGCCAACCAACCCAACCACCCCCGCGCGCAGCACGCGTTTCGACAACCGCTGCATCAAGCGTGCCAGGACGTCGGCAGTCAGCATATACGCCGCCGCCAGGGCAGGCAACAAGTAGCGCATGTTGATGAACTGCCGGGGCGAGAACACACTGACGGCATATAACATGACGTTAGCCACAAGGATCAAAGCGAGCAACAAGCGCAGCGGATTCTTGCGATCGATCACCAGGCCGATGAGAAATACTACAGCCCAGATCCGCAGTTCTGTGATCATTCCCGTCAGGATCGCGGTGCTGCTGATGTCATTCCAGGGCCGCGGCGATCGAAAAAACAGATAGGCGGGGGAAAACAGCGGGAAGTCGTACAAACTGGTTCCCCACGGCTGATAAGCATTTGCCAGTGGACTACCATACGCCCGTGCTTGATAAAGCAACATACCAGCCACGCCGGCGACTACGCCTGGCAGGAGCCACCAACCCAGCTGGTGCCGGCGATCTCGTTTGGAGCCAAACACTCCCACCACAATCAACACCACAAAGACGATGTTGACGAATTTGAACAGAACCAGCAGACCAAGACATATACCTGCGACCAGCGCCACCCATCTTTTTTGAGAACGGACCGCCCAGATGGCTAACGCCATTCCCGCCAAAAGCAAGTCCAGACTGGGACCGTCTGACCACAGCGATGTCGCAAATGTAACCACCACGTGCGAACTACCCAGCAACAATACGGCGAACAGGCTGCCCCACCGACCGCTCAACACATACCCCAGATAAGCGCCAGCGCTTAGCCCCACCATGCTCATGATCGGCGCAATGACATGCAGCCAAGCAAGCCCGCCCGTTAAAGTGTAGACAAGCGCTACGATCAGCGACAACCCGGGCGGAAAGGTTGAGTAGGGTTGTGAATCAAACGGAGCACGGATGTTGAAGCCGTGAGGATTGAAATATGGGCCGATTTCCGCATTGTGGATGTCGAAATAATGAAGGCTGTGCTCGCGGACGAGGGAACGGCCCAACAGAACCATGCTAGAAGGATCCCACGGCGGCACTTGCTTCTCAGAGATAACCAGGAACAACAGGCTGAAGCCGCCAATCAAGCCACCCAAGCCGATCCAAACCCATCTTGCATCCGTTCGCCAGCGTGTGACAGACACTCCTTGCGTCGGCGTAGCGCTGTCGGATTGGCGCTCTGCCCTAATGGCGGTCATCTTGGTTCTGGCCTTCTTGAACGCGCAGCCGATACAGAATCTCTTCCATCAGCCGCCGGCTGTCGCCGATACGATCCGCCAATAACCCGAAGATCATGACCAGAAAGCCCACGATCAATGCCATGACGGCCACAATCAACGACTGCACGTTACCGGGTAAGGCAAAATCATTCTGGATAAAAATGAGCACCAGGCGGGCAAACAACAAGGCGGCAACACAGAGAAAGGGCAGCGCCAGGTAAAGGAATGTCTTCAACGGCTCATACGTAGCATACGCGCGCACGATGGTTGCACCCTGACGTTTCACAAAATGCCAGCTGCCCCGATGAAGTTTGGATGGACGCGTAGGATTGGTGGCGACAGGCAAGTGTGCCACACGCAAGCCGCGCTTGCCGGCCTGTATGAGATTGTCGAGCGTGTACGAAAAATCAGAGGTAACAAAGAGCCGCAAGGCCGCTTCACGGCTGTAGGCGCGGAAGCCGCTCGGTGCGTCAGGCACTGCCGTGCCGCTGGCCATTCGCACGATCCAGCTGCCAAAGCGTTCCAGCAGGCGCTTTTGCGGCGAGAAATGCTTAACCTGTTCCACTTGTCGATCCCCGATAACCAGGTCCGCCTCGTGATTAAGTATAGGGCTGATCAGCTTCCCGATAAATTCACCCGGGTATTGATGATCGCCATCAGTATTGACGATGATATCTGCGCCCTGCCGCAGGCACGCATCCAGTCCGGCCTGGAAGGCGAACGCCAGGCCGCGATTGTAGCCCAGCGACAGGATGTGATCGGCGCCCGCCGCATGCGCTTCTGCCACCGTGCCGTCACGTGAACCGTCGTCGATCACCAGCACCTCAACGACATCAATGCCCGGCAGCGTGCGCGGCACATCCCGGATAACCTGCGCGATGGTGGCTTCTTCGTTGTAGGCGGGAATTTGGACAATGACTTTCATGCAGCGCTCATGCATTACGGGAAATTTCTAGCGACCAGCGGCAGATACATCTGCCGGGTGCCGACAAAGGCTTGGCCCGCCGTGACGTTATCAGCCTCATTCGTCTCAGTTACGACACTTGAGGAGTCAACTCTTACCCAATACGGATGTAACCCGACTTCCAGATTAGGCCACGCGACACTAGCCGTGACGCGACGCCGCGCACACCCAGGCACCCCGGTCGTGATGACGGCGGAGTCGATCACCTGCGTCAGGGCCGCATCAGTGTAGAAGGTGACCGTCAAGGGCATGGACACCAGTCGATTGCCGTTGTTGACGAGTTGAACAGACAACGTGGCTGTCACGCTGGGATTATCCAGCGTGGCTAGCGGCGCAGATCCGCTCGTCGCCCGCGGCAGTAAATTGATAGTCGGCAGCCGTGACGCGACGTTGGCAGTGAACATCTGGCCGACCGGGGTAAAGGTCAACGGCATCGTGGTCGTGACAAAGTCCGTGACCAGGTTGCTGATATATCCCAACGGAAAGTTAGCGCTAAACCAGATCCATTGCTGTACTAGCCGATTGTTATCCGCCGGCATCCCCAGGCTGGCATCACTGGTCGTGGCCAGATACTTAAAGGTTTTGGTCAGGAATGATGCCGCACGCGGTACAGTGAAATTCACGCCGAATTCATCGGTGACGCCTTCGCCATACAACAGGCCGAACTCGCTGAGCAGCAGCGGTTTGTCTTGTTGACCGCGATCCTTCATCCATTGCCGCATCCGCCGCACCTGCGAGTCAAATACGGTCAGGTTGTCGTGATCGCCATACGTGTAGGCATTCGGTTCGCCAAGAGTGTGTTCCCAAGAATGCGTATACGCTAGGGCAGGATCTGTACCCAGTGCCACACCGGCTATCCCGCGCACTTCCGGCAAAATATAGATGTGCATGTTCCACACATCCACTGGCATGGTTTCGCCATACAACGCCGCATAAGTGTCCCAGACAATATCCAGATACTGCATCCGGCCCGGGGTCACCTCGACCAGCCCGGCCACGGCCACTTGCGCGCTGGGATCACGTTCCTTGATAAACTGATAGACATCGTGATACACCTGGGCGTACACCTCAGGAAAGGTGTCATCTTGGGCTGGTCCGCCGGGGTCGTCTGGCCCGCGATCTGGTTCGTTACCGACCAGCCACAACGCGCCGGGAGCACTGGCAATAATCGGCCCCAGCCCGCCCGGAGTGTCTGTCAATGACGGGCTGGTCGTATAACCCGGCAAGTACGCCCCCGTAATTGTTTTATTCTGGCGGATGCGGATCACTTGCACAAACTCCATGGCATCCGGCTGGGTCCGTGGAACATGCGCCCCAAAATCGAGATACAGCCCGCCGCCCAGTTGCTGAATATCGATCTGCTCAGACAGGTACGGCTCCCAGCCAGCCAGGCCTTCGCGGCAACTCAACGTGATGGAGGTGGTGTTGCCGTGCCCGATCGTGTAAACCGGCCCCGCTGGCACACTGCCTGAAGAATCGGCGGGCGCTGACAGCGACTCGCTGTCGATGGCGCGCACCGTGACCGGCAGCATTAATAACAGCAGCAGCGCAGCCACAGCCAACGAACCCGTTAGCGCCATCAATCTGTTCTTCTGAATCATCATACCTCTACCCAATCAGCCGCACTGTCCCTGCGAGATGGACGCATTAAATACTCTGATCACGTCAATCTTTCCCGGATAGCAAGCGGGCGACCCAACTGCCGGTCGCCTGCCTGATCTTACCACGACCCGTTACTGTTACCCTTACGGCGGATCACATCTTGGCCCCGCACTCCGGGCAGAACTTGGGGCTACCCTCGATCTTCGTGCCACACTCCGTGCAGAACTTCTCTTTCTTGATGGGCTGCCCGCACTCCCCGCAGAACTTCGCGCCGGGCGCGATGCTGGCGCCGCAATTCGGGCACGCGCCAACAACCGTCTTCTCAAACTTCTCTTTGGTCACATAGGTTGCTTCTTGCGCCACCTGCCGCGCTTGCTGCACTGCGGCTTCCGTCTGAGCTGCCGAGTATTCGGCCTCTAAATCGGGTGCACATTCCAGGCACAGCCCGCGCTGCGGATTCCAGCATGTGTCATCCACCCACTTCGCGCAGCGCTTACATTGCCTGAAAAAAGTCTTGACTTCCTCAATCGCCTTTTGAAATTCGACGTCGTGCTGCTTTTCCCACGCGGCCGAATGCACCCGCCGCCCGGCGTCGGCCGCACTGCCGAACAGGCCGCCAAACAGGCCGCTGGCTACGTCCAGCGCGCCGCTCAGCGCATTGGTCGACGAGCCGTGAAACGAACTCTGATAGCCGCTGCCGCAGCGATCGCAGAAAAACTCAAACTGAAAGCCCTGCTCGGTGCTGAGGTCGTTGTAGTTGCGGGTGAATTTGATCAGCGCCATGTAAACCTCTGGTCCAGAGTGAAAGTGATGATCGCGCGGGATTATAGACGATGCCCATTCATTTGTCCACCGAACGGGGCCGTTGAGCGGCGGGAACCGATCGGGTTGACGTTTATCCCCAGCCGCGATGACATTCGCCACTCCCCCGCGATCGAAGTCATGGTAAACTGAAAACGCACCCATCTCCAAATCCCCAACAGGAGCTTGCTATGACCGCCCAACTCATCGATGGAAAAGCCGTGGCCGCCGCGATTCACGAAGAGGTGCGCGCCGCCGCCGCCGAACTGAAGGCCAGGACCGGCATCACGCCCGGCCTCGCCACCGTGCTGGTTGGCGATAATCCGGCCTCGCATTCGTACGTGAAGGCCAAGCGCCAGGCCTGCGCCGAAGACGGCCTCGAATCGTTTCCGAACGAGCTGCCCGCCGATACGCCTGAAGCCGACGTGCTCGCTTTGGTGCAGCGGCTTGGCGAAGATCCCAGGGTGCATGGCATTCTGGTGCAGCTGCCCCTGCCGAGCCATATCAATGAAGAAGCCGTGCTCAACGCCGTGCCCATCACCAAAGACGTCGATGGGTTCCACCCCGTCAACATCGGCAAGCTGGGCATGAAGAACCGCGCGCCGTCGTTCGAGCCGTGCACGCCCGCCGGGGTGATCGAACTGCTCGATCGGATCGGCGCCAAGATCGAGGGCGCGAATGCCGTGGTCTTGGGACGCAGCAACATTGTGGGGCTGCCGGTGTCGCTGTTGCTGCTAGGCCGCAATGCCACGGTGACGGTCTGCCACTCGCGCACCAAGGATATTGCGTCGGTGGTGAAGCAGGCCGATATTCTGGTGGCGGCGATCGGGAAAGCGAAGTTCGTTAAAGCGGAGTGGGTCAAGCCCGGCGCGGTGGTGATCGATGTGGGCGTCAACAGCCTTCCGGTGCTGAACCCCGACGGCTCGCCCGCTATTAGCGAGAAGACCGGCAAGCCCAAGAGCAAATTGGTGGGCGACTGCGATTTCGACGCGGTGCAGGAAGTGGCTTCGGCCATTACGCCCGTGCCCGGCGGCGTCGGCCCCATGACCATCGCGATGTTGATGAAGAACACTTTGCGGGCGGCGCAGCAGTCGGTGAAGTCAAAGTAGATTGAGGGATAACGAGAAAGAGGGATGGAGAGATCACAAGTCTCTCCTTCCCTCTTTCTCTCATTCTCTTCGTCTCTCGGTCACAAACTGAACGGTTCCAGGAACGCCACCACGTTCCGCCCCAGCGCCTCCAGGTGATAGCCGCCTTCCTGCACAATCACCGTCGGGCGGTTGAGCGCGCGCAGCCGCCGCGCGATGTCGGTATAATCGCCGGTGTTCAGATCGAACTTGCTGATCGGATCCCCGTCGAACGTGTCAAACCCGACCGCGATCACCAGCGCCCACGGATCGAACAATTGAATGCGATCGAGCGCCAGCTCCAGCGCCGAGCGATACCATTCGCCCGTCGTCCCGGGCGGCAGTGGAATGTTGTGATTGTAGCCCTCGCCGGCGCCGTTGCCGACTTCATCCGCAAAGCCCACAAAGTACGGATAATCCACGCGCGGATCGCAGTGGATCGAGATCGTCAGCACCCGATCGTCTTCCCAGAAAATATCCTGCGTGCCGTTGCCGTGATGATAATCGATGTCGAGCACGGCCACCGGCCCGCGCACGCTCAGAATCTTGGCCGCAATCGCCGTGTTGTTGAAGTAGCAGTAGCCGCCGCTGTAATCACGCCCGGCATGATGCCCCGGCGGGCGGCACAACGCATACGCCCGTTGATCGCCGTACAGCACCATGTTCGCCGCCGTCATCGCACAGCGCGCCGATCCCAGCGCCGCTTCATACGTACCTTCGACCAGCGGCGCGGTGAGATCGAAGGTGTAGTAGCCGTAACCTTCCGCCGCGTTCAAGCGCGCCTCGCCCTTTAATTTGCGGCGCGCGCGCGGCGGCGGAAACGAGGAAGGATAGTAGGTCGGCGGATAGCCTTCCGGCGCGACGGGATGGGTGGACAGCCATTCCTTAAAACCGTTGCGGATGAACCACACATAGTCGCCGTCGTGCACCAGCAGCGGCAAACTCTCGTAGCGCCCTTCTTCCGGCGTCATGATCTTGGCCCACGACGTGGCGCGCAAGGCTTCCAGCAAAATCTCGACGCGTTGGGGTGTTTCGAAGTACGGTCGCACGCGGCCCCCCGGCCAAATTTCAAAAGCAGGATTGTGCAAGCGGTACGTGTCGGCGTGGACGATGGGCAAGGTCATAGAACTCTCTCCGACGATATGCTGGTTGAAGTGTTCTACTCTTGTGCTGACAGTTGCAGTGCGGTCTCATTGTCATTATAATCCATTTCAAGATGGATTTCCTGACGAGTCTCCGCCGTTTCATCCACAAACACGAGCTGCTGCCGCGCGGCGCGCCCAACGCGCCCGTCGTCGTCGGCGTGTCGGGCGGAGCCGATTCGTTGTGTCTACTGCACGCACTTAACATCCTCGCCCCGGAACTCGAGCTGCGCCTGCACGTCGCCCATCTCGATCATCAACTGCGCGGCGCAGAAGCGCAGGCCGATGCCGACTTCGTGCGCGATGTCGCGGAGCGCTGGGGCTTACCCCACACGATCGAATCACGCGACGTTCGCGGTTATGCGCGCGCTTACAAACTCTCGCTGGAAGAAGCCGCCCGGCAGGTGCGTTACGGCTTCCTGCTCGAAGTGGCGCTGGCGCAGCACAGCGAGATCATCGCCGTGGCGCACAACGCCGAAGATCAAGCCGAATCCGTCCTTATGCACTTTCTGCGCGGCAGCGGCCTGTCTGGCCTGCGCGGCATGCGGCCCAAAATGCGCCTCGAAGAATACCGAATCCTCAAGCAGCAATCTGAAATCCACCATCTAAAATCTAAAATCTACCTTGTGCGTCCTTTACTGGAAACCTCCCGCGCGCTGATCGAAGAATATTGCCAACAATACGATCTTCACCCGCGCACCGATGCCACCAACGCCGATACCACCTACTTCCGCAATCGCCTGCGGCACGAACTGCTGCCGCTGCTGGAAACGTACAACCCGCAAATCCGATCGATCCTGCGCCGCACGGCGGACGTCATCGCCGCCGAGCACGAGGTCTTGCAGGCGCACACCAATTACGCCTGGGGCCTGACCGTCGTTGAAGAGACGGACACCGCCGTCACGTTCGATCTGCCGTTGTGGCGCGAACATCCGATCGGGGTGCGGCGCGCCCTGCTGCGGCAGGCCATCCATCAACTGCGCCCGCCGCTGCGCGACATCGACTTTGTGCACGTCGCAGATGCGATCGAGATTTTGCAGCGCGCCACCACCGGCGATCAGGTCACGCTGCCGCAGAATCTCTTCATCGAAGTGAGCTACGACACGTTCACGATCGCGCCGCGCGACGAACTCACCCTGCCCGATTGGCCCTTGCTGCCCGATCGATCGGCGCCGTTGATCATCACCGTTCCCGGCATCACGCCGCTCCCGGAATCGCCGTGGTCATTGGAAGCGACCTTCGAGGTGTGCGATCACAGCCACGTGCCGTTGTCCCGTTTCGCCGCCTGCTTCGATGCGGACACGCTGTCCGGCTTGCTGACCCTGCGCCCGCGCACCAGCGCCGATCACTTTCATCCGCAGGGCATGCCGTCGCCCGTGCGCCTGAAAGACTGGATGATCAACGCCAAGGTTCCGCGCGCCATCCGCGATCTCTTGCCGCTGCTCGTGTCCGGCGATCAGATCGTGTGGGTGCCGGGCTTCCGTGTGGGGCAGCCGTTTCTGGTGCGCGGTGAAACGCAGCACCTCATCAAGTTGGTTTTCAAGAAAACCTAAGACAGTCATCCCTAACGAGTAACAAGTAACCAGTCATCCACAACTTCAGCCTTACTCGTTATTCGTTACTCATTACTCATCATGGAACTTCCACTCGAATCGCCACCTGCCGCCGCCGATCGCGCTCATCTCAATCGCGGCTATGCGCTCGGCCTGATCGGCATCGCCTTCTGGTCGACCACGGCCATCTTCATCAGCTATCTGCTGAAGAACTATCCGCTGCAACCGTTGACGCTGGCCTTCTGGCGTGACCTCTTCGTCGTCGGCGCATTGACGATCGTGCTGGCGATCTTTCGCCGCAGCGCCCTGCGCATCGATCCGCGCCAGCGCAAATTCCTGGTGCTGTACGGCTTCTCGCTCACCTTGATGAACATCTCGTGGACGCTGTCCGTGGCGCTGAACGGCGCGGCCGTCTCCACCGTCATGGTCTATGCCTCGCCCGGCCTCACCGCCATTGCCGCGCGTTTTTTCTTCAAGGAACGCCTGAGCCTCATTCGTGTGCTGGCCTTCCTCGGCGCGCTGCTCGGCGCGTTCTTCGTCGCCCGGGCCAACGATCTGGCGCAGTGGTCGTTGAATGCAGGCGGCATCGTCAGCGGGATGCTAGCGGCCTTCGGCTTCGCGTTTTACAGTCTCATGGGCAAAGCGGTCTCGCGGCGCCACATCAATTCGTGGACGGCGACGTTGAGCGCCTTCAGCGTGGCGACGATCTTCCTGCTGCCCGCCACGCTGATCACGTCAGCCATCGGCCAGGCCACTAACCCGATCGGCGATACGGCGCAATACAGTCTGCTCTCGCTGGGCACGCAGTGGAGTGGCTGGCTGATCCTGCTGATCCTCGCCGCCGGCCCCACCTTGGGCGGCTTCGGCTTCTACACGGCGAGTCTGGGCTATCTGCCCGCGGGGACAGCCAACCTGCTCGCCACGCTTGAGCCGGTGCTCACCACCATGCTGGCCTATCTGCTCCTCAACGAAACGTTGTCGCCCGTTCAGTTGATCGGGGCGGGGTTGATCGTGCTGAGTGTCATCTCACTGCGACTGGAAGAAAGGTAATCGGATCATGGAACCGCACGTGAACGTCTGGATCGAACACAATGGCGTAGTGGTGCTCAGCGAATGGCGCGTGAAGCTGCTGGAGATGATCGACCAGACCGGCTCCATCAGCCGCGCCGCCGAGAAGATGAACGTCACCTACCATCGCGCATGGGAGAAACTGCACGAGATGGAAGAGGGTCTGGGCTTCAAGCTGGTCGATGCACAGGTGGGCGGCGTACACGGCGGCGGCGCCGTGCTGACCGCGCAGGGCCGCAACCTGATCAAAAAGTTTCGCGCTTTTGATGCGGGTCTCAGCGACGAGATCGAGCAGCGCTTTGCCGCTGCGTTTCAGGCAGGGTAGCGCATAACCGGCGCTCGCACGCACTTGCCCTGACCGCAGGGACAGCCTACGATATTCAGGTAAAATCAAGACAGACTCTATCCCTACCCGGAGAAGTAAGTGTGGAGTACAATTTTGAGTGGGACCCAGCGAAAGCGCGCGAAAACTTACGCAAGCACCACGTGAGCTTTGAGCGAGCGGCGCAGATCTTTCTTGACCCGCATATGCTTTCCATCTACGACGAAGCGCACAGCGAAAGCGAAGACCGTTGGGTCACGCTGGGCATGGATCAAAGCGATATTCTGCTGGTCGTCGTTCACACATTTCACGAGATCGAGGCAGACACCGCGACCATTCGACTCATTTCGGCTCGCAAGGTGACCCGGCGCGAAGCGCAAGCATATCACAAAAGGTAAGTGACATGAAAAAAGAGTACGACTTCTCAAAAGGTGAGCGCGGCAAGTTTTATCGCCCGAATACACGGCTTAATCTGCCGATCTATCTGGATGCAGACATCGCAGAATTTGTCGAAAGCTATGCCAAACACAAACAGGCCGATGCTCAGACAGTGGTGAATGACATCCTGCGGCGGAATAAGGAGATGCTGCAAGCCTTGCGTTGAGGCTAGCGCCAGCCAGTGACCGACAGCAGAGGCGCCTCACTCACCGCACGGGGCCGCGAACCGATCAAGAAATTCCGCCTGCTCGCTGTAGGCTTCGGCGACAAGATTGAGCGCCGCTTTGCCGACGCCTTGGGCGAATAGCCTGTCCAGTGATCACCTCACACCTGTGAGGTTTTTCAATTGACATCGCTATACCATTATAGTATAACGACAGCATTCCAGACGAACGCAACGGTCATAATCCAGAAATCCTGACATGAAACGTCACCCGGTGTCGATGGTCGTCAGCTGGCTGGTGATTGTGGCTAGCGTGTTGAGCGCGTGTGCGCCGAGCGCAGCGCCCGCGCAGCAAGTGCTGCGCCTCGCCACCACCACCAGCACCGCCGATTCCGGCCTGCTCGATGCGATCCTGCCAGATTTTCAGCACAAGTACAACGCCCAAGTGGCTGTCATCGCCGTCGGCACCGGCCAAGCGATGGAGATGGGGACCAAAGGCGATGCCGATGTCGTGCTGGTGCACGCGCGCACTGCAGAGGACAAGCTCGTCGCCGACGGTCACGCCAGAGAGCGCTTCGACGTGATGTACAACGACTTCATCGTGTTGGGACCAAAGGATGACCCGGCTAAGGTCGGCGGCTTGACGGCGGCCAAGGATGTGTTCAAAACAATCAAAGACGCACGGGTCAAGTTCGCCAGTCGCGGCGATAAGTCCGGCACCCACGCGAAAGAGTTGAGCATCTGGTCAGCAGTGGGCATGACGCCCACAAAAGAGATGGCCTGGTACCAGTCGCTGGGACAGGGCATGGGCGAGACGTTGACCTTTGCGAATGAGCACAGCGCGTACACGCTGACCGATCGTGGCACGTACCTCTCAATGAAGGGCCGGCTGCCCAATTTGATCATCGTCGTGGGCGGCAGCACCATCGACGAGAACGCCGACCAGACGCTGCGGAATCCGTATGGCGTTATGGCCGTCAACCCGGATAAACACCCCGGCGTACAGTACGACCTGGCGCTGCAGTTCATCCAGTGGTTGAATTCAGTCGAGACGCAGGAAAAGATTGGCGAGTACGGCAAAGACAAATTCGGCCAGGCGTTGTTCTATCCGTCATCGGCAGAATGGCAAGCGGCGCATCCAAACTAGGAATCGTGCATGGAGAAACCCGGTTTCTCCATGTTTGATGATCCATTCCATCGGGATGGCAGATCGAACACAGCGGCTTCCGCATCTGAATCGTAGAAACCCGGTTTCTGTTACCTTACCTGCAAGGATCGAACCATCGAAGATCTACTCCGCGCCCTCACCAGTCCCGACCTCGTCGAAATCGTCGCGCTGACACTGCGCGTGACGGGCATCGCCCTGATCATCAGCACGATCATCGGTGCGCCGTTGGGGGCCATCATCGGGCTGTCGAATTTTCCGGGCAAAGGCCTCGTTCGTGCCTTGCTGTACACCGGCATGGGCCTGCCGCCGGTGGTCGTCGGATTGTTGGTGTATCTGGTGTTGTCGCGCAGCGGGCCGCTGGGGCCGCTTGGCTGGCTGTTCACGCCGCAAGCCATGATCGTCGCGCAGACCATCATCGCTTTGCCGTTGACCATGGGCTTGACCATGACCTCGGTCGAAAGTGTCAGCCCGGAACTGAAGCGCCAGATCGTCGCTTTGGGAGCCACGCGCTCCCAGGCGGCCTGGACTATTCTGCGCGAGGCGCGCATTGGTGTCACGGCCGCCATCGTCGCGGCCTTTGGCGGCATCATCTCCGAAGTCGGCGCTGTCATGCTGGTGGGCGGCAACATCGCCGGGCAGACGCGCGTGCTGACCACCTCGATCGTGCTCAACACGCGGCAGGGCGATTTCAGCCTGGCGCTGGCGCTGGGCTTGATTCTGCTGGCGCTGACCTTTGTTGTGAACACGGCCCTCATGAAACTGCAAGGGCGGTGAGACGCCGTCAGGGTTATGAACCTCTATCGACTGCGCGATCTGCAACATCGCTACGGCGAACGTACCATTCTCGATCTGCCGTCACTGGACATCGAACGCGGCGAGATTCTGGCGGTCATTGGCCCCAGCGGCTCGGGCAAGAGCACACTGCTGCGTCTGCTGCAATTTCTGGAATCACCCACCCGCGGAACAATCACGTTCGATGGGGTGACACGCGACGGCGCAGCGCCGCTCGACGTGCGCCGCCGCGTCGTGACGGTTTTTCAGCATCCGGCGCTGCTCGATCGATCTGTCTTCGACAACGTGAGTTACGGGCTGCGCCTGCGCGGCCAACGTCCGGCGCGCGACACGATCATGGCGGCGCTCGAGCGAGTGGGGCTGGCTCAGGATGCGCGCACCAATGCCCGGCAACTATCCGGCGGAGAAGCGCAGCGGGTGGCGCTGGCCCGATCGCTGGTACTGAATCCGGCGGCCCTGCTATTGGACGAACCCACCGCCAATCTCGATCCCTACAACGTCGGGCTGATCGAAGAGATCATCCGCGGGCACGGTTCGACCACCGTGGTACTGGTCACGCACAACACCTTTCAGGCCAAACGCCTGGCCGATCGGGTGGGGCTGCTGCTCGGCGGCAAGCTGATCGAGCTGCTGCCCGCCGATCGGTTTTTCCACGACCCGATCGATCCCCGCACCCGATCGTTCCTCAACGGTGAAATGGTCTACTAATCCGGTGGGCGGGTTTCTTACTTGCCAATCCCTCCCCGCGCGTGTATCATCATCCCCGTGACTGAATCATCTGCCCAAGCGCCCCTGCTGGACACCGCGGCAGAAGCCGCGGCAGAAGCCGCGGCAGAAGCCGAGTCCGAACTGGCCGGAACGCACAACCGCATTCCAGGCGTAGCGACAGCGCGCTTCCACCGCGTGCTGATGTTCAGCATGAAGCTCAGCCGCGTGAACGGCGTGCTGCTGGCCATCTACATCGAATTCTTCACGCTGTTGGTGCTGTTCGCGTGGGCGCTCGTCATGGAATCGCTGGACATCGGCCTGGCAGTCGCCATCGCCTTCCTCACGCTCAGCGTCATCGACTGGGTAGCCCTGTCACAGCTGCCGCGCCGCCGCCGCTCGTTTGGGCCGGTGGCCCCCACGCTCATGGCGCTGGTCCCCGCGCGCGCCTTCATCACCATCGCGCCGGTGCTGCTGCCGCTCAGCCCGTTGTGGACCGCGACGATTGTGGAGATCAGCAACTTCGCCTTGACCGGCTACGTCTTGGACAGCACCTGGGGCGAGCCGTTCCGCCTGACGCTGACCCGCCTCACACTCAAATCGCCCAAGCTCACAGGCGCGCCGCCGCTGCGCGTGCTGCACCTGAGCGACTTTCACGTCGAACGGCTGACCCGGCGCGAAGAAAAGATTGTGAAATGGATCAACGAGCTGCGCCCGGATTTGATCGTGTACACGGGCGATCTATTGAACTACTCGTACCTGGACGACGAACGCGCGCGCGCCGACTGTGTGCAGCTGCTCGCGCAGCTGCGCGCGCCGCTGGGCGTGTATGCCGTGCCGGGTACGCCCTTGATCGATACCGCCGAGGTGCAAGCCGCCCTCTATCCGCAAGCGCCGCACATCCACTTCCTGAAAAATGAAACCATCGAAGTGGCCGGCTACCCGCAGGTCAATATCATTGGCCTGACCTGCACGCACGATCCGCTCCTCGATGCGCCCAAGCTCGATCGGGTACGGGCCGCCGTGCCGCCGGAAAAATTCACGCTGCTGCTGTACCATTCGCCGGACCTGCTGCCAGAGGCCAGCCGCGCCGGCATCGATCTTTATCTGTGCGGCCATACACACGGCGGACAGATTCGCCTGCCGGTATGGGGCGCGGTGGTCACCGGCTCCAAGTACGGCAAGCGCTACGAAATGGGCCGCCATCAGGCAGGGCCGACCACGCTGTACGTCAGCCGGGGGATAGGCCTGGAGGGGAAAGGCGCACCGCGCATGCGCTTCCTGTGCCCGCCGGAAGTTGAAGTGTTTGAGCTGCGGGGAGAATAAATCTTCAGGAGAAAGTCATGAAAGCACGATTGATTGTCTTGGGTGTAAGCGTTCTGGTGTGTTTGAGTGTTGTGCTGGGCGCTGCCCTGCTGGTTGCTCCAGCGCAGTCGGTCAGAGCAGCGGTCGGCGTGGCTGCGCCGCAGCTCAGCACGAGCGCCGTGACCTACACGGTGCGCCTGCCGCTGATCATGAACTGCTATCCCCGGCTGGGGCCGGATCCTTCCTTTGGGCAGCAGTATGACATGAGCCTGATCAACGCCGACGATGCCTGGGGCCTGTGCAGCGTCAACGCCAGCAACGTGATCGTCGCCATCATCGACACCGGCGTCGATCTCGATCACCCTGACCTACAGGTCAACGTGCTGCCGGGCTACGATTTCTGGGACTACGACACGGTGCCGGAAGACGGCAACGGGCACGGCACCAACGTGGCCGGCATTGCCGCCGCCGCGCTGAATGGCGTCGGAGTCGCGGGGGTGGCGCCTGCGGCCAAGATCTTGCCGGTGCGCGTGCTGAACAACGATGGCAGCGGTTACCTCAGCGACGTTGCCGACGGCGTCATCTACTCAGCCGATCGCGCTCACGTGCTGAACCTGAGTCTGGGCGGCACCAGCAATGCCGCAACCCTGCAGAATGCCATCAACTACGCGGCTAACACCAAGGGCCGTCTGGTCGTCGCTGCCGCCGGGAACTGTGGCGACGCCTATTACATGTACAACGGCTGCTCCTATATGAATCAGCCGGTGTATCCGGGATCATATTCCAACGTCATGGCCGTCGCGGCCACGACTTCCGCCGACACCCGCGCCAGTTTCTCCAACGTGGGCAGCTACGTGGACATTGCTGCGCCGGGCGATGACATCTACAACACCTACATGGGCAACTCTTACGACTATGTCAGCGGGACATCGCAGGCGGCGCCGCACGTGGCCGGCCTGGCGGCACAAGTCTGGGCCAAGTATTCGGGCTATACCGCCGCGCAGGTCTGGAGCCGCATGACGTCAACGTCCGTCGATCTGGGCGCGGCCGGTGTGGACACGTCATTCGGCGCGGGCCGCATCAATGTGCGGCAAGCGCTGGGGTTGACCGCCCTGCAAGCCGCTGTGCCGGAAGTGAAGCTCGCCCCGGCCAACCTGCCCGTGATCGATCAGCGCAGTGCGCCGATCGCGCCTGGCCGGATCCTCGTCAAATTCAAGGACGCCGCCAGCGCGGCGGCTGTAGCGCAGACGCTGCGCACCCTGCCCGGCACAACGATCACAAAGTCGATGGCGGCGATTGAGACCCTGGTATTGAGTGTGCCCGTGGGAGCTGAGTGGGACACGATCGATCAGCTGCGCACCCGATCGGATGTGGAGTACGCCGAACCGGATTACGTCCTCAAGCTGATCCGCTGACGAGGTTGATCGAGACTGTGCAGCACTAGAAAGAAATCGACCGGGGTTCGGGCTTGAACTCCGGTCGATGTTTTTATCAGGCCTTGCGCGCCAGAAACGATTCGGTCAGGGCGCGCAGTTTGACGGCGACCGGGTGATCGGGCTGCGCCAGCACCAGCGGCTGGCCTTTATCCAGCGCCTCGTACAACGCATCGGCCGCCGGCTCCACGGTCGCATCGGGCGCGCGGCCTAACATTGCCGCGATGGTGGTATGCCCGGTGTCAACTGGCAGCCCCTGGCGATCGACCCACACGAGTTTGATCGCGTCCGGCGGCACGTAGGCTTCCTTCAAGAGCTGCAGCAACCGGTTAGCCTGGCTCAACGTGATCCGATCGGAATCCAGCGCGATGACGAAGACTTTGCAGCGCTGCGCCACCAGCCGCGTGATCTGCGTGATGCCCCACCCCAGATCCAGCACACACGCCTCGCACAGCGCTGCCGCATGATTAAGAATCAAGCCGACGCGCGCCGGATCCAGGTTTGTCTCAGCCGCAGCCAGCAGTTGCAGGCCGCTGGGATGCGATGTGATCAGTTGCTGCAGCGTCGCCGGATCATTCGGCCCGCTTTCCATTTCAACCAAATCGGCCAAGCCGCGCGTCGGCTCCAAGCCCAGATGCAGCGCGTCTGTGCCGCTGGCTTCCAGATCGATCAGCAGCGTGCGCTGGCCGGCGGCCAGGGCGGCCGCAATGTTGACCGCCAATGTCGTTGCGCCCACGCCACCCTTGGCGCCCGCCACCGCGATGACCACCGGGCCGGCCTGGGCTTGCGCCGCCTGGGTGCGCTCCAGCACAGCTGCGATGCGCGCCACCAGGTCCTGCGGATGCACCGGCTTGGTGATGTAGTCCACCGCTCCGGCGCGGAACCCTTCCAACTGGCTGGCCGTCTGCGCCTTGGCCGTCAGCATGACCACCGGTAAATGCGCCGTGCGCGGATCGGCCTTGACGGTGCGGCACACCTCGTAGCCATCCATGTGCGGCATCATCACGTCCACAATCATGAGGTCGGGCAAATCCACGCGCAGCTTTTCCAGCGCTTCCGGTCCGCTCTGCGCTTTGAGCACGGCAAAGCCGCGCCGCTGCAGCGTCAAGCCGATCAACGTCAAGGTGTCCAGATCGTCGTCTACGACTAGAATGGTTTGCGTCATCAGCGCTTTCCTCCGCGCTCGTCATTCGTTGAACAGCTGGGCGATCTTCAGATCGCCATGGCACTGCCCGCAGCCAATCTGCGGTTCATCGACCTTGCACTGCGCTTTGGTGCAATAGGCCTCGACGGTGATCTTGCGCCCGAAGCCCATAAAGCCTTTTACCACCCGCCCGCGCAGCTGCATGTGCTCGCAGGCATTGGCTCGCGCGATGCCGGGCACCGGGCAGCTCTTGCACACGTCGGGGATCCACGGCTCGCTGGCCGGATTGGCCTGCGCCAACTGGCAGAGCTCTTCATTGCGGCCGCGATTGAAATCAGCATAGTAATAAGGGCATTCCTGCCCGTAAGGAGTGCGCATGCTGCCATTATACAATGATCAATTGACAATGGACAATTGGCTTTTGGTTGTCAGGCGCGGGTTGCCGATCTCCCTGCAAGCACGGGCCATTGAGCATTGTTCATTGTGCATTGTTCAGGTACAATTCCGCCCGCGGCGAGGCAGGGACCTCGCCGATTTTATGCCGGGAGTCACCTGTGAAACGCTGGCAATTCTGGTTGGGCATTGTCATCAGTGCGGTCTTTCTGTTCGGCGCCTTGCAAGGCTTGAAACTGGAAGAAGTGTGGGCCTACCTGCGCACCGCCAACTACCTGTGGCTGATTCCGGGCATCGCCGTCTATTTTGTGGCCGTCGTCGTCCGCACCTGGCGCTGGAGCTATCTGCTGCGCCCGCTCAAGCGTGTCCCCGTCAAGCGCCTGTTTCCCATCGTCGTCATCGGCTACATGGGCAACAACATCTTCCCCTTCCGCATCGGCGAGTTGCTGCGCGCCTACGTGCTGAAACGCGACGAAGAAGTCAGTATCAGCTCGTCCCTGGCCACGATTGTCGTGGAGCGCATCTTCGACGGCTTGACCATGCTGCTGTTCGCCGTCATCGCCCTGCTCACGGCGCCGTTCCTGTCGGACCTGCTGCGGCTGGGGGTGCTGATCGGCGGCTTGATCTTCGTGGGCGCGCTGGGCGTCTTCCTGTTCCTGGCGGCGCGGCCCGCGACGGTAGCCCGCCTGTACAACCCGTTGATCGAGCGGCTGGCGCCGCACCGTTTTCGCGATAAGCTGCGCGGCTTCATCGAGCGCTTCATGCGCGGGCTGGGCGCGCTGCGCAGCTTCAAGGATGTCCTGCTGGTCTTCGCCGTCTCGATCGGCATCTGGCTGCTGGAGACGGTCATGTACTGGTTCGTGATGCAGGCCTTCAGCCTGCAGTTGAGCTTCTTCACGCTGATGCTGCTGAACGGCGTCGTCAACCTGGTGACCACCCTGCCCACCGCGCCCGGCGGTCTGGGCACGTTTGAAGCGTCCGGCATCTGGACCCTGGAAGCGTTCGGTCTCGTCAAGGCGCGCGCCACGGCTTACGTGCTGGTCCTGCACGCCACGCTCTGGCTGCCCGTCACGTTGTTGGGCTTCTATTACATGATCCGCGAAGGACTGCGCTGGAGCGATTTGGCCCAAGCCTCGCACCTGCGCGAAAGTGAATCAACGCCATGAGCATCGCACGCAACAGCGCCAAGCGCAACAGCGCCAAGCGCAACATCGCCAAGCGCAACATCGCCATCATCGGCGCCGGCGCCGCCGGCCTATCCGCCGCTTACGATCTCGCCGGCCTCGGACATCAAGTCACCATCTACGAAGCCGCGCCCCACACCGGCGGGCTGGCCGCCGGGTTCAAGGAACCTCATTGGGACTGGACGATGGAGAAGTTCTACCATCACTGGTTCCAGTCCGACAAAGACGTGCTGGGGCTCATCGACGAGATCGGCGCGCGCGACAAAGTGCTGTTCCCGCGCCCGATCACGGCCATCTATTACCAAGGCCAATTCCATCCGTTCGATTCGATGTTCACCAACATGCCGCTGTTCCTGCTGCGGCACTTCAATTTGATCGATGTGGCGCGCTTCGGGCTGGCCGGGGCGTATCTAAAACTCAGCCGCAACTGGAAAGCCCTGGAGAAGGTCACAGCAGATGAGTGGCTCAAGCGGCGCATGGGCAGCCGCGTGTATGAATCCATGTGGAAACCGCTGTTGGTGGGCAAGTTCGGCGACGAGCATTATCGCGAAGTGAACATGGCCTGGTTCTGGGCGCGGTTGCATTCGCGCACCACGCGCCTCGGCACGTTCGTCGGCGGCTTTCAGGCCTTCTTCAATACGCTGGCCGCCGCCGTGCAGCAGCGCGGCGCGGCGCTGCACCTCGGCACGGCCGTGCGCGAGATTGCGCTCAAAGAAGGCGGCGGCTTTACGCTGCACACGCCGCAGGGCGCGGTCGATTACGATGCCGTGCTCTCGACAACATCGCCGCGGTTGATGACGCGCCTTACGCCCTCATTACCAACCGATTACCTCTCTCAGCTCAACGGTCTCAAATCGATGGGCGCAGTGGTGATGGTCCTGTCGCTCACACAACAGCTTAGCGCAAAGGGCTACTACTGGCATAACCTGCCCAAGGAAGCGGGCTTTCCCTTCCTGGCGATGTGCGAGCACACCAACTTCGTCTCACCCGCTCACTTCGGCGGCGATCACTTGATCTACTGCGGCGATTACCTCCCGCCCGATCACGAATACTTCGCGCTCACAGAAGGTGAACTGCTCGAGCGGTATGCGGCGGCCCTGCCGCGCTTCAATCCCCAGTTCGATCGATCGTGGATCAAGAAAGTCTGGCTGTTCCGTGAAACCTACGCGCAGCCGGTGCCGCCGATCAATCATTCGCGCAACATCCCGGACCTTCGCACGCCGCTGCAAGGCTTATATTTCGCTTCGATGTCGCACGTCTACCCGTGGGATCGCGGCACCAACTACGCCGTGGAGATTGGCCGACGCACAGCCCGGCTCATGGCGAGTGATCTCGATCAACGGTAGAATCCAAACGTCAGTCGCTCACCGCCGGAATCAGCCCCGGCGCAAACCTGTAAAACACTGGAAGGAAAGGAACTACACCATGAAAAACATCGCCGTGATTGGCGTCGGCTACGTCGGCCTGGTGACCGGCACCTGCCTGGCCGATCTGGGTCACCGGGTCGTCTGCCTGGACGTGAACGAAGAACGCATCGCCAATCTCAACAAGGGCATCCTGCCCATCTACGAACCGGGTCTGGAAGAAGTGGTGCGCCGCAACGTCAGCGCCGGCCGCCTGTCCTTCACCACCGACTACGCCCTGGCCGTCAATGGCCGCAGCCCCGATCTGGCCGCTGAATACGTCTTCATCGCCGTGGGCACGCCCAGCGCAGTGGACGGCAAGGCCGATCTGGACTACGTGCGCCGCGCCGCCGAATCGATCGCCGAAGTGATGGATCATCCGCTGATCGTCGTCAACAAATCGACGGTGCCGGTGGGCACGGGCGACTGGACGGCTGACATCATCAAGTCCAAGCAGACGCGGCCCATCAAGTTCAACGTCGTGTCGAATCCCGAATTCCTGCGCGAAGGCAATGCCCTTTACGACTTCATGTATCCCGATCGGATCGTGCTTGGCTCGCTCGAGCGCGAAGCGGCCGAGAAGGTGGCGCAGTTGTATCTGCCCGTGCGCGCCACGATCATGATCACCGATCTGCGCACCGCCGAGATGATCAAGTATGCGTCCAACGCCTTCCTCGCCACCAAGATCAGCTTCATCAACGAGATCGCCAACATCTGCGAGGCGCTGGGCGCAGACGTGAAGGAAGTAGCGACGGGCATGGGCTACGACAAGCGCATTGGCCGCGCCTTCCTCGACGCCGGCATCGGCTACGGCGGATCGTGCTTCCCCAAGGACGTGCTGGCGCTGGCGCACATGGCCAAAGAGCGCGGACGTCACCCGCAGCTCATTCAGGCCGTGATGGACATCAATGCCGATCGGCGCAAGCAGACCGTGGACAAGCTGCGCGAACTGCTGGGCGGCAGCCTGGAAGGCAAGAAGATCGGCATTCTGGGGCTGGCCTTCAAGCCCAACACCGACGACATGCGCGACGCGCCGGCGCTGGAAGTGATCGATCTGATCGAAGCGGACGGCGGCAAGGTGCAGGCTTACGATCCGGTGGCGATGCAGGTCGCGCGCCAGATCAAGCCCAACCTAGAGCTCACCGTGAATCCCTACGAGTGCGGCGCGGGTTGTGACGCGGTGGTGCTGATGACGGAGTGGAACGAATTCAAGCAGCTCGACCTGCGCCGCTTGAAGAATCTCATGAAGAGCCCCATCATGGTGGACGCGCGCAACGTCTACGAGCCGGACCTGATGGCCGACATGGGCTTCAGTTACCGGGGCATCGGGAGAGGGTATAATTATCGGTAGTGCGTACTGCGTAAAACGTACAACGTGATGCGTGGTGCGTGAGGCGTGAAGTTGATTCACGAAGCACGTATCACGCATCACTTATTAGCCAAGATAAGGATTACTGTTCAGCCGTCATTCCCGCGCGTTTTAAGCGGGAATCCAGAAGCATGACCTGGCTGGATGCCCGACAGAATCACTCGGGCATGACTGTTCAATAGTACAGTGAAGGAGATCACATGCCCAAGACCACCACCCGCCGATCGGCCACCAAGCGCCCGAAGACCCTGGCGCACAACGGCGTCTTGAAGACGGTGCTGCCCAACGGCCTGACCGTGGTGCTGAAAGAAAATCACAACGCGCCCGTCGCCACCTTCTGGGTGTGGTATCGCGTCGGGTCGGGGCGCGAACGCACCGGCATCACCGGCATCAGCCACTGGGTCGAGCACATGCTGTTCAAAGGCACCGACAAGTTCCCCGGCCGCAAAGCCGATCAGGTGATCTCGCGCGAAGGCGGCCAGTGGAACGGCTTCACGTGGCTGGACTTCACCACCTACTTCGAAACGCTGCCCGCCGAAAAGATCGATCTGGCATTGGCGCTGGAAGCCGATCGGATGGTGAACGCCCCCTTCCGCCCGCGCGATGTGTCCTCCGAGCGCACCGTCATCATCAGCGAGAAGCAAGGCGGCGAGAACAATCCACGCCACCTGCTGAGCGAAGAAGTGCAAGCCGCGGCGTTTCGCGCACATGGCTATGGACACGAAACCATCGGCCACCTGTGCGATCTGCAGACCATGACGCGCGATGATCTGTACACGCACTATCGCACCTATTATGCGCCCAACAACGCGGTGGCGGTGGCCGTCGGCGCGTTCGATGCGCAGGAGATGCTGAAGAAGATCGAGCAATCCTTCGGCAAGATCAAGCGCGGCCCGGCGATTCCGGCCAATACCGCCGTAGAGCCGGAACAGCGCGGCGAACGACGCGTCAGCGTGGAAGGCCCGGGCGCCACGTCGTATGTCGAAATCGCCTATCACGCCCCGGCCGCCAAAGACCCGGACTTTCCGGCGATGGTGGCGCTGGATGCGATCCTCGCGGGCGCGTCGTCGTTGTCGATCTTCGGCGGCGGCACGACCAATGCCTCGTCGCGTTTGTATAAGGCGCTGGTCGAAACCGAGCTCGCCACCGACGTGGGCGGCAGCTGCATCCCGACGATGGCTCCGTATCTCTACGGCCTCAGCGCCACCGTGCGGCAAGGTCATACACCGCAGGAAGTGGAAGCCGCGTTCGACGCCGAGATCGATCGGATGGTGAACGAACCCGTGCAGGAAACCGAACTGACGAAAGCCATCAAGCAAGCGCGCGCCTCATTCGCCTACGGCAGTGAATCGGTGACCAATCAAGGGTTCTGGTACGGCTGGAGTGAAATCTTCGCCGATTTCAAATGGTTCGAGACGTATCTCGATCGGTTGGCCGCGGTAACGGTGGCCGATGTGCAGCGTGTGGCGCACAAAGTTCTGCGGCGCGGCAATCGCGTGGTGGGTCAGTACTTGCCCAAGTGAGGAACTCATGCCCCTAGATAAAGCAAACATCCCCGGTTCGCACAACATCGTGCGCAAAGAGTATGCCAACGGCATGACGGTGCTGGTGAAAGAAAATTTCTCCAGCCCGTCGGTCGTCATCGATGGCCTGGTGCGCGCCGGGGCCGCTGACGATCCGATCGGGAAGGAAGGCGTCAGCGCGTTCACCGCCAACATGGTCATGCGCGGCACGGAACGCCGCACCTTCGCGCAGATCTACGAAGCGATCGAAGCGGTGGGCGCGACGGTGGATGTGAGCTCCGGCATCAACGTCACCTCGTTCGGCGCCAAGTCGCTGGCCGAAGATCTGCCGCTGGTGGCCGACATCCTGGCCGATGTCTTGCAGCATCCGGCCTTTGTCGACAGCGAGATGGAAAAGCAGCGCGGCGAAACGTTGACCGATCTGCAAGAGCGCGCCAACAACACGCGGCGCATGGCGGGCCTCACCTTCCGCGAATTGCTGTATCCCGCCGATCATCCGTATCATCGCAGCGTGCAGGGTTACACCGAAACCATCGCCGCCATCACGCGCGACGAGTTGGTCAATTACTACCGATCGGCCTACGGGGCCAACGGCTTGATCGTGTCCATCGTCGGTGCGGTGAAAGCCGCAGACGCGTTGCAGATTTGGGAAGACAAGTTTGGCGCATGGATCGGCGCACAGGTCGATCGCGGATCGCCGCCGTCTGCGCCGCGCTTGACCGAACGGCGCGAGCAGCGTGTGGATATTCCCGGCAAGTCGCAGTCCGATCTGGTGCTGGGCTTTGTCGGCCCCGCCCGATCGGCTCCCGACTACCTCGACGCGCGCATGGCGAATTCGATCCTCGGCGTGTTCGGCTTGTATGGCCGCCTGGGCGCGCGCGTCCGCGAAAAAGGCGGCCTGGCCTACTACTCGTACAGCCAACTCGAAGGCGGTCTTGGCCCCGGCGCGTGGCAGGCCGTGGCGGGTGTCGATCCGGCCAACGTCGATAAAGCCATCCCGTTGATTCAAGCCGAGATCAAACGCATGATCGAGACGAAGGTCACGCCCACCGAACTGAAGGACAACAAGTCCTACATGATCGGTTCGATGCCGATCGGGCTGGAGACCAACGACGGCGTGGCCGGCATCATCCTGGATATGGAACTGTACGGCCTCGGCCTCGATTATCTCGTCAACTACCCTGATCGCATCAACGCCATCAACGCGGCCAGTGTGCAGGCCGCCGCGCAGAAGTATCTGGACGCGGAGAATTTTGCGTTAGCAGTCGCGGGACCAATTGGTAGTTAGTGGCTGGTGGTTAGTTGATAGTTGTTGGTTGTTGGTCGTCGGTTGTTAGTTATTCACGCCGATCATTGTTCACGAAGTCCCCGCCGCCGTGCGCAGGGGATTGTTCATTGTTCATTGTTAATTGTTCATTGTTCATTGTTAATTGTTAATTGTTCATTGTTCATTGTTAATTGCCTATGCTTTCCACCGGTGTCGATATCCTACATATCCCGCGCATGAAAACAGCGATCGAGCGTTACGGTCAGCGCATTCTCGATCGCTGCTTCACGCCCGCCGAAATCCGATCGTGCCGCGGCTTTGCGGAAGAATTCGCCGTGCGTTACGCGGCCAAAGAGGCGGTCAGCAAAACGCTGGGCGTTGGTTTGCGTGTCATGTCGCCGCTGGGCGTCAAGTTCCACGATGTGGAGATTCTGCCCGATCGCTTTGGCAAGCCGCACGTGCATCTGCACGGCTGGGCCGCGCAGCGCGCGCAGGAACTTGGCCTGACGGAATGGTCGGTAAGCCTGACCCACGAGAAGGAATACGCGGTAGCGTTTGTGGTGGCGATGTCGCACTGAGAACAACCACGGATTGAGGAAGAAACGAATGGCGCAGATCGGGCATCTCGCCTCGATCGGCGCCATTTGATTTTGCCGCGATTACTTCCGCCCGATGGCCACGAAGATGCTGAGCGGCTTCACTTCGCCGTCCGGGCCGCAGGCATTGCACGTCCCTTCCGCGCAGTCCACATCGATGTCGCGCAGTCCCGCTTCCGCGAACCAACGTCGAATATCACCGCGGTCAAAGCCTAACCACAAATCCGCCATTTGCTCGCGCTGCCATTCGTGATCGTGCGTGTCGAGATCGGTGAGGCACAGCACGCCGCCGGGTTTGAGGGTGCGCGCCATCTCTTTGATCGCCGCCAGCGGATCGGGCGCATGATGCAGATACATGTTGGCGAACACCCCGTCGAACATCTCGCCCGACACGGGGAGTTGATCGCCCGTCGCTTCGCGGAACTCCACGTTATCAAACTGCGCCAGGTTGCGCCGCGCCACGGCCAGCATATCCGGGCTGGCATCAAACCCGATCACTTTGTTCGCGCGCTCTACCAGGCCACGCGCCACAAAGCCTGTACCGGTACCCACATCGGCGACGATGGCGTTGAGTGGCAAGTGCGCTTTGTCGATCGCCGCATCGCGCATGTGTTCGGTGAAATAGCCCGAGCGGATTTCGTCCCACTGCTCGGCCACTTCGGCAAAATAGGGGTTGGAAGGGGCGTTGGTCATCGTGATCTCCCAATTATTTCGCCACGTCATTCCCGCGCGCTGTTAGCGGGAATCTAAAGTGCATCTGACGTAGATATCACTGTCGTCATACTGGATGCCCGACAGAGAGCACTCGGGCAAGACGTAGCGCGCAAAAATCAATTGCAGCAACCTGATCCCTTCGCCACACCGGGCTGGCTCGCCGCCGGGTTGACGATGCGCACGTGGACGCCATCGGCCGCTTCGACCACGTTGAAACTCAGCGGTGAGCAGCACGAAGCCGCCGCGCTCAACTCGGCGACCAGCGCACGGACGGTGGCAGCATCGTCCTTGACGCGCAGATCGTAGCCGTTGTCGAACGCATCCAGTGAATCGACCTGACCCAATAGCTGATCGAATTTACTCGGTTGCGCCTGAGCAGCTTCAAGCGGGATCACTTCAAGTTCTGGAGGTGTCGCGCCGTTGGGTTTGGTGGCCGTGATTGTTGCGGAGAACGGCACGCCGATCGGCAATGAAGCCAGCGCCTGATCGGTCTGGCTCTTGGGCTGCACCCGCACATCGACAAAACCGGCAGCACGCAGGCCATTCACGTAATCGCGCTGATCGAGCGCGCCCGCCACGCACGCCCCCCACGATGCCATGCTCTGCTGTACCGCTTCCGGCAGCGTGCCATTCGTCACGATGTCGGACACGGCCACACGCCCGCCGGGCTTCAGCACACGAAACACTTCGCGGAAGACCTGCGGCTTGTCGGGCGAGAGGTTGATTACGCAGTTGGAGATCACTACATCGACCGTGGCATCTTCGACAGGCAGTGCTTCCAGATAGCCTTCGCGGAATTCGACGTTGTTGACTTTCAAGCGTTCCGCATTCGCGCGGGCTTTGGCTAACATATCGGGCGTCATATCCACGCCGATGACGCGGCCTGTCTCGCCGACCTGTTTCGCCGCGAGGAAACAATCGAGTCCGCCGCCGGAACCCAGATCGAGCACGATCTCGCCCGGCTGCAGTTTCGCCAGCGTGATCGGATCGCCGCAGCCCAACGAAAAGCCGCTGATGTCAGAAGGCACCGCCTGGATCAGGGCCTCATCATACAAGGTGCTGCTGCCCGTGTTGCTGCCACAGCACGAACTCGAAGTGCGCGCCAGTTCGCCGTAATGCTCGCGCACCGCTTCATGAACCGTTGTCGCTTCCATGCCATTTCTCCTGATAGATTGAGATTGATCGCGGTCTACGTCATGCCACGTGCTTCAAGCGGGCATCCCTGATCCGCTGGATTCCCGCCGAAAACACGCGGGAATGACATGCGCTTGCTGCCGGCCGTGCAGGGCGCGTCATATTACATCGATGCCCATCTATACGTTTCCGCAAAAAAGAACGGCCATTCTGCCGCTGCGGTCGGCCTGAATCGCCCGATCAGCACTCACTATCCTGCCGATCGCTGATTCGCTGCCTCGCTGATTCGCCGCCTAACCCTCGCTGGCTTGCTTGACCGCTTCGGTCACGTCACTCTCCGGCGCAAAGACCTGCATCAGCTGTCCGCAGCACATGGCCATGCGCTCTTGATTCAGCGTGTAATACGCCTGCTTGCCTTCGTGCCGCACAGTCACCAGGCCCGCTTCGCGCAGAATGGCGAGGTGATGCGACACCGTCGGCTGCGAGACGTTGGTCTGCTCGACGATCTCGTTCACCGACAACTCGGCGCAGCAGCACAGGCCCATGATTTTCTGCCGGGTCTCATCGGCGATGGCCTTGGCAAATTCGACCGGATTGACTTTCTTCATATCGATGCTCGTCTATGGATTTATTATATCGAAGTTTGTCTATGTGTCAAGAGGCAAAAAAGACTTCGGAAGCTTCGCGGCGCGCTTCCGAAGTCTGCGAATCACTTACGCGGCGACCGGCGCGATCAGCTTGTCGATGCGGCCTTTGATGACGGGATACGGCTGCGCGCCCACCACCCGATCGACGATCTGCCCATCGCGGACGAACAGCATGGTGGGAATGCCCTGCACGCCGTACTTCATGGCCCATTCGGGATTGTCGTCGGTGTTGACCTTGGCCACGACGATCTTGTTTTCATACTCGCCGGCCAGCTTGTCCAGCACGGGGGCCACCATGCGGCACGGCCCGCACCATGGCGCCCAAAAGTCCACAATCACCGGCACTTTGGACTGCAACACGGTCTTCTCGAAATTCGCATCGGAAACGTGAATTGGCTCTTTCATGTTCTATTCTCCCTCACGGATGATCTCAAACTCAGTCGTTATTTCCGCGGTCGCGCGCACGGTGGCGGCGACCGAACAATACTTCTCTTCCGACAATTGAATCGCCTGCTCCACGGCCTTGTCGGTCAAGCCTCGGCCGCTCAAGCGGTACCGCAAGTGAATCTTGCGAAACGTCCACGGCGGATCAGCATCCTGCTCGCCCGTCGTGATGATCTCCAGCGCATCCAGCGGCAGGCGTTTCTTGGAGAGAATCTCCACCACGTCAACGGCGGTGCAGCTCGCCAGCGCGATGAGCAGCAGATCCGACGGTTTGACGCCCACCCCTTCGTCCTTCGAGGAGATGACTACCGCATGATTGGTGGAATCGATGCCGACAAAGCGCTTGCCGGACAACCACTGCACCGTCGTCGTCGCCGTGCCCATCTTACGCGGCCTCGACTTCGACGATGCGATAGCGGTGATTGATCTTCACGGCCTTTTCCAGCATCAGGTTCACCGAGCAGTACTTGGTTAGCGACAGTTCGATGGCGCGTTCGACTGCCTTCAGATCGATGCCACGGCCGGTGACCACGTATTCCAGATCGATCTCGGTGAAGACCTTGGGATGCTCAGCAGCGCGTACGCCCACGACATTCACTTCGAACTCAGTGACCTGTTGCTGCTTCTTCTGCAGGATCGAAATCACATCGCTGGCCGTGCAGCCCGCCGAAGCGAGCGCGACCAGTTCCATCGGGCTGGTGCCGCTGGGGCTGGGGGGATTATCGAAGCGAAGTTGATAACCCGATCCGCCCATGACGCGAAACGCCACCCCCTGGCCTTCCCACACTAAATGTCCTGACTTGGTATTCTCGCTCATGCTCTCACTTCTTCCTATGGCGCTTTGCCCAGCAACTGGAGCAAATCGTCGATCAATATTTCACGCGAGGCCCGATCGGTCTTGTCGGAACTCATCAGACAGTCGGACGCATACTGCCGCATGAACATCACGCTCGCGCCCTGCACCGCCGATCGGATGGCGGCCAACTGCTGCACGATCTCGTGGCAATCACGATCTTCGTCCAGCATTTTCTGCACACCGCGCACCTGCCCTTCGATGCGCTTCAA
>CAYNML010000021.1:0-4900 GCA_964398185.1 uncultured Anaerolineae bacterium | reverse complement strand
TCGCCGCGTCCCCAATCCAACGCGACGATGGCGGAACCGATGTCGGCCGTTGTCGCCGCGTACAGCCGATCGGTGTTGAGGTAGGCCCCCTGCTCGCGCTCGGCAAAAAAGACACGCTCGTGCACGGGATCGTACACCACGCCCAGCTGCGGCTGCCCCTGCTCCACATAGGCGATAGACACCGAAAATACCGGGAACTGCCGCGCGTAATTGGTGGTGCCATCCAGCGGATCGATCACCCACAACGCCGTCGCGCCCGGCGGCGGCTCCAGACCTTCTTCGGCCTGAATGGCCGCCTGCGGCTCATGTGATCGGATCAGATCGACAACGATCTGCTGGGCCGCCGTGTCCGCGTCGGTGTAGAAATCGCGCCAGCCTTTGGCGTGAATTTCGCGCGGGGTGAGGTAACGCTCGCGCAGTACCCGGCCACCGGCGCGGGCGATCTGCAGGGCAAAGTCAAGTCGATCGGACATGGTGAGCTCACTGGTTTAACAAATTATCGGCGGCCTGCGCCGCTTCGTTCAGCATCTGCTGCGGATCGTTGCCTTGCACCGAGGCGCTAACGGCGTGCACGAGCAGCTCGGCGATGGCGTCCCACTGCGGCACGTCGGGCTGCGCCTGCGCCACCGTGAGCAGATCGAAGGCGACTTTCAGGCCAGCGTTGGCGGCAAACTCATCGGCCAGCCCCAGACCCGCCGACTGGCGCAGCGGCAGCAGGCCCGTCAACTGCGACCAGCGCACCGCCTGCGGCGTCTCCGCGAACCAGCGGATAAACAGCCAGCTGGCCAGCTGCTTGGACGGTGTGCTTTTCAACATGACCCACGACGGGCCGCTGATCGTCAGCGTCGGATCGCGCCGGCCGTACGGCACGGGCGATACGTTCCAGCGGAAACCGCCGCGCGCTTCTACCGCGTCGAAGATTTCCGGCAGCTGCGTGGTCTGCGCAAAAATCAGCGCCACTTTGCCGCGCGCAAAATCACGGATGGCATTTGCACCGCTATTCAGGAAACAACCGCTCTTGGCGGTTTCCTGCAGGAGGGCCAGGGTGCGCACGCCTTCGTCGCTATTGAAGGACGTGTGCGTGCCTTCTTCGTTCAAAATCGATCCGCCGCGGCTGTTCAACCAGGCCGTGGCAAAGTCCGCGCGCGGATCGAAGCCGAAGCCGTACACGTCCACGCGGTTGTCGCCGGTGGTATCGAGTGTGGTTGCCTGGCAGACTTCTTTGAACAAGGGCCACGAGGTGGGCGGCGTGAAGTAATTCTGTTTGGCCAGGCGGTCGGCGTTGTAGACCAGCACCACGCCTTCGCCACCCAGCGGAAAGCTGAGCAGCGTTTTTTCCTTCGGATCGCGGGCCATATCCAGCATGGCCGGATAGATGTCCTGCACATCATCGGCCGTCAAGCCAAAGCGCCGATCGTTTACGTAGGTCTGCAGGGGCACGACGGCGTCGCCCAGGGCCCACACATCCGACGGATCGCGAATAACCAGTTCGGGCGCAGCGCCCGCCTTGATCGCGGCCGCCAGTTCACGGCCCACCGTTTGGGCGTCGCCGTGATATTCCGGCACGACGACGATGCGCCACGGATTGATGGCGTTGAATTCATCCACCTGCTTCAGCAGCGCGTCGCGCAGCGCGCCCTCGAACGAGTGCCACAAAATCAGTTCCTGCCCTTCCGGCCGCAGCGGGGCTGTGGCGGCGGGCGTGGCGTCCGTCGGCGCGCAGGCGGCCAGCACCAAGGCAGCGATAAGTATCAACCATGTTTTACGCTGAATCATAACCCTCTAACCAGCTTGCGAAAGTGGCGTGAGTATAACCGAGCGCAGGGAGCGCGTCAAACACAAGCGCGTGCTGGTGTGCTATACTGGCGCGCATGCAACCGATCTTCTGGCAGATGGAAGGTCTGACGATTACCACCTACGCAGTATGTCTGGTGCTGGGCTTGGTGTCAGGTACGCTCGTCAGTCTGAGCGAAGCGCGGCGGCGGCACATCCGATCGGCCACCGTGCTCGACGCGATCCTCGCCGCGGTGGTGTTGGGCGTTATTGCGGCCCGCCTCGGCTACGGGCTGATCAATTGGCTTTACTATCAAGATCACCTGGCTGAGATTCCGCGCCTGTGGCTGGGCGGCTTGAGCTGGCAGGCCGGGTTGGTGGGTGGATCGATCGGGGCGTGGTTGATCGCGCGGCGGCAGTCGTCGCCCATGCTGATCCTCGATCTGCTGGCGATCGGCACAGCGCTGGCAGCGTGCTTCGGCTGGATCGGATCATATCTGTCCGCGACCGCCTACGGTAAAGAGTTGTTCCCCGGACAGCCTTTCTTTTTCCTGGCGATCGACGCGCCCGATTGGTATGGCCTGACGAATCCGCGCTGGCCCACTCAGCTGATGGGCGTGCTGTGGTCGCTGCTGGTGTTCCTGCTGTTGTGGTTCACGCGCCGCAAAGCGTGGCCAGTCGGCGCGCGGTACTGGCTGTTCATCGCCGCTTACAGCGCGGGCGCTTTCGTCCTTGGCTTCACGCGCGGCGACGATGTCCCGCTCATCAACGGCTGGCGGATCGATCAAGTGTTGGATGCCCTGCTCTGCGGCGTCGCGCTGATCGCATTGGTGCGGCTGCGCGTGAAACGCCGATCGTCCCCATCGCCCGCCGCGGCTGACGCCGGTTGACAAGACTAAGTGTCGAGTGTACACTTTCTTGTGTAACTGCGACATTCCTTCAAACAACGAGGCGCTATGAAGATCACCGTTGGTCTCGCTCAGATCAGTCCCCAGCTAGCCGATGTGCGCGCCAACTGCGAAACGCACATGATGTTTGTGGATCGGGCCGCGCGTGAGAAAGTGGACTTGCTGGTCTTTCCCGAACTTTCGCTGACCGGTTACATGTTGCAAGACGCCATGGCGCATACCGCACACAAGGCGGCGCCCTCCGATCCATTGATCCATTCGATGCTGGAAGCCAGCCAGCGGCTCGATCTGGTCGTCGGTTTTGCCGAGGTCGATGAGCGCGGGCGCTATTTCACGTCGGGCGCGTATCTGTCGCGCGGGCAGATCGTGCACGTGCACCGCAAAGTGTATCTGCCCACCTATGGCATGTTTGACGAGGGCCGCTTCTTCGACGCGGGCGATAGCATTCGCGCCTTCGACACGCGCTTTGGCCGCATGGCGCTTTTGATCTGCGAAGACTTCTGGCATCTCAGCCCGCCCTACCTGGCGTGGCTCGACGGCGCGGATGTGCTGCTGCTGACCTCGGCCAGCCCGGGGCGCGGCTTGAACGACGAAGATCGTCTGGCCTCGGCGCGCTTTGTGGAAAATATCAACAAGTCATACGCGGCGATCTTCGGCAACTACGTGATTCACTCCAATCGCGTGGGCTTTGAGGACGGGCAAAATTTCTGGGGCGGATCGACCATCTTCAATCCCGACGGCGATCTCGTCACGCAAGCGCCCTACTTTGAAGAGGCGCTGACCGTGGCCGAGATCGATCTCAACCAGATCCGCCGCAGCCGCGCCCGCACGCCGCTGCTGCGCGACGAGCGTCCGGAATTGACGCTGCGTGAATTGCGGCGCATCACCGGCGAGAGGTAACGTCCTCGACCAACAACCAACTACCAGTAACCAACAACCAACATGACTCCTCCTGATCTCACTCACAAGCTGCACATCAACACCGATCTGGCGCGCACGGTCTTAAAGACCTTTTTGCGCGACGAGATTCGCAAGGTCGGCATCGAGCACGCCGTCATCGGCCTGTCGGGCGGCATCGATTCGGCGCTGGCGTGTTATCTGGCGGCGCAGGCTATCGGCGCGCACAACGTCTATGCGGTGCGCCTGCCGTATCGCACCTCGTCGCAAGACAGCCTCGATCACGCGCAGCTGGTCATCGACGCGCTGGGCATCCACAGCGAAACCGTGGACATCAGCGCCATGGTCGATCCGCTCATCGCCGCCACGCCGGGCATCACGCCGCTGCGCCAGGGCAACCTGATGGCGCGCGCCCGCATGATCGTGTTGTTCGATCGATCCGCTGCCCACAAGGGATTGGTGATCGGCACCAGCAACAAGACCGAATTGCTGCTGGGCTACGGCACACTCTTCGGCGATATGGCGTCCGCCGTCAACCCGATCGGCGATCTGTACAAGACGCAAGTGCGCGAACTAGCGCGGGCCATCGGGGTGCCGGAGCCGATCGTGGCCAAGCCGCCGTCCGCCGATTTGTGGATCGGCCAGACCGACGAAGACGAGATGGGCCTGACTTACGCGGAGGTCGATCAGCTCTTGTACCTGCTGGTGGATGAACGCTACTCGCCGGAAGAAGCGATCGAGGCGGGGTTCGATCGGGTGTACGTGGAACGCGTGTGGAAGTTGATCCGCACGATGCAGTTCAAGCGGCGCGGCCCGCTGATCGCCAAGCTCAGCAAGCGCACGGTGGGCATCGACTTTTTGTATCTGCGCGATTGGGGTTATTAACCCCAGGGGCGGGCGTTTTCAGTCAAAGGGGCATATCAAATGATCCGAGACGGTGACAAAGTACATCGCTCTCCCCACAATCGTCACCCCTGAGCTCATTACATTTGTCATGTCGAGATAGCGACACCTCCCACTAACACTCAACCTGACGTTTGAGTTACAACTATAGTCCCCAAGGCCGTGTAGGGTGAACAACGCATGTCATCCTTGAAGGATTCGCCAGGCATGCATAAGACTGGACCAACGTGAACACGTATGGTGACACCCTCTCCTCATCTTTCGCACACAGCAGGCGCAAAAAACGCCCAACGCATGAAAGGAGGCCGATCAGCACGCGACTGTTTTGGCGATGCCCACCCGGTTTCAAGCAACACATCTTCAGTACGTCTGCACACAAGTTGAATAAAACTCTCACTGGAGAAGAACCATGTCCCGAA
>CAYNML010000020.1:71166-73775 GCA_964398185.1 uncultured Anaerolineae bacterium | reverse complement strand
ATCTTCAATCCCTTCCCCTCCACCTCCACCCGAATCTTCGTCCCCGCCGGCGGATTCTTCTCCAGCAGATAATCGGCCAATGGCTCACGCACGAACTTCTGAATGATCCGTCTTAGCGGACGCGCGCCCCATTCGGGATGATCGTTCTGCGCCAGCAGCCACGTCTTCGCCGATTCGCTGATTTCTAGCGTCAGGCCGCGCTCACCCGCCAGTTTCATTTCCTTCTTCAGCAGCAGATCCAGAATCTTGCGCAGCGCCTCGTCGGACAGCGCGTTGAACATGATGATCTCGTCGAGGCGGTTGAGGAACTCCGGGCGGAAGTGCTGCTTCACCGCGTCCAGCGCCAGTTCGTGCGCTTGGTCTTCGCTCAACGATCGATCGACGAGGAACTTCGCGCCGAGGTTGCTGGTGAGGATGATCACCGCATCGCTGAACTTGGTCGTGCGCCCCTGCCCGTCGGTCAGACGGCCTTCGTCCATCATCTGCAGCAGCACGTCGAGGATGCGCGGATGCGCCTTCTCGCATTCGTCGAACAACACGATCGCGTACGGCATCTGCCGTACGCGATCGGTCAACTGCCCGCCGCCTTCAAAGCCCACGTAACCGGGCGCCGCGCCGATCAACCGATTGAGCGAATCTTCCTGCTGATACTCCGTCATGTCCAGCGTGATCAAATTATCTTCGCTGCCGAACATGAATTCCGCCAGCGCCTTCGCCAGTTCCGTCTTGCCCACACCCGTAGGGCCGAGGAACAAGAAAGAACCGATCGGGCGTTTGGGATCTTTCAGCCCCACGCGCGCGGTCTTCACGGCGCGGCTCACGGCCAGCACCGCCTCGTCCTGCCCGACGATGCGCGCCTTCACGAACTCGGCCATCTGCGCGTACTTGGTGCGCTCGTCCTGACCCAACTTCGTCGCGGGGATGCCCGTCATCTGGCTCAAGGCCAGCATCACATCGTCGGGATCGAGCGTCGCGTCGGGCTTGGCGTCGGGCTTGTAAGCGAGATCGCTTTGCGTGGACATGCGCACCAGCGCGCAGGCGCGATGCATCAATTGAATGGCCGCGCCCGGTTGTGCTCCGCCCGATAGATACCGCGACGCCATCACGGACACCGTCGAGGGCGCGCCCGCCGCAATGGTCAGCGCGTATTCCGTCTCGAACTTGGACTTCAGCGTGTTTAACACCTGCGTCGTTTCTTCCACCGACATCGCGGGCACTTTCAACACGTGCACGTTATTGAGCTGCTTCAGCGACTCGTTGTATTCCGTTTCGGTCGCCGTGCCGATCACGATCGGCGCTTTATCGAGGAACGCCTTCTGCACGATGTTCTTCACTTTGTCGGCCATGAAGCGATCGAAGAAGCGCGCGACGTTGGGGATGAACAACGCGCCGCCGATCGCTTGCTTCACGCCCGATCGCAATGCCTCCACGGGATTATCGAGCAGCGCGCTTTCGGCGATCTCAATCACCCGATCGATCCCCTGCGGCCCGCGGTTCTCGGCGACGAGCAGCGCGAGACTGTACGCCAGCGATCGGCGTCCGCTGCCCGCTGCGCCGATCAGCAGCACGTGGCGCTGTCCCGCCTGCGACAGTACGCTGATCAACTCACGCAGCAAATTCTCGCGGAAGTACGTGGGGGTCAGCTCACCCGATCGGGCGTCCGCCACCCAATCGCGCGTGGTCATGCGCCGCGAGATCGATCGATCTTTCAGATAAGGCTCCAGCGCCTGTGGTGTGATCCCGCGCGCCTGCAGCAATCCGGCGGTGCTGACGCCGCGCTGCGAGAGCGCACTCAGCAGATGCTCCGTGCCGATCCACACTTCGTCGCTGGCCTGCGCGATCGTTAGCGCTTCGTCGATCGATTGCAGCAGTTCGTCGGACAGATCGATCTTGCCACCGTTGTCGAGCACAAAGACGAAATCGGCGGGGCGGCCTTCGCGCGTCTTCAACTGCGCCACCGCCGCCGCGTCGAGATCGCCGAGCTTGAAGCCGCGTTCCTGCGCCACTTTATCGAGGATGCGCCGCGCCGAAGTGTCCGGCGTGCGGATCAGTCCGAGCAGGACAATCTCCGGCATCAACAACCGCTTGCCCAACGTCGGCATGATCTTGGCGGACTCGTTGAGAATCGACGACGTATGTTTAGAGAGCAGATTTGGATTGAGGGTGCCCATGAGTTAGTCCAATAGTGAGATAGTGCGTTAGTCGCAAGAGTAACACGAAAAGCAGGAAGGTTCAAACGGGCTGATCTGCGTCATATCCGGGCTTGCCGCCAGAGGATATAATTTCCTAATCAAGGGAGTGTGACCTATGATTCCAGGCAAGCAGGCGAGTTTCGCCGAAGTCGATGAACAGGGCAGGTTAATTCTGCCGCCGGAGATCGCGCGGCAGTACGGGCTGGTGCCGGGCGCGAGGGTGCGCGTGGACAATGAGAACAACGTCGTGCGCCTGCACCGCCCCACCTCGCAGTTGACGCGCCTCTACGTCGAGCCGACCGATCACTGCAACCTCGATTGCGTGACGTGCTATCGCAACAACTGGGCCGAGTCGCTGGGCCGCATGACCGATGCGACCTACGCGCGCATTCTCGACGGGATCAAGGATCTCGATCC
>CAYNML010000020.1:31630-71066 GCA_964398185.1 uncultured Anaerolineae bacterium | reverse complement strand
TGCTGCGCAAGCTGCGCCGCCCCAGCCACTTTGCCAAACCAGAGATCGGCGTGGCCTTCGTGGCGATGAAACGCAACATCAACGATCTGCCGGACGTGTTGAAACTCGCCAAAAGCCTGGGGGCGGCGCACTTCAAGGTCAGCAACGTGCTCGCCATCGACGAGCAGCTGCGCGGCGAGGTGCTGTACGAAAGCGCGTTGAACGACATCACCTACATGTCGTCTAAATGGATGCCGCGTTTGAGCATGCCCAAGCTGCCGTTCACGCCGGAAACAGCGGACGCGCTGTTCAAAGCGTTCAGCAGCGGCTTCAACGTCAATTTTGCGGGCAGCAGCCTGGGCGGCGCGAACGATGCGTGCAATTTCATCGAGAGCGGCGCGCTGGCCATTGCCTGGAACGGCAATGTCAGTCCGTGCCTGCCGTTGATGCACACGCACACGCATCACATCAACAAGCACTGGCGCATGTCACGCGCGCACATCGTGGGGAATGTGAATCAGCGCGGCCTGCTGGACATTTGGAATGATCCCCAGTATGCGGCCTATCGCGATCACGTGCAGGGGTTTGGCTTCGCGCCGTGCACGTTCTGCGGCGGCTGCGAGATGCTGGACGGCAATGAAGAAGACTGCCTGGGCAATGTCTTTCCGGCCTGCGGCGGCTGCCTGTGGGCGCAGGGTTTGATTCAGTGCCCGTAAATTGATATCGATCCATCGGCTGGCGCCCGGCCGGGGAGAGAGCGGCAGCGAGCGGATTGGTCAGACGCAGCGATCGTGCGATCGCTGCGTGAGCGGGGCTGGTCCTGCGAGGCTGACCGGGCAGCCGCCGATGATCGATCGAGATTGGCCGAACGCGGTGAGCGTGACTGATCCACACTCACCGCGCTGTTTCAGCGTTCTGCGGAAGATCAGTTACCCCAGAGCAGATTCAACAAATTCATCTTCCGCGTGTCAAGAGGCCCCCACGTGCCCCAGCCAGACTCGTTGGAGCCGGGCTGATAAGGCGTGGTGTACAGGCCGCCGGTATCGCCGGACTCTGGATTGATCGACCAGTAGATGGTGTCCGTGATACCTGCGTCGATCAGGTAGTCGACAAAGGCATTCTGCCACTGCTCATCGATCGTTCGGTCGGTGATGTGGCTCCACAGCTGCTGATCGCGCAGGCTGGCTTTGCCGCCCGGCCAGTCCATGTTGCCGCCGAACTCGCCGATAACAATCGCGTACCCCTGCGCCTTCAGGTAGCCGAAGTGTTCTTCCCAACCCTGCCGCAGCAGCGTCGGGTTGATCACGATGTTGCAGTCCGCCTCGGCGGCAGCGTCGCCTTCCAGCCCCGCGCACTGCGGCTGGGCCGGATCCATGAACATCTTCTGCACGAACACCGACGGGCCGTAGGTGTGCGGCGAGTACACCAGCCGATCTTTCGGGATGGCCGGCGGATTGGCTCCCGCCTCGTACAGGTTCTCACCCCAGTTGGGATTCGACGCGAGATTGCCATGCGGCACCTGGATGGTGGTGGTGGGTGAGCCGTCCTGCGTGCCGGCCACGGTGCCGATGCCCTGCGCGAAGATCAGGATGTTGGGATTGATCGGGTTGATCGTGGCGTAGGCCAGCTCGATCAACGCCTTCCACTCAGCCCAGGTGTAGTCATGCGGCTCATTGAAGATGTCGATGCCGATGACGTTATCAACCCCGAGTTGTTGTTCCAGGCCGGCCAGCGTCTGCAAATCGGCCACCCACTTGCTCTGGTCGTAGGGCTGGATACGGGTGACGGTGCTCGGATTGTTGGTCGCCGCGCAAGAGGAATCCTCGCGCTTGAAGTCGTAGTTGTTCCGGGTGGCGTCGGCATAGGGCGGGCGGGCGTCGAAGCGCCCGGCTCGCCAGCCCACGTAGTTGGAGCAGGAGTGGATGTCGAGCAGCACGTAGATGCCAGCCGCGTCCAACTTCTGGATGATCGTTTCCAGCGCCAGGCGCGAGTTGGCGATGCGCACGGACGGATCGTTCTTGAGGAACGGCGCCATGCCCTGCGGATCGGTGCCGGTGAGCGTCTGCGGTACCACGGGCAGGCGGATCACGTTAATGCCCATGGCCTTGAACTCGGCGATATCCTGATCGTAGGTGCGGCCGCTCGGCGCCCAGAAGACGTTGCCCATGTACTGCTCCATCGGAGCGCCGCTGGGATTGGTGGGGTCGTTGGAAGGCTCATGCCGTCCTTCCAGCCCGAACCAGGAGCCGCCTTTCACGCGGAAGATCGTGCCATTCAGCCTGATGTTGCCCTGCGCGTCGACGCGGAACCTCCCAGTGCCAGTCGGTGTGGGCGTGGGGGTCGGCCCGGTCGGCGTGGGCGACGGAGTGTACGTGCGGGTGGGCGTCGGCGTAAAGGTGGGCGTCCCGGCCACCGGCTCGGCGCCCCACACCAGCACGCCGTTGCGATACAGCGTCACGCGCGTCCAGTCGGCAAAGGCGGTCTTGGTCGCGTCGAACGAGTAGTCGTTCGTCTGGGTGTAGTTGGTCCAATCGGTCTTGTTGATGCGCGTTTGAATCTCGCCGCTCTGGCCGTTGGCCGGAACGCTGGGCGCGCTCGCGCCAAAGCTCACTTCATAGTAGTAATCCGCTTGATTCGGTACGGCCACCGCCATCGCCTGGAAAGCGCCGCTGACGTTGCCGCAGCCCACCTGCGCGTAATCGCAGTTGAAGGTCTGCGCCTTGACGCCGTCGATGGTATACCAGTAACGAATCTTCAACTCGCTCAACGGCACGGCGCTACTGCCCGTGTTGACGATGTTGAAAGCCGCGCGGATTTGATTGACACTGCCGCCGGTCTCACCCACCCGATATTGCACCTTCAACCCGGCAGGCTGCGGCGTGAAGGGGGTGTTGGTCGGCGTGGGCGTAAACGTCCGCGTCATCGTCGGCGTGTTGGTGCGCGTGGGCGTTGGCGTGAACGTATTCGTCGGGCCGGTCGCCGTGGGGGTCGGAGTAGTGGTGCGCGTCGGCGTGCGGGTCGCCGTGGGCGTGTTGGTGCGCGTCGAGGTCGGTGTGAAGGTCGGGGTCGGCCCCGTATCGCCGCAGGTGACGCCGTTCAACGTGAAGACCGTCGGGATGGTGTTGGTACCGTTGTGGTTCGCCTGGAAGCCGAAGGACACCGATCCGCCGTTCGCGCCGATCGTACCGTTCCAGTGACCGGCCGGATTGCTGGCGGTCACATTCGCACCCGATTGGCTGACCGTGGCATTCCACGCGCTGGTCACTTGCTGGCCGTTCGCAAAGGCCCAGCCCAGCGTCCAGCCGTTGATGGCCGTAGCCCCGTTGTTGGTAATCTTCACGTCAGCGGTGAAGCCCGTATTCCACTGATTAACCGTATACGTCACCTTGCAGCCGCCCGGTTGGCTGGTCTGCGTCGGCGTGGGCGTATTAGTCCGAGTGGGCGTCCGCGTGAAAGTCGAAGTGGGGCCGGTGGGTGTCGGCGACGGGGTGTACGTCCGCGACGGCGTCGGCGTGAACGTATTCGTCGGGCCGGTGGTACCCGGCTCGTTGCCCCACACCTTCACGCCGTTGTCGTACAGCACAATGTTGTTGGCCGGGATCGGCGTCGCGCCCGGCGTGGTGGCGATGCCGCTGTACGACCAGTCATTGCTGACGTCCCACGCGCCCGAGCTGGCGATGCGGAACTGCACTTCCTTGCGATACTCTGATTGCCCGCCGGGGAAGATCTTGGTGCCCGTGCAGTTGATGGTCACGTAGTAGATGTTGCCCGACCACTGCGTGGGGCCGCTGGGCGCCGTGCATTGATTGTAGTTAGCCGTCAGCGTGATCATCGACGGCGTCACACCCGACTCCAGCGTGAAGAAGTAGCGGAACGATCCTTTATCGAGCATGCGCGCCGGCCAGGCCGATTTGTTGATCACGTAGGCCTTGATCTCGGTGAAGTTGGTGCCCGCGGCGTTCACGCTGGCCTCGATCGACATCTCCGGCCCATCGGGCGTTTCCGCCACCGGGAAGGTCGCCAGCGGCGTGCCGCCGTATTCGCGATACAGGCGCGCCAGCGCGCTGGTGAAGCCGGCGTTGTAATCGGTGGCGACTTCGTTGGCTTTGAAGTCATTGCGATCGTCGGTGTAGGCGTTGTCGTTGGTGGTCGACGGGCCGCCCACCAAAGCGCCGTACAAGATGTGCCGATTGTTGGTGGGCACGCCCGTCGGCCCGCCGTTGATCCACGATCCGTGCGCGGCGCGATGATGCGGATTGATGGGCGGGTTGTTGCCAAACCCGATCACGTAGCTGCGGTTATTGGGATTGCCGCCCAGCGCATAGTTGATTTGATTGACGGCGAAATCGTGATAGCGGCTGTACAGCGCATTGGATGTGCCCAGATAATCGGCGTAGACCAGCGCGGAGAAAGCCGTGTTGGCCGCGTAGCGCAGCGATCCCCAGCCGCCGCCGCTGTCAACGATGATCAAGCCGCCGGGTGTGCGCGGCCCGGCGCCCACCGACCAGTAGTCGAGCCAGCGCTGCGCGTCGTCCTTGTACTTCTGCGCGCCCGTCAGCTTGGCCAGCAGCACGTAAGCGCCATAGCCCTTATCGTCCCAGGCGATGGTCCACTTGTAGGACTTGACGGTGCTCTGCGGCTCGGTGCCGAGGTTGTCGTAGTACTGCTCGGCTTTGGTGAGGAAGGACGCGCCGCTGCCCGCCTGCTTGGCTTCCTTCGCGCGATACAGCCAGATGGCGCCCCACACCAGCTCGTCGTTGTAACCGCTCCACGAGTTGTAGAACGCACTTGCGCCGGTCACGCAATCGCTGTACTTGCCGCGATAGGTGTCGGCGAAGGTGTAGAGCTGCTCGGCGTGCGTGAGCAGCGTGTCGGCGTAAGCCGCATCGGTGGGGCGGAAGACGATGGACGAAGCCGCCATCGCCGCGGCGGTCTCACCGGCCGCATCGGAGCCGGGGCACGTCGCCGTGATCTTCATCGCGGGTCGCGCCATCTGCATGATCTCAGGCGGACCCCAGAAGCTGTGATCGGCATTGCCGTCACCCACCTGCACGTACAACTCATTCGGCGCAGTGTGCGCCTTGATGAAGTAATCGTTGACCCAGCGCAGGTTGTTGAGCAGGTGCGTCAACTGCCCGCTGTTGACGTAGGCGTCGCGATATTCCACCGCGCCCCACGCCAGCATGGTGGTCGAAGCCGCCATTGGCAGACCGAACTTGACGTGGTCGCCGGCGTCGAACCAGCCGCCGGTCAGATTCTTGCCCACGTCCGAGCCGTCATTCAGCGCTGAATCGCCGCGCCATGTTACGCGATTCCAGGCCGGTTTGGGGCCGGATACCTGGGCTTCATAGAACCAGATCGATTTTTGCAGCGCCTCGCCATAGTTGTAAGCCGGGGCCGCGCGCACGGCGACGAAGGGCGTCAGGCCGATCGCCGCAGCGAGTAGTCCCAGAATGATCAGAAACGAGCAAACGCGAAAGGTTGTTGGATGAACTGAGCGGTTAGGCATGAGAGGTTCCTTTGTTGTTCTGTAAGATCATCAGCACAGCGCGCAGGACGAGAGTGAGTTCGATGGCAAGTGTGGCGGCCTCCTTTCCAGCGTCAGGCTCACTGGGAGCGCTCTCACGATGTAGCGACAGAAACTTCCCCGTTGGCTCAGCGCCAACAGGGTCTCGCACCAAAACTTTTCATGCTCTGCTAATTCTATAGAGGCGGAAGGGTGGCGAAAAAATACATGGAGCTTGAAAACCGGGGCAGGCTTCCGAAGTTTCGGAAACTTCAGAAGTCTTATGTGCTGCGGAAATAAAAACGGAGACCCGCGCGGGGTCTCCGTTCCGTTCTGCGCGAAACCGGCCCTACCTGATCAGCTGAATGCCGCTCACCTTGGGATTGTCATAGCGGCCTTTGGAAAAGGCCACCACGATCTGGCCGCTGCTGTTGGCCGAAGCCGAAACTTCATAGACCACCGCCTTGTTCCTGGCCCCGGCGGCGGCAAAAACGTCATAGTTGGTTAAGAGCGGCATGGTGTTGATCGCCACGTTGAACTGCCGCTGATGCGGCCCGCTCATCACAATCTCGGCAAAATGCAGGCGCACCAGGTAACTGCGCCCGGGAGTCAAGCTTGATAGCGTGTAAGTGAACGCCGTGCTGCTCCAGCGCTCCGTCTGGTACACCGCCTGTGGGGCCGGATTGTAAACGCCGCTGGTATCGATTACGGCGTTGGTCGAGTACGTGTTGCCACTGCTGACAAAAGCATCAGCGCCGAAAGCGCCCGTGGCTGATCCGCCGCTGTTCACGGCGTAGCTATCCACTGGCACGGGTGTGGCTGTTGCGCTCGACGGAGTGGTGGCTGTCGCAGTTGGGACAGGCGTGGCCGTTCGTGTGGCTGTCGGCAGTGGCGCAGGGGGCTGCGTCGCCGTGGGCGATGGAGCCGCGCCGCCCGGTTCAACACCCCAGATCAATTGTCCGTTGCGATAGAGCGTCACCCGCGTCCACGCGGCGTAAGTCGTGCGGGCAGCCTCGTAAGAGTAGTCGCCGATCTCGTTGTAGTTGGACCAATCGGCTTTGTTGATGCGCGCGACAATCTCGCCGCTCATCTTGCCGGGCGCCAGCACCCCCGCGCTGGAGGTGAATCCCACCTCGAGGTAAGTATCGGCGCCATTCTGGGACGCGGCCAGCTTGACGAAGCTGCCCGTAATGCCGCCACAACCGATCGGGCTGTAGTCACACCAGAAGGACTGCGGGGTATCGCCTTCGTTGGTGTACCAGTACCGCAGCTTCAACTCGCTGAACGGAATCGTGATGGCCGTGTGGTTGACGATTTGCCAGCGCGGCTTCAAGCTGTTGTCAGCTGGCGAGCCGATGTCACCGAGCTGATAGTGCACCTCCAGCCCGGTCGACAGCGCGGACGCCAGATCGATCCGCCCCGGCAGGGTGCCGGACACCGGCGCAGTGTGCGCGATGATGCGCTGGCTCACTTGAGAAGCCGTCCACGCTGGATAGCGCGCGCGCAGCATGGCTGCTTCGGCGGAGACCAGCGCCGCGGCCATGGACGTTCCACTGCCATAGACGTAGCCGTTGTACGGATAGCTGCTGTAAATGTCCACACCCGGCGCATACACATCCAGATCGACGCTGCGCCCGCCGGAAAACGGTGCGGCCACATCGCCCCGATCGGATGCGCCCACTCCCAACACCAACACATTCGCGTAAGCCGCCGGATAATTCGGCCCGCTGCCCGTGCCCGCTGCCGCGATGACGATAACGTTGTGCGCCGCCGCATAATCCAGAGCCTCTTGCAGCGAGGGCGGCAGCAGCGGCGCGCTGAGGCTCAAGTTGATGACCTTCGCGCCATGATCCACGGCAAAGCGGATGCCGGCCGCCACTTCCCAGTACGTGCCCACCCCGTCGGAATTCAGCACGCGAATCGGCATGATCTGCACGCCGGGCGCCGCCGAGGCGATGATGCCGGCAATGTGCGTGCCGTGACCGGTGCCCTCGTCGATCTGGCCGTCGCCGTCGTCGTCGAGGTTGTTGCCAAAATCATAGATCTGGTTGGTCATGCCGACGAAATCATAACCGGCGATGAGGTTGGAGTTGAGCAGCGGATGATCGGCCGCCAGCCCGCTGTCCAGCACCGCGACGATGACGCCCTGCCCGGTGGAGATGCGTTGGGCGTCGGCCACCCCGATCGTGTTCCAGGCCCACCGATCGATCCCGCTGGGTGCGGCGGTGCCGGTGTAGTTTTGCGCCGCATCCAGGAAGATGCTGTGCCCGGAAATATAGCGCTGCTCCACGACGGGAAAATTGCCGTGGCCGCTGATGTAACGCTGCGTGCCGCTGGGCAGGGCTTCAGCATAGTAGTTCGGCTCAGCGAAGATCAGATCAGCGTCGGCATTCAGCGTGGGCAGCAAGTTGGATGCAGTCTGGCCGGCCGGCAGTTTGAGAAAGTAGACCCGGTTCTCGATCAGTTGATCGATCACGGTCACGCCATATCGCGCCGCGAGGGGAGCGATGGAAGCAGTCGAACGCAGTTTCACCACCACTTCATCGGGCGGCAGATCAACCGTCGTGGCCGCGGCCAAACGAGCAGTGCCGGCGATCACTGTGATCAGCAGACCGCAGACGATGAGAACCCTGAGCCAGATTGTTCCGTGGCGCATCGTAACCTCCGAGGATGGGGACTATCAATTCTCGTTGCCAATCAGCATCAGCGGCGCCCAGTAGAAGGGATGCCGATACTCTTCCCAAAACAGACACTGCGCCTGCTGCAAAGCGCGCGCTTTGGGCACGCCGGACTGCCACAGGCGGTAGAATTCGATCATGAGACGGGCCATGGCCTCATCATCCACCATCCACTGGCTGACCAACAGCGACGCCGCCCCGGCGTACAAGAAGCCGCGCACCAGGCCGACCAGATCATCGCCGCCGGTCACGCCACTCAAGCCGCTCTCGCACGCGCTGACGGTCACCAGTGAAGCGTTTAGCGGCAAATCGTAAATGTCCTGCACCGTCAACCAGCGATCGGCCAGCTGCAAGCCGGACAACAGCGGCGCTTCCGGACGAAACAGGCCGTGCGCGGCCAGGTGTAACCAGCCGCAGTGTGCGGCCTGCTCGCGCACCCGATCGACCGTGGCGTCTTCGCCCAACAAGCTGGTTGCCTGTGGAAACAGCTCAGCCATAGCCTGCAATTCATCCCGGACACGCGCGATGCGATCATCGGGTACGCCGACCAGCAGCGGAGCCGTGTGGCGTGGCGGCTGTTTATCGCGGCAATATTTCAACACGGCGGCACTCGGCGCATACGAAATCGCGTGGGTGGCAATCAACGGCTGTCCGTTGACTTCCAGCGCGTGAAAAGGCAGCCGGTGCAGCGGGCCGTGTGGCACAATGATCAAACTGGCTGCCTCGTTTAACTGCGGCCACAGCGGAGCGACTAACAGGCGGAATAAGTCTGCCAGGGTGATCCGCGCCGACGCCAGCAGCGCCACACTGTGCCGCCGCATATAGACCGGCCCATATTGTCCTTTCGCCAGTTGAAAGGCCAGGCTTTCCAATAGCGGGCGCAGTTCTTTGACGCTCACCAGATCGAGATGCGCCGTGACTCGATCGCGCGAGACGACGAAGGCGCAGACCTGATCGCGCGCAATGAAGTATTCAATCAAGCGTGACTCTTCCGGCAGGCTGGCTTGAATCGCGGCCACCGGCAGGTGGGTCACGCGCTCCAGCGAAAGGTCCTCGGCATGTTTGGCTTGCAGGTCATGCCACAGGGCTGTGACTTCCTGTTCGCGCGCCTGGATCTTGCCCCACACCTCCGGCCCGGCTTCAGGCACTCCGGCCTCACCGGGTGCTGCGCCGCGCGTGAGGCGGCTGTACAACCAGTTCAATTCTTCGCGCAGAGCCAGCAACCGATCGGCCCGCTGGGCATCCACGGCATCGCTGACCCGCAGGCGAGGCCGAACACCGGCGGCCAGCAAATCGATCAAAGCGCGCGACTTGGCTCGCTCGGCCCAGCCGAACGCCACAACCGGGTTGGCTGCCGTTAGCTTGACCAGCCCTTCATAAGGAATCTGCTTGTCGGCCACAAAAGCGGTGCGTTGTTCCTCGGCGGGAATGGTGGCAGCCATGCGTTCGGCCAATTCCGCCGCGCGTTGATAATTCTCCAGCGCCAGCGCCGTGTGCCCCAGTCCTTCGTTGGCCTGCCCGCAACCCGCCTCCACGCGATAGGTCAGCCAGGGCGCAGTGACGCCGTTCAGCATGTCCCGCACTTGCTCCAGGCGCGTGAGGGCCGCCGCCCAATAGCGCCCGCGCACGTAGAGATCGGCGGCCAGCAGCATGGCATAGGCTTGCTTGGTTTTCAATCCCAGCTGCTGATAAATTTCCGTGACATACAGGCACAGCGCATGTGCCCGATTGTGCGCGCCGGTGCGGCTCAACACTTCGGCCTGCTGTAAATCGGTGTGAGCCAGCCACGCCTCGTTGCGCTGTTGCGTGAAGAGCTCGCGCGCTTCGCGCAAGAGCAGCAGGGCACGGTGATGCTCGCCCAGACGCGCCACAGCCGCCGCCTGATTCAACTGCGCGCGCGCCACTTCAAAATCCAGCTTGACTTCGCGGAAATTGTGTTCGGCATGCCAGGCCAGGCGCAACGCGTCATCGGGTAGGTTGAGATCAAGATAAACATCGCTCTCATTCAAATCGATGTAGGCCATGTCCAGCGGCATGGTCAGAGCCGCGAAAGCCGCGCGCGCGCGTTCAAAGCGCTTCAAAGCCGCGGCATACTGGCCGCGCGCGTAGAGCAGAAAGGCGACGTCGTGATCGACCATGGCCACCGTCGAGCGCAGATCGGCCAGATCCAGAATCGCGCGAGCTTGATCGAAGTGCGTTTCTGCGGCCACGAAATCATCGAGCAGCGTCAGCACATTAGCCAGATTGACCTGCGCGAAAGCGGCATGAATGGCGTCGGCTGCGGCTTGATAGCCCAGTAAAGCCCGCTGAAAATAGTCGCGGGCCAGCTGGGGCTGGCCGCGCCGCGCATAAAGATTGCCCAGATTCATGTCGATGGTCGCCACCGCGCGGACATCACCCGCGGCAACCAATACCTGACGAGCGGTGTCCGCGTGAGCTTGCGCGCTATCGAATTCGCCGAGATAGGTCAGCGCTGAGACTTGCCCGATGCGCGTACGCGCGGCTTCCACCGGGCGTTCAGCGGCGGCGAAGAGCGCGGCGGCGCGATCATACAGGGCGATGGCCGGCTCGTACTCGGCCAGCAGTTCGTGCGCGTTGGCCTGCGCCCAGACGGCCAGACCACGGGCCTCGTCGTCGCTCAAGGCGTTGGCGATTTCTTCCGCCACCTGCGCCACGCGCAGCGCCTGGCGCGCGTCGTCACGCTCTACCCAGTCAGCGTGCGCTTTCAAGGCGCGCACGGTGGACAGGCAACAATGCTCAGGATGGGCAGCCAGCCAGGCTTGCCTGTCCTGAGCAGTGGGCAGGGACAACAGCGCCATTGTTGCTTCGTCTTCAGTCATGCGTTAGTTCAAGACCTTCCAACACCACCTCGCGCTGCAACAGCATTACGCCCAGATCGTAGGTACCGGGCATGACGGAGTAAAACGCGAATTGGCCCTGCGGGTCAGACGCCGCCGCGTGGATCACTTCCCCGTGGCGGTACAGGCGCACGATGGGGACTGCCTCGAACGTGGCCGGTTGGTTGCTCAGCACTTGTCCCAGCAGGGTCGCACCGTACAGCTCAGGGGTGATCTGCAGATCGACATCAACATCTTCCACGCTGAAGAGCAGCTGGCGCGAGCGGGTAGCGCCGCGCACGGCGGCCAGCGGGGCCTGCCGAAAGTTGTCGAACAGCAGGCTGGCCACGATGCGCGTCAACGAGGGGCGTGGCGGCCAACTGGCAAACGCCGATACGGCGCGCCGCACCACGTCCGCCGGGGGCGCCACGGTCCGATCGGGTTGGGAAAAGACCGCCAGCAGTTCGGCGGCGCGCTGCGCGTTTTCCCGGCACTGTTCGCACGGCTCCGTCAGATGAGATTCAAGCGCAGCCAGTTCAGATCCGGCCAGAGCGTGATCGTGATAATCGATTAAGGTTGCAAAGGGTATATGAGCCGTCATGATGAACCTTTCTATTACATATAGAGGCCGAGACCCGTTAAAAAATACACATACTTTTCCGGTCAGAACCAGAAGCCGTTGCGCTGCAAAATCCGGGCCAGTTTCTCCAGGCAGCGCGCCCGCGTGGGGCCGATGCTGCCTTCCGGCAATGACATGAGCTTGACGATCTCATCGTAGCTGGGCCGCGGATCGGTCCAAAACAGTAAGCGCAGCAATTGCCGGCAGCGGGGATCCAGGCTGTCCAGCGCCGCGTTCAACAGAGTTTGACGCTCAAGGCGCAGGTAGTCCTCTTCGAGTGTCACCAACGGATTACCGCCTGGATCGAGGTCGGCGGCTTGATCGAAGTCAGGCAGCTCGGCTCGCCGCTCGCGCCCCAGCCGCCAGCATTCGCGCCGGGTGGTGATGACCAACCAGGGGCCCAGCCGATCGCGCCGTCGCAAGTAAGCCAGATTCTCCAGCAGCAAGACGCACACCGTTTGAAACACGTCGGCGGCATCGGACGGGGGAAGACCCATCCGAAGGGGGATGCTGTAGATCAGCCGCTGATAGCGCAAAATCAATGTTTCCCACGCCTGCCGATCACCATGATCGAGCGAGGCCGCAATCAGTTCCGGGTCGGATTGCAGCGAGTAGTCAGGGCCAGTCATCTTGGAGTAAGTATAGCGTGAAGCGCAGAGCCTAGCCAGAGGCTTAATGTCCCATTGGCGCTTTTGACGTTTTGGGGCTTTCGGCAGGACGCACCAACACCGGGCAAACCGCCCCGCGATCGGTATAATGGGATCAATCTTGAATGCAGGAGGCCGACATGGAACACGACGTCTGGGAAACGCTACATCGTCACCTCGCCAGCATTTTCGACGGCGATGTCAAAACCTATGAAGCGACGACGAGTGAAGATCTAGCGTTGTTCGAGTGGTGGGTGACGCCGCACCGCCAGGACGGGCTGGACTTTCACCGCTTCATGATCGAACACCGCTGGGCGGGCGCGGGGGATTATCGCTACGATCTGCTTGAGCCGCGCTTGCAGCTCTACGGCGATACCGCCATCGTCAGTTACACCTTCATGTTCAGTCGAGCCAGGCCCGAGGGCGGCGTGGAGCATCGCACGCACAACGAAAGCCGCGTGTTGATTAAGCGCAATGGACAGTGGCAGATCGTGCACGTGCACAAATCGCCGGCGTGGGCCGCGCCGTTTGAACCGCGCTAGGATGTCATGCCCGAATGCCGTTATCGGGCATCCAGACTACGGCCCGCACTGTGCGCCGGTCAAGCGCTTGGATTCCCGCCGACAGCGCGCGGGAATGACGCCAGCCAAGCGCCCTGGATTCGCGCCTACGGCGCGCGGGGAATGACAGGGTCCACGACATCTGCAAGCACAGCGGCGAGACCCAGCAGATCTATTTCCGTAGTAACGACTTCAGTCGTTTCGGGTCAATCAGCGACTGAAGTCGCTACTACGATTGTGACTACAGATCAGCCGTGCTGCTGTTGGAATTCCTGCATGAACTGCACCAGCACCTGCGCCGATTCGAGCGGCAGCGCATTGTAAACGGAGGCGCGCATGCCGCCGACCGAGCGATGGCCCTTGAGGCCGATCATGTTTTGCTTCTTGGCCTCTTTGGCGAAGAGGTCCTCCAGTTCTTCGCTGGGCAGGCGGAAGGTGATGTTCATCTTGGAGCGGGCTTCGGGCGCAGCATGGCCCCGATAGAACCCGCCGCTCTCGTCGATGGCTTGATAGATGATGCTGGCTTTGGCTTCGTTGCGGCGCTGCACTTCCGCCAGGCCGCCCAATCCCAAAGCCCACTTGAAGACCAGGCCCACCATGTAGATGGCGAAGCACGGCGGGGTGTTGTGCATCGAGCCGCCGGCCACCTGCGCTTTGTAGTCGAGCATGACGGGCAGATTCTCCGGCACACGCTCCAGCAAGTCTTCGCGGATGATGGTGACGACGACGCCCGCCGGCCCGGCGTTCTTTTGTGCGCCGGCGTAAATCAGCCCGTACTTGCTCACATCAATCGGGCGGCTGATGAAGTCCGATGAGACATCGGCGATGAGCGGCACGCCCGCGGGCGGCGTCGGCTCGTCTTTGAATTCGACGCCGTGAATGGTTTCGTTGGCGCAGAAGTACAGATAGGCCGCCTGCGGATCGAGATTCAGTTCCGCCTGGGCGGGCAAGCGCTTGAAGTTGTCTGCCTCGGCGCTGAACGCCACCTTTGTCGCACCAAGTTTTTTGGCTTCCTTCAGCGCGCCCTTGCTCCACGAACCGGTGACGATGTAATCAGCCGAAACGCCGGGGGCGCGGAGATTCATCGGGATCATGGCAAACTGCAGCGTGGCGCCGCCCTGCAGGAAGAGCACCTTGTAATTAGCTGGAATGCCCATGAGTGTGCGCACATCCTGCTCGGCCTCGCCGATCACCGCTTCGAATTCCTTGGAGCGGTGGCTGATCTCCATCACCGACATGCCGGCGCCCTTGAAATCGAGCAGTTCTCGCTGGGCCTGTTCCAGCACGGGCAGCGGCAGAATGGACGGGCCGGCATTGAAGTTGTGAGCGCGGTTGACTGTGTCGGACATCGTATTCTCCTGTTGGGTTGATGAGGGTGTGGTGTGCCGCCTGCATTATAACGCCAGTCGGGCAATGCACAAGGTATCTGCCGCCTGGTTATCACGGGACGTCCACCTGTTGACAAGGGCCGAGGCGCTGGCTAGAATGCTGGTTGCCCAGACGTGGCGCGTGTGTCCGGCACGCCCGTCATTCGACACAACCCCAAACTCGCTAGGAGAGAACATGATGAAAGTGCTGGTCTGTGACAAAACCGAGAAGGAATGCCTGGAACAGATGCGGGCCGCCGGTTTGACAGTGGATGCCCAGTTCGAGATCACCCCCGAACAATTGCTGACCACCCTGCCCGCTTATGATGCCGTGGTGGTGCGCTCACGCACCAAGATTCGCCAGCCGTTGATCGATGCCTGCCCCAACCTCAAGCTGATCGTGCGCGGCGGCGTGGGCCTCGACACCATCGACGTGGAGTATGCGCGCAGCAAAGGCATCACGGTCAAGAATACGCCCCGCGCCTCGTCGGCTTCGGTGGCCGAGTTGGCGATCGGGTACATGTTCATGCTGGCCCGCTCGCTCTACCAGGCGACCACCAGCATGAAGGCCGAGAAGTGGGACAAGAAAGCGTTTGAGGGCGATGAGATCGGCGGGAAGACGCTGGGCATCATCGGGCTGGGCAACATCGGCATGGAGACGGCCAAGCGCGCCCTGCAGTTGGGCATGAATGTGGTCGCCTACGATCCCACTTCGCGCGGCATGTTCGGCGTGCCGTTCGTGTCGCTTGACGAGCTGCTGGCGTCGGCGGATTACATCACGCTGCACCTGCCCAAAACCCAGGAAACCGCGAACATGATCGATGCGGAGCAATTCGCCAGGATGAAGACCGGCGTGCGGATTATCAACTGCGCGCGCGGCGGCATCGTCAACGAAGAGGCGCTGTACGAGGCGCTGGTCAGCGGCAAAGTCGCCGCGGCCGCATTGGATGTCTTTGCGGAAGAACCGCCCACCGATTGGAAACTGCTCAAACTCGACAACGTCATCGCCTCGCCGCACATCGGCGCGGCCACCAAAGAAGCGCAGACGCGCGTCGGGGCGGAAGTGGCCGAGATCGTCATCGACTTTGCCAAGGCCAGCGCCGCCGTACCGGAAGCGGCGTAAGCGGTTGAACAATCATGAAAACCCAGCCCGATCTCGGTCTGCTCATCCCTGAAGTCTATTTGCCCAACCCCGGCATTGACCGGCAGAAGTGGGCCGTCATCGCCGTTGATCAATTCACTTCGCAGCCGGAATACTGGCAGCAAGTGGAGGCCCTCGTCGGCGACGCGCCGTCCACACTGCATCTGACTTTGCCGGAGATCTATCTGGAACAACCCGGCGAAGCTGAACGCATTCAACAGATTCAGGCGACATCACATCAGTATCTGGACGCCGGCATTTTGCAGCCCCATGAAGGTCTCATCTACGTCGAGCGCACGGTTGACGGCAAGACGCGCAAAGGTCTGATGCTGGCGCTCGATCTGGAATGCTACGACTATACGACAGGCTCCACCAGTTTGATCCGCGCCACCGAAGGCACCATCGTGGAGCGGCTGCCACCGCGCATGAAGATCCGCCAAGGCGCGGCGCTGGAACTGCCGCACATCCTGGTGCTGATCGATGATCCCCAGCGGACGGTGATCGAACCGATCGGCGCGGCCAAAGATCGGCTCGCGCGGCTCTACGATTTTGATCTGATGCTCGACAGTGGACATCTGGCCGGTTATGCGGTTGACCACATCGATCTGGAAAACGGCGTCATTGCCGCGCTGCGCCAACTGGCCGATCCGCAGACTTTCGCTTCAAGGTATGATCTGCCGCCCGAGCGGCCCGTGCTGCTCTTCGCGCTGGGCGACGGCAATCACTCGCTGGCTTCCGCCAAAGCCGTCTGGGAAAAGATCAAACCGTCGGTGGGCCTGGATCATCCGGCACGCTATGCACTGGTCGAGATCGAAAATGTCCACGACGACGGGCTGGCATTCGAACCGATCCATCGCGTGCTGTTCGGCGTGAAGACCGACTTCCGCGCCGCGCTGCGCGAATCGTTCGACGCGAACTTCACCTTCACCGCAACAGCCGATGTCGATGAGATGATCAATCGGGTGGCTGCCGCGGGCGGGCCGCAGCACCTGATCGGCTTGGTCACCAGCGACGTGTGCGGCGTCATCGAGATCGATCATCCGACATCCAATCTGCCCGTCGGTACGCTTCAATCCTTTCTGGATGCTTTTCTGAAATCTGGCGGCGCAGAAAAAATCGATTACGTGCACGGCCATGAGGTCACCGTGCGGCTGGGCCGTCAGCCCGGCAACGTGGGCCTCTATTTGCCCGGCATGCAAAAAGACGACCTGTTCAAGACCGTCATCCTCGACGGCGCGCTGCCGCGCAAAACGTTCTCGATGGGTGAAGCGCGCGAGAAACGCTTTTACATGGAAGCGCGGCGCATTTCTTGAACCTTGCCGATTCACCTTAAAACCGATACAATACGCGCGCCCGCCGACCCGCTCGGCGGGTTCGCATATTTTGAGGTGACATCATGATACTTGTGCGCGATCAAATTGTCGATCTACTACGCACCGCCTTGCAAGCGGCGCAGGCCGATCAATCCCTGCCGGAGTTCCCCCTCCCCCCGATCGAACTGGCGCGTCCCAAAGTGGCCGCGCACGGCGACTACGCCAGCAACGTGGCGATGACCTTAGCCAAGGTTGCCAAGCTGCCGCCGTTGAAGATCGCCGAAACGATCGTGGCACATCTGCCACGGGCCGAGTTCGTCGGCAAGGCCGAAGTTGCCGCGCCGGGATACATCAATTTCACGCTGGCCGAGAAGTGGTTGAGGCAGCAAGTCACTGCCATCCTCGAAGGTGGATCGACGTGGGCCAATCTGCGGCACGGCAACGATGTCCGCGTGCAGGTCGAGCACGGCTCGGCCAATCCCACCGGCCCGCTCACCATCGGCTCCGGGCGCAACGTCGTCATCGGCGACACGCTGGCGAATTTGTTCAGCGCGGCCGGGTACGACGTGCAGCGTGAATACTACGTGAATGACGTCGGCTCCAAGGTGCGCAAGTTCGGCGAGACGGTGTACGTCCGCTACGCGCAGGCGCTGGGTGTCGATGAACCTTTGCCGCAAGAATTCTATCCCGGCGATTTTCTCGTAGAGATGGGCCAAGACTTTGCGCGCGAGTATGGCGACAAGTACCTGAGAGTATCGCGCGCCGAAGCGGTGCAGGCGTTGGGCGAGATCGGCACGCAGCGCGTACTCGATCACGTCAAGCAGACGTGTGAGCGGATGAACATCCATTTCGATCGGTGGTATTCCGAGCGCAGTCTGTACGACAGCGGCCTGTTCGCGCAGGTCTACCAGATGCTGGAAGACAAGCACCTGCTCGTCGAGAAGGATGGCGCCATTTGGTTCGCCTCGCCCGATCTGGGCGAAGACAACGAGGCGGTGATCATTCGATCGCCGCAGGTCATCCCCAATCCCGAAGATCGCCCCACTTACTTCGCGTCGGACATCGCGTACGTGTGGGACAAGCTGGTGCTGCGGAAGTTCGATCGCGCGATTTACGTGTGGGGGGCCGATCATCACGGCGACAAGCCGCGCGTGCTGGCCGCGGCTAAGGCGCTGGGGCTGGACCCGGCGCGCGTGAACATCCTGCTCTACCAGCACGTCACGCTGATGAAGGACGGCGTGGAGCAGCGCGGCTCCAAGAGCGCGGGCACCGCCGTAGCCCTGCACGACGTGATCGACGACGTGGGCGCGGACGCGATTCGCTTTATGCTGCTGACGCGCACGGTGGACAGCAAGCTGCTGTTCGATCTGTCGCTGGCGAAAGAGCAGTCGGACAAGAACCCGGTCTACTACGTGCAGTACGCGCACGCGCGCATCGCCAGTATTCTGCGCAAGGCCGCCGAAGCGCTGGCCGCCGTCGAACTGCCGCCAGTCCCGGATGTGCAGCTGCTGCAGCATCCCGCCGAGCTGGCGCTGATCCGCAAGATGCTGGAACTGCCCGTCATCATCGAGCAGGCTGTGCGTGATCTGGCCCCGCATCACATGACGTATTACGCGCACGATCTGGCTTCGACGTTCAGCATCTTCTACCGCGATTGCAAGGTCGTCGATGCGGAGCAGCCGGCTATGACCGCCGCCCGCTTGCAGCTCTGCCGCGCCGCAAAGATCACCCTGGCCCGCACGCTGGAGTTGATGGGGATGAGCGCGCCAGAATCAATGTAAAGCCGTCTGATAGTCACATAGTCGCTAAGTCGTTTAGTCCCGGCTGGCCGACGACAAGACGACGCGACTGTGAGACGACAAGACTCTCGACGGAGGAGACTACATGACCATTCAGCCCGATAGTTGGATTCGCAAAATGGCCCACGAGCACGGCATGATCGAGCCGTTTGTGGAGAAGCAGGTCAGCACGCACGTCATCAGTTACGGTGTGTCGTCGTACGGCTACGACATTCGCGTGGCCGACGAGTACAAGATCTTCACGGACGTGTTCTCGGCCATTGTCGATCCCAAGCACTTCGATCCCAAATCGATGGTGGACTTCAAAGGCGACGTGTGCATCATCCCGCCCAACTCCTTCGTGCTGGCCCGGACGATCGAGTATTTCAGGATTCCCCGCAATGTGCTGACCGTGTGCGTGGGCAAGTGCCTGGCAGGAGACACGCGCATTATCGACGAGGAAACTGGCGACTATCTTCCATTGAAAGATTTCGTTGCGCGACAACGCGCCCGTACATTGTCACTCGACGGTTGGCGGTTGCGCACGGGGCAAGTGACGGCTCACATCAACAACGGCGTTAAGCAAGTTTATGAACTGACGACGCGGGCCGGGCTGCGCATCAAGGCTACAGCCGCGCATCCCTTCCGCACCTTTGAAGGCTGGAAACCGTTGTCCGAACTTCAGATCGCCGAGCGAATTGCAGTGGCGCGGACGTGCCCCGTGTTTGGCAAAGAAGACTGGCCCGAACACGAAGCGATTCTGTTGGGCCTGTTGTTGGCAGATGGTCAATGCCACACGCCCGGTCACAGTCCACGCTACACAACCGGCGATCCCCGTTTGGCCGAAGTTTTTACCGAGGCCGCCCGGGCTTTGGGCTGTGACGTATCGCCAGTAGGCCACTATGGCTACAACCTCGTCAATCACCGTGGGCGCGGCGGCATCGCCGAAAAGAATCGCGCATATGCCTGGCTTGAGCAGTTGGGGTGCAACGTTCGATCCAAGGATAAGTTCGTTCCTCCGGTAGTCTTCACTGCTCGCCGCGAGCGCGTGGCCGCGTTTTTGCGTGCGCTGTTCTCAGGCGATGGCAGCGCCTACCAGACCAGAGGCGGCGTCTATCTCGAATACAGTTCCATGTCGCAACGACTGATCGACGACGTACGTCACTTGCTGCTGCGCTTCGGCGTTTTCGCGTTAGTGCGCCACAAAAGGCTATCAACCGGCGAGCGTGCTTATCGGCTGCAAATTACCGACCGGCGTATGATTCAACGCTTTGCCGAAGAAATCGGCTTCGTGCCGGAGAGTCAGAAGCAACAGGCGTTGAATGGTCTGCTGGCGGCCATTACCACGCAACCGCACCACAAGTCAAACTTTGACACGCTGCCCGCTGAGGCGTGGCAGGTGATGCGCGAGCGCGTACATGCCAGCGGCCACACCTTTGCCGATATCGGTCTTCAACGCACTCAGCCCCGGCAGTCTTTGCCTTACACCATCGCCCAACAGGTGGCGCACTCGATCGGCGATGAAGAATTCTCGGACCTGGTGGCAGCCGACGTGGTCTGGGACGTGATCGAATCGATCGAACCGGCTGGCGAAGAAGTCGTTTACGATCTCACCGTACCCGGCACTCATAACTTCCTCGCCAATGACCTGATCGTTCACAATTCGACCTATGCGCGCTGCGGCTTGATCGTCAACGTCACGCCCTTCGAGCCGGAATGGGAGGGCTTCGTCACGCTGGAAATCAGCAACACTACGCCCCTGCCCGCCAAGGTCTACTCCAATGAGGGCATCGCGCAGGTGCTGTTCTTCGTGGCCGACCAGGAATGCGAAACGTCGTACAAAGACCGCAAAGGCAAGTACGATAAACAGGTCGGCGTCGTGCCCGCCAAAGTCATCAAGTGAAGATTAACCTCCCGGAGGTTGGGAACCTCCGGGAGGTTTTCTCTTTCCACGGTGCTATAATGCGCGCATAAATCGCGCGAAAATACCCGCAGCTTTCCACGTGAGGCTACCGCCATGAATCTGGTCTTAACCCAATTGGACAACGCCATCGGCATTTTGACGTTGAACCGGCCCGACAAGCACAACGCCATTAGCCAGGAACTGGCCGACGACCTGATCGCCGGGCTGAACCTGATGGAGCAGGCGCAGGCCCGCGTGGTGATCATCCGCGCTGCGCCGGGGGCCAAGGTGTGGTCGGCGGGGTTCGACATCAACGAGCTGCCCGTCCGGCGGCGCGATCCGTTGGGCTACGAAGACGCGCTCGAGCGTTTGTTGCGGCGGGTGCAGGATTTTCCCTCGCCCATCATCGCCATGGTGGAAGGCAGCGTGTGGGGCGGCGCGTGTGATCTGTGCCTGTCGTGCGATCTGGTGTTGTGCACGCCGGAAACGACGTTCGCCATCACGCCCGCCAAGATCGGCCTGCCCTACAACGCCTCCGGCCTGGTGCACTTTCTCAACGTGCTCGGCCCGCACAAGGCGAAAGAGATGTTCTTCACGGCCCTGCCGCTCACCGCGCAAGAAGCGGAAAACAACCATATGGTCAATCACGTCGTGCCCGCCGCCGAGTTGGAAGAGCGCACGCTGCACATCGCGCAGGCCATCGCGCGCAACGCACCGTTGGCCGTGCGCGTGCTCAAGCGGCAGTTCCGCCTCTTGCTCAGCGGGCAAGTGCTGGCCTCAGAAACGTTCGAGAGCATTCAGGGCATGCGGCGCGAAGTGTACGACAGCGCCGATTACGAAGAAGGCATTCAGGCGTTCAAGGAAAAAAGGCCGCCGGTCTTCAGGGGAGTGTAACCCCCTTGTAACGCGCACCGCGCGCCGACCAGCTCTACAATGAACGCGGAGGTGTGCCATGCTGCGCCGACTTCTGCCGTTCTGCGCCGTGATCCTCGCCGTGGCCTTTGCCGTGCTGTTGAGCCGATCAACTTCGCCCGTCAGCAGAGCGAGCGCCAGGCTCGCCCCGACCACGACCATCACCACCGACACGATCGTCATTCCCACCTATCCCTACGCGGCCTTTCTCTACACCGCGACGAACACCACTTACCACATCCCCTACCAATGGCTCCACTGGGCGCAATACACGGGCAGCCATCCGCAGCCCGTCAACCAGACCTACACGCGCCTCACACTGGAGAATGAATGGCTGCGCGTCAGCCTCTTGCCCGAACTCGGTGGGCGCGTCTACGAACTGATCTTCAAGCCCACCGGCAACAACGAGCTCTATCGCAACACGGTGATCAAGCCCACCAACTGGGGGCCGCCCGAACAAGGCTGGTGGCTGGCCGCCGGCGGCATCGAGTGGGGCCTGCCCGTCGAGGAACACGGCTACGAAAGCGCCATCCCGTGGATGTACGACGTGATCACGGGGGCTGACGGGATCACGGTGACGCTGCGGGATTCAACACAACCCGATCGGCTCCGCGCGGCGATTTCGATCTTCCTCCCCAACAATCGCGCCGTGCTCATCGTCCGGCCGCGTATCGAGAATGATCGCAACGTCGATCTCAACTTCAAGTGGTGGATCAACGCCATGCTCGCGCCGGGGCCGGGCAATTCGATCGGGAAACAGGGCAGCAACCCCAGCGGCGCCGATTTCAAATTCATCTTCCCGGAAACACAAGTGACCGTACACTCCACCGGCGATTCATCGCTGCCGCAGGAAGGGCAGGCCATGTCATGGCCGATCTACAACAATCGCGAGATGAGCCGCGTGCAGAACTGGAATCAATGGCTGGGCTTCTTCGCGCGGCCCGCGGCTTCGCACGATTGGGTCGGCGTGATCGATCAAGCCCAGCAGGAAGGCGTAGTGCGCGTCTTTCCGCGATCGATCGCGCCGGGCAGCAAGGGCTTTGCGATGGGCTGGCAAAATCCGATCGGGTCCAGCACCTGGACAGATGATGGATCGTATTACGCGGAACTGCACGGCGGACTCGCGCCCACGTTCTGGGACAGCGCCTTCCTCGGCGCACAGCAGGCCATCGAGTGGGAAGAGACGTGGTATCCCTTCGCGGGGTTGAATGATCTGGCCTCCGCCAACGCAGCAGCGGCCCTGAGTCTCGAACAGACCGGTTCGCAGTTGATGGTTAACCTTCATTCAACGCGCCCACATGGGAACGCTCATCTACGGGTGACACGACGTTACACTTGTCAGGTACTGGGTGATTACGACCTGACCGATGTCCAGCCCGGCGCGCCGATCACGCGCGCGATCGCGACGACATGGCAGCCGCAAGATGTAACGGTGCTCTACACAACCGATGACGATCAACCGCTGCTGCTGCATCAGATCACCAACGACGGCCAGCCGCCGACGAACGTCGGCATTAGCGCTCCGGGGCTGTACGTCACGCAACCCGAAATTCCAATCACGTTGATCGCAGCGGATTGGGACTGTGTGCGCTCGTTCGACGTGCAGGTGAAAGACGGCCTGTATGGCGCGTGGAGCGACTGGCTGACCGGCGCTGCGACGACGATCCACACGTTTACGGGCACACACGGCCACACCTATTTCTTCCGCGCCCGCGCCCGCGATTTTGCCGGCAACGTCAGCGCCTACCGCGACGATCTGTGGGGCGACACGTACACCTCGGTGCTGTTGTCGCCGGCGCCCAACCTTGAACTGTCCTACAAATTCGCGCCGGCCTTCGCGGACGCCGATCAGCCGATCGAGTATACGATCGTCGTCAACAACACCGGCGCGCTTACGGCGGCGGCGACGATCACGGATACGCTGCCAACGGCGGCCGCGCTGATCAGCGGCACGCTGAGCAGCAGTTCGCCGCCCACCCCCACGGTGAATGGCAACCAGATCGTATGGAGCGGCGACGTGCCCACGCACACCATCGTGCTGCTGCGCTACAACTTGCAACCGGACAGCGGCCTGCCGATCGGCACGGTGCTGACCAACACGGTCGAGATCGACGGCAGCGTGCTGCCCATCACGCGCGCGGCCCGCGTCATCGTCAATCCCTATCGCGTGTGGCTGCCGCTGATCGCCCGCTGACGCCAGGCCCTGTCAAATGAGCCACGGTGGCGGTGAACTTCCGCGATCATGTGGCCCCCCTGACAGGTCTCCGATCCATGCTATAATCAGCGGCGCGGGCGGTTAGCTCAGCTGGTTAGAGCGCCTCTCTTACAAAGAGGAGGTCGTAGGTTCGAGTCCTATACCGCCCACCTACGGTGGGACGCCCACTGGCCGTCACTCGCTAGTCGAGATTGCGCCGAGGTAGACATGGCATCCATCATTGAATCCCTGCCCAAAACTGGACGTCTTGAGGTTGACATCAAAGTATCGGCTGATCTCAACATCACCGCCTATGCCGCACGCCAAAAAGCCAATGCCTACGTTTTGAATGAGATCAGCTACATGATGCACGCCGGTGAGCCATTGCTCGTATTGGCCGATTCTGTGTGTTGGCGCGTCCCCATCATTCTCTCCCAGACCTCGCGCGGCGATGTGGGCGAGGTCGGCGCGATTGATGTCGATGCTCAGACGGGACACTTGCACGTTTCCCCTCAGCTGATTGCGGAGATCAACGCCCGTGCCGAAGGTCTTGCTCGCCGTTCCACACCAACTTCAGCAAAGTGACGGCGATTGTCTGGCGGCCTGTGCGGCCATGGCTTTGGCCCATCTTGGCCACGCCATCGAATATCCACAACTTTTGCAGCTGCTCAAAATCAAGCTGCATGGCGCGCCTGCTGGCAACATCCGCTTGTTGTCAGCTCTCGGCGTAACCGTCGCATATTCTCAGACCGATTTGCCAGGGCTGGAAACGCTGTTGCAGCAAGGCCGGCCTGTCATCGTCTTTGTGCGCACAGGCGATCTCCCCGGATGGACGTACAGCACCGATCACGCTCTGCTTGTCATCGGCTACGACGAAGACATGCTGTATGTCAACGATCCCGATCGTGCCGAAGCGCCGCAACGTATTCCGCGCAGCAATTTTGAACTGGCCTGGCTGGAACGCGATTATTATTACGCCGTCCTCAGTGTGTAAAACCGCGCGAAGATCTGTCTTCTTGCGCTTGTTTTGTTGAGCAGTATCGTATCGCAGCGGTTTGATGTCGGCGCCTCATGAACCCAGGCCATGCTCGGGCTTAAGACCCTGCCGCCTGACACTTCATACAACATCTGCTTTTCGCCTGACAACACGTGGTATGCGGCCACTATTCTGAGTGCTCCCTTTGCCTCAACACTGTATCATGCGCGTTTCGAGGTCGGCAGAACGGATGGGGCGGTTCGTTGGACGATCATTGATGAGTCGCGCTCGCGAGAGAGTGATATTCTCAGTCCAGAGTGCTTAAAGTGGTCATCTGTCGATCACTGGCTCTATTTTACCAACCGTTCGAAGAGGAATGGCCGACAGCCAATACAGTTGTAGTTCGCGATCAAGATCGGGATCATTGGAAAATGAACCCAGAGACCAGTCAACTCACTCCAGAAGCAAAATAACCCCCCTCAAGCTTCCGAGCTCACGAAGACATCGGAAGTTTTTTGTTCATTTCTTCCATTGCCCCCCTGTCGTGCTAGTGTTACAATACACCAGCCAACCCACACCCCAGGCCCGCCGGATGCGGGCGTACATCCTCTAAGGAGTCGCTATGTCTAAAGACTTTCTCTTTCGGGGCGATCTCCGCGCGCTTGATCCCGCGGTCGCCGACCTGATTAATCACGAGACCGCCCGCCAGATTCGCAAGCTGATCTTGATCGCCAGCGAATCGACCGTGCCTGAGGCGGTGCGCGAGGCGTTGATGTCGCCGCTGCACAACTTGTACGCCGAGGGCTATCCCGATCCACGCACACGCACGCAAACCGAGGAGCAGATTCTCGACTACGACGAGCAGCTGGGCTACTATCGCCGCTACGGCGACCCGCGCTATTACAAGGGCGTGGAATATGCCGACATCGTGGAAGCGCTGGCCCGCCGCCGCTGCGCGGAGTGCTTCGCCACCGACAAGTTCCCAGCCGAGCGCATCTTCGTCAACGTGCAGCCGCTGTCGGGCGCGCCCGCCAACAACGCCGTCTACGAAGCGCTGGTCAAACCCGGCGATGTGGTGATGGGCATGTCGCTCATCGCGGGCGGACATCTCACTCACGGCTCGCCCGTCAACCGATCGGGCAAGCACTATCAGATCGTGTCGTATGATGTTGATCCAACGACCGAGCAATTGAACTACGACCAGATCCGCGAACTGGCGCTGGCCAACAAACCCAAGATGATTATCGCGGGGTACACCTCGTACCCGTATGCACCCGACTGGCAGAAGTTCCGCGCCATCGCCGATGAAGTGGGCGCAATCCTGCTGGCCGATATTTCGCACGTGTCGGGTCTGGTCATCGCCGGGGCGTACCCCAGCCCGTTGGGATTGGCGCACGTGATCTCGTTCACGACGCACAAGACGCTGAGCGGCCCGCGCGGCGCGGTCTTGCTCACGCTCGACGAAGCGATCTCCCGCAAACTCGATCGCGCCGTCTTCCCCGGCGAACAGGGCGGCCCGCACATCAACACCATTGCCGGGTTGGCCGTCGCCTTCAAACTGGCGCAGACCGATCAGTTCAAGCAGCTGCAGCATCAGACGGTGAAGAACGCCGCGCACTTCGCCCGGTGCCTGTCCGAGCGCGGCATTCGCCTGGCTTATGGCGGCACCAACTCGCACCTGTTCTTGATCGACTGCAAAGCCATCAAGGGGCCGGACGGCACGCCGTTGATGGGCGATGTGGCCGCGCGCATTCTCGATCTGGCCGGCATCGTCGCCAATCGCAACACCATTCCGGGCGATACCGGCGCCGGCGCGGCCTCCGGTGTGCGCATGGGCACGCACTGGATCACGCAGCGCGGCTTCAAAGAGGCCGAGATTGAAAAACTGGCCGACGCCGTGGCCAACCTGCTCAAGGCGTGCACGCCGTATGCCTACGACACCAAGGGCGGCAGCGAAGCGTATCGCGCCAAGGTGGACTTCGACGTCTTCGAGAAGACCAAACTCATCGTGGCCGAGCTCGCCAGCAATGGCGTGGACATGCACGCCGAGATGCACGGTTACCCGCACTACTGGTCGCTGAACGATCAGTACACCTCTCCGACGGTGGTCTTTGGCATCACTGGCGACAAGGCGCGCAGCTTCTTGCAACATGTCACCACCAATGATGTCGATGCGCTCCAAGACGGCGACACGCAGCCCACGTTCCTGCTGGAAAAAGACGGCCAGACGATGGCCGCCGCGTCGCTGAAGCGCGTGGATCAGAATCTGTACCAGCTGGCCGTGATGGGCAATCGGGCCGCGCGTGTGGCCGCCTGGCTGCGCGATCTCTCCGATGGCTACGTCGCCTTCGACGACGATCCGCTGATGAAGCTGGCCGGGCCGGTCTCGGTCAAACACTTAGCCGATGTCGCCGCGAGCGGCGAATTCCCGCTGGACTTCTCCACTGGCGTGGCCGCACACAAGCCGTACTTCATCGGCATGCAGGCCGTCAAGACGGAGCCTGCTCCGTCTCTACCGGAATTCAAATGGGTGGAAGATCACAACGCGCCGATCAAGAAGACCACGCTCAACGAGACGCACAAGCAGCTGGGCGCGCGCATGGTGCCGTTTGCGGGCTGGGAGATGCCGGTGTGGTACAGCAGCGTCATCGAGGAGCACAAGGCCACGCGCCAGGCCGCCGGCCTGTTCGACGTGAGCCACATGGGCGTGTGCGATGCCAGCGGCCCCAACGCCTGCGCCTTCCTCGATCTGATCACGGCCAACGATGTGAGCGCATTGGAAGTGGGCAACTCGCACTACAACTATCTGCTCGGCAGCGACGGCGTGCCCATCGACGACATGATGATCTATCGCATCGAGGAAGCGCGCTATCTGATCGTGATCAATGCGTCGAACAATGACAAAGACTGGGCATGGCTGAACGCCGTCAACGAAGGCAAAGTTGCCATCGACCGCACGCGCCCGTGGGCGCGCAACACCGCGCCGTGCGTGCTGCGCGATCTGCGCGATCTGAAATGGGGCAACGAGTGCCGCGTGGATATCGCGCTGCAAGGGCCGAAGTCGAAGGAGATCCTCGTCTCGATCTGCGACGACAAAGCCGCCGCGGCCAAGCTCAACAAGCTGCCGCGCACCGATGTGATGCGCACCACCCTTAAGGGCTTCGACGTGATCATCAGCCGCACCGGCTATACCGGCGAATCGATCGCGTACGAGTTGTTCGTGCATCCCGCCAAAGCCCCGGCTTTCTGGGATTTGCTGATGGAAGTGGGGCCGGCGTTCGGCATGAAACCGATCGGGTTGGGGGCGCGCGATAGTCTGCGCACCGAAGCGGGCCTGCCGCTGTACGGTCACGAACTGGCCGGGCCGCTGAATCTGCTCCCCAACGATGCGGGTTTCTCATCCTACGTGAAAGTGTACAAGCCATTCTTCGTAGGGCGTGAACCTTACGTGGCGCACGACAAAGTCCGCAAGCTGGAGAACGTGCGCTTCCGCATGAACGAGAAGAACGTGCGCGTGCCCAAGGGCGCGGCCAACCTCGAGCTGGGCGGCGACATGGACTACGTGGTCGACAAGCGCGGGCGCGTCATCGGGCGCGTGTTGTCGTGCGCGGTGGACAGCGACGGCTTCATGACGGGCCAGGCGCTGGTGGAATTGAAATACGCGGTCGAGGGCGCCCCGATCGGGATTGTGGCCGCCGCCAAAGATGTGAAAGCGGCGAACAATCTCAAGGTGGGCGATCGCTTGCCAGTGGCCGATGGCGCCACCGTCGTCAGCCGCTTTCCGAGGAAAAAGTAGACAAGGAGGAAGTAGACAAGTAGACAAGGAACTTGTTTTCTTGTCTACTTGTCTACTTGCACTATGCACTGTCCCAAATGCGGCGATAAGCTGATCTTCAAAAACAACAGCATGTTCTGCGAGCGCGGCAACATGCTGCTGACGCACACGTTGTATGCGCGCTTCAACGCCCGTTTCATCGAGAAGATTCCGGAGGAGCCGCTGCTGCAGCGCACGCAAAATCCGCGCGGACGCTTCTTTTGCCCGGCCTGCGGCCAGCGCATGAAGTTCTTCGGCGGCTATCTGCAATGCCCCGACGGCCACGGCTCGCTCAACGATTCGATCTTCGATCTCAACCAGTTGTGCCCGCACGATCGCGTCAACGAGCAAAACCGCTGACACGTAATCTCACAAGTCCACAGGGTAACGCGATGGAAGAAATGCCCGAAGAACAAACTGAATTCCCCAAAGCCAAACAGCCGCCTGTGCTCTTCGACCGGACGCAGTCCCTGATCGCGGAAGTGACTTCGCTGCTGGGCGGGCCGGTAATTGCTTACTGGAATAATCCGATGGGGGCGGTCTGCCACAACGACGTCGTGGCGCTGTACGAGATTTTGGGCAAGCTGGGCCAGCACCAGACGCTGTACCTGTTCCTCAAATCGGCGGGAGGCACGGGGCAGGCCTCGCTGCGAATTGTGAACCTGCTGCGCCAGTACTGCAACCGCCTGGTGGCGCTGGTGCCGCTGGAATGCGCCTCGGCGGCGACGATGATCGCGCTGGGGGCGAATGAGATCCTGATGGGGCCGCTGGCGTATCTCACGGCGGTCGATACGTCGCTGACTCACGCCCTGTCCCCGCTCGATCGGGATAACGATCGGGTCAGCGTGAGCCTGGACGAACTGACGCGCGTCATCCGCCTGTGGCAGAACGAGCAGCAAGCCGGCGAGCGGGAGAATCCCTATCGGGCCTTGTTCCAGCACGTGCATCCGCTGGTGATCGGCGCGGTCGATCGCGCCGAGTCGTTGTCGATCATGTTGTGCAAGGAACTGCTGGCCTATCACATGTCCGACGAAGCCGCCGCGGCGCAAGTGGCCAATACGCTCAACGCCAAGTATCCCTCGCACAACTATCCCATCCTGTTCGAGGAAGCGCGGCGCATCGGGTTGAAGACCGGGCATCTGCCCGCGCAGGTCAACACGCTGCTGTTGGAACTCAACGAGTGCTACAGCGAGATGGGCCAGCGCGCCACCACCGACTTCGACGAGATCCACTCGCACAGCAACGAGATTCTCAACATCTGGGAATCGCACGAGATGCAGATTTTCTACCAGCAGGACAAGGACTGGTTCTACCGGATGGAGGAACGCCGCTGGATTGCGATGAACGACAACAGCAGCTGGCGGCGCGTGGAACTGGTGGATGGCACGCCGCACGAAAGCGTGCTGCACATCGCGTGAGCAGTGCAGGGGCGAGGCCCGCCGAATCTGAAACTCGGCGAGCCTCGTCGTGTGGGGTTGGCGCGTTGTTCGATTGGGATTGTTTGATCCGGAATCTCGCCTAGCCGCCCACCGCGGGTTCAGCTGACTGCGCCGAGGTGGTTTGAATAACCGACTGCCCCACCACGGGCGGTTGTCCGGGTCCGCCGGGTTGAACGGTCGTAATCGTTTGGCGCGTCGCCTGAGCTGATGATGGCGCCGCGCGCTTATTGAGGAAGTTGCCCAGGCCGTCCAGCGCATCCTTGCCCTGCTGCAGGATGCCCACCAGCGAGTGCACCGGGTACGAACCGCTGCCGATGATCAACCCGGTGATTAGCACATCCATGCGCGCGGGCACCGCGCCGATGCCCAGCAATGCAAACATCTGGATCTGCCCCACCGCCGCGATGATAACCCCCAGCATCAAGCCCACCACGATGGTCGCAGCACTTTTGGCGCTGCGATAATCAGGCGAGGCGACAGCCCCCGACAATTTGCTCTCGGCGTCCTTCAGGCGGCTCTGCGCGTCGGCCAGCAAAGACTCGGCCGCCTGGAGCTTGGTCGTGGCCTGAACCCGCAGCACTTCGATATTCTGTAGTAACGTCGTGCGCACCTCAGCAATTTTCTTGAGGGTGTCTGCCGGCAGCGGCAGATCCAGCGGCATCACCAGCACTTCCGTCATCTTCGACAGCATCTCGGCGGGCAGCGCATTCACCTGTTGCGCGGCCTGCTGCATGGCATCTTTCACGCGCTGATCGGGCGTGTCGTTGGCCGTTGCCAGCAACGTCTCGACCATCTTACGTTTGTGAGTCTCGAAGATCAACGTCATCTCCTGATTGTTGGCCGCCACGGTGCCATTGTAATACGCGCCCATGCTCTGCATCCACTGCCGCGCTTCGGCCAGCTCGGTTTGCGCGCTCTTCAACCAGCGGAAGCCATAGCCCAGATACGCCACCCCCGCGCGCCACGTGCCTTCCACCGTATTGAAGATGGTTTCCAGCAGGCGCTCGACGCCCGCGGCCGCAGCGAGGACAGGCGCCAGGGCCAGCGCGACATCTGCGCCGACCGGTAAGACCCTGGCTTGCGCATCGTCGATCGGCGCAATGAACAGCACCCACACCGCGAGAAAAATCCAGATACCCACGATGACGCCGGCCACCACCATCATTCGCTGGCGTGTCCGCCGCCACATCTGCGCCTCGTCCCAACCGGGCGTCAGCCCTTTGCTGACTTTGGTACTCTGCTTGGTCGGTGCAACACTGCTCATGGTTAGCCTCCTATGACGTTTGGTTTTGAGTCGTTATCGCGCCGCAGATCGAGTTGAGCGATCACTCACCGCAGTTTCACACGCCGCCCGGCGACGGCTAGCTCTGCTTGTCGCCGCCACCTCCACCGATGCGCCCCAGCAGCTCGCCAATGTTGGTGATGGCCGCGTGCGCGGGCAAGGAGCTGGTGCCCAGCACCAGGCCGGTCACAAACACATCCAGGCGCGGCGGCACATCCGGCAGACCCGCCGCCGCCAGCAGCATCCAACGGCCGGCCGCCGCCAGGGTCACGCCCAACAACGGCCCCACGATGATGGCCACCACGGCCTTCACGCCGCGATACCGCGGATGCAGCGTCATGGCGTCCAACTTGGCTTCTGCTTCGTCGAGATATTTCTGCGCGTCGTCGACCATGGTCCTGGCCGCATGCAGTTTCAGCTCAGCCTCTTTCTGGAAGGACTCCATCACCGTAAACGGATCAGGAGCCGCTGCCTCGGCGGGTGCGCCCGCCGTCTGGCGCGCCGTCTGGCTCGCCAGCAGATCGCGCAGCCGCCGGTTGTAAGCGACGCGCAGGGAATTGTAAAACATCGAGATATTTTGCAGCCATTCGCGGGCTTCAGCCTCTTCCACTTCGGCCGCGCGCAGCCAGCGAAAGCCATGACTGAAATAGGCCACGCCCGTGTGCCACATGCCTTCGACGATGCGGAACGAGGTCTCCAGCACGCGCTCGATCAAGACCGCCACGATGGTCAACGCCGCCAGCAAGTCGGCCAAAGCCGCCGGGGCCGCCGTGGGCTGATCGGGCAGCGGGATGAGCCGGAAGATCCAGATCAACAACGCGCCCCACGCCACGATCGCCAGGCCCCCCAGCGCGTACAGGCGCCGCCGGGTTTTCTGCCGCATGGACTTCTCGTCCCAGTTTGGGTATCGTCCCATTACAGCCTCCAGTTGAGACAATTGAAATGACGGGAATAGCAACGAGGAACAACGCAGAGGATTATAGAATACGCGCCGTGCGCGAGTCAAACGCGCGGCTGACCCTTTCGGAGGTCAAGAACCTCCGGGAGGGTATTCATTTCCCGCGCCGCTTGAAAAACCACGCCACGCCGCCATGCCACAGCAACAACAGCGAACCTACCAAACCCAGCGTCACCGCGACGAACTGCCAGGGGATGGCGGTGCGCTGCAGCAGGAGGGCGCGGATGACAATGGCGATGGGCGCGGCGAAGATCCACGCGATCAACGTGCGCAGGACAGCCGCTTTCGGGTTGGTCATCACACCCGATCGGTATACGCGCCCCACCGCGGCGATCACGAACCACACGCTCAAGAACGTGAGCAGCGTCGGCAGCGCGTTGACCATCAAGTTCGCATCGCCCGGCGCGTGCGTCTCGCGGCCGGTGAACGCAAAGAACATGAAGATGATGATGTCGCCAATGATGAGGATGATCCGGGGTTGGTTGTTCATGCCAGAAGCATAACCGCAAATCCGTAAAACGTAAAGCGCAAAACGTGAATGGCGCAAATCGCTTTTACGCATTACGTTTTACGCATTACGCATTACGCTTTACTGTGGTAGCATTAACCCACTCTACTTTCAGCAGGCTAGGCATGTTTTTCGATACAGCTCAGATTCACGTGGCGGCAGGCAAAGGCGGCGATGGCGCCGTCGCCTTCCGCCGTGAAAAATACGTGCCCTTTGGCGGCCCGTCCGGCGGCGACGGCGGGCGCGGCGGCGACGTGATCTTGTTCGTCGATCCCAAAGTCAACACGCTGGTGTACTTCCGCCATCATCACCAATTCAAGGCCGGGCACGGCGGCAATGGCCGCAACAAAAATATGACCGGGGCCAATGGCCGCGAGCTGCGCATTCCCGTGCCGCCCGGCACCGTGGTGCGCGACGCGAAGACCCGCGAGGTCCTCGGCGATCTCACGCAGCCCAAAGCCGAGTTGATCGTGGCGCGCGGCGGTGCGCCGGGCAAAGGCAACGCGCGCTTCGCTACGGCCACCAATCAGGCGCCGCGCATGGCGACCAACGGTCTGCCCGGCGAAGAACGCACGCTTGATCTGGAATTGAAGTTGATCGCCGATGTGGGTCTGGTCGGCTTGCCCAACGCGGGCAAATCGACGCTGCTGGCCGCGACCACGGCCGCCCGACCAAAGATCGCGCCCTACCCGTTCACCACGCTCGAACCGAATCTTGGCGTCGTCGATCTCGATCGCGAAACGTCGTTCGTCATCGCCGACATTCCCGGTCTGATCGAAGGCGCGAGTTTAGGTAAAGGACTGGGCCACGAGTTTCTGCGGCACATCGAGCGCACGCGCATCCTGATCCACCTGCTCGACGGATCGCAGCCGAACCCGATCGCGGACTTCGACACCCTCAACGCCGAGCTGGCCGCCTTCGGTCACGGACTGGCCGCCAAGCCCCAGATCGCCGCCTTCAACAAAATTGATCTGGTCGAAGCGCAGGACAACTGGCAGAAAGCGCACGCGGTGTTGAAGCAGCGCGGCGTCGAAGCCATGACCATTTCGGCTGCCGCGCACACCAACACGCGCGAGCTGCTGTATCGCGCCGCGCAGCTGCTGAAGGAACTGCCGGAGCCGACTCTGGCAGAACTGGAAACAACGATTCCTGTGATCAGACTGGAAGAAGAGGCCAGGCCCTTCACCATCACGCGCGACGACGCCGGCGCGTGGCACGTCGCCGGCCAACAGGTCGAGCGCCTGGCGCTGCGGCATCGCTTCGATTCGGAAGAATCGCTGATGGCGTTTCAACGCGCGGTGGAGAAGCTGGGCGTGCTGGAAGCGCTGCGCCAGGCGGGCGTGGAAGAGGGCGACACCGTGTGGATTGGCGAAGATTACGAGTTGGAGTGGCAAGATTAAGAATCGGCGTCATTGCGAGCGCTTGTTGCGAAGCAATCTCAGGCCGATCAAACCGAGATTGCTTCGTCGCCCACAGCGCTCCTCGCAATGACGAAGGCCGGCAACATGATCAAAGCCATACTCTTTGACCTGGACGGTTTGATGTTCGACAGCGAGCCGCATTCGCTGGCGTCGTGGGAGGCGGTGCTGGCCGAGCGCGGTGTGAAACTGGATCAACCGACCATCGACAGCATTCTGGGCCAGCGCATCGACGCCACCGCGCGCACGCTCATCGACAAGTACCGTTTGCCCGACACCGTGCAAGGCCTGGCCGAGGCCAAGACTGAATATCAGATCACGCACCTCGACGGCAATGTCAAGCCGAAGCCTGGGCTGATCGAACTGCTGGACGAGATCGATCGGCGCGGCTTGCTCAAAGCGATCGCGTCCAGCGGCATCCGGCGTTACGTGGAAGCGGTGCTGCACGTGAACGGCTTGCTCGATCGATTTCGCGTGATCATCACGGGCGATCAGGTGGCGCACGGCAAGCCCGCGCCCGACGTCTTTCTCGCCGCCGCGCGCGCCCTCAACGTTGAACCGTCGGGCTGCCTGGTGTTGGAGGATGCGCCCAATGGCGTGCAGGCCGCCAAAGCTGCCGGCATGACGTGCATCGCCGTGCCGGATCACAGCGTGGCACAGCTTGATCTGTCGCAGGCAGATAAGATCGTGGCATCGTTACATGAAGTCGAAACCCTGCTTAACGAGTAACCAGTAACGAGTAATCATCGCTCGTCCTGCATTACTCGTTACTCATTACTCGTTATTCATTACTTGTTACTGGTTAGTGCGCAGCCTCCCTGCGGGACTCGTTATGCAACTGGGCATTCTCGGCGGCACCTTCGATCCTCCCCACTTCGGGCATCTGCGTCTGGCGGAAGCCGCGCTGACGCAATTATCGCTGGATAAGGTCTTGTTCGCACCCGTGGGCGTGCAGCCGTTGAAGCAAGAAGAACGATCGAGCACGCCCGAGCACCGCGTGCACATGGTGGAACTCGCCATCGCCGACAATCCGCGTTTTGCCTTATCGCGCGCCGATCTCGATCGGCCCGGCCCGCACTACACCGTCGATCTGCTCGCCATCATTCAGCGGCAATATCCTGAAGCAGTGTTGTGGTTCATCATGGGCGAAGACTCGCTGAACGATCTGCTCCGCTGGCGCGATCCCGCGCACGTCATTCAACTGGCGCGGCTGGCCGTGCTGCGGCGGCCCGGTTATGAACCCGATTGGCCTACGCTCGATTGCGCTTTGCCTGAGCTCCGCGCGCGCCTCGACTGGATCGAACACCCCGAGCTCGACATTTCTGCCACAGACATCCGCCAGCGCGTGCAGCGCGGCCTGTCGCTTGATGCCCTGGTTCCCCCGAAAGTGATAGAATTTATCAGAGCACAACATCTCTACCAAGAGTAGCTTACGCATTACGTTTTTCGCATCACGCATCACGCTTGCCATGCCCATCAAAAACAACGTCACCCGCCTGCTCGACTCGCGCAAGATCGCTTACACCACCGCGGAATACGACGGCTCGATCTTTCATTCCGCCGAGGAAGTGGCGCAGCTGATCGGTGTGCCGGTCGATCAAGTCTACAAGACCATCGTGGTGCTGCGCGAGGACAGGACCCGTAAGCCATTGCTGGTCATGGTCGCGGGCCAGCGCGAGATCGATCTGAAGAAACTGGCCGCGTCCGTGGGCGAGAAGAAGCTGCACATCGCCAAACACGACGAGGCCGAGAAGCTGACGGGCTTGCAGGTGGGCGGTATCAGCGCGCTGGCTCTGCTGAGCAAGCCGTTCGAGGTATGCCTTGACCGCGCAGCACTCGATTTCGAGCACATCCACATCAGCGGCGGTCAGCGCGGGCTGGATGTGCAGATCGGCGTGAAGGATTTGATCGCGCTGACGAAAGCGAAAATCGTCGAGGCCAGCTAATAAGCGGTGGGGACGTCATTGCGAGCGATTTTTGCGAAGCAATCTCATGCTTGGCTGAACGAGATTGCTTCGTCGCAAACTGCGCTCCTCGCAATGACGGCCTGATTCAATATAGTCAAGGTGCAACAAGCAATGACGCAACCACAAGAGACCTTTGTGACTGCCAACAACCTCAACTTTCACCTCATCGATTGGGGCGGCAGCGGCGAGGGGCTGGTGCTGCTGCACGGCCTCGCGTCACAGGCGCACATCTGGGATCTGGTCGCGCCGCGGTGGACTGATTCATTCCGCGTCATCGCCATCGATCAACGCGGGCACGGCCTGAGCGACAAGCCGGACAGCGGTTACGATTGGGCCACCATCACCGCTGATCTCGACGCGATCTTGAGGGCGCGGAAGATCGATCGGGCGGTGTTGGCCGGGCATTCGTGGGGCGGCAACGTCGCGCTGCAATATACCGTCGATCATCCCGATCGCGTGAGCGGGCTGGTGCTGATCGACGGCGGCTTCCTGCAGATCGGCGATCGGCTGGACTGGCCCACCGTGGAGAAATTTCTGGAGCCGCCAGATTTGATCGGGACGCCGGTGGAGGAGTTTCGCGCGGACATGAAGATGTGGATGGGATCAGCGTGGTCGCCCGAAGCGGAGGCGATCACGCTGCAAAACTTTGAAGTGCGAGAGGATGGCGCCATCGCGCCGAGGATGCGCAAGAGCAATCACATGCAGGTCGTGCGCGCCATCTGGGAGCATCGCCCGTCCGAATTGTGGGCGCGGGTGCAGTGCCCGGTGCTGCTGATGCCCGCTGTCGGACCCGAACCGCACGACGAGCGTACGCGCGACGTACTTGCCAACAAGCGCCGCAACATCGCCGTGGCCGAGGAACGCCTGAAACAGGCGCAGACGATCTGGATGATGGACACGATTCACGATGTGCCGCTGCAGCGACCCGAGGAATTGGCCGCCGCAATCAAGACCTGGCAGGTTTTCACGCGCTAATCTGGTCAACCGGTTCAACTCGACTCGCTCGCAGTGAACGCATGCGACTGGTCATTGGAAAACCTGCCAGGTCTACGCCCTGGAGACACCATGAACGAAAAAGCCCGCCGCAATCTGAAACTGGCTGCCCAACCCGTCAGCGATCACAACTTCCGCACGGTCGAGGCCTTCAAGCAGGCACTGGCCGACAACCTGTATTACACACGCGGGCAGGCCGCACCCACCGCCAGTCCGCAAGATGTGTATGCTGCGCTGGCCTACACCGTGCGCGATTACCTCGTCGATCGCTGGCAGCGCACGGTGGCGACTTACGTGCAGCATACCCCGAAGTTCGTCTATTACCTCTCGGCCGAATATTTGCCCGGACGACAGATCACGCAGAACCTGCTGTACACCGACACGATCGATCTGGCGCGGCAGGCGCTGGACGAACTGGGTTACGATCTCGATCAGATCGTCGAATTGGAACCGGAACCGGCGCTGGGCAACGGCGGCCTTGGGCGTCTGGCGGCGTGCTACCTCGACTCGCTGGCGACGCTCGATATTCCCAGTGTGGCTTACGGCATCCACTACGAGTTCGGCATCTTCAAGCAATCGATCCGCGATGGCTGGCAGGTGGAAAGCCCCGACGATTGGCTGTACTACGGCAACCAATGGGAATTTCCGCAGCCTGACAATCTGGCGCACGTGGGCTTCGGCGGTTACACCGAAGTGGTGCATGAGGCGCAGGGCGGCTTTCACACGCGCTGGCATCCCGCCGAAACGATTTTGGGTGAGCCGCGCCACGTGCTCGTCCCCGGCTATCAGACCGGCTCGATCAATTTGCTGCGCCTGTGGAGCGCGCGCGCCAGCCAGGAACTGAATCTGCAACTGTTCGACGTGGGCGATTACACCCGCGCCGCCGAGCAGAAGACTTACTCCGAAAATATCACCAAGGTCCTGTATCCCAACGACACCACGCCGCAGGGCCGCGAGCTGCGCTTGAAGCAGCAATACTTCTTCGCCTGCTGTTCGCTGCAAGACATCACCCAGCGCTTTCTGGCGTTCAATGCAGGTTGGCATGAGTTCCCCGACAAGGCCGTGATCCAACTCAACGACACCCATCCCGTCGTCGCCATCCCGGAGTTGATGCGCATCATGGTCGACGAATACCGGCTGGGTTGGGATGAAGCGTGGGACATCACGCGCCGCTCGTTTGCGTACACGTGCCACACACTGATGCCGGAAGCGCTGGAGAAATGGCCGGTCAGTCTCTTCCAGCGCCTGCTGCCGCGCCATCTGGAGATCATCTACGAGATCAACCGGCGCTTCCTGGAGGAAGCCCGAGCGCGCTTCCCCGGCGACGAAGATCGCGTGCGCCGCATGTCGCTGATCGAAGAAGGGCCGGAGCGCATGATCCGCATGGCGTACCTGGCCACCGTGGGCAGCTTCTCCGTCAACGGCGTGGCCGAGCTGCACTCGCGGCTGCTGCGCGAGAATGTGCTGCACGACTTCTATGAAATGTGGCCGGAGAAATTCAACAACAAGACCAACGGCGTCACGCCGCGGCGGTTCGTGCGGCTGGCCAACCCGCGCCTGTCCGAGTTGATTACGACGCGCCTCGGCGGCGACGGCTGGCTGAACGATCTGCCGCGCCTGCAGGAACTGGAACCCTACGCTGATCAAGCTGATTTTCGTGAAGCGTGGCGTGAAGTGAAAGCGCAGAACAAAGCGGCGCTGGCCAAGGTCATCTACGATCGCACCGGCCTCGCCATCTCGCCCGATTCCATGTTCGACATCATGGTCAAGCGCCTGCACGAATACAAGCGCCAGCTGCTCAAAGTGCTGCACATCATCACACTGTACAACCGCCTGCGCGCCCAGCCGGAGTTGGACAGCGTGCCGCGCACTTTCATCTTCGGCGCCAAGTCCGCACCCGGCTATCAGATGGCGAAGCTGATCATCAAGCTGATCAACTCCGTGGGCGAGGTGGTCAACTCCGATCCGCGCGTGGCCGATCGGTTGAAGGTGATCTTCCTGCCCAACTTCAACGTCACGCTGGGCGAGAAGATCTATCCCGCCGCCGACCTGTCCGAGCAGATCTCGCTGGCCGGGCTGGAAGCGTCGGGCACGGGCAACATGAAGTTCGCGCTGAACGGCGCGGTGACCATCGGCACACTGGACGGCGCCAACATCGAAATCCGCGAACGCGTAGGCGCCGAGAACTTCTTCCTGTTCGGACTGACCGCCGCGGAAGTGGCCGCGGTGAAAGCCGGTGGCTATGTGCCGTGGAACACCGTACAGCAGCAGGCCGAGTTGAAACTGGCGCTCGATCAGATCGCCACCGGTTATTTCGCGCGCGGCGATAAAGATCTCTTCCGCCCCATTGCCGAAAACCTGCTCCGCAACGATCCCTACCTGGTCACGGCCGACTATGCTTCCTTCATCGCACAGCAGGACGCCGTCGATCTGGCCTATCGTGACATCGAAGGCTGGGCGCGCAAATCGATCCTCAACACCGCGCGCTGCGGCTTCTTCTCGTCCGATCGCGCCGTGCGGCAGTATTGCGCCGACATCTGGAAGATTGCGCCGCTGCCGGTCAAAGCATAAACAAGTAATGAGTAACGAGTAAGAACGGACCTCTTTGTTACTTGTTACTTGTTACTTGTTACTTGTTACTTGTTAC
>CAYNML010000020.1:0-31530 GCA_964398185.1 uncultured Anaerolineae bacterium | reverse complement strand
GTTACCTATCATGCTTTCCATTCAACTTCTCGGCCCCCCGCTGATCCTGCAGGACGGTCAGCCGCTGACCATCACGCGCAAGAAAAGCCGCGCGCTGGTGTACTATCTGGCCGCGCACGCCAGGCCGCTGACGCGCGAGCAGCTGCTGGCCTTCTTCTGGCCGGACCGCGATCGCGTCTCGGCGCAGCAGGTCCTGCGCACCACACTGCACGGCCTGCGGCAGGCGCTGGGCGCGGCGCTCATCGTCGACGACAACACGCTCTCCCTGGCCCCAGAGGTGGACATCGACGTCCGCACCTTTGAAGCGAACCTCCAGCGGCCGTCACCCACGACCAACAACCCCACAGGGGCGCTTCGCAGCCAGCAACTAACAACCACTCTCCAGCTCTATCGCGGCGACTTCCTCACCGGCTTCGCGCTGAGCGATTCCGCCGAGTTCGACGATTGGCTCACCGGGCAGCAGGAGCACTATCGGCGGTTGGCGATTCGCGGCTTCATCGCGTTAGCGACGCTGCACGAACAGCAACACGATTATCAAGCGGCGCTGGCCGCGCTTGATCGGGCGCTGGCCTTCGATCCCTTGCAGGAAGATGTGCAGCGATCGGCGCTGCGCGTGCACTACCTGGCCGGCGATCGCACCGGCGCGATTCGCCGTTATGAAGCGCTGCGCCAACTGCTGGACGAAGAGATGGGCATTCCGCCCATGGCTGAGACGCGCGCGGTGTACGATGAGATCATTAGCGATCGCGGGATCAGGGCTCAGGGAGCGGGGATCGGACAACCGCTTCAGCAGAATGTGGTCGCACTCAGCACTCAGCACTTAGCCTTCAACAATCTGCCCTTCACCGGCCGCGAAACAGAATTGAGCAAATTGCGTGAAGCGGCCGCAGCTCGCCAACTGGCGCTCATCGAAGGCGAACCGGGCATCGGCAAGACGCGCCTGGCCGCAGAATTCTTGCACGCGCAATCCGGCCTGCAGTTGCGCGGCGCAGCGCACGAACTGGAACACGCCCGGCCTTATCATCCGTTCATCGACGCGCTGCGTGGTCTGTTCGCTACGCCCGGTTGGTCATCGCTGCAAGCACAACTAAACTTGCCCGCCGTGTGGTGGCAAGAAGTAGCGCGCCTCGTGCCGGAGATCATGCCGCAGGCCGTCACGTCCGCCGCCGATGAATCGCGCCTGTGGGAAGGCGTGCATCAATTCCTGATCGCGCTGTCACGCCGCCAGCCGGTCACGCTCTTTCTCGACGATGTGCAGTGGGCCGATGGAGCGACGCTGGGCCTGTTGGGCTATCTGGTGCGCGTGACGGCGGCTTCGCCGGCGGCCTCAGCCCACTCGATCGGTTTGGTGGCCGCCTCACGTCCGATCGAGCCGCGTACCGCCATCGCCACGCTCGTTCAAGCGTTGACGCGCGAAGGCCGTGTGCTGCGTCTCGCGCTCGATCGCCTGTCGTCGTCTGACATCACGTCACTGGCACAGCAGATCAGCCCCGCCTTTGCTTATCCGCTGGCCGAGTGGTTGATGCAGCAGTCCGAGGGTAACCCCTACATCCTCAGCGAGTTGATCGCGCACGCGCGCGACAGCGGCTTGTTGCACACCGATGGAACCGTCAACCTCAACGCCCTTTCGTCGTCGCCGATCGTGCCGCCCAGCATTTACAGTCTTATTCAAGCCCGCCTGGCGCGTCTGTCTGATCCGGCGCGCCGCATCCTCGATGCCGGCGTGGCGCTGGGGCGTGTGTTTGAATTTGAAGTGGTGGCGCGCGCCGCGGCCTTGTCGGAAAACGCGGCGCTCGACGCGCTAGATGAATTGCGCGCCGCGCGGCTGATCGAACCGCAGGGCAGCGACGGCTTGCATTACGCCTTCGATCATTCGCTGACGATGGAAGTGGCCTATCGGGAAGTGGGCGAGCCGCGTCATCGCCTGCTGCACCGCCGCGTGGCTGAAGCGTTGGAAGCGATCTACGGCAGGCAGTCTCTCGACGGCATCGCCAGCATTCTGGCGTGGCACTACCGTGAAGGCGGCGACGTGCCGCGCGCTGCCCCCTATGCGTTGCGAGCGGCGCAGCTCGCCGCCAGGATTGCCGCGTGGCAGGAAGCGATCGAGTTTTACGAGCAAGCGCTGGCCGCCGATCTGCCTGATCTGGAACGAGCAGCGATTCTACTGGAATTGGGCGCAGCGCGTCTGCGCGCGGGTGACACGGCGCAGGCTGCCCAGGCGCAGCGCGCGGCGTTGAAGTTGTGCGCGCCGGACAGCCTGGAAGCCGATCGCGCGCGGCTGGCGCTGGCACAGGCGCTGCTCAATCTGGCGCGTTACGCCGAAGCGATCGATCTGGTCAAGCAAGTGCGGTCCGCTGGACGACCAGAGATGACGATCAATGCCGAGATGCAATGGGGCACGACGTTATCCGTGGAGGGCGCGGATCTGATCGGGGCGGCAGAGCACCTGCACAACGCGGAGACGCAGCTGCGCCAGCAAGCGGACCAACCCGATGCGGCGCGCCTGGCGCAGATCAAATTCGAGCAGGGCAGCGTGGCCGCGCAGCAGGGCGATCTGGAAAAAGCCGTGGCGTTGTACCGTGACACGATCGAACTGGCCGCGCGTGACGCGCAAGCCCTGCCGTTTCAGGTGTTGGGTTACAACAACCTGGCGTATCATCTTCATTTGCGGCACGATCCGGCTGCGCTGGATTACGCCCAGCAAGGGTTGCAATTGGCGCACGAACAAGGCGCGCTGGCGTTTCAACCGTTTTTGCTTTCGACGCTAGGCGAGATTGAGTTGGAGCGCGATGTCGCTGCGGCTGAGCGATGTTTCACTGAAGGCTTGACGCTGGCCGAGCGCTTGTCGATGCCCGAACGGATTGCAGGACTAACGGCGAATTTAGGGCGCGTGGCACAGCGACGCGGTGAAACGGCATTGGCGATTCACCGCCTATCAACGGCGCTGGCCAAGGCCGAAGCGCTGGGTCTGCCGCATCTGGCCGCGCAGATTCGCTTGTGGCTGGCGCCGCTGCTGCCGCCTACCGAAGCACGCGCGGCCTTGAAAGAAGTGCGCGCACTGGCCGAGAGCAGTGGTCGCCAGCGGCTGCTGCAGGAAGCGCAACAATTAGAACGAGACCTCCCACAAAACTCTTAGCCGCCTCTCATCTTTTCCGGGTACAAACAATTCAATTGTTTACGCCGCCGTTGACGCTGTGGTCATACACTTGGCCCAGCTTATGCGCCAGCGGTTGCAGCTTCGTGAAAGCACTCGCCGCCCGGCCGAGTGTTGTCAGCCAAAGCCAAAGAAAAGAGGGAGACTATGTGGAAGAAAATTTTGATTGCCGTCGTTGTGATCGCCGTGATAGGCGGGGTGGGTTTGTTCATTCTCGATCGGACGATCTTTGCCCCGGCGCCCGTCACCACCGCTGTGCCGGTCGCGCCCACCATCGCCGCGCCGACGCAAGCTGCAACTCAGCCGACCCAGCCGCTGGCGGCGACTGAAGCCGCTCAACCGCAGCCCACTGAAGCCGCCGCGCCCGCCGCCGGAGCCGCCACCGTCTATCGCATCGATGCGGCTCAATCCGAAGCGCGTTACGAAGTGGGCGAAACGTTCTTTCAGGGCAATCGCTTTGCCGTGGCTATTGGCCGCACTAAAGGCATCGCGGGCGATGTGCTGGTGGACTTTGCCAACCCGGCCAACAGCCAGATCGGCGCCATCGTCATCGATGTGAGTCAGTTGACCTCGGATGAAGGCCGCCGCGACAACTACATTCGCAACAATGCCTTGCAGTCGTCGCAGTATCCGCAGGCCACCTTCAAGCCGACGAAGATTGAGGGCATTCCGGCCAGTGTGAAACCCGGCGATACACTCACGTTGCAAGTCACCGGCGATCTGACCGTGAAGGAAACCACCAGGCCCGTCACGTTTGTGGTAACGTTGACGGCAGATCAGGACAAGTTGACCGGCAGCGCCACCACAGAAATCTTGCTATCAGACTTTGATGCAGGCCCGATTCAATTAGCGATGTTACAGACGGAGGATAAGGCCAAGCTGGCCTTTGACTTCGTGGCCCTGCCCGCGCCATAATCGTTGGAAACCGGGTTTCTCCGATTCACATGGAATGGTGTGCTGACTTGGAGACACCCGGTTTCTCATGTCAGGCGGACTTGCGAAGTCGTGGAGACTTCGGAAGCCTGGCAACCACCGGGTTTCTCCTTTTGGCGGTACAATCGCGCCAGATCGAGTAACCCGGTTTCTTTGCGCGAGAGTGATATGGCCTACATCGTCCACACGCTGCGTGACAGTTTCACCCCGCTGCGCCTGCCCAATCTGCGCATCTACCTGATCGGGCAGGTGGTCTCGTTATTAGGCACGTGGATGCAAGTCACGGCGCAGGGCTGGCTGGTCTGGGAGCTCAGCAAGTCGGAAGCGGCGCTGGGCATCACGGCCATGTTGGGCGCGCTGCCGCTGCTGCTCTTCGGGTTGTGGACGGGCGTGTGGATCGATCGGCTCGATCGGCGCAAGATCATCTTCTGGTCGCAGGTGGCGGCCATGGGGCTGGCCTTTGTGCAGGGCGCGTTGATCATCACCGGCGCGGTGCAGTTGTGGCACGTGTATGTGCTGACCTTCGTGTTGGGCTGCGTGGCCGCCTTCGATTTTCCGGCGCAGCAAGCCTTCATCGGCGATCTGACCGGCATGACGGCGGTGCGCAAAGCCGTGGTGCTGAATGCCATGATCATCCAGGTGGGGCGCATGCTGGGCCCGGCGCTGGCCGGTATCGTGGTGGGTGTAGCGGGACTGGCCCCGGCCTTCATCCTCAACGGCCTGAGCTTCAGTGCGGTACTGATCAGCCTGCTTCTCGTGCGCTCACATCAGATCAAATCGCCGCGCGGCGGCGGGCAGTTCAGCGCCGTGATCGATGGTTTGAAATTCATCGCCGCCCAGCCGCGCATCCAGGATATCATCCTGTTTGCGGTGCTGGTGGTGTTCTTCGGCATCTCGTTGCTGAACTTCTTCCCGTCGCTGGTGTCGGAAACGCTGGGCGGCGACGCGCAGACCCTGGGCTTGCTGTTGGCGGCCTCGGGAGCAGGCTCGCTGCTGGGCGCCACCATCATCGCCCCGCTGGCGCAGACGCTCAAGCGCACCGGTGTGGTGATGGGGACGGGCGTGATGTGGGCAGGCTTCTGGTGGATGATGGCCTCGCGCGCGCCGACCGTGCCGCTGGCGATGTTGTTCATCTTTCTCGTCTCGTGGGGCATCCCGACCGTGCTCACCACTGCCAACGGCTTGCTGCAAATCATGGCGCCGCCCGCCATGCGCGGACGCTTGCTGGCCGCTTATCTCATCGTCAGCTTTGGCATTCAACCGATCTCGGGGCTCGTCATCGGGCTGCTGGCCGATCGGGTGGGCACGAGCAACGCCATGCTGATCAACGGCCTCGCCATGATCGTCAGCGCAGGCCTGCTGCTGCTATGGCGGCCCGGCCTGCGCTTCTGGGAAGCGCCGCGCGTGAGTGAACCACCGGTGTCGCACGAAGCATGATGATCAGGTGGGCACACTGTCAGGGTGGAAGTCCTGGCGACAACCGGGTATACTATGAACGCTATCAGAGTATCAGAGGAGCGTGATGACTCAACTGTCTGAACTCAAAGTGTTTGTCACCGCGGCTGAAGAGCTGAGCTTCACCCATGCGGCCGAGCGCCTGCATCTGTCGCAGGCGGCGGTTAGTCAGAACATTCAGGCCCTGGAGCGTCAATTTGGTGTGGAGTTGTTTATCCGGCGCGGGCGCACGCTGCGCCTGAGTGAAGCCGGCCAGGCGCTGCTGCCCCTGGCGCGCGAGGTGTTGAATGCAGCGCGCCGACTGGGAAAAGCCATGAGCGAGATTGAAGGCGAGGTGGCCGGCGAGCTGTTTGTGGGCTGCTCGACAACCTCTGGCAAGTATTTGCTGCCCAGCCTGGTGGCGGCCTTTCGGCGGGAATATCCCCTGGTGCGTGTCGGCGTCAAAGTATTGACGCGCGACGATGTGTTGAGCCGGCTGCTGGACGGGCGGCTGGCGTTGGGCGTGGTCAGCCACAGGCCAGATCAACCTGATCTGGAATACATGCCGCTGTTTGAAGATCGGGTCATTTTGATCGTGGCGCCCGAACATCCCTGGGCTGCTTACGGCCGCGCACTGCCAGCCGATCTGGTGGACGAGCCTATCATCATGCGCGAAGAACGCGCGGGGACAACGCAGGTCGTGCAGGAAGGACTGGCGCGTCACAACATCAGCCCGGACATGTTGAATATTGTGCTGGAAATCGGCAACGCCGAAGCCATTGAAATGGCCGTGGAAGAGGGCATTGGCATTGCCTTTGTATCGGAACTCGCCGCCGCGCGCGGGCTGGCGCTGGGGCGTGTCAAACAAGTGGAGGTGGTCGGCCTGGACTTGCGCCGCACCATCTTTATGGCGCGTTCAACCCGCGAGCCGCTGACGCGCACGCAGGAACGTTTCTGGGAATTTGTCCAGAGCCGACGGCAGCTGCTGGCCGAGCGCATCACACAGACGACTCAGCTGTTGACGGGCCGTCCGGCCTAAGCGCAGCTGCCTCACACGGACAAAAAAGATGAGCAGGGATGTCCCTGCTCATCTTTTTGTGCTGATGTGCCGTCTGAACTATTTGGGCGCAGGTGTCGGCGTGGGTAGATTAAATTCCATCTGCACCGGCATCTTGTCCAGCGGCGTGCCGTAATTCATCTGCCACATATCGGGCGTGGTGTCACCCGGCGCCCACTTGGTCAACGCCTCAATCTCGGCCTGCGGCTTACCGGCCTTGACGGCGGCGATGACCTCCTCGATATTGGTGATGTACGGGATCACCATCTGGAAAGCGGTCTTGTAATCGGCGGGGATGGGCACCACGCCCTTGGTGGGATAGACCATCTTGCCGGTTTTCTCATCCCACTCACTGATGACAATCTTGCCGGTTTCGTTATAGGTCTTGACGGTGGGATTGTTGTGGCACTCGGCGCAGACCGCGTTGATGTCCTTGCCCTTGAAGCTGCGCATACTGTGATCGTAGTAGGGCGACATGACGGCGATCGTGCGGACCGGATTGGCCGTATCGGCTTCATCGGTGTGGACCGCCGTCATCAGGTTGCCCAGTTCGATCTTGCCGTCGTTGTTCTTGATAAGGAACTTCCAGCCAAAGACGCGGGCATTGGGATATTCCGGTCCGCCCGCCATCACTTCGTTCAGATGGCACGCCTGGCATGACACCACGGTGGCGGCGTGGCAGGCGGCGCACGTCATGTTTTCGCCGTGCGTTTCATGCGCCGGGTTCTTGCTCAGCTTCTCAGGCAGATGGCAGTCGCTGCACTGGGTATTGGGCGAATCGAACAGGTTGTTGTAAGCCGTGCCATCGCCGTGCGTCTGCGCTTCAGCGTGGCAGTTGACGCAGGCCATGCCCTTACCGTTTGGCGGCGGGCTGCGGTGCACATCGGTAATGGCCGGCACTTCGTAAGGTGTGCCCTTCACCGGATCGGTCACCGGCTTGCCGTCTTCATCCAGGACCACCGTGGTCTTGGTGTACTCAAACCCTTGACGGCGGTGGCAGGACAGGCAGCCCGACGGCCCTGTTTCCGCAAACTGCGGAAGTTTCACGGCGGCCTGGACGGGCGCGTACTCTTCGTTGATGTGACAGCCTTCGCAGCGCGGCTGGCCGACCTTGTCGCCTTTGTTATAGAGCGTGTGGCAGTTCTTGCACGGCAGCTGCTCATAGGGGACATTGGTCAAGGTCTCAAAACCGCCCTGCTCCTTGCTGTAAAAATAGCCCATGCCCCCCGTCGTGCCGTGGAGCGAGGTTGGAATCCACTCGGCGGCCTGCTCCCAGGGCTTGGGCGGCTCCACCGTGGTCACCACTTCCTTGACAACTTCCTTAACCACTTCCTTGGTGACCGGGACTTCACGCGTGACTTCCACCTGCCGCGTGACTTCGACTTTGACTTCTTCTTTGACAATTTGTGGAGCGCAGCCCGTAAACACCAGGGCCAGCGCCAGCACCATACTACCCCACATCAGAACCTTTGCCGCAGTTTTCATATCTGCCTCCTCGCATGTGATTAACGGCCCGTCCGGGCCAGCGATGACGCCACAGGCACAGAGACGATGCGTAACCCGCCAGATTAAAAGAAGTTTAATTCAGTACCCGGCGGCAAAGTAGTGTTATCTGTCATCTCGCTTTATCACAGAAACTGATTGACGCTGATCAGTGCAGCTTATCCGGCGCCCGCGGGTGTGAGCGGGTGCGCGCCGCGCGGTTTCTAGCCGAGCGGGTACAATTACGGCAGATTCGCGTGCCAACGTCGGAGAAGAACATGAGTGCACAATCGAGCACACCTCAACTCGGCGCCCTGGCCATCGCCGCCATGCGCGCGCAAGTCTGGCTGCTGCGACATGGTTTGATGCGATCACTGGCCGATGAGATCATGGTGATCACGGTCAGCGGACGCAAGACCGGGCGGCAGTACTCAACCCCGATCGGCTATCTGCGCGACGGCGAGACCATCATCGCGTTGTCGCGCGGCTCGAACTGGTACAAGAATGCCGTGGCGGCCGGCCGGGCACAGATCGAGATCAAGCAGCAGCGCCTGGACGTGCGCGTGGAGGCCGTGACCGATCAGGCCGAGCGCGCACGCATCTTTGCGCTGTACCAGCGCGATCGCGCGAAGAATTTTGCGCGGCTGTTCGGCGTGCCGGTGGATGCGCCCGAAGCCGAGTTGCAGCAGGCGCTGGCGATGCGTGACTTCATCAAGATGACGCCGGTGAGATGACGCCCATACGCCAACTCTCTCCTCCCGCCGCCGTGCGGCCACGGGAAGGGAGAGGGCGTGAACTGCCAGGGGAGAAACCGATGAAGCATCTAATCACACGCGGGGGCGTGATCGTTTTCACGTTCCTCTTGCTCGCGGCGTGCAGCGCGCCAACACCTGCACCTGAAATCACCACCATCGCGCAGGTGACGTCTACACCGACGCCGCGCCCTACCCTAACGTCCACGCCCACGCCGGCAAACACGCCCGCGCCAACGGCCACAGCGACGAATACGCCCACACCCACCCCGACGCCGAATCCGCTCGACGTGGTCTGGATGCGCCAGCAGAGCTATCCGGGCAGCGATCTTACGATCGAGCGGGAGTTGGCCGCCGGCCCGAATTATCGGATGTATGTCGCGTCGTATCTATCGGAGGGCAACAAGAACTTCGGGCTGTTGACGATCCCCACGGGTGAGAAACCGCCGACGGGCTGGCCGGCCATCATCTTCAATCACGGCTTCATCCCGCCGGATGTTTACAGCACGATCGACAGTTATGCGTCGCACGTGCGAACGCTGGCGCGCAGCGGCTACGTGGTCTTCAAGCCCGACTATCGCGGCCACGATAATTCCGAGGGCAAGCCGCGCGGCGGGTATGGCTTGCCCAATTACACCATCGATGTGTTGAATGCCGTATCGGCGGTGAAGTCATTGCCGGAAGTTGACGACGATCGCCTGGGGATGTTCGGCCATTCGATGGGCGGGCATATCACCTTGCGTTCGATGGTAACGACCACTGACATCAAGGCTGGTGTGATCTGGGCGGGTGTCGTCGCGTCGTATCCTGATCTGCTCAACAACTGGCGGCGGCCCATCCCGGCGACCGTGCCGCAGCAGGCGATCAGGTGGCGCGAAACGTTCGTCGAGACGTACGGTACGCCGGAAGAGAATCCTGAATTCTGGGCGTCGATCTCGCCGATTGCGTATGTGGCCGACATCTCCGGGCCGCTGCAATTGCATCACGGCACCAACGACGCCGACGTGCCGCTCGAGTTTTCTGACAGTCTGGACAAGGCCATGCAAGCTGCGGGTAAAACGGTGGAATACTACGTGTACAACGGCGACAATCACAATTTGCTCAACAACTGGGGCACGGTCATGCAGCGCACCATCGCGTTCTTTGACAAGTATGTGAAGGGCGGGTAGCGGGAAGCTGGAGGCAAGAGGCAGGAGGCAAGAAGCAGGAGGCAAGAGGCAGGAGGCAAGAAATGCTGGCGTTTATGGTTTCGTTCACGCCACCGGGTTAGGCTGGTGTCATGCCCGAGTGTGGTTATCGGGCATCCAGTGCCTCAATCGGCATATGTTGTCAGCAAAGTTTCGGGATTCCCGCCGAAAGCACGCGGGAATGACGCAATACGAAGAAGAGGTAAAACTCATGACCAGCCATTCCATCGATCCGAATATGACGCTGGGGCACGTGGCGCTGACGGTGTCCAATCTCGATCGCTCGATCGAGTTCTATCGCGACGTGTTGGGTCTTCGGGTTCGAGATAAGACCAACGGGGTGGCACACCTCGGCGCGGGCGGCGAGGACATCGTGGTGCTGCACGAGAATCCGCAGGCGCGGCGTAGGCGCGGCACGACAGGGTTGTATCACTTCGCGGTGTTGGTTCCCTCGCGCGTGGCCTTGGCGAAGTCGCTGAGGCGGCTGGCGGAAACGCAGTGGCCGGTGCAGGGTTTTGCCGATCATCTGGTCAGCGAAGCGATCTACCTGCCCGATCCCGACGGTAACGGCATCGAGATTTACCGCGATCGACCGCGCCACGAATGGCCGCGCCTGGACGGCAGCATCCGCATGGCGACCGATCCGCTTGATCTCGACGGGGTGATGTCGGAGTTAGAAGGACATGATGAAGCGTGGACGGGACTGCATCCACAGACGGTACTGGGGCACATGCACCTGCACGTCGGCAATCTGCCGCAGGCCAACGCCTTTTATGGCGAGGTGATCGGCCTCGATCTGATCACGCGCCTGGGCAATTCCGCGCTGTTCATGTCGGCGGGCGGGTATCATCATCATCTGGGACTCAACACGTGGGCGGGCGTCAATGCGCCACCGCCGCCGCCGGATGCGATCGGACTGCGGTATTTCACACTGAAATTGCCGCAGGCGAACGAGGTCGGCGCGATTGCCGATCGGGCGCGGAACACCGGCGGCTCGATCGAAGAAACAGATAGCGGAGTGCTGCTGCGCGATCCGTTTCAGAATGGTGTGCTGTTGACCACAGCCTAGACTCACGCTAATGGCCGTTGATCCGCAGCACCTGTCAACTGATCGTGCAGTGCGAGGATCGGCGCAATATCAGGATGCACTTCGCGCGGGCCGAATTCCTTGATCAGGCGGCACACGGCGTATGAGCGGCTGATCTGGTCGTAGCGCTGTGCCCACGCCCGAAAGCGAATCTCCACATCGGCATTGGCCCACGGATAGCGCCACGGCGGCGGGGCCACGTTGCAGCGCCAGGGCTTGGGCGTGAGACGCGCGCGAAAGCATTCCTGCGCCTGGCACAACCGCACGTACAACGGATCGCTTTCGAAGGCGCGCAGAATATCGAGGGCGTCTGATCGGCTCGGCTCAAAGATCTGATTGGTGATCAAGCCGCGCAATCCCGCCGCCGTGCGATAAACGCGCAGACTCACATCAGGGTGGCGATTAGCCCACGTCGTGATGCGCTCCACATGTTGATCTTCCCGGCTGGGCGCGCGCCTGCCGAAGCCCCACGAAAAGCCTCCACCCCCTGATCCCGAAGCGCCCTTGTCCGCAAAGTCGACGTCGATGAACATCGCGTTGGCGGCGTTCAGCACGAGTGCGCCATAGAGATTCCTCGTGACGATCGCGACTTCGTTCCCTGCGCTGTTGCTGACGCCTTGTGTGATCTCTTCCCGCAGGGGACGCTCGCCGTAACCATAGCGATTGAGCTGCTGCCCCGCGCGGACTTTGTCGGCCACCTCTCTCACGCGGTCTTCGGCTTTGCGCTGCGCCTCTTCCCGGCTCACATCCGACCATTGCCAGATGACGAGGAGATACGCGCGCCCGTATGGCTCCTGGACAGATTGCACGCTCCTGGCCCAATACCTGGGAATTTTCATGGCAGATGTTCCCTCACAAAAATGTAGGCGACTAAAATCGCACCGCGCGGGCTAAAGCCGAGCGTCGGCCCGCACCGCCGCGATCACTTCATCGCTGACGCGGTTGAGCACCTCGTCCAGATCGAGCGATGAGTTGAAATTCTGCGAAATCCGATAGAGCAGCGCCAGCCGATCGGCTGAGGGTGGCTGCATGAAATTTCCTCGCGCTGCGCGCTAGATGTCTCTCATTCTATAATCGAATGGCGCGGCAGGCAATAACCAATTGGCGTGATTTCTCCTCCCCGGTTCGATAGCGATTGGTCGAACGGGGGAGGCCGGGAGGGGGCGTTAACGCCTGTGTTTACGCTGCTGTTACGCCGCGGGCGTATGATTGGAACAGATTCAAATACAACCAACTTACAGGAGATGTCAAAATGTCATGGATGATCGATGCAGCCCATTCCGAAGTGAATTTTACCGTGCGCCACATGATGATCAGCAACGTGCGCGGCCAGTTCCAGAAGTTTAGCGGCGCCGTCGAGTTTGACGAGGCCAACCCGGCCAACAGCACGGTTGACGTGCAGATCGAAGTCGCCAGTGTCAACACCCGTGAAGAGAAGCGCGACGCGCATCTGAAGTCGCCGGACTTCTTTGACGCCGAGAAGTATCCGTACCTGACGTTCCAGAGCAAGCGCGTCGAGGTGCAGGACGCCACGCACGCCCGCCTCATCGGCGACCTGACGATTCGCGACGTGACGAAGGAAGTGGCGCTGGACGTGGAATACAACGGCTCGGCCAAGAGTCCGTGGGGCACCACCAATGCAGGCTTCAGCGCCAGGACCACCATCAAGCGCAAGGAGTGGGGCCTGAACTGGAACGTGGCCCTGGAGACCGGCGGCTGGCTGGTGGGCGACGATGTGCACATCGCCATCGAATTGGAAATCGTGCAGCAGCCAGAAGCCGCTGCGGTGGCTGCCGCTGCCGCGTGATTTGATCGGCTAGATTCTTTACCGGTAGAAACAAACGACGCAGGACGGGCACGGAAGATCATCTTTCGTCGTCCGTCCTTTGCGTTGGCCGCAATGTGTTACAACTATTGAGAGGTTGAAGACATGGCCGTGCGAGGCGCAGCGCAGAAAATTCAAGCCGCATTGTTAAGTTGGCCGCATGTCGAGGCACACCCGCACCGCTTTGGCGGCACAGAATACCGCATCGGCAAACGGGAACTCGGCCACATTCACGGCGAGCACCTCGTCGATATACCGTTTCCGACGAAGGTGCGCGACGAGGTGGTGAGCGCCGGTCTGGCCGAGCCGCATCATATTTTGCCGGACAGCGGCTGGGTGAGTTTATATCTGCGTGAGGCCGCCGATGTCGATCGGGCGGTGGAGTTGTTCCGCCGATCGTTTGATCTGGCAATGAAACAAAAAGGGGCAGCGCTTGAACGAGAGCAAAGTGAGGAGACATGACTGTATCAGGCTTGCCTCACATTACATTGGTCAGCGCTGACGCGCAGCGCACACCTGGCCCGCTGCGTTGCGGTAGAGGCGCGCCGGGCGGGCAGCCTGCTGCGCGCCTCGTTCCTGCTGTACATCGCCACCGCGCTCAGTGTCGTCATCGCGCCCACCGTGCCAATGATTCTCTTCTCGCACGTCATCGACGGCGTGGCCTACAGTTTCTTCGCGGTGGCCTCGGTGCTCTTCATTGCCGACGTGTCACACCGGCGGCAGGTCACGACGATGATGGCCATCTTCACCGTGACGCTGCCTGCCATCGTGCGCATGGTGTCCGGGCCGGTGAGCGGCTGGGTGTTTGATGCGCGCGGCGCGTACGCGCGCTACATCATCGGCGTGATCGGATCAGCGGCGGGCTGGTTGATCAGGAAGTCGATGGTGAAGGATCGGCGGGTGGAGGAGTGAGGCGCGCCGCCATAAACGCGGCGCCGCCGCTCTCGCCCCTGCGGGTCATTGAGCACATAGCGCGGATCGCATCCGTTTATCGGCTGCAGATTCGTTGCCCCTCGTCAATCGAGAGGACTGCTCCTCAGCCGCCCGATCCACCCGCGCACCACATTGCGCCAGCCTTTGGGCTTCTCCTCCGGCAGCAGCGATCGACTGTAGACGCGCACGCGCTGCCGCCACCCCTGGCTGGCGATAAAACCGATGCTGCGATCCTCACGCGTTTCGACGGTGGCCTGAATCGACTTGGCGCCGCGCTCGCGCGCGATCTCCGTCACCCGATCGATCAACTCGCTCCCCAGGTATTGCCGCCGCCACTGCGGATCGACATAGGCAGTGAGGATCTGGATGGTGTCGTCAGCGATCTTGCCGGCGGCCACGCCGACGATGGCGGGACTGGTGTGCGCGCACACTACAATCACCGCCGGATCGTTCAGCCACGTCGGCCAGGCCGTGTCTTCGATCGCCAGCGCCGTCAAGCGATCGATGTCGCTCACGGTGGCGAGATCGATCTGCGGGGCCGCCACCGGAACAATCGGGCGGACGCGCCGCCGCAGCCAGACGATCACACCGGGGATGATGGGCGCGAACATCGCCGCGATCACGATCAGCCCGGAGAGGATCAGATACGGATCGCTGGAGCGCAGCAAAGGCATGGCGCCTAATCCGGCGTTGAAGACAAAGTGATACATGATCGTGACGAACAGGCCGAAGCGCAGGAAGAACCAGCCCACAAGCAGCGCCTTGATCGTCAACTCGATGCCGCGCAGAATGATGGGGTCGCGCACGTAGCCGGTGTGCGCAAAGGCCCACAGCGCACCCGGAATGAGCAGCGCCAGCCAGCGCTTCTTGAACGCCAGCCAGACCGCCGTGATGCCAATCAGGCGAAACAACAATTCTTCGGTGGTGGCCGGAATGATGCCGGCCGCCAGCGGACCCAGAAATGGGAACGGCGTGGCCACGGCGTAACCGGTGGGCGCGTCGAGCGGCGTCCAGCTGTTGAAGAAGCGCACCGCGACGAGATAAAACAGCGTGACGTAGCCAAACGAAATGCCGCCCAGCATCAGGCCGCGCCAGCCGTACAACGAGCGCGTCAGCCATTTGTCGCCGCGCGGCAGGATTTTGTCCTGGCGGGGCCAGCGCTGTTTGGCCAGATACGTGCCGCCCAGCCACAGGATCATAATGAAGACAAAGTTGTACAGCGCTTCGAACAGGATGCCGGTCACGTTGCTCAGCCAGAACAAGAGGTAGTTGTTCGTCGTCGCGTAACCCGCTTTGTAGAGCGGCAGATAATTCAAGCCGGCCAGCAGCGAGATGCCGCCCGCCAGCAGCGCGGGGAACAGCGCCTTGCGCCACTCGATCACGCCGCGCCACCAACCGTAGAACAGCGCCCCCACGCCGACGGCGGCGAACAGCGTGAAGCCGACGAAGTACGCGGTGTTGTTGATGGCGCCCGCGATGTTGCGCTGCGCGGAGAAGTCGCGTTCAAACGCTTCCGGCACGCGCAGCCAGTACCAGTAGCTGCCCACCTGGTCGCCCTGCACGCTGATCGCGCGGCGCAGATCGCCGTCGCCGATTGCGAAATCGCGGCGCTTCCACTCGAAGTGATGATCGATACGTCCGCCCGGCTGCTCGTTCGAGGACGCCGCCGTCTCTTCCAGATCGCTCAGGTTCAACTGCCGATCGGCGCTCAGGTATTTCTCGGCGATGGCGCGCGCCGCGGCCTGATCGAGCGCTGCCCCGGACGCGCTTTCCGAGATGGTGTGCGAGAAGCCGATCACTTCGCCGTCGGGCATGAGTTCCAGCGAGAATTCCTCCTGCTGCTGCGGCTTGAACCAGCGCGCGTTCCACGTCCAGATGGGCAGCCGCTCGGCCTTCACCAGCCGATTGGTCTCGGCCACGCCCAGCGTGCGCTGCAAATAAATGGACGCCCACCAACTCTGATCGAAGTCGACCACGAATTCATAATCGCCCACATCGTAGCCCTGCGACTTCAAATAATCGTTGGCGCGCTGTGCGATCTGATCGCGCGAGAGGGTCAGGTCGATGGCCGCGTCGGGCAAGGCAACATCGTAGAATGCCAGGAATAGCGCGAGGCCCAGAAATCCGAACAGCGTGAGCAGCACATCGAAACGGCGCGAGGCGAGGCGTGGCACGGTGGTGTTCATGGTGCAGTCCTGTGGGAAGGGGCTGGGGGTGATTGTAGTGAGGTCGAGTAGAAAAGGCAAACGAAGCGTGAAGCGGAATGCAGAATGTGGAATTCGGAATGCGGAGGGTAAAACGCAAGAACGGATTGGAGCGCGTGATGATCTAATGTAGAATCATACTTGAGGCATCACACTTGCCACGACCCGGTATTCCGTTTATCTTCCTACTATCCTGCGCTAGGAGTCACGATATGAGCAAAAGGCTGTTCGTGCTCTTCTTCTTGCTGCCCAGTCTATTGACAGCATGTGTTACTACATCTACCTCAACACCCACACCCGCACCCGCGTTAACGCTCCTACCTCAGAAGATGGTGACGATTGAAAATGCTGGATTAGTTTGCTTCAAAGAATACGATGCGGTCACTAAGAAATTATCTGGTACGTTTAGACCCAAAGGCTGCTTCTCCAGCAAGCTGTACACGTCCACTTAAACAGACGGTGAAAGCCGAGTTGGATAAGAGCCGAGAGGCAATTATCCTCAACTCTAAATTTGTATTATTAGATACAACAGTGCGAACTCCAGGAGCACCAATGTGTACAGCCGATTGCGACGGTGGTGGCGAGTTGCATTAAGCAAGGATGCACTTCTGCTCATTCACTCTTCAAAGGTGTCTTGATTCCACTGGTTTGCTTCCCTCGGCAATCTATCTTTAGCGGATCCCCTGATCGGCCCTCTGGCTCAAGTGTAGAATCTCGCGTACCATTACTGTAACAGTACAGCCGCGAGGAAGAACAATGAGCCAACACCATCCTGATGATCATGACAGTCATGATCATGAACACGTTGATCGCAACCACGACCATAACCACGATCACGAGCATGAAAGTGGATTGAAGGGTTGGCTGCTGGGTCTGCTGCGTCCACACGAACACGGTCACTACGCTGCTGCGCTCGATCCGGCCATGTCCAACGCGCGTGGTATCTGGGCCGTCAAAGTCTCGCTCATCGCGCTCATGGCGACCGCGTTGTTTCAGGTGATCATCGTAGCGATCAGCGGCAGCGTGGCGCTGCTGGCCGATACGATCCACAACTTCTCCGACGCGCTCACGGCCATCCCCTTGTGGATCGCGTTCACACTGGCCCGCCGCCCGCGCAACGATCGCTACACCTACGGCTACGGTCGCGCCGAGGATCTGGCGGGCGTGTTGATCGTCGTGATGATCTTCCTCACGGCGCTCGAGGTCTTTCGCCAGTCGATCGATCGCATCGCGAACCCGCAGCCGATCGACAATCTCGGCTGGGTGGCCGCCGCAGCCATCATCGGCTTTCTGGGGAACGAAGCCGTGGCGATCTTTCGCATCCGCGTGGGGCGTGAAATCGGATCGGCGGCGCTGGTGGCCGACGGCCTGCACGCGCGCACCGACGGTTTCACCTCGCTGGGCGTGCTCGTCGGAGTGATCGGCGTGGCGATCGGTTTTCCGCTGGCTGATCCGCTGCTGGGCTTCGTCATCGGCCTGGCGATCTTGATCGTGGTGTGGAATGCCGCGCGCGAGATGTGGTATCGCCTGATGGACGCGGTCGATCCGGCGGTAGGTCGATCGATTGCGGAGACATCACTGCGCGTCCCCGGCGTGCTGGCCGTGCACGATGTCACCGTGCGCTGGCTGGGTCATCGCCAGCGCGCCGAGTTGAACATCGACGTGGACGGGAATCTATCGACCGTGCAGAGCCATCAAATCGCGGAGCAGGTGCGCCACGATCTGTTTCACGCGCTGCCCGCGCTGGTGGACGTGACCGTGCACGTCGATCCGCACGGCGAGGAGCAGCACGAAGCGACCGCACATCATCACACCGCCTGACGCGTCAGCCGAGGCGCGCCGGGCGATGGCATTGATTCAGTCTCATCCACGCAAAGAGAATTTAACACAGCGCCGCGCATTTCCCCTTCATCAGTTAAATCACCTTAACCAACTCTTAAAATCGATTTGTGTTGTGTTTGTTAGGATGTCTGCGTGTCATCCTACTTTCCACAAGGAGCGAGACTCATGCGCAGCAAGTTATTTATGACGGTGTCCCTGTTGTGGTTGATCAGCGTCGTGTTAAGCGCCTGCGGGGGTGCAATGAGCGCCGCCACCACGCCCGCGACCCAGGCTGCGCCGACGGCGGCGGCCCAGGTCGACTGGTCCAAGATGAAATCCGCGTCCGAGGGCGGCGGTCTTGACGCCTTGATCGCAGCGGCCAAGGCCGAAGGCAAGCTCAGCGTCATCGCGCTGCCCCGCGACTGGTGCAACTACGGCGAGATGATCGATACGTTCAAGGCGAAGTACGGCCTCGACGTGACGGAGTTGAATCCCGAAGCCGGTTCAGCTGATGAACTGGAAGCGATCCGCGCCAACAAAGAGAGCAAAGGCCCGCAAGCGCCCGACGTGGTTGACGTCGGCGTGGCGTATGGCCCGACCTCGAAAGAAGAAGGCTTGCTCGCGCCGTACAAGGTGCAGGGCTGGGATTCGATCGCGGGCCTCAAAGATCCCGATGGTTACTGGTATTCCGATTACGGCGGCGTGCTGGCCTTTCAGGTCAATACCGATCTCGTGAAGAAGATTCCACAGGACTGGGCCGATCTGTTGAGCAGCGACTACCAGGGTCAGGTCGCGCTGGCGGGAGATCCGCGCGCGTCGAATCAGGCAGTGCAAACCGTGCAGGCCGCCGCGCTGGCCAATGGCGGCGCGGCTGATGATGCGCAACCCGGCCTGGCATACTTCAAGCAGATGAACGAAGCCGGCAACTTGCTGCCCGTCATCGCCACCAGCGGCACCTTTGCCAAAGGCGAGACGCCCATCACCTTTGCGTGGGACTATCTGGCCAAAGCCGCGCGCGACAATTTCAAGGGCAATCCCGGCGTCGAGATCGTCTATCCCAAGTCAGGCACGCTCGGCGGCTTCTATGTGCAGGGCATTAGCGCCTACGCGCCCAATCCCGCCGCCGCGCGCCTGTGGCAGGAATTTCTCTATAGCGATGAGGGTCAGCAGATCTGGATGAAGGGCTACTGCGTGCCGTCACGTTACAGTGATCTCGTCAAGCGCAACGCCGTGTCAGCCGAACTGATGGCGAAGATGCCGGCCAAAGAGCTGCTGGATGCCGCTGTGTTCGCTACGGTCGATCAACTCTCGACGGTGCGTGAAACCATCAAGGCCGAGTGGGACAAAGTCGTGGGCGTGGATGTGAAGCAAGCCCCTTAACCGCTGTTTAGCCTGGGCCTGGGGCAGCGAGGCATTGCGGATGAGTGATGCCTCGCTGCCCGTATATCTGAGGTGCTGACGGTGATCAAGCATGATCTGGAGGAGGAACCATGACGGCGGTCTCTGAAACCCGATCGGCTGCGCCGGCCCCGGCGTTGGATCGTCCCCGGTTCAACATCAATTGGAACTGGCTGGGTGTGCTGCCGTTCTTTTTCTTCGTCGTCATGTTCATCGTGCTGCCGTCGTTGACACTCTTTACCGGCAGCCTGTTTGATCAAGATGGCCAGTTCACGCTGGACAACATTCGCGGACTGGCGACGCCGTACATTCTCAATGCCTATCGCGTCAGCCTCGAACTCAGTTTGTTCACGGCGGTGCTGGGTGGCACGATCGGGTTTTTGTTGGCCGCCGCGCTGACGCTGGGCGGTTTGCCGCGCGGCATTCGCGTGGCGTTGATGACGTACTGCGGGCTGGCGGCCAACTTCGGCGGCGTGCCGCTGGCCTTTTCGTTCATCGCCACCATCGGGCGCACCGGCTTCATCACGGCGTTGATCAGCAGCGTGCTCGGCATCGATCTGTATCGGCAGGGTTTCACGCTGTACGGCTTCGCCGGGCTGTCGCTGACCTATCTGTATTTTCAACTGCCGCTGACCATCTTAATCATCGCGCCGGCGTTGGCGAACATGAAACGCGAATGGCGCGAAGCCTCGGCCAACCTGGGCGCAACGGCGTGGCAATACTGGCGGCACATCGGCCTGCCGATCTTGCTGCCCTCGCTGCTGGGCACGATGATTCTGTTGTTCGGCAATGCCTTCGGGGCGTATGCCACCGCGCAGGCGCTGACCGGCGGCACGATCAATCTCGTGACCATCGTCGTCGGCGCGCAGATTCGCGGCGATGTGCTGGGCAATCCGGGCCTGGGCTATGCGCTGGTGCTGGGCATGGTCGTCATCATGGCGCTGAGCATCGGCCTGTATTCGATCTTGCAGCGCCGCACGGAAAAGTGGCTGCGATGAAGCGCTCCAATGTGTGGGCCTGGATCGTTGTGATCGCCGGCGCGCTGTACTTCCTGCTGCCGGTGCTGGGCACGCTGGAGTTTTCCCTGCGCGCCAAAAAGGGCGAGCTCAGTTTGCTGGCCTACGAAAACATCTTCAACGATCCGCGTTTCTTGGAGACCTTCGGCTTCTCAGTGCGCATGGCGATCTTCACCATCCTCCTGAGCCTGATCTTGATCGTGCCCACGGCCTATTGGGTGCACCTGAAACTGCCGCGCCTGCGCCCGGTGATCGAGATGATCTCGCTGCTGCCGTTTGTGATCCCGGCCGTGGTGTTGATCTTCGGACTCATCCGCACGTACAGCCGCCCGCCGCTGGCGTTGACGGACAACACCTTCACCACCGATCTCTTGTTGATCGGCGGCTACATCGTGCTGACGTTTCCCTACATGTATCGCGCGGTCGATATCGGTTTGCGCTCGCTGGACGTGCGCGGCCTGACCGAAGCGGCGCAAAGCCTCGGCGCCAGTTGGCCGTCGATTCTGGCGCGCGTGATTTTTCCGAACTTGCGGATGGCCGTCATCAGCGGCGCGTTGATCACGTTTGCCACCGTCGTCGGCGAACTGATCCTGGCGTCCTTCCTGGCCCGACCGGCCTTCGGCGTCTACATGGTCTCGATCGGCATGAACAAAGCCTACGAACCGGCGGCGCTGGCCATCATCAGTTATGCGCTGACGTGGGCCTCGCTGGGCCTGATCCAATTCACGTCCAGCCGCGGCGCGCCGCAGCAGGCACTGGGTGGGGCACGGTAAGATGATCTTTCTCGAACTCACCAACATCTCCAAAGTCTTTCAACACGTCGTCGCCGTGAACGACTTCAACCTGCACGTGCCGCGCGGCCAATTCGTGTCCTTCCTTGGCCCGTCGGGCTGCGGCAAGACCACCGTGCTGCGCCTGATCGCCGGGTTTGAAAAACCGTCCACCGGATCGATCCGCGTGAACGATCGAGACATCACCAACGTGCCGCCCAACAAGCGCAATGTGGGCATGGTGTTTCAATCGTACGCGCTGTTTCCCAATCTCACGGTGGCGGGCAACATCGGCTTTGGGTTGCGCGTGGCGGGTCAGGGCAAGGCCAACATCAAACGCCGCGTGGCTGAGATGCTCGATCTGATCCACCTGCCGGAGTATGCCGATCGGTATCCGTATCAACTCTCGGGCGGGCAGCAGCAGCGCGTGGCGCTGGCGCGCGCTTTAGCCATTCAACCCGAAGTGCTGTTGCTCGACGAACCGCTCTCGGCGCTGGATGCCAAAGTGCGCGGCGAACTGCGCGCCGAGATCAGACGCATTCAACGCGAACTGGGCATCACGGCCATCTTTGTCACGCACGATCAGGAAGAAGCGCTGTCGTTGTCCGATCGGGTCGTGGTGATGAATCGCGGCGCGATCGAGCAGGTGGGCACGCCGTTTGAGATTTACAACTTTCCGCGCACGCGCTTCGTCGCCTCGTTCGTCGGCACGGTCAATCAACTGGAGTGCACCGTCGTCGATGCCGATCGCGGCGAGCTGGCTTTCAACGGCTCGCCCATCCGCACTCAACTGCGCTTGCGCGAACCCAACGGCGCGACTGTGAAACTGATGCTGCGCCCCGAAGAGCTGCGCTCCGGTCCCAACGGCGGTTACAACAACCTGACGGGCCGCGTGGAGAGCGTGAATTTTCTCGGCTCAACCGCCCGTGTGTTGATCAACCTGGGCGACACGTCAGTCACGATGGATGTCTTCAACGAACGCCAACTGGAACTGCCGCAGGTGGGGCACACCCATACCGTGACCTTTTTGCCGCACGCCTGCTGGGTGGTGGAAGAGGAGGGAACATGATTCCAGTCACGCTCATCATCATCGACGGTCTGCGCCCCGATGCCATCCGGCAGGCGCGCTGCCCCAGTTTGGACTGGCTGCGCTTCAACGGCTCGACATCGTTCAAGGCGCGCAGCGTGCTGCCGTGTTATACGCTGCCGTGCCACACGTCGATCTTTTATAGCACGCTGCCCGCGCAGCACGGCGTGCTGACCAACCAGTGGCCGACGCAGGTCGTGCCGGGCCGTAGTCTCTTCGACGTCATCGATGCGGCGGGGATGAAGGCCGCCGCCTTCTACAACTGGGAACCACTGCGCGATCTCAGCCGCCCCGGCTGCCTGGCCTTCTCGCACTTCCGCGACAACGCCGATCATCCCGCCGGCGATCAAGTCATCGCCGACATGGCCGCGCACGCGCTGAGCCACGAACAGCTGATGTTCACGTTCGTGTATCTGGGCACGCTGGACAATGTGGGCCATGCGCGCGGCTGGCTCAGCGACGAATATCTGCGCCAACTCGAGCGGGTCGATCAGGCCGTGGGCGTCGTGCTCAGCGCCTGTGGCTCAACCGGCGTCGTCATCGTGCACAGCGATCACGGCGGGCACGATCGCGCGCACGGCGCCGATGTCCCGGAAGATATGACCATCCCGTGGCTGGCTGCCGGGCCGGGCATCCGCCGCAAGCACCTCATTGAACGGCCCCTCTCGCTGCTGGATACCGCGCCCACCATCGCCCGCCTGCTGAATGTGCCGCAGCCGCACGAGTGGCAGGGGCGCTGTGTCGAAGAGATTCTGATCGCGCGCTCGCAGCAGCCGCAGGTGACGCTGCCGCAGCCGGCTTTCGCCTTGATGGCCAATCGTTACTGGGGCGAGTATTGATTGATCAGGAGAAACCGGGTTTCTTCAGTCTGACTGGGTTACTACTTAGCCGTCATGCCCGAATGCTTTTGTCGGGCATCCAGATTCACCACTCGCAAGGTTGCTGGATTCCCGCCAGAAGCACGCGGGCATGACGCCTCATTTTCAGATCAGCCGTCATGCCCGAATGCTTTTGTCGGGCATCCAGATTCACACTCGCAAGGTTGCTGGATTCCCGCCAGAAGCACGCGGGAATGACGCCTCATTTTCAGATCAGCCGTCATGCCCGAATGCTTTTGTCGGGCATCCAGATTCACACTCGCAAGGTTGCTGGATTCCCGCCAGAAGCACGCGGGAATGACAACGCCGCGCCACGGTTGAGTAGTAACCTGAATGGAATCAAAGCCCGGCCCGTCGAAACCCGGTTTCTAATCAACCCCGAGCAGAGAATGATCAATCGAGGGGTGCGCGTCTGTCGATTCGAAGTCTGCTCAAGACGCGCCAGGACTTATCATGACTTCATTCAACGTCCCGTCTCACGATAAGCTGCTGTTCACCCCCGGCCCGCTGACCACCAGCCGCACGGTCAAACAGGCCATGCTGCGCGATCTCGGCTCGCGCGATTTCGAGTTCATGGCGCTCGTGCGCGACATCCGGCAGCGCCTGCTGCAGGTCGCACACGCGCCGGACGATCTGTACACGACGATCCTCATGCAGGGCAGCGGCACTTTCGCCGTCGAAGCGACCATCGGCTCGGTCATTCCGCCCGCCGGCAAATTGCTGGTCATCGTCAACGGCGCGTACGGCCAGCGCATGGCGCAGATCGCGGCGGCCTTGAAGATCGATTTCGTCGCGCTCAACTTCGGTGAAGAAACATGGCCTAATCTCGATCAGATCGAAAGAACGCTGGCGCGCGATGTGGCGATCACGCACGTCAGCGTCGTGCACTGCGAGACCACCACCGGCCTGCTCAACCCGATCGAGGCGATCGGCTCGATCGTGCAGCGGCATGGCCGGCAGTACCTCGTCGATGCCATGAGCAGCTTCGGCGCCGTGCCGATCGATCTCACCCTGACCCCGATCGACTATCTCATCTCATCGCCCAACAAATGCCTGGAGGGCGTGCCGGGCTGCGCCTTTGTCATTGCCCGGCGCGATGCCTTAATGGTTATCGCAGATTATGCGCGCAGCCTCAGCCTCAACCTCTACGCTCAATGGCGCGGCCTGGAAGAGACCGGGCAATTCCGTTTTACACCGCCCACGCACGTGCTGCTGGCGCTGGCGCAAGCGTTGGATGAACTGGACACGGAAGGCGGTGTGGCGGGACGCGCCGTGCGCTACAAAATCAATCACGAATCCTTGATGTGGGGGATGCGGCGGCTGGGTTTTCAACCGCTGCTCAAAGCCGATCGGCAGAGCGACATTATCACGTCGTTTCTGAACCCCCGTCATCCCCACTATAACTTTGCGGACTTCTATAAGCGGCTCAACGCCAAAAGCTGCGTGATCTATCCGGGCCAACTGGGCTCAACCGATTGTTTCCGCATCGCTAACATCGGGCGGCTGTTTGAAAGCGACATTCTCCACCTGTTGTGCGCCATCGAGCAGACGCTGCGCGAGATGAATATCGATCTACACTACGCCGACGACCACGGTGAATTCGATGACACCGAGTGGCCGTTTGCCACCCTCAACCTTGATCTTGCGGAGGACCTGGAATGAATTTTGTCATGCGCCGTTCCTACATTGGCCCGGTGGAAGCAGTGATTCTCGACTGGGCGGGCACCGCCGTCGATTACGGCTGCCTGGCCCCGGCAGCTGTCTTTGTGGAAGTGTTCGAGCAGCACGACATTCACCTCACGCTCAGTCAGGCGCGCGGGCCGATGGGCATGTTCAAGAAAGATCACATCCGCACGCTGTTGCAGCTGGAAAGCGTGGCTTCGCAATGGCAGACCGTGCACGATCGCTTGTGGACCGAAGACGACGTCGAGCAGCTCTATCAGGAATTCATTCCTTTGCAGCGCAACGTCATCGCGCAGTACGCCGATCCCATCCCGGGCGTCGTCGAAACGATCGATCGGCTGCGTGACCGCGGCTTGAAGATCGGATCGACCACCGGTTACACCCGCGCCCTGCTGGACGTGCTCGCCCCCGCAGCGCAAGCGCGGGGCTACGCGCCTGATACCATCGTCTGCGCCGACGAAGTCCCGGCGGGCCGCCCCTATCCGTGGATGTGCTATCGCAACCAGATCGATCTGAATGTCTATCCCGGCGAAGTGTGCGTCAAGATCGGCGACACCGTGCCCGACATCGAAGAGGGCCTGAATGCCGGGATGTGGACGATTGGGGTGGTGAAGTGCGGCAACGAGATCGGCTTGAGCGAATCCGAAATCGCGCAGCTGCCCGCCGCCGAATTGGACGCGCGCCTGAAAGCCGGACACAAACACCTGCGTTACGCGGGCGCGCACTACACCGTCGATAGCCTCACCGAAGTCCCCGCGCTGCTCGAGGCGATCAACACACGGCTGGCGCGCGGCGAGCGGCCCTGATTAGCACAACCCTTCTGCTTTCAAGATGCCGCGCATGGCCTGTTGCGCATCGGCGTGAGCTTTGGTCAGCCACGCAGCATCCGACGGCATGAACAACTCAGTAAACTCGTGCTGCACAGCGGCGCGCACGTTATCCTGCGTCGCACCGTAGTGATGCAGTTGATTCTCCAGCACCAACGCGCGCAGCGAACGCAGCCCGCCCAACAGTGAAGCGCCGAACGTGCCGAACTCCAGCGTGGTGGAATACAGTTGCAGCGCGGGGAACTCAGCCTGTTGCAGGCGATAAACAAAATCGATCATGTCGCCGCGGATGGCATAGAATTCACCCGGCACAGCCTTGACGATCAAAGGATAAGCGAACGCGCGCTGCAGCTCTTCCGACGAACGCGGTTCCAGCGGCGAGTTGACGATGCTCATCTGCTGACGCGGACCATAGCCGGTATGCACATCCAGATGCACCACCTGCTCATATCCACGCCACTGTTGGCGATAGAGATCGATCATGAACTGCGTCTCGGGCTGCACGGCGTCACCGCCGTAATAGACGCCACGCGGAAAACGATATTGCCCCAGCGTGAACGCTGCTTGAATGCGGCCGGCGCCGATCTTGATCAGATTCGGCAGCAAATGCGATGCCAGCCGCGCCGTACTCCGCCCGATCGATGTGAGCTGGCCCGTCGGATTGAGTAAGGTCTGTAATGCAGCATAGTCGACGTTGCGATCAGTGGCGAAACTGTCCCTGGCGGCCGGAAAATTCCGATTGATATCCACGTTCGAGCGATTGACGCGGCGGCGCTGCGCCATGCCCCACGGGTTGATCGCGTGCACGAGCAGCAGGCCCGTGCGGCGCGGATCGAGTTGCGGCATAAACTCATCCGCGAACCAGCGCAGCAGGACCGAGCCAAGATAACCTTCGATGCCGTGTTCGCCGGTGGTGATGATCAACCGCTGGGCGGTTGATGCGATTGCGTCGGCCGAGATCGCATCGATCGTGTGATCGTCGCCGTAGGGGGCGTGGGAGATCAATCGGGCGTTGGGCCACTGCTCACGCGCGCGATCGATCAACAAGCGGAATTGGTCGCGTGAAGCTTGATAAGAAAATGGGTACATGCTGTCATTCTCCCCGCTCCTGAAAATCAGGAGCGGGGCACAGGGACAAGGTCAAAACGGCCCGTAATGGAGCGCCACTGCCAGCGCCAAAAACAAGATCGTCAGCGGCAGCACGATGATCCACAAGCGCGCCGACCACTTAATCCAACGGGGAAAACTGACGACCGTCAACCCCAGCACGATCAGCAGCATCGGATTGGTGGGATACATCAGGTTGGAGAAGCCATCGCCGAAGATGTACGACAACACCGTGGTCTGCCGCGTCACGCCGACGAGGTCGGCGAGCGGCAGCACGATGGGCATCAGCAGGAAAGCCTTGGCCGAACCAGAGGCAACGACGAATTCAAACAACAGCGTCACCCCGTAGATCAGCAGCGCGGCGACGAAGGGCGACATCTGCGACAGCGGCTCGGCAGCGGTATACAAGAGCGTATCGAGGATGCCGCCGTTGACGACGATGAACGAGATGCTGGCCGCCATCAGGATCAGGATGATGCCTGGCGCGATGCCCGTCACACCCTGCCACGCTGCGCGGAACGTCGCACGACGATCGCCTCCGGCCAGAAGGCCTGCACCAAGTCCCCCGATGAGAAACAAGATGCCTACGATTGGCAGCGCGAAATCGCTGAGGACTGTGATGACACGTCCGCCAACCAATACCAACAGGACGAGAAGCATGCAACCGAGAAACCACGTCACGGCGCGGCCCAGATGCGGATTCTTCTCGGCCAGATCAAACTTAGCCGTCTTGACTCGCGCCGCCTGATCTTCGCGGTACACTGGCGACGACTGTGGATTCCGCTCGATGCGACGCGCATACCGCACGAGAAAAATCGCCAGCACACCGTATAACACGCAGAAGATGATCAGGCGCAGTTCCCAGCCGGAATACAACGGTAGTCCCGCGAGTTGCTGTGCCACACCCGTCGTAAACGGATTGGCCACCGCCGCCGAGAAACCGACACCCGCGGCCAGCATGCTCATGCCTAAACCCACCAACGAATCCCAGCCCAACTCATAAGCCAGCGCAATGATCAGCGGTACCAGCGGGATGATTTCTTCCATGATGCCGAAAAACGCGCCCAGCGCCGCAAAGAAAAACGCAATGACCAGCAGCAGCACTTCTTTGCGCGCCCCAAAGCGGGCCACCAACCGCCCCAGGAGGTCTTTGATCACGCCGCTGTATTCCAGGACGGCGAACGCTGCGCCCACCATCAAGATGAAGAGGATGATGGTGATGAGCGTCAAGGCATTAGGACCCGCCAGCACTTCCAGCGGCGCAGTGAACCAGCGCCAGATCGGGTAGTCGGGTTTGGGAACATACTGAAACGAACCGGGATCAATGACTTCGCGCCCTGCTACGGCCATCCGGGCGTAGCGCCCCGCTGGAATGATCAACGTCAGCACTCCGGCGAGCAGCATCAACACGAAGAGAATGACGACGGCTTGAATGAATGAACGCCGACTGATCTGTGCGCCTGCCTTCTGATCCATACGGGTCCTCTTGCAGTGGGGATTAGTTGCGGCGATTATACCGCACTCGGTGCGAGCATGAAGGTAAGCGGACAAAAGATTACAGGTCAATCGTTTCGCGATTGCGCCAGCCCGCTTCACACCGCAGCTGTACCCGGGAAATATTCATGCACACGAGCGCACACCACTCCGCATCCGGTTCCTGGCAGAGATTCAAATGGAGATCGGGTACAGCGCACGAAATGATCTGAGCCTGCCCTTTGAGTTCGCACGTCGCCGTCAAGGCCGTGACGGCGGCTTCATGCTCCAGGTTGAATAAATGATCCGAAGTTTGCGGCACCAGGAGGTAGAGCCTGAGATCAGACACGGCGCAGCGAAACTCGCCGGTCTGCACCCCGGCCGGCCCGCTCGTGATCAAGACCGCCGTGCGCGGGTTGCCCACGGCGGCGCTGGCTCGTTGACGCGCATAATCGAGCATGGATTTCCTTGAACGGTCTGTTTAACCAAGCATAACCGCAAGTTGATCAGGCGTCATCTATCTAAAGTCGGAATTTGGGTTAGATTTCGAGGAGGCCCAGTTCGCGGGCCCGCGCCACGGCTTCGGTCCGATTGTGGGCCGCCAGTTTTCCGAGGATATGATTGATGTGGCTCTTGACGGTCCCCACGGTGATGACCAATTGCTGCGCGATCTGCTGATTGGAAGCGCCACGCGCCATGAGCCGCAATACTTCGAGTTCACGTTCGCTGAGACGTTCACCCGCTTCCAGCGTGACGGGGCCAACAACACCCGATCGATCAACAGCGCCCGGCGGCCCGGCTTGAAGTTTCTTCGATCGATCGCTGGCGGCCAGCAACCGACTGATGTATTCCGGGAACAGGCCGCGTTGCGCCGCTTCGCTGAGTAACTGGTTGAGGGCGTTCCCCTGATCGAAGAGGCGCACATACCCTTCGGGCTGAGCAAGCCGCAGCGCGCGCGGCAAGGCTTCCCACATGAGTTGATCATCGCCTGCGGCCTGTGCGGCCAAAGATTGCACCAGCGACAGTTCTATCACGCGCTGGCGCAAGCCATGCCGCTCGGCCAATTCGAGTTGTTGTTCCAACTGGGCAGGCGTTTTCGACGCCTGCCCGATCGCGATCTGGACATTGAGCCAGATCAGGGTCGCAAGGTAGTAGACCTCCGCTGCGCCCAACGGTCCCAGGCCGAACGGCGCCACTCGTTCACGCAAAGCCGACTCAAACCCTTCACACCAGGCTGCCGCGTCGGCGCGTATCGTCGGATCGTGCGGCGTTGATCGCAGCGCCAACTCGAGGCGCAGGCCGCTGGTGCAAAAGGCGACATCCGGCCACGCTTCTTCCAGGCGAGTGAGATAAGACACTGCCTCCGCCAGACGCCCCCGAATCTCGCACAAGCGAAACAGCGCGAGGCAGGCCGTCAACAGGTAAGTGGGATTGAGACCGCCCCCGATGAGCTCGAGCCCGTGCAGAAGATGCTGCTCTGCTTCTGCGAGCTGATCCTGTTCCAGCAGCACGCAGCCCAGCGCGATGTCGAGGCTGCCCATAGCGGGCAAGTCTTGTTCGGGATGCGGCAACAAGGCTGCGATGGCAGCCTGTCCTTCCCGGCAGATCGCCAGTGCGCGCCGCAATTGTCCCTGACTGTGGGCGAGCCGCGCCAGATTAAACGTGGACTCCGCGATCCCAAAATACAGGTGCTGGCTCACGGCGATCTGCCGGGCTGTTTCAAAACAGGCTTGCGCCGACTGGGCATCGTGCAGCGCGAGATGAACGTAGGCGATGGTGAGCAGGCTGCTGAAGCGGCCGGGATCATCGGCGGGGTAGGCGTCCAGGGCGCGCTGCGCCAGAACCAATTCTTCGCGCGGATCAACCGCCGGATCAGGCGCCATCTTCAAGAACGATCGAATAACCGCGGCCTGCTCGGTGAGGGCGCGCATCACCAGCGGGTCTTGAATAAAGGCGAGGGCTTGCGCCACCTGCTGCAAGCGCGCTTCGATCCGGCTCCGATTTTGCCGCCGAAAACTGAAGACCCAGGCCCAGCACTGATGGAGGCAGAGTAACGGATGGGTCTGCATCACTTCTTCCGGGAAAGCGGAACACCATTCGTAAATGGTGGCGATGTCACTGTGCATGATCAGCGTGAAGCAGTGCTGCTCGACCGTGGTCGCCGCGTATTCCCAGTCGGATGTCAGAAAAGCGTGCTGCACCGCCTCGCGCAAAAAGCCCTGGGCGGCATACCATTCGCTGGCGGCGCGCTGCAGGGCGGCCTCACGTTCCGGCTGAGTCCCGTGCAGCTGGGTCTGCAAAAAATCGCGGAAGAGATGATGATAGCGATACCAGTAACCCTGATCGTCGAGGCGCATGACAAACAGATTCGTCTGCTCCAGCCGATCGAGAATGGCCCCACTGCCCGCCTGACTCAGCAGGGCATCACACAGCGGCCCACACAACCGATCGAGAATGGACGTCGCCCGCAGAAATGTTTGAATATCTGCCGGCTGCTGAGCAATCACTTCGTCCCATAAATATTCGACGAGATAACGGTGGCGGCCCGTGAAAGTCGTCAGAAAGCGTTCTTTGTCTGCCTGACCGGACAGCGAGAGCGCGGCCAGTTGCAGACCGGCCACCCAGCCCTCGGTGCGCTCTTCCAGGGCAGCGATGATCTCAGCGGACAGATCGAGCCGCATCACTTCGTTCAGGAACGCCGTGGTTTCAGCCAGATTAAAGCGGAGGTCGGCCGCGCGCAGTTCGCGCAGCTGCCCGCGCGCGCGCAGCCGCGCCAGGGGCAGCGGCGGATCCGATCGGCTGCCAATGACCACGTGCAAGTTCTGCGGTCGATGATCCAACAGAAATGCCAGCCCGCTGTGAATGGCCGGGGCGCCGATCAGATGGTAATCGTCCAGGATCAACACGCACGCGCGCCCGCTCGTCGCGACGACATTGATGATCGTCGGTAGAATCCGCAGCAAGTCGATCTCGGGCGAAGTGCGCAGCAGCTGGGAGAGATGACTGAGCTCAGAGTCAGAGCCAAGGGCTTGCGTCAGGCTGGCGACCAGGTAAGAACCGAACGCCAGCGGTACATCATCGCTGGCATCCAACGCATACCAGGCTACGGCGATTCCCCGCTGCAGCAGAGACTGCGACCAGGCCGTCAGCAGAGTGGACTTGCCGTAACCGGCCGGAGCGCAGACGAGAATCAGACCAGTCTCGAGGGTGAGCGGCTCCAGCAGTCGTGCCCGCGCCACGCTTCGCGGGCGTAAGGCGGGCACGTGCAGTTTGGTGAGAATGAGGGGTGATTCGGGCAGGTTCATCATCACGGCCTATTTTACTCTAAACCGACGAAGGGAGTTCTGCCTTACATTGATCTGAGAAAAATGGCTCTTCCGGGTTCAGCGGGATTATTGTCACCAACGTGCGTCATTGCGACC
>CAYNML010000019.1:6906-77517 GCA_964398185.1 uncultured Anaerolineae bacterium | reverse complement strand
AGCAAGCCCATGCTCGATCGCGCTTTGCAGCGGATCGGCGCAGTGTGCGACGGCAACATCACGGCACTGCAGGGCGACATGCGCGCCATCCCCCTGCCCGATCAGCACTACGACATCATCATGGCTGCCGCCGTGTTTCATCACTTGCGTGAAGAAGCTGAGTGGGAAGCCGTCTTCGGCAAGTGCTATGCAGCCCTCAAGCCCGGCGGCTCATTGTGGATTTCCGACCTGATCGCGCACGATGATCCCACCGTGCAAGCAATCATGTGGCAGCGCTACGGCGAGTATCTGACGCAGTTGAAGGGCGAAGCGTATCGCGATCAGGTCTCTGGCTACATCGAGCAGGAGGACACGCCGCGTCCCCTGCTGTATCAACTACATCTGTTAAAGCAGGTGGGCTTTCGCGTGGTGGAAGTACTGCACAAGCACGCGCTGTTTGCGGCGTTTGGCGGGATCAAGCCCATCGCGTGAACGCGATGGCTGATAAGGGAAACGTGTTGAAACACGTTTCAACGTGTTTCCGTTAGCAGCCTGCGAATTCATTCGCAGCACCCAACGAGCAAGGCTATGGACAACCCGACGACTCTCTTTGAGAATCTCACCTCAGAAATCACCCGCGGCCTGCAGCGCCTACCCATTCCCGGATTAGCTGTGGGGGTGTGGCACGCCGGGAGCGAGCAGACCGCCGGATTCGGCGTGACCAGCGTGGAGCATCCCCTGCCCGTCACACCCGACACACTTTTCCAAATCGGATCGATCAGCAAGACCTTCACGGCGACCGCGTTACTGATGTTGATGGAAGCCGGCAAAATCGATCTCGACACGCCGCTTCGCGCCTATTTGCCAGACTTTCGTTTGAGTGATGAAAACGTGGCGGCGCGCGTCACCATCAAGCACTTGCTCACACACACCGGCGGCTGGCTGGGCGACTACTTCAACGACTTCGGCTATGGTGACGACGCGCAAGCGAAGATGCTGAATGAGATTGCCAAACTGCCGCAGTTCACGCCGCTGGGCGAAGTGTGGTCGTACTGCAACACCGGCTTCAACATCGCAGGCCGCCTCGTCGAAGTGATCACCGGGCAAAGCTACGAAGCCGCGATCAAAGAGATGATCCTCGATCCGCTGGGCATGAGCATGACGTTTTACTTTCCACACGACGTGCTGACGCATCGTTTTGCCGTGGGGCACGCGATCACCGATCGGGCGGCCCAGGTCGCGCGCCCCTGGCCCATTGGGCGGGCGGGACATCCGGTGGGCGGCGTGATCAGCACCGTGATCGACCTGTTGAAATACGCGCGCTTCCACCTGAGTGATGGCGCGGGACTGCTGAGACCGGAGACGATCAAGTTGATGCAAACGCCGATCGTAACCGGCAGCGGGCTGGATGTCTTCGGGCTGAGTTGGTTCATCACCCCGATCGGCGATGTGCACGTCCTGCGGCACGGCGGCGCGACGCACGGCTTCACCGCCGATTTCACGATCGTGCCGTCACGACAGTTTGCCATCACCACGTTGACCAACAGCGATGAAGGCTCGGTGTTGTACGGCGATCTGCGCGCGAGCGCCCTCAAACAATATCTGAATGTGGCGTGGCCGCAGACGCCGGAGATCAAATTACCGGAAGAGGAATTGCTGCCGTACACTGGGCGTTATGATTCAGCGCTGGCGCGACGCGACCTGTACCTGCAAGACGGCGTGTTGATGTTACAATCAATCCCGCACGGCGGCTTTCCGACACCTGATGCGCCGCCCGGGAAGCCGCCGCCGCCCACCCGGCTGGCCTTCTGGGCTGCCGATAAAGTCATCGCGCTGGATGATCCCTTCAAGGGTTCACGGGGTGAATTTTTGCGAAAGGCCGACGGCTCAATTGCCTGGTTCCGCTTCGGCAGTCGCATCCATCGACCGTTCTAAGGCAAGATCACATGGATGGAACTTTTTTAGGTATTCCGTATTTCACCATGGGCCTGCTCTGCCTGGGGTTGGCCGCTCTGTGGTACGTCGTGTGGCCCAAAGACCGCACACCAGAGCTGTTGAAAAAACTGCCGGACTATCAGCCGCGCCCCGCCTGGATGGAGGCCGTACTGCGCTGGTTTCATGCGCTGGTCTGGGTCTTGCTGGCCGCGATGTGGTGGTTTCTGGATGCCGGGCAACAATCACTGGCGACAGTCTCGGCGTTGGCCGCCGGAATCATGTATCTTGCGTTTGTGGCTACCCTGACCAAAGACCGGCAGCGCCGGAAAGCGTTTGACCATGAAAGCACTGCTCCTTCCGCAGATCGTCACTCTGGCAGATAATCCGCAGCCGCTGCAACTCGTCGAGCTGCCCGATCCGGTTCCGCACGCGAACGAGATTCTGATCAGAATCACGGCGTGCGGCGTGTGCCACACGGAGCTCGACGAGATTGAAGGGCGCCTGCCGCCAGCGTATTTACCCATCGTGCTGGGACATCAGATTGTGGGGCGCGTGGTGGATGTAGGTGTCTTCGTGACACGCTTCCACGGCGGCGAGCGCGTGGGCGTGGCGTGGATTCACGCGGCGTGCGGGCAGTGTGTGTACTGCCTGAGCGGCCGCGAGAACCTGTGCGCGCAGTTTCGCGCCACCGGCCGCGATGTGAACGGCGGGTATGCGGAATACATCACGGTCGCAGAAGATTATGCGTATCGCCTGCCGCCTGTGTTTTCCGACGCCGAGGCCGCGCCGTTGTTGTGCGCCGGCGCCATCGGCTACCGTTCGCTGATGCTCACCGGCTTGCGCGACGGGCAGGCCCTGGGGCTGACGGGCTTTGGTGCTTCAGCGCATCTGGTGCTGCAAATGGCGCGGCGGCGCTTGCCGCACTCGGATGTCTATGTCTTTGCGCGCAGCGCCGCCGAGCGCGAATTTGCGCAGACGCTGGGCGCGGTGTGGACCGGGCCGACGGAAGCCGAGTCGCCCGTGAAGTTGGAGGCCATCATCGACACGACGCCGGTATGGACGCCAGTGGTGGCAGCGTTGAAAAATCTCGCGCCGGGCGGACGCCTGGTGATCAACGCCATCCGCAAAGAGGATGCCGATCAGGCCGCGCTGACCCGCCTGGATTATGCGCGCGATCTGTGGCACGAGAAAGAAATCAAAAGCGTCGCCAATGTCACGCGCCACGACGTGAGCGAATTCCTGCTCATCGCCGCCGAGATCCCCCTCAAGCCAGAAGTGCAGACGTATGAGTTGGCCGAGGCCAATCGGGCGCTGGTGGAACTAAAGCAGCGGCAAGTGCGCGGCGCGAAAGTACTCATCATCGATTGAAGGATCGAGCTATGGAGATTACGCTCACCACCCCGGCTTTGTTGTTCCCAGCGCTGTCCTTGCTGATGCTGGCATATACCAACCGCTTTCTGGGGCTGTCCACCGTTATCCGCAACCTGCACGCCGATTATCGCAAAGCGCCCGATCCGATCCTGCTGGGCCAGATCGAGAATCTGCGCTATCGGGTGGTGCTGATCCGCAACATGCAGATCGTCGGGGCGCTGAGCATTACGGGCTGCGCGATCAGCATGCTGGCGTTGTTCTTCGGCTTGCTGGAGGTGGGCAAGGTCATCTTTATCATCAGCCTGGTGCTGCTCGTCATCTCGCTGGCCATCTCCATCCGCGAGTTACAGATCTCGGTAGGCGCGCTGGAACTGCACCTGAGCGTGCTGGAACGCGAAGAAAACGGGCCACCCGCTTAACTTGGCCGCCCCTGCTCCTCCGGCACAACTATGCTACAATCGGACCACTTTGAACCGCCGAGAATGAATGAGCGCTGAACTTTCCTTTGCCAACTACTCCGCCAACGCGCAGTCCTGTCTGATCAATGCCACGCGCGAGGCGGAAACACTGCACCATGCGCAAGTGCAGCCCGAGCATTTACTGCTGTCCCTGTTGTCGCCGGAATCCGGCACGGCGTGGAACCTGCTGGCTGGCATCGTGCGCAATCCCGGGGTCATGCAAGAAGGCCTACGCATCGTGCTGGCCGACGCCACGCCCGCCGCTGAGTCTGCCACTCCGGAGTATGGTTTCCGTCTCAGGCGCGCGCTGAGCGAAGCCACGGACGAAGCGCGCCGCGCCGGGCACGCGCAAGTGGATACCGGTCACCTGCTGCTGGGCCTGCTGGACGAAGGCGGCGCTGCCGGGCAGATGCTGCGTCGCAGCGGCTTCGACGCCGCCCGCTTGCGTCACTGGCTGCGCCAGCCGCCAGCCATCGCTGCCGCGCCCGCCGTCTCGGTCTCCGCATCGCGTCCTGTTGTGGTTGCGCCACAGCCAGTTGTCGTGGCGCGGCCACCCACCGTTCCTACGACGCGCGATGAGCGGCTGCAACGGCTGGAAAGCCAGCCACTGAAGAACGTGCTGCCGCGCCTGATCAGCTGGCCGGTCCTCGGCCTGATGGTGGGATTGTTGCTGGTGTGTGCGTTCGGCATGCGCGCGGAGGACGAAAATCTGGCGCGCGCCGCGTTGGTGGTATTTGTGATCGACGGCTGGATCATCAGCCTGTGCGCGCACGAGTTTGCGCACGCCCTCACCGCCGATCTGGGCGGTGATCGCAGTGTGCGCGGCAACGGTTATCTCAGCTTCAACCCGCTCAAATACACGCATCCGGTCTTGAGCATCCTGCTGCCCCTGCTGTTCATGCTGATGGGCGGGCTGGGGTTGCCGGGCGGCGCGGTGTACGTGCAGACCCAGCGACTGCGCGGGCCGAAGTGGGAAAGCGCCGTGTCGTTTGCGGGGCCGGCGGCTTCGGCGTTGATGGCTGTGCTCTTTGCGCTGCCCTTCACCCTGCGCCAGATCGAGGCCATTGACCTGGTGCTGCCCCCGCTGGTGTGGCAGGCGTTGGCGGTGGTGGTGCTGCTCAATTGCGCGGCGGTTGTGTTCAATTTGCTGCCGGTGCCGCCGCTGGATGGTTTTGGCATCATCGCACCGCTGCTCGGCCCCACGCTGCGCGCAACCCTCACCTCGTTCAGCATGTTCGGTCTGATTTTGATTTTCCTGGCTTTCAGTACCGACAATGCGTTCAGCAACTTCTTCTTCAACACGGTCAACAGCATGATGGAAACGCTGAATGTCGATCCGTTGTGGGCAGGGCTGGGGCTGTCCGCATTCATGTTCTGGCGTTAGTGCTACCACATCACTCTGGGAGGAGTCATGGCCGTCAAAATCGTCGCCGCCACATCTGCCGGTATTTCGCCCGAGATCGCACAGCAGCTCGAGCTCACCGTCGTGCCGCTGCGCGTCAACTTTGGCACTGAGACGCTGCGCGACAGCGTCGATGTTTCGCCCGAAGCCTTTCTCGATCGGCTGGTGGCCTCGAAGCAGTTCCCCACCACCTCGCAGCCGCCGGCGGGCGATTTTGTGACCGTGTTCCAGAAGATCCGCGCCGCCGGGGACGACGCGTTGTGCGTGCTGTTATCCAACAAGCTCAGCGGCACCGTCATGTCCGCCAATGCCGCGCGCGAGCAGTTGCAGGATGATCACATCCATGTATTTGACACGCTGAATGTGTCCGTGGGCGAAGCGATTCTGGTGACCGAAGCCGCGCGCCTGGCGCAGGCCGGCAAGAGCGTGCCAGAGATTGTGCAGCGTCTGGAGTTCATGCGCGACCAGGTGCGCCTGTACTTCGTGGTGGATACGCTCGAATATCTGGCCAAGGGCGGGCGCGTCAGCAACGCGCAGGCCTTCATCGGCACGGTGCTGCAAATGAAGCCCATCCTGAAAGTGGAGCACGGTCTCGTCGAAGGCGCCGAACGCATCCGCACCACGTCCAAAGCGCACGCGCGGCTGCGGCATATCGTGGAGGAAGGGATTCGCGGCAAGTCCTACGTGCAAGTGGCCGTGATGTACACCACCATCAAAGACAAGGCGCAAAAGCTGGCCGACGATCTCCGCGCAACTCATCACCTGCCGCAGGTGCCGGTGTACACCATCAGCCCGGCGGTCTCGGCGCACACCGGGCCGCGCGCGCTGGGTGTAGCCTTCTACGCCGAATAACGATCCGCGCCAACCGGAGCGATTGCACCGCCGAGCTCAGCCGCGAGCCTCGGCGGTTTTGCCGTGGGGCGCGGCACAGCCGATCGGTTGTGGGCGGCCCGGCGGTTTGTTAGCAGACTTTAACAACCCGCGGCACGGTTTGGGGTAAAATGGGGCTGGCTTGAACACCGCGCGGGGGAAGAATCTTATCTGAGGAAAACATGATCCGCACAAAAATCGTTTGTACGCTTGGTCCCGCTTCCGACAGCGACGACATCATCCGCGCCATGATCCGCGCCGGCATGTCGGTGGCCCGCATCAACTTCTCGCACGGCGATCACGCCACCCACGCCGCGCGCATCGAGCGCGTGCGCCGCCTCGCGCAGGAAGAGAGCGTGGTGCTGGCCGTGCTGGGCGACTTGCAAGGCCCTAAACTGCGCGTGGGTCAGATCGCAGGTGATGCGGTCGAAGTGCAGGCCGGACAGGAAATCACCCTGACGCTGCGCGAAGTGCCAGGCAGCGAGCATGAAGTCACGCTGCCGCATCCTGAATTGATCCACGCTTCGCACCCGGGACAGCGGTTGCTGCTGGACGACGGGCAGCTGGAGTTCGTCGTGCTGGAAGCGAATCCGCCGGACCTGCGCTGCACGGTCATCACCGGCGGACCGTTGGGGTCACACAAAGGCGTCAGCGCACCCGGCGCGCAGTTGAACCTGTCGGCGCTGTCGGACAAAGATCGCATGGATGCGCGCTTTGCGGCCGAGCAGCAGCTGGACTATCTGGCGCTGTCCTTCGTGCGCACCGGCGACGACGTGTGTGAACTGCGCCGCCTGCTGAACGACCTGGGCAGTGAGATTCCCATCGTGACCAAGATCGAAAAAGCGGAAGCCATCGACAACTTCGAGGACATCCTCGCGTGCAGCAACGCCATCATGATCGCGCGCGGCGATCTGGGTGTGGAGACGCCTGCCGAAAGCGTGCCGCTGGCGCAGAAGAAACTCATTCGCCGCTGCAACCTGCGCGGCATCCCGGTCATCACGGCGACGCAGATGCTCAACTCGATGATCACCGCGCCGCGCCCCACCCGCGCCGAAGCCAGCGACGTGGCCAACGCCATCCTCGACGGCACGGACGCGGTGATGCTGTCCGGCGAAACGGCGGCGGGGCAATACCCGGTGCAGGCTGTGCAGACCATGGCCCGCATCGCACAAATGACTGAACCGCAATTCCCTTATGAGACCTGGCTGGCCGACGCCCAACTGGAAGAGCACATGGTCGATGCCGCCATTGGCCGGGCCACGGTGGACATTGCCGAGGAACTCGGCGCGAAGGCGATTGCGACGCTGACACACAGCGGGCGCACCGCGCGGCTGATCTCGCAATATCGCCCCAGCATCCCCATCGTGGCAGCGGCCACTTCGGAAGTGGTGCAGCGGCAATTGGCGCTGGTGTGGGGCGTCGTACCCCTGCTGACCGAGCATCACCCCACAACCGACGATCGCATTCGCGCGGCGTCGGCGCTCTCCGTGAAAAGCGGGCTGGCGCATCGCGGCGATCTGATCGTCATCGCCGCTGGCATCGGCACGCCCCAAAACCGGCGCACCAATCTACTCACCGTGCACACGGTGGAAGAGTAACACAAAACCTCCCGGAAGTTCGCCTCTTCCGGGAGGTTTGTTTAACACCCGTTCACTGCACCAGCTAGGCCGCGTCGACCGGCGGCGGAGGAGGCTCTGGGGCTGGCGCTTCAGGCAGCGGCGTACGCTGTGCGCGGCGTAACGCCGGAGCGGCCACCGTAGCATCACTGGCGGGCAAGGCGGCGGGCTGCGGCTGAACAGGGATCTGCACCCCGCCCAACGCTGGCGCACTGCAATAAGGGCAGACGCCCCAGCGCAGATTCAACGCGCGGCCGCAGTTCTGGCACGGTTTCTTCAACTTGGTATGGCAAGTGGGGCACACCACAAATTCGCCCTGCACGCGCGCACCGCAGCCGGGACACACCAGCGCCTCTTCGATGCCTTGCAGCAGCGCCTCTTCTTCCAGCGAACGCTCATAGGCTTCGGCCAGCGTTTCTTTGGGACGCAGCATGTAATAGATGACCCACCCCGGCAGGAAAAGCACGGCAACCAACAGCGCCGCCAGAATTTGCGCAAAAATATCGCGCGACCGCGATCGCATATCGCGAAAAGTCCAGATGATCAGCGCCAGCCAGAAGGCTGCCGTCATGGCGCCCAGTCCGGCCAGACAACCCAGCAACACATTCGTCAAATCCATGCTCGTATTCCGTCCTTTGCTCGCCTGAATCCCTTGCCGCTGTTTGTGCCGCGTCTCAGCGCCGCAAGCGGGCGGAATTATACAATGAAACAGGCGCTGTGACCAATAAAGTCCGACCAAGGTGATCGATTTACGGTACAATGGGGAGCAGGTGTGCCGTTCCATTGCTGAACAGGAGATGCCAATGAATCCGCCAGACCCGATCGATTACTCGCCCACAATCAAAGATCTCCCCACCGGCGATCGCCCGCGCGAGCGTCTCATTCACGACGGAGCCACCGCGCTTTCTACAGCCGAACTGCTGGCCATCATCTTGCGCGTGGGCGTCGGCGGCGAAAACGTCATCGCCCTGTCACAACGCTTGCTGGCGAAATATGGCGGCCTGGCCGGACTGGCGCGCGCCCCGTTCACTGATCTGCAAGCAGAGCACGGTCTGGGCGAAGCCAAAGTTGCCACGCTGAAAGCGGCGTTTGAGTTGGGGCGCCGCTTGACGATCTCCTCGCCAGACGATCGCCTCCAGGTCCGTTCACCGGCCGATGCGGCGAACCTGCTGATGGGCGAGATGAGCACGCTGGAGCAGGAGCACCTGCGCGTGATGCTGCTCGACACGCGCAACCGCGTGCTGGCCGTGCCGACGATTTACGTGGGCAGTCTCAACACCTCGATCATCCGCGTCTCCGAGTTATTCCGCGAAGCGATTCGCCGCAACGCCGCGGCCATCATCGTCGCGCACAACCATCCCTCAGGCGATCCAACCCCCTCGCCGGAAGACGTGGCGGTAACGCGCAACATCATCCACGCCGGACAGCTGCTCGATATTGAGGTGCTCGATCACGTGGTCATTGGTCAGCAGCGTTTTGTGAGTCTGAAAGAACGGGGATTAGCGTTCAGCAGCTAACCGATCGGCTACTGTTCACCCAACAATTCGATCTCGGCCACTGAAGAACGATAAGAATGGCCGGACGCGTAGAAGGTGATGGCCGTGATCTGCGCCGGCTTCAGCGTTTCCATCAAGTTGGCGGAATCATAAGTGAACGCCGCACTGGTCGGAAGGCGCTGGTGTTCGTTGCGGCTGCCGGAGGTGGTATTGTACGTTGGGTTCGCGCCGCTGCCATCGAGCCGCGCATAAAACCCCTGCAGAAAACTGCGGTCGGTGCCGTCTTGATCTTTGTAGTCCAGCCGCATCATCAGGGGACATTCGCTGCCGGCCTGCCCGCACACCGGCACGTCCTGCTCGAAGACACGCACCACAAAGTGCAGGCGCAGCGACGAAAAATCGAGCACGTTCTTGTTGATGATCTGGCGAAGGCCCGTCTCGGCGTGATACGCCCCCTGCCGCTCGAACACGGCCGACGGCTGCCCGCCCACCGTTTGAATGGTCACAGTGCCGGGCTGCTCACGGTTGTTCTGCAGATCATTGTAGACCGTCCACGTGCTTTCCAGCGGCAGGCGGAAGTTGCCGTTGACCACCAGGTTGCGTTCCGGCGACAGGACCGCCGAGGGCGGACCGTTTAGCTTCACCACCGTGCGCCCCGGCGGCGTCACCTTCTGAGTCACCCCCTGCGCGCTGACCAGCGCCGAGCCTTCGCGCACCGTCACCTGCGTTTCATCATTGCTGACCTCGAAGGCATAAGAGCCCTCCGGCAAGGTCGAGAGCGCCTGCGGCGTCGTCAAGGTCGTTTCGATGGGACGTGCAGCGCTGCCGGCGACATTAACGCGCACGCGGCCAATGTCGGTCACCAGATCGATCTGAGAGGGGCGCGTGCTCATCTGGAAACGCGGTACGCGGGCGCGCTCCACAGCCAGATCGGTGCTGCCGTAGATCTGCACCGTCTGCAAAATCGAGTTGTCGTGCGGCGAGCGAATGGTCAGTAGAGCTTGCACGTTATCGTCGGCGCGAATGGAGACGCCCTCAGGCAGGTTGCCCAACTCGGTGGTAACACCGATCGGCTCAGCCGAATCCGGGCGGTTGACCAACGCCGTACCCTGCTGTACCTCCAGCGTCATCAGGGCAGTCTCGCTGGAATCATTGATGATGCTGCCGGCGGCCAGCGGCACGGACACCGCCAGGCCGACGCAGATAAACAGCGAGATGAGGACGACAGTCCAGGCTAAGCGTTCGGGGTTACTACGCATAATCAATCCACACCAAAGGCTTCATCCCAACTCAATGGTGAAGCGCTTGAACTCGCCCGTCGCCGGTCGAAAATCGTGCTGCACTTGATCCACCCGCGCCATGGGCGGCCCCTGATGCAGGAAGTCCAGCAGTTGATCCAGCGCAGGGCGCGGCCCCTCGGCGACGACCTCCACGCTGCCGTCGTAACGATTGGCAACCCAGCCGGTCAGCCCCAATTCACTGGCCGTATCGCGCGTATAAAAGCGAAAGCTCACCCCCTGGACTCGCCCGTAAATAATGGCCTGTAAACGCTCGATGGATTTCTTAGCCATGAGATGTGCTCCCTGCGAGGTGCCGCGATAATACCATCGGGGATCAGGAGCGTCAAGCAAACTGCACCGCGTGGACAACTTCTCACGGAAAGCGCGCCCCCTGTGTGCGGCCATGGTCGGTGTTGGTGTCGTATTGCACATCAAAGTCGCGCATCTGCTGCAAGATGGCCTGGGCGGCTGCCTCGGCGGTCAGGCACGTACTGCGTTTGATGGCGGCGACTACCGTAGGATAATGCGCCACCACGTTGGCCACGTGTCCGTTCTCGTGCAAGGCCAGCGCGTAGAGGTAAGCGTTCCACTTCGCTGCCAGTTCAGGCGTGGCTTCAGCAACGGGCGTCCAGCGCGGAAACGTGACCGTGATCTCGTACGCTACTTCGGCGTCTTGAAGTCGGCAGTCAGCCGTGCCATAGCCCGGCCACTGCCAGCGGATGTGCCACCGGGTATAAGCATCGTAACCGCTGGGACCGCGCGCGTTCAATTGCGCGCGAATTTCATCGGCGGTGGCGCCGCTTACAGCGTAGAATTCCGGAGTGGCGTTGGGAAAGGCGACTGGATACGACGTGGGCAGCGGGCGGGCTGCACTGGACTGAACCGCAGGCGCGGCACACGCCGCCAGTAGAAGCAGCGCGGTCGCCAGAGGAAGTAACCTCGATCGGGCCGGCATGGCGCGCCTATTGCAGCTGCGTGAGTTCCATGATGTCGTAGAACGGCCCCTGCTCCGAGGTGAGCAGCCAGGAGTTCAACGTGATCAACGGCGCTTGCGTTTCAGCGCCGCTGGCATCCTTGAGAATGACATAGCCGCGCTCTCGTTCACGGAAGGAGTAGTGCGCCAGCACGCCGGTGTTGATGCGGTCCACAAGGGATTGGCGAATCGCCGCGCCCCGATCGAGCGTGGTGATCACGACGAAGTTATCACCGCCGGCATGGCCCAGAAAATCGTCCGCCGCGCCGGATTCGTCGACCACCTGTGTAAAGGCGTGCGCGGCGAAACGCAAAACCTCCTCGCCCGCCAGGAAACCGTAAGCCGTAGTGAAGGCTTTGAAGCCGCGCAGGTTGGCGCGCACCAAGGCCCACGTTCCTTTCTTGCGCAACAAGGCACGCAATTGCTCTTCCACCAGGCGCGGACCGGGCAGCCCCGTGACCGGATCGACGAGGTTTTGAAACTCGGCGCGGCGCAGCGCATTCCGCAGACGCAGCCCCAGCTCTTCAGCATCCACCGGCTTAGCCAGAAATTCATCCGCCCCCGACGACAGCGCCAGCAGGCGATCATCGTGACGAGCGTGCGGCGTCAGCAGGGTGATGTGGATGTGCTGCGTGCGCGGCGACGAGCGGACTTCGTGGCACAGGGCGGCCACATCGACGTCGGGCACATCCAGATCGACGATCATAGCCTGCGGCAGCGACTGGCGTGCCAGGTGCAGCGCCTCGGCCCGGGTGTGCGCCGTCAAAATGTGGTAGTTCGCCGACGCAAAGTAAGCGCGCAGCAGATCCAGAGTCGTCTCGTCGGCGGGAACGATCAGCACACTGCCCTTCGTCATGCCACTCTCCGATATTGCGGGATGGCGTGATTATGGCACAGTCCGAATAAGTGTCAAGATGGCGGAGCCGCGTCCCGGCAACGTGTTATGCAATTGGAATTCTTATCTGCGCCCTCGTAATTGTCACCCCGATCGAGTTAGAGTATAATCGCGCCGAGCCTTATGGAGTGAGGAGTCTGAAGTGTCCCAGGAGTTCCCATCACCGCTGGACGCAGCGTCAAGCGCGTCCCCGGCGGCGCAAACCCGGCGATCGCACCTGCTGCGTGAAATCATCGAAACGGTGCTGCTGACTGCCGCGATCTTTCTGGTGGTCAACGCCGCCACCGGCCGGTTCCGGATCGAAGGCGACAGTATGGAGCCGAACCTGCACAACGGCGAGTACGTGCTGATCGACAAGATTTCCTACCTGCTGCATCCGCCGGAGCGCGGCGATGTGGTGGTCTTTACGCCGCCCAACGAGAATCGTGATTACATCAAGCGCGTAATCGGCCTGCCCGGCGATACGGTGCAAATCGCCGGCGGCCAGGTGTACGTGAACGGCGTAGTGCTGGATGAACCTTATCTCAAGGGCCTGGTAAACAACGACATGCCCGCTCACATCGTGGAAGAAGGACGCTTCTTTGTGCTGGGCGATAACCGCAACAACTCCAGCGATTCGCGCGCCTTTGGTTCCATCACGCCGCAGAGCATTGTGGGCCGCGCCTGGCTGGTGTACTGGCCGCCGTCCGACTGGAGCACGGTGCCGCATCACACGTATGCGGCGTTATCTACACCCTAGCCTGTTGTGCAAAGGATCATTGTGTCAGAAGAGATAGCCATCGCCCCCACCCCGCCCACCGAGGCGCCGACCCACACCGGCTTGGAACATCCGCACGTGTTGCGGGACGTCATCGAAACGATGCTATTGGTCGCCATCGCTTTTCTGGTGATCAATGCGCTCATTGGCCGCTTTCGCATCGAACAGGTGAGCATGGAGCCCAATCTGCACGAAGGCGAATATGTCATCGTCGACAAGGTCTCCTACTCGCTGCGCCCACCGGAGCGCGGCGAGATTGTCGTGCTCAAGAATCCCAGCCCCAGCGCACCAGATCTGATCAAGCGCATCGTCGGCCTGCCCGGCGAAACAGTGGAAGTACGCAGCGAAGGGGTGTACATCAACGGCCAGCCCCTGAGCGAGCCTTACGTGCAACAACCCATGGGGACCATTCAGGCGGCCGTTACCCTGGCGGCTGATCAATATTTTGTGATGGGCGACAATCGCGGAAACTCCCAGGATTCGCGCTATTTCGGCTCCCGCCCGATCGGCGACATCGTGGGCCGCGCCTGGATCATCTACTGGCCGCCAAGCGACTGGCAAGTGCTGTCACGTCCCACTTACGCCGCGCCGGAAGCACCATAGGCAGATACCACATGTCCACCAGCACCCAACCCGTTGCTGCACCCTTGGCTGGCCGCGAGCTGGCCCGCTACATCGATCACACCATCCTCAAGCCGGAAGCCATTGAAGCGCAGATTGTGCAGCTGTGCGAAGAAGCGCGGCAGTATGACTTCATGGCGGTGTGCGTGAATCCGGTCTGGGTGCAGCGCTGTGCAGCCTTGTTGACTGGCAGCAGGACGATCGTCGCCACGGTGGCCGGTTTTCCGCTGGGCGCGACGACGCCCGAGGTGAAAGCCTACGAAGCGCGGCAGCTGGCCGAATTGGGCGCGCGCGAGATCGACATGGTGATCAACCTCGGCGCGTTGAAGGGCGGCGATCACGCGCTGGTGGCGCGCGACATTGCCGCGGTGGTGCAGGCCGCGCACAGCGGCGGCGCGATCACCAAGGTAATTATCGAAGCAGCGCTGCTCAGCGACGACGAGAAGAAAACAGCGTGCCGCCTCGCCTGCGAGGCCGGGGCTGAATTCGTCAAAACGTCCACCGGATTCTCGATCGGCGGCGCGACGGCGCACGATGTGGCCCTGATGCGCGCCGTGGTCGGGCCGCAGGTCGGCGTCAAGGCGGCAGGCGGTATCAAGACCTATGCCGACGCCCTGACTCTGATCGCCGCCGGGGCCAATCGGCTGGGAGCCAGCGCCAGCGTGAAAATCATGCAAGAGGCCGGGCAGGCTGCCGCAGCCTGAGAACAAAGTTATGAGAACGTGTCCCAATTGCCACACCGGCTATCTGCGTTCACGCACCATCACCTACGGCAACTGGCACGCCGGCCAGTATGTGGTAGTGCCCCATCTGCCAGCCTGGTCGTGCGATGTGTGCGCGCTGTGCCAGGTTGACACCGAGGCCCTGCAGCGCTTGCTCCCACTGATCGGCCCGGTGACGCAGCCCGATCCCACGCAGCCGCGCCGCGCGGCCCAACGGCAATTGCCTGCCGCCGAACCGCTGTACGACGAAACTGATTCCGATCGTGATCGACGCCCGGCCTGAGCGTCGTTTTACATTTCATGCCATTTTGTGATATACCATACCCAGAGGCAGAATGGCGACTACGACACGGGTTCGCACCTCCACCACCATCGATCGAATTCGAGCGACGCCCGATCACGGCATCTTGAATCCGCGCGCCGGTCAAACGGGAGAATTGACGCACGCCGAAATTGAAACGATTGGCGCTGCGTCGTTGGCCATTACCGCGTCGCTCAACATGGAGCAGGTCCTGGCGACAGTGGCGGAGAAGGCCGTGGAGCTCATTCGCGCGACAGCCAGCCTGGTGTACCTGCTCGATCGCAACACCGGCCAGCTGCACGTGGCGGGCGGCTATGGCATCCCCAGCGCTTACGTGGGACTGAGTGTGGCGGTAGGTGAAGATGTGGCCGGCCGCGCGGCCCGCACTGGCCGCACCTTTGTCGTCGATAACTACTCGGCCTGGGAAGTGCGCAGCCATCTCTTCGACGGCGCCGCCCCCGCCAGTGTACGGCCCACCGCCAACTGCGCGGCGGCCATTCCGCTTACCTTCAACCGCCAGGTGCTGGGCGTGCTGGAAGTCCTCTACAACGACGGGCGCGAGATCACCAACAAAGATGTGGCCTTGCTCCAGCTCATCACACCGCACGCCGCCACCGCCATTGCCCACGCGCAGTTGTTCGAACGCAGCCAGCAGGTGATGAACCTGCTGGAGATTATCAACGACCGCGGAGCGGCGGTGAGCAGCGTCAGCACGGCCGTCATCAACGCCGGGCACAATCTCAAGAAGATGAGCGATGAGACGCTCATGCGCACGGTGGCGGCGCTGCGTCTGGCGGCCGGCCAGATTTTCCTGAGCGAAGATGATGGCGAGGCGCTGGTCACCCGATCGCTCCACAACCTGCCCGCCGATGATCCCGGCCTGGCCCGCGTGGCCGCGCACTGCGCCAGCGTGCGGCAGACGGTGCTGCTGCAGAACATGACGGCTTTTGCCTGGTCGCAGGATGTGGTGCAGTGGCTGAGCGAGCGCCAACTGGGCGCGCTGGTCGCCGTGCCGTTGATCGCCGAAGATGAAGTCGTGGGTGTGCTCGAAGCGATTGCGCCGCCAGGCCGATCATTCGACACGGGCGAGTTGGATACCCTGCACATCATTACAGGCCAGCTGGCGCTGGGGGTGTCTAACGCCCGCTTGTTCTCCCGCGTCCGCGCGGAACAGCAGCAGATTTCAGCGATCTTGAGCAGCAGCGGCGATGTCATCATCAGCCTGGATGCGAACGGCCGGGTGCAGGTGGCCAATCCTGCCGCCGAGCGCGCGCTGGAGTTCAGCATCGCCGAGGCAGTGGGCAAGCCGCTCGCCGCCGTCACGCTGAACGCGGCGCTCAACGCGGCGGTCGATCACGCCATCACGACGCAGCAGACCCAGCCGGCCGGCTTTGAGATGCAGCTGGCCAACGATACGTTCTTATTCTGCAACCTGTCGCCCATCGTCGATCCGATTGGTCGGCTGACGGGCTGGGTGGCGGTGATGCAGGACATCACGCGCTTCAAGGAAACCGAGCGCATGAAGAGCGATATGATCCTGACCGCCTCACACGATCTGCGCAACCCCGTCAATTTGACGATGGGCGCGCTGGATTTGCTCAGCAAGCGCGCGGATAACTTGACCAGCTTGCAGCGCGAAGCGCTCGATTTGAGCTTGTTGGGCGTGCATCGCATCGAGGCTTTGATCAAAGACCTGCTCGATCTGGAACGCATCGAGCGCCGGGTCGGCCTGCGCCTTAACCGCTGCAACCTGGCCGAGATCGCGCAAGCGGTCGTCACCGAACTGATGATGACGGCACAGCAGCGACAACAGCAGCTGACCTATGACGATCCTGGTGTGCCGCTCTATGTGCGCGGGGATGCGCAGCGCTTGTATCAGGTCGTCAGCAATCTGGTGAGCAACGCGATCAAGTATACTCAGCCGGGCGGGCTGGTGACGGTGGCCATGCGCGCCAGCGGTGAACAAGTGCGCCTGGAAGTTCACGATAACGGGCCGGGCATCGCGCCGGAAGCGCAGGCGCGTATCTTCGAGCGGTTTTACCGGGCGCCAGCCGTTGCCGCCGATGACAGCGGCACCGGGTTGGGCCTGGCGATTGTCAAATCCATTGTGGAGCAGCACGGTGGCCGGGTATGGGTCACCAGTGTGCCGGGGCAAGGCTCCACCTTTGTGGTGTCCCTGCCCAGCTGGCCTGATGCGCTGCCCTCCAGCCCGGAAGATACCATGCCGCTGGTCGTCCGCCCGATCAAAGCCCGGTGATCAAGATGGCGCAACTCTCTCACCCAGGAGATTGAACATGGCTCAAGTAGGTTCACGCCGACTCACTGCCGACTTTTTTGCCGACTCGCACCGCATTTCCACCCAGATGGCGCTGCGCGGGCGCGTGCTGTCGGACATCTTGAACGACACCAGCACGTCCTACCTGGAACTGGACATCGCCTATGTCTCACGCATCGATCATCCGGGCGAGATCCTGGCGGACTACGCGCTCTCGATCGTGCGAAAGGACCGCCTCAGTTTCGTCGTCATTGCCAGCGGCGTGGAAATGGCGCTGAAGCAAAATCAGGCCACGTATATCTATCGCCGCCAGTGGCCGGTCTTTGTGACCGTGCCGTACTTTGAGATTACGGGCCAGATCGAAGCACCGGCCAATATTGATCTACGCGCGTTGATGGCGACGGGCGTGGAGCGCTTCGTGCCGGTTTACAACGCCACCGCTTCGCTCTCGATGAACCAGTCCATCCAGTTCAGCGGCGAGTTGATCTTGATCAACAAGACCTCCATCGAGGTCATGTGCATCGGCGACAAGTCAAGCCAGTAGTCGCCGCGCAGCGGGACGACCCAGCACCACGCATCACGAGCAGACCGGGGGGAAGATCCATGGCCACCATTCTAGTCATCGACGACGATCTGGATTTGCAGCAGATGTTGCGCCTCATGTTGCAGCGCGGCGGCTACAAGGTGGTCACCACCGGCGACGGACCGGATGGCCTGGCCAAGGCCAAGTCCCTCAAGCCCGACATGGCCATTGTGGATGTCATGATGCCGGGCATGAACGGCTACCAGGTGGTGCGCAAGATGCGCGAGGATCCGGAACTGGCCGGCATGGTGATCTTGATTCTGACGGCGCGCGCCCAACCGGTCGATCGCGAAGCGGCGCTGGCCGCCCAGGCCGACGACTATATGCCCAAGCCCTTTGCGCCCAACGAGCTACTGGCCAAAGTCAGCGAGCTCATGGAAAATCGCAGCACCACGCAAGGCCCAGCCAAAAGAACCGTGGCTGTCTTTGCGCTGCGCGGCGGGGTGGGTGTGACTTCGGTGGCGGTGAACCTGGCGCTGGCCCTGCAAGCCAAGAATCTGCCGACCTGTCTGCTCGATCTCAAAACTGGGCCGGGGCACGTGGCGCTGCAGCTGCGGCTGAATGCCAGGACGACCTGGGTCGATTGGGCTAACGGCAACGAAGCCACCAACGACAGCATCATGAAGGCCCTGACGAAGCACGATTCTGGGCTGGAAGTGATGGCGGCGCCGATCGTGCCGGCGGCCACGCTGCCCCCGCTCGATCGCGTGACGACGCTCATCGCCGCGCTGCAGGGCAAGTTTGCGCGCGTGGTGATCGATCTGCCGGGCGCGTGGGGGCCGATCGGGGTGGCCGCGCTCAATCTCGCCGATACGATCTGGCTAGTGCTGGCCCCGGAAGTGGGATCGTTGCAATCGACGGTGGGTGCGTTGCGCGCCTTGAAGACCTGCAAGATTCCCGACGAGAAGATCGAACTGATCGCCAATCAGAACATGCCGCGCCCCGGCCTGGCCCTGCCCGCCATCGAGAAGGCGCTGGGGCACGGCTTCAAAGGCAAGCTGCCCTACGATGAAAATCAAGGGACGGCGCTGGGCCAAGGATCACCGTTGTTGTTGAGTCAGCCTGAATCGCCCCTGGCGGCGGCCATCAAAGCGCTGGCGTAAGTCCACCTCAGGTCAAGACCCCGGAGAGCGTCGTAGGCTTCCGGGGTCTTGTTGTTCAGGCGCAGCGTATCACTTGCCGCCGTAACGAATGGCCAGCGCGTCCTTGTCACAGCTGAAGACACAGGTGTTGCCCGCCTGAATTTCCAGATTGCCGGCTTCACCGGTTTCGGCGCCGCCCAGGAAAGCCCGCCAGCCGTAGACACCCGGATCGATCGGGCTCATGCCGACGTTGTCGGCGCTGACGCCCAGCCGCAGATCGACCGGGACCCGGAAGACAATCAGACCATTGCCGCTATCGTGTCAAGACCTCGGAGGTTTTCATTGGCCGGGCGGCGCGCCCCGCTCATCGATCCGATTGGCTGGCTGGCGAAGCTATCTGGCAGATCAAAACCTCGGTCTAGCGCTGCTTTGTCTGCAGCCGATACACACTCCGCACGTTGGTGTTTCCGCTGAGGAACCACAGGCCGTAGTGGAAGATCGGCACGAACGACAGATTCCACGCCGAGAGATCGATGTTGCGCACTGTGCCGCCTTCGTCGAGGCCATCGTGGCGCGACCCCGCCACCGATTTGTCGAGGAAGGTCACGTAGGCCACATGATGCAGTAAATCTTTCGCCGTTGCCAGCGGCCCGTGTCCTGGAATGAAGGTCGCATCAGGAAACCTCGTTGCTAAGTCACGCGCGGCATTGATCCAGCCCTGCACGCTCGCGCCGTATTCGCTGGTGTCGAAGAAGGGATAGTGCTCGAGTGTGGCGAAGTCGCCGGTGGCGATGATGTCGCGATCTCCGGCTCGCACGCGCACCCACATATCCCCGATCGTATGTGCCTGCCCCGCATAGCTGATCTCGATTTCGTGCGGACCGAAGTGCAGCGTCAGCGACTGATCGATCAGATTCTCGGGCTGCGGTAGGCCGACGGGGGCATCAGTCCAATCGCCGGGGTCGCGGGCGAGCATGGCTTCCGGCACGCTGCGATGGGCGATGAGGCGCGCCTCGGGATACAACTTGTTCCCGCGCGTGTGATCGAAGTGATAGTGCGTATCGATGATGGTGGTGACTTTGGCCTGCAAATCGCGTTCGATCCAACGCTTCAGGCGACGGGCATAGATCGACATCTTGGGATCAACCACGAGCACTTCGTCGCCGTTCTTCACGACGAGCGAGTTGCCGCCGCCGCCCAGCACGGCCCACACGTCCGGCGCCAGCGGCACGATCTCGAAGTTCAGGATGTCCGATCCGCCCACCAGCGCATTGAGATTCTGGAACAGGCGCAGCCCGCGCCGTTTGGGCAGCGTGGATTCATCGAGCTGGCCCGTGCGCTGATAGATCGATTCGAGCAGACGCGCCCCTTGCAGCGATCGATCCTTGACGAAGATGAAGTGCGCCACCCAGAAGAACTTCAACGCGCGGAACATCGGCCCCATCGCTTTTTCCCACGATCCAAAGCGCGCGCGGCCATCGCCCAGGTCTTCGATCGAGTAGGTGTGGCGCGCGTAGAAGCCGGGCATGATCGTCACTTCCCACGTCACTTGGCGGTTCTCTTCCACTTCGATCAGCGTGGCGACGCCCGGCAGTTTGTAGAGGTACCACCAGCGCAGCGGCTCGAAGGCCCAGATCAATTTTTCGCCCAGCACCAGATCGCGATTGCGCGCCCAGAACATGCAGGGATTCCAGCGCGGCCACAAGTTGGCATTGCGGAAGCACTGCCACAACACATCGGCCGGCACGTCGATGTCCACTGTGCCGTGTACGGGCGGCATGTCGTTTGATTCGTCGAGTTGGCGGGATTGTTCTTGGGTCATGATAGTAAAGGAAATAAGGAAACAAGTAGACAAGGGAAGGAACGCCTTGTCTACTTGTTTCCTTGTCTACTGAGTGTTTTCCAGATGCTTGAGAATTACCGGATACACATCGCGGTGCGCGTTCTGTCCGAAGATGCAATCGATGTGGCCATAGTGCGGAATCAGATAGCGGCTGTACAGCTCAGGGCCGTTGGTCTGGCACAATAGATTGTAAGTATCCTCCGTGCTCTTGGGCAGCCACGTCTGATTCTCCTCGCCCTGCACAAACGCGATGGGGATCTTCATCCGATCGATGTGCGGCAGGTAGACCTCCTCGCCCTTGTGGTTGACGATGTGCCCCGCGCGCGACATCACGCCCAGATGCTCGAAGTTGCTGATCGACGCGACGCCGAACAATTCGTGCAGGTTGTCGTGTGTGGCCGTGTTGAGCTGATCGTGCTCGTACAGCGGCGCGTACAGGAACGTGATGCGGTGACACACCGGGCTTTTGCAGAATTCCTCATACTCATACGGATACAGGTTCAGCGCGGCGTTATACAGTTGATCGAGCCAGTTGTCGTGCGTGTCGGTGTACATCGTCAGCGATTGCACACCCAGCTTGCCGATGAAGGCATCGAGGTGAATGCCTGCCTTAACGCGATTGAGCGGAATCACCGACAGGTGCGATCCCACCTGCGAACACACCGCCGAGCGCACGCCCTGCAAGCCCGCACACATCGCCATGTTGAACGTGATCGCGCCGTAGCAGTGCACCACCGCTTGAACGGATGACGCGCCCGTGAGACTCAACACCGTCTGCACCGCGGCGGGCCAATCATAGACGGCGACATCGTCGGCGGTGTAAGGCGTGGCCGCGTAGGGCAGCTCAATGCTCGAGCGATAATCGAGCAGCCACACATCGTAGCCGTGCGCGAAGAGATACTCGGTCATGTTCGTGTCGATCAGATCGGTGGAGAAGGCCAAACTCGATACACCCAGCCCGTGCGCCAGAATGACCGGCCCCTTCTTGCCACCTTGATAGCGCGTCAAGCGCAGGCGCACGTTGTCTGCCGTGTTGAAGTAGTGCACTTCGGGATCGCCGGTGCGCAGGGCGCGCTTCTTGCGCGGCGGCGCGGCGGGCTTGAACACGTTGGGCCGCGCGAAGACGCCGCCGTAGATGTCGAAAATCTCATCGGTGAAGAAGCGGCCAAAGCGCGCCAGGATCGACAGGCGCTGGCCGAGGTTCTGCGCGTTCAGCACTTTCATCGTGGTGAGTTGATGGCGCAAGTCTTTCAAGTGAATCTCGATGATACCCCTACCCACGATCGCGCCGGTTTTGTCTTTACCGGCATACATCGTGATGAACAACGTCGTCGTGTCCGACCACACATCGAAGCCCGGATCGTTGTGGATGGTCTTGTGGCCTTCAAAATAGTAGGTCGCGCCGTCTTTGGCTGTCAAGCGGCCGAGGTAGCGCATGTAACGCACGTTGAACTGCCGTGGATCTTTGATGAACAGGTAGAACTCGCCGTTGGACAACGTCAACGGTTCGGGCGAGAGCGCCGGGGCTTTCACCGTACCGATCAGCCTGGCGGCATGATCGGGTTCTGACATCATCAACTCAATATCATCCGAGATGACCGTGGCGATCAAACGGAATGACGAGCCATCGGCCTTGCCCTGCCGCGCGGCGACGGCGTAATCGTCTGTCACTTTGGTGGAGAACCAACCCTGCATCGCTTCAGAGAATTGCAGGCCGGGCCGGGCCGTCGTCGCGCCGAGGACGATCGGTTTGTCCACCGGCTTCCAGCTGGTGTCGATCGACCAGCCGCGCGCCTGCGCCAATAGCAGCATGTTGCGCTCGGCCATGGCGCAAATCGTGATGTGCGGGTTGGTACCAACCGATCGGGGCAGCAGCGCCCCATCGTTCACGATCAAATTGTCGTACACGTCCGTGCCCGTTGCGCCGGAAAACACCTGACCCATGTGATTCGTGACGCCGTGCTGCGCATCTTCGGCGATGTGACAACCGCCCAGCGGATGCGCGGCCAGCATGTTGTTGGGCTGCAACTTGCTCCAAATGGGATTCTCTACAAACGTGCCGCCAAGCGGTTTGGTGGCTTGCAGCAGTTTCTCGTTGACGTTCTTCACGAACGGCTGCGCGCCCGAACCCGGCCACTTGATCACCACGCGATCATTGTGCAGCGACATCGTTCCGCCGCTGTTATCGTGCGTCATCACCAGGTAGACCTGCGTGTTGCGAATCGCGCCGTGATACGCGCCGCGAATCAGGCTGTTGAGTTCGCGCGTCTTCTCGCGAATGGCATCGGGCAGACCTTCGTCGGTATCGCGGCCCACCATCTTCGCCGCGAGTGACAACGTCTTGGGCAGCAGCGCGGCGAGCGGCGCACACACCCCGCCCTCTTCGATGATCATGCCGTCGTCGAGATTGGGCTGCTCGCGCAGATCGATCGCCGTCGTGATCGTCGGGCCGACGGGCGCCATGTCTTTGACGGGACGCGGCCCGAAGCCGACCATGTTGATGTCTTGATCGTTGTTGTACGCAAAGCCCAGCACGTCGCCATTGCCCGAGTAGCGCTCACCCAACCGATCGGACAGCGGCAGCCCGGCGGCTTTTGATCGCAGCAGAATCTCGTTGGTGCCCAATGTGCCCGCCGCCAGGATCACCACATCGGCGCTCACCACCGAGGTCGGCGCATCAAAGCCCTCTTGCCCTGTTTCAAGCAGTTGATAATGCACCAGCCAGCGAGTGCCCTGCCGCTCAAGGTGACGCACTTCGACCAGCGTGAAAATTTCTGCGCCGTGTCGTTTGGCATCGGGCAGGTAATTCATGATGACGGTATTCTTCGCGCCGTGATTGCAGCCCGACATGCAATCGCCGCACAACGTGCAGGCCTGCTGCTGCACACCCGCTTTGTTGACGCCATCTTTGAACGTGACGTTGAGGGGCAAGCGATAAAACTTGCCGTTGAGGGCGGAGTTTGATTTTTCGTGCGCCAGCATCTTGGGGGTGGCGGGAATATCGACGGGATAGGGATTCGATCCGAGCATCTCTTCCGCCCGATCGAAGCACTGCGCGAGAACGGAATCGACATCATCCCGAAAGGCTTTGGGCCACACGGGATCGTCGAAGACGCGCCGCTCGGGACGCGAAGCGACATTGGCGTTGATCAACGATGTGCCGCCCAGCCCGCAGCCGACGAGCACGCTCATGTCGTCGTTCATGCGGATGTCGTACAGGCCGGTGCGCGGGCCGATGACTTGATCGGGCAGACGCACCTGCACTTCGGGCAGCGCTTCCAGTTCGGTGTCGGGATATTCGCCGGGCAGGAATTCTTTGCCGCGTTCCAGCACGGCCACCTGTTGCCCGGCGCGCGCTAAACGCGAGGCGGCGATGCCGCCGCCGTAACCCGATCCGATCACGACGACGGTGTAGTGAGGCTTGAGGTCCTCGATCGGTGAAGACAGACGCATGGGCTCCTCCCTTGAGCTGAGACGTTGTCGGCACTTGATCAACTATTCGATTGAACGAGGCATAGCATAGTCGGTAATAGGCTGTCTGTCAATTTTATCCCATTTTTCACACATCGCTGTATTCTCCGTCTGGTGCCGGGGAGTATTTCGCTTGGGGGCGAACCGCTGGCGATTGCGCCAAGCGACCCGTCGTGATGAAGCCACGGACACGGGCAAATCGCGCCTACACCTACACAAAGCCGACCTGCGTCGGCTACGCAACCAGTCGGCGCAGGCCGACTTCGTGTCGTTGTTGCTGCGACTTGCAGTCGCCGAAATGTCCGCCGTCACTTGACGCACACGGCAAACAATTTATACTCTGCGGCAGCAACCACCCTCCCCGAAAGGATGCAACCATGACACGCTTCGCTTTTCCGCAGGGCTTTTGGTGGGGCACGGCCACGGCGGCCCATCAAGTGGAAGGCAACAACATCAACAACGATAACTGGCTGATGGAGCATCTGCCCGGCACCATCTTCACCGAACCGTCCGGCGACGCCTGCGATCACTATCATCGCTATCCCGAGGACATCGCCCTGCTCGCCGAACTCGGCTTCAATCTGTACCGCTTCTCGATCGAGTGGGCGCGCGTCGAGCCGGAAGACGGCGAATTCTCGCTGGCCGAACTCGATCACTACCGGCGCATGTTGGCCGCCTGCCACGCACATCACATCACTCCGATGGTCACGTTCCATCACTTCACGTCGCCGCGCTGGCTCGCCGCGCAGGGCGGGTGGGAAGCTGCGACCACGCCCGACAAGTTTGCGCGCTACTGCGAACGCGCGGCGCAGCATCTGGGCGATCTGATCGGCGCGGCCTGCACCATCAACGAGGCCAACATCGGCCCGCTGCTGAGCAATTCGGGTTTTCTGCCGCCGGCAGAGGTTATGCAGCAAGCGCCGTGGTGGTTGGCTGCTGCCAGGTCGCTGGGGATCGCGCCGCACGAATTCGTGCCTTTTATCATGGCTACGTCGACGCGCGCCTGCGATACGATCATGGAGGCGCATCGCCGCGCCGTGCAAGCGATCAAGTCGGTGCGCGATTTTCCGGTGGGCGTCACGCTGGCGCTGCAGGACGTGCAAGCGGCGGACGGCGGGGAAGCTCAGGCCAATCGAGTGCGGTACGATCTCAACGATTCCTTCCTGGAAGAGATACGCGGCGATGATTTCGTCGGCGTGCAGACCTACTCGCGGCAGCGCGTCGGCCCCAACGGCACATTGCCGCCCGAAGAAGGCGTGGAAATAACGGAGATGGGTTATGAGTTCTGGCCCGAAGCGCTGGAAGCGACGATCCGCGAAGCGGCCGCCGTGGCGCAAATTCCCATCATCGTGACGGAGAATGGCATTGGCACGACAGATGACACGCGCCGCGAAGAATACATTCGCCGCGCCGTGCGCGGCGTGGCGAACTGCCTGCAGGACGGCATCGATGTGCGCGGCTACACGTACTGGTCGGCGTTGGATAACTTTGAATGGATGCTGGGCTATCGACCGACGTTCGGTCTCATCGCCGTGGATCGATCGACGCAGCGGCGCACCGTGAAGCCCAGTGCGCGGCTGTTAGGCGACATCGCGCGCGCGAATGCGATTGAGTTTTAGGCACGCGCACAGGATTCGTCATTCCCGCGCGCTTTCGGCGGGAATCCAATAGCTTGAGCAGCGTACATTGCTGATCAGAGAACTGGATGCCCGATAACTGCACTTGGGCATGACAAAGTCGTTCATTAAGGCAGATTGGCTCTTCCGACTTAGGCGGGAAATCGCCAACTTTAGAAACCGGGTTTCTCCAGTCCAAATGGAATTGAGAGCCGGCATGGAGAAACCCGGTTTCTCTTTCCCGTTCAACCCGGAAGAACCGGCAGATTTAGCTTAAGAAACTGGAGAGGAGACTGTGGCAACCTATTACACTTCACTCACAGACGAACAAGTAGCACTAATTCACAACGCGCCGTTGTTCTTCGTCGCCTCGGTCGATCCGAGTTTGACGAAAGGGCCGGGCGACGTTGGCCCGGTGAACCTTTCACCGAAGGGTGGCGTCAAGCTGCACATCATCAATCCTCATCGCGTCGCTTATCTGGATTATCCGGGCAGCGGCAACGAGACGGCGCGGCACGCGGCAGCCAACGGCCCGATCACAATCATGGTGTGTTCGTTCGACGAAGGGGACGCGGCGATCATGCGGCTGTTTGGCAAAGCCACTGTCACACCGTTCGCCGAATCGCCGTTGGCTGAGATGCTCGCGCAGGAATCGACCTCGGAACTCAAAGCGCCCCGGCAGGTGATCGAGATCGAGATCGAACAGACGATGACCAGCTGCGGTTACGGCGTGCCGGTGATGTCCTTCGTCCGTGAACGGCGGCGCGATGATCGCGGGCGGAAGTACAAAGAGGCCAGCTAAACAACTGTCATTCCCGCGTGCAGTTGGCGGGAATCCAGTGGACGGCCAGCAGGATTCGCACATCATCAAACTGGATGCCCGATATCTACACTCGGGCATGACGGCGCGCTTACCCCGCAAACAAGACGGTAACGATGGCAAACGCAAACAGCGTCACCAGCGTGGACAGCGATAACGTGTTGACCACGTAAGCGCGATCGTCTTGATCGGCGCGCTGCATATACAGTGGGATAACGAACGGCGGCGGCAGCACGACCATCGTCAGGACGGCGGCCTGAAAACCCCGATCGAGCCCCAACAGCCGATCGATCACGAACACGCTGAAGAGCACGCCCAGCGGAATCCAGATCGCCAAACGGATCAACACCGTGCGCAGCGGCGCGCCGAGCCGTCCGAACTCGAGGCGCATCTCGTAGCCGATCAGCAGCGCAATCAACGGCGAGGTCAACGCGGCCAGCAGCTCCAGCGTCCTGAGCACGCTCTGCCCGATCGAGCCGCCGGTGAGCAGCGCCGTCACGCCCAACGCATTCGCCGCGATGCCCAGCAAAATCGCGGTGATGGGCGGCGTCGTGAGGAAGCCGCGCACCATCGCGCCGAGGGGCTGCGCCTGGCTCTCGCGCCGCCGCAGCCAGTTCACCAGCACGAAGAACACGAACACCACCTGCCCCAGATCGATCACGCCGAACTTGTACAGGTTATCCGCGCCATACACCGAGTTATACAGCGCATAGCCCAGCATCCCCGCTTCAAAGCCCGTCAGCAGCGCCGGGAAATATGGCGATTTCAGGCGCGTGGCCGGTTGAGCGGCGCGTCCGATCAACAATACCGCCCAACATGCCGCGAATATCATCGCGGCAATGAGCAGATAACGCAGTTCAAAGTTGACTCTGGAGAAAGCCAGGAATAGCGCCGAGGGCAGCGCCAGATTGAGGACGATCTTCTTCAAGCCGTCCAGTGCATCGGGTTTGAAAAACTTGCGCCGCTGCAAGAACAGGCCCAGCGCGAACAGCAGCAGGATCGGCAGCACCTTGGAAAACGCATCGATGTAGACCACGGAGATGACCTCGCTTGTCGTTTGACTCTCGCCGCGAACGGCTTATACTTGGCTTCACCGCGCACAGCGGCACACGTCCTCCCTCGGCAAGCGACCGATGACCATTCTACTCGACACTGCGATCATTCACAACATCCCAACGCTCATGCTCACGCCCGCTGAGGCTAAACGCCGTCCGACGATCTTCTTCGTGCACGGCTTCGGCAGCAGCAAGGAGGCGGGGCTGAGCCTTGGCTATCAACTGGCGCAGCGCGGCTTCGCTTTCATCAGCTTCGATGCCTGGCTGCATGGCGAACGCTGCAACGATCTGCTCGCCCAGGCTGCCCTGCCCGAGCGCGGCGGCATTTACCCGCCCGACAGCGGACTCGATACGTTCCTGTTGTTCTATCGCGTGATCGATCAATGCCGCGCCGATGCGCAGACGTTGATCGATCATTTCACGGCTGATCCCCGTCTCGATGTCACGCGCTGTGGCGTCACCGGCCCATCGATGGGCGGTTACGCCAGTTTCTCGATCTTCGCCCACCTGCCGCAAATGCTGGCCGCCGTGCCGCTGATCGGCGTACCGAGTTTCACGCGCCGCTGGCTTGATCTGCTCGACGAGTGCGCGTTCTCCAATCCCGCGTGGGCCACCGCGCTCGATCAGGTGGTCGATCAAACGCAGAAGAATACGGCCTTCAGTTTCTCGATCGATCCGATCGAGAAACTGAAGGCCGCCGCGCCGCGCGCTTTGTTGATGATGAACAACGACTTCGACAGCGATCAGCCCAAGCACTACGCCATCGACGGCTATCGCGAATTGCGATCAAGCTACACGGCCTGTCCAGATCGATTAAGGCTCAACATCTATCCGGCGGGGCACACCGTCACGCCGCAGATGGAACGCGATGCGGTGGAATGGTTCGTGACACACCTTGATCGGGTTTCCAAGGAGTCGAGGCTTTAGCCGGAGTATGCAAGAAATCACCGGCTGAAGCCTCGACTCCTGTCTGTAAAATCTCAGGAGGCAATCATGGCCGTCAACTACAAAGCAGAACTCGTCGGAGTGCTGGGTTACCCCGTGGCGGAGAATCCCACGTGCGTCATGCAGGAAGCAGCGTTCGCCGCGCTGGGCCTGAACTGGCGCTATCTGACGATGGAAGTGAAACCGGAAAATCTGGCCGATGCCATGCGCGGCGTGCGCGCGTTGGGGATGCGCGGCATCAACCTGACGATTCCCCACAAGGTCGCGGTGATGGCGCTGTTGGATGACATCGCGCCGGATGCCAAAGTGATCGGTGCGGTGAACACGGTCTACCGTGAAGGCGATCGGCTGATCGGCGCGAACACGGACGGCAAAGGCTTCCTGCGCGGTTTGCGTGAGGCCGAGATCGATCCGCAGGGGAAGCGCGTGGCCGTGTTGGGCGCGGGCGGCGCGGCGCGGGCGATCACGTTTGAACTGGCTTTCGCAGGTGTCAGCGAACTGATCGTGATCAATCGCAGCGTGGAGCGCGGTCAGCAATTGGTGGATGCCTTGCGCAGGGACACATCGACTGCGGTGCAGTTCGTCCCGTGGTCGAGCACGTACAGCGTGCCAGCGGCGATCGATATTCTGGTGAACGCCACCTCGATCGGTCTGTATCCTGATGTGGACGCGCTGCCCGACATCTCGCTCGATCAAGCCCGATCGGATTTGTTCGTATGCGACGTGATCCCCAATCCGCCGGACACGCGCCTGATGCAGCTGGCCCGCTCACGCGGCCTGCGCACGCTCAACGGTTTGTCGATGCTGGTGCATCAGGGCACCATCGGCTTTGAGTTGTGGACGGGGCAGACCGCGCCGGAAGCGGTAATGAAAGAGGCGCTGCGTCAGGCGTTTGAGGCGAGCTAAAGCAAAACCTCCCGGAGGCTTGGAGCCTCCGGGAGGTTTCAACACGATCACATCATGACTTCTTTCATTCTCGAAACACCGCGCCTGATCATCCGCGCTTTCCAGCCGGACGATCTCCACGCGATCCATCGCATTCTCGATCGGACCTTTGGCGACGGATCGAAGATCGACGATGAGCACGCGCTGAACGAACGGCGTGAATGGCTGGAATGGTCGCGCCTCAGCGCCGAGTGGCTGCCGAAGATGTTTCAACCGCCGTATGGCGATCGCGCCGTGGTGTTGACGCACACACCTGTGGACGAGTCACGCGCATGAAACGATTGCCCTGGTCTATTGTGATAGCCGCGATCTTGACGGCCGCGTATCTGATCGGACTGGCGCTCAACCTGTCGCCGTGGCTGCGCGGCCCCGAGGAATGGCGGTGGGCATACGCGATCCCCGGCACACTCAGTCGGCTGTGGTTGGCCGTTGTCGTGTTGATCGCTTACCTGATCGGCGCGGCCTGGTTGATCAAACGCGCGCCTTCGCGCCGCACCACACTGCTCGTGATCGTGATCGCCGCGCTGATGACGCCGCTGCTGCAACTGGCTTTGCTCTACATGGATCATCCCGACGTGAAAGCGCCATTGTTCTATCGGACCGTGTCAGCTTCGTCGGGCGGATACTTCAACGTCGGCGCGGTGGTCACCGACCTTCCCGATTTCTTGCGCCACTTCGTCGAGCGCATGCCCGCCTACCCCATTCATCCACAGCGGCATCCGCCCGGCCTGCCGTGGCTGTTTGCGGTCAGTCGCCAGATATTTGAGCAAGCACCGGACCTGACGCGCTCACTCAGCGCCGCGCTGCGCGCCTATCAATGCCAGAACATCGATCTGATGAACCTGCCCGACAGCGCCATCGCCAGCGCGACGACGCAGATGATCGTGCCGCTGCTGCTGGGGTTGGTGGTGTGGCCGCTGTACGCGCTGGGCCGCCGCCTGTATGACGAGCCGACGGCGCGCCGCGCCGCGCTGGCCTGGCCGCTGATTCCCAGCATCGCCTTGTGGGCCACACGCTGGGATCAATTGTTTGCGCTGTTTACAGTGGGCGCGTTCTTATGGCTGTGGTATGGCTTGCAGCGGCGCCGCTGGCGCGGTCTATTCTTCAGCGGGGTGATCGTCTCGCTGGGTTTGTTCTTCAATTTCAGCAACATCGCCATCGGCGCCATGCTGGCGCTGTTTGCCCTGCTCTGGCTCATCACGCAGCCGTCACGCCCCACGCTGCGCTGGCTCGTGATCGCCGCAGTCAGTTGGCTTGTCGGGCTGGTGACAATCTGGGCGGCGCTCTTCGGGCTGTATCAATTCGATCCGGCGGCGGCATGGCGCACGGCGATGGGCATCCACCTGGGACTCGATCGCAGTTACGTGACGTGGCTGTTCTATCATCCCTACGATTTTCTCGTCTTCCTCGGCATTCCGTTGGCCGTGTTCTGGTGCGCGCGCACCATTGAGTCGCTGCGTGCGCTGCGGCAGCGCCCACGCTCGATCGATCTACTCGCCTTGACGTTCCTGATCGGTTTCGTCTTGCTGATCGTTTCCGGCACGTCACGCGGCGAGGTGGCCCGCGTGTGGGCTTTCTTGCTGCCGCTGCCGCTGCTGATTGCGGCCCGCTACAAACCCGATCGATCTGGTGTCTTCGTCGCGCTGCTGATTTTGGTCGCCGCGCAGACGCTGATCAGCAGTGTCTTCCTGCGCACCGTAGGCACCGGCTTGAGCGATCCGCCTGCGCCGCCGCTGGCAGTCACGTTGTCGCCGTCGCCGCGTGCGCAATGGCAGGCCGGCATGAGCTTGAACTCGATCGATTTTCCCAACGCAATCGGGCGGAGTGAGCCGCTGGACATCACCGCCACCTGGTCGGCACAGCAACCGATCCTGCGCCCCTACACCTTGTTCATCCATCTGCTCGACGCGCAAGGTCAGCTGGTCGCGCAATCGGACGACATGGCCTTGAACGGAACATGGCCCACTACCTGCTGGCAGCCGCAGTACGCCTTCACTGATCAATATCGCCTGACGCTGCCGGCAGACATCGCGCCCGGTGACTACCGCTTGTCGCTCGGCTTCTATTGGCTGCCCACGCTGGAGCGCGCAGCGGTGCTGAACGAAGGCGATCAATTTGAAGCCGGCACGATCACCGTCCGCTAGACACCCCGGCAGCGAGCGCCGGGGGCGCCGCGTGAGCGGAATCCCCAACCCGATCGCAGTCACCTCTCACCAGGCTGGCGGCCAGCCTGATGCGCACAAGGAGTCATGATGCAGATTGATTTGACGGGCCGCACGGCAGTGGTCACTGGCGGCAACACCGGACTCGGTCGAGCGATTGCGCTGGCATTGGCCCAGGCCGGAGCCGATGTCGCCGTGACGTACTTCTCGAATACAGACGTGCAGACCGTGAACGAGATGCGCGCGCTGGGCCGTCGTTCACTGGCGTTACGCATGGATGCGACGAACAGCGCCGAGGTCGACCGGGTGTTGGGCGAACTGGCGCACGCGCTCGACGATCACATCGATATTCTGATCAACAACGCGGGGCATCTGGTCGGGCGAGTGCCCATCGCCGAGATGAGCGACGCACACTGGCGGCAGGTGATCGACGTGAATCTGAGCAGCACGTTCTACTGCGCGCGCGCCGTGCTGCCACACATGCACACCGGCTGGGGCCGCATCGTCAACATGTCTTCGCTGGCGGGACGCAACGGCGGCGGGCCAGGCACGGCAGCTTATGCCGCCGCGAAGGCGGGCATCATCGGTTTGACACGCGGCCTCGCCAAAGAGGTAGCGCCGCGCGGCATCACCGTGAATGCCGTCGCGCCCGGCTTGATTCTCGACACGCCGTTTCACGCCACGTTCACTTCAGCAGAAGCGCAACAGACCATCATCGCTGCGCTGCCGCTCAAGCGCGCGGGCGTGCCAAATGATGTGGCCGGAGCCGTGCTCTTCCTCGCGTCCGATCTGGCGAGTTTCATCACCGGCGAAGTGACCGAGATCAACGGCGGGGCGTGGTTTGTGTAACGGAACGGCGCCGTGCCTACCTGACGATGGGAATAGAAACCGGGCCTCTCTCCAGTACAACGAGAGAGGCCCAGCCTCATTTAGCGCAGACGGGGAAGTCTCTACTTCGGCTGCGGTGTCGGCGCGATCTGCTCCTGCACCTCGGCGGGCGTCGTGCCGATGACGGCGTCGGTGTTGATCTGCAACAGCGGATCAGTGCTGATGGTGCCGCCCAGCTTGATCGTCAAGCGTTCTGCCGACAACTGCGCCATGCGCGCAAAGTTCATGGCATCACCCAGCACGCGCGCCGCTTCCTGCGGACTGTGGAAGCCCGTGCTGTTCTCCGACGAGATGAAGTCCCAGCGCAGATTCGCTTTGCGCTGGAAGTCCCACGCCTCGGCCAGATCGGCCTCGCTGGCCCCGGCGGCTTTGGCGGTATTGATCGCGTCGATGGCGGCGATGATGGCCGTCTCGGTCTGGCGCAGCAGCGTGGCCGTGCGCGTCTGGATGGTAATGATGCGTTCTTTGAGCTTATCTTCGCTCATCTTGTGGCACGACTGGCACGAATTCGCCACGTTGGTCAGCGGGCTGCGAATCCAGTGATCGGACACCTTCAGCGCGCCTTCGCGCATGTAGGGCATGTGGCAGTCGGCGCACGCCACACCCGATTGATTGTGGATGCTGGTGCTGTATAACTCGAACTCGGGATGCTGAATCTTAATCATCGGCGCGCCGGTTTCCTTGTGCGCCCAGTCCTTGAAACCGTACTCGTCGTAGTAGTCGTTGATGTTATCGGCGGTCAAGCCCTTCTCCCACGGGAAGGTGAGAATCTTGTTGTCTCCCAGGAAGTAATACTCGACGTGGCATTGGCCGCACACATACGAGCGCATCTCCTGCCGCGTGGCCTTGCTCAAATCGATGCCGCGTTCCTCCATGGCATTGGCGAAGGCCGGGCGCGTGATGCGCAGCGCCATCGTGTCCGGATCGTGGCAGTCGTTGCACGTAATGGCCGAGTGCAGCGTGTCGGTGATGGCGCTGTAGGGGCCTTTGTTGAACGCCTCCCAGCCCAGGCTCTTGATCAGGTTGGGCGCATCGCCGCTGTGGCAGTTGGCGCACGCGCCGGGCTGCTTCACCACCACCTGGCGCTCGGTTTCCTTCTGATCGATCAGCGAATAGAAGTGGCTGCGCTCCTCGTTGAAATCAACCGCAAAAGCATAGCCGTTCCACAGGCGCTTCATGGCCGGGAAACGCGCCAGCTTGTCGTACTGCTGGCTGCCGCCATAGGCGGTAGGAACCGTGTCATCTTCCATCATCATGAAGCGGCTGTATTCGCGCGGGTAGTTCTGGCCCCACACCGCCGGATCGGTCTCGCCGTCCTGAATGTCCACGATCCGCACGATGGGCGCGGCGGCTTCCTGCTTGCGCGTGTTGATATTTGCCAGCAGCGCGCCGATGCCGATCAGCAGCACGAAGCCGAGGATGAAGGCCCCGACGACGAAGAGCACCGATCGGCTGCGGCGGGATTTGGGTTGCTGGGTTGAATCGGTCATGTCCTATCCTCCGAGTTGAGTTACGGTTTGCCCACGCTGATCTCATCGTGCCCGATGGTGGCGTGGCAGCGAGTGCAATCTTCCAGATCGGCCTGCCCCTGATGATTGATCTGCGCCACCAGGTCGCTGTGGCAATACTGGCAGTTGTTCAAAGCGACATTCTTGTTGAAGGGCGTGATCTGGATCGGTTCGTGAAAGTTTTGCAGCGTGAAGGCCGCGCTGTGATTGAAGCCGTTCAGCGCCTTCACCACATACTTGTCCGGGAACGCGTGCGGAATGTGGCAATCGTTGCACGTCGCCACGGCATGATGCGGCCCGCGCGTCCAGGCATCGTATACGTCGTTCATGATGTGGCAGTTGCGGCAGGCGGCGGGGTCATCGGACAGATATGATGCTCCTTCGGCGTAGGCAAAGGTGAACATACCCAGGCCCACAACCGCGCCAAACAACAACGCCAGCAAGGCCCACACCTTCAGGGGCACCGCACGTTTTGGCCCGGCAGTCGCCGGTGGTTGACTCATGAAGCCTCCTTGATAAAGTCATGCCCGAGTGCCGTCATCGGGCATCCAGGTTGGCCGCTGGCAGTGCGCCAGCTGCTGTGCGGGATTCCCGCCAACAACGCGCGGGAATGACGGCCCAGATTAAAACGCCGCGATGATCAACACGGCGAAGGTGACGGAATGAATAATCTCGATCACACCGAGGCGCGGCAAGCTCAGCGACTTGCGATCCTGCCAGCGGGTCGCGCCCAGCAGCACCTTCAACGTCATCGGCACGAAGGCCAGCACGGCCAGCGCGGGCAACCGCTCGAACGCCACCAGCAAGATGATCAACGTCAGCACGACGCTTTGATAAGTCAGGCAGGCTTTGGCCTTCACCAGGCGCTCGCTCACGCGATCGGGCGCGGGTTCTTTGGGCTGCTGGCGCACTTTCAATTTGATGTAGAACACCGTGCCGCCAAAGTACAACGCATTCACAATCCACAGGCCCACCGCCGTGCCGTCGATCACGCCCGTCGCAACGTAGTAAGCCAGCGGCGCACCGAGCGCCAACCCGAAGATGCCCGCCAGTTCGCCGCGCGCCGACATTTCCTGCCGCCGCTCGACCAGCCACCAGTGATAGGCCAGCAGCGCCGCGCTCAGCACGCCCAACGGAATCAGCCAATAGAGTTGATCGATCACGATCAGCCAGCCGCCGCACAGCGCCGCGATCGATCCGTACCCCATCGCCCAGCGGATCAACCACAACCGATCGGCCGTGGGCCGCTTCCGCGTTTTGATCAGCGTATCGATCGGCAGGCGCACCAGAAACAGGCCCAGCGCCGCCGCGATCAACCAGATCGATCGCCACGGCCACTGCGCCGCCACGGCAAAGCCGATGATCAAAGGCACACTAAACATCGCCCACGAGCCATGTTCTTTGGGCAGCGGAATGCTCAATCGGGTTGGTTTGTTCTCACGCATGGATCAGTCACTCAACGGCATGGGAATGGACGGCCGGCGGATGCTGCGTTTCACACTGCGTGCGATCACAGTGATCTCCACATTCGCGTGGCAAAGCGTGCGCAAAGGTCCGACCGCAGGCATGACACTTGGCCGCCAGGTCGTAGCACCACACTTCGACTTCCGGCTCGCCGCAGTGCGGACAGGTCACGTAATCTGGGAAGGGTCGCTGCAAATCAGGCGTCGCCACAGGTGTTCTCCAGCATCAAGTCAAGTCTAATCGACTCGGCCAGGGCGACGTATGATTTGGATCATAAAACCCTCTCGGAGGCTGGCCGTCTCCGGGAGGGTTCGTTTGCCCCGCGCTGTGTGTAATTACGGCTGATCGTTCTTCTCGATGACGATGGTCATCTTGGCGACCAGGGCCGCTGCCGCGCCGATGGCGGCCCACACGGGCAGCAAGATCACACCCACCACGCCAATGGTCACCGGAATTTCCAGCAGCGGTTTGCCGCTTTCATCCTTCAAGACGATGCGGCGAATATTGCCTTCATGCAGCGCCTTCTTCACAAAATCGACTACCTGCTCGCCCGTGACGCTGAACTCCTGCGTGCGCGTGGTTTGATCGGCTTCAGGGGCTGACTGCGCTTCGGGTTGTGGTTCGGACTGCGGAGTGGTTTGTTCGTCGCTCATGGCGTTGTCCTTTCAGTGTGATTGATTCAAGTATAAGGGGAAATTCACAGACAGGCAACCAGTCGTATCCGGCAGCGCCTGTTCCCGAATGGACACAAACTTGCAGCCCGGCGTGATTGCTCTCCGACCGCGTCCCCGCCGTCGGCTGGCGGGCCATAGAACGCCCGCGAGGACGCGGGCTTAGCGCACAGCCGCCCCCGCGTTGAAAGGCACGCCCGCGCTAGGCGTCCATCCACTCCACTGCCTTTTGCTCGGGATAATGGTCTGCCATGTGATAGAATGGGAACCCATAACCAGCCGGCGGCGTCTCATGACCAGGCGCCGCACTCAAGTGCTTGAGTCGGCGACCCACCCCACGCTATGATAAAACACTGACATTATCGTTCCCTCAGGAGCGCGCGTCATGAAAAACTGCTGTGTAGTGGTGCTGGTGTTGATCAGCCTGCTGGTGGCCTCGGCGCTGGCCGCGGCCCAGCCGCTGCCGGCCATTACCCTGACGGCCGAGGCCGGCTTTGACGGCTATTACCGCGTCGGCCAGTGGCTGCCCGTACAGGTGCAGCTGCAAAACGACGGCCCGGCCATCAGCGGCCAGGTCGAGGTGGTACTGTCTGATCCCGATGCGGGTTCCGTCACCTTCCAGCAACCGGTGGAATTGCCCACCCAATCGCGCAAAGCAGTCACGCTCAATGTCCTGCCGCAGCGCTACCTCAACAGTCTGCGCATTCAACTGCGCGATCAGAGCGGGCAGATTGTGGCGCAGCACGATCAACCGCTGCAAGCCATCGACACGGACGATCAGCTGCACGGGCTGCTCGTCGATCAACCTTCGGCCTTCAGCACCTTAACCGAGATCGATCCGCCGGACGGCCAGGCGATTACGGCCCAGCTCACGGCCCGCCAGCTGCCCGATCAATCTGCCGCGCTCGACGCCCTCGATACGCTGATCATCGCTAACGTCGATACTGGCGCGCTCACCGAGGCGCAGCGCACTGCCCTGGCGGCGTGGGTGGCCAATGGCGGACGGTTGATCGTCGGCGGCGGAGCGGGCTGGCAAAAAACGGCCGCCGGTCTAAGCGATCTGCTCCCCGTGCAGCCGGCTGCCACCACCACGCTGAACGCCGTCCCCGCGCTCAAAACGTTCGCCGACAACCCGCTCGATCCCGGTCAGCTCATCGTGGCGACAGGCGCGGCGGCGGATGATGCGCAGCCCGTCGTCGCCGAAGCAAGCACGGCGCTTATCACGCGGCGGCCGCGCGGCTTTGGCGAGATTTATTTTCTCGGCTTTGATCCGGCGGCGCTGGCGGAGTGGGATGGCCTGACCGCCGTGTATGAACAGTTGCTGACCAATGCCGTTCAACAACCTAACTGGTCGTATGGCGTCCAGGACTGGAGCTCGGCCTCCACCGCCGCGGCGATGATTCCCAACTTGAATCTGCCGCCAGCCTCGTTGATCTGCGGCTTCGTCCTGTTGTATATGATCGTCATCGGCCCCGTCAATTATGTGATCGTGCGCAAGTTGAAGCGCCGCGAACTGGGCTGGGTCACAGCGCCGCTGTTCTCGATCGGATTCTTGTTGGCCGCGTTTCTGACCGGCTCCTTGATGCGCGGCAGCCAACCAGCCATCAATCGCCTGGCGCTGGTCGAAGTGTGGCCCACCGCCGATCGGGCGCAGGTGACGGGTATCGTGGGGCTGTATGCGCCGCAGCGAGCGGTCTACGGCGTCACCGCGGCCGCTGGGTTTTTGCTGAATCCGCCGTACAATTATCTGCCTTACGGCGACAACGACACCGCCGCCTGGACTTTGACCAGCGGCGACGGCACTCAGCGCGCCCATGTGGACATGGACGTATCCGAAGTGAAAGCCCTCAGCGCCCAGGGCGCCATCGCTGCGCCGCCGATTGAGGTAGACACGCAGATCGAGGTGAATGGCAGCAGCGTGCGCGCCACCGGCCGTGTAATCAATCGCAGCGATCTGACGCTGCACGATGTCGTGCTGCTCGGCCCCGGCTCGGCCGACAAAGTGGGCACGCTGCAACCCGGCCAAACCATCCCGATCGATCTGCCATTGACCCGCGCCGCCCCCGCGATCAACGAGGCCGGTAACGGGACGCTCTACTATGGCAGCGGAGACAGCACTTTGGAAGACATCGCCGGGCCCTATTATTACGGCCAACCCGATCAACAACGCGCGCGCCGCTACCAGTTTGTGAATGCACTGTTGGGCGGCTATTACGGCGCAACCAACCACACACGCGGCGACGGCCTGTACCTGGCGGGCTGGAGCGATCACTCGCCGCTGCCCATCGATATGGACGGCCGGTCATTCAAGGCGTATGACACGACGCTGTACATTGTCGATCTGAAGCCGGAGCTGCGTTTCACTTCCGACAGGTTGGCGCTGCCGCCGGGCCTGTTCCAGTGGACGGCCGAAACAGCCGGCGGCCCGCCGCTGGCCCCCTACGACAACGATATCTATCCCGGCACGCATGAGCTGACCTTCAAACTCCGGCGGCCGATCGCCTATGACAACGTGATGGAACTGATCCTGCACCTGCAAGGCGCCGGTATCAATCAGAAAGACATTGATGTGGCGCTGTGGAATTATCAAGCCAGGAACTGGACGCCGCTGCCCAACGCCCAGTCGGGTGACATGTCCCTCGCCACGCCGGCGCAGCACGTCGGCCCCGGCGGCGAGATCAAAGTCCAGCTGCAGGTTGACGGCAACACCTACGCGCATCTCGATCAGTTGGACTTCACGCTGGTCGTACGGTGAGGTGCAAGCATGTCACCCATTATCGAAATTACCGACCTGACGAAAAAATACGGCAAGCGCACGGCCGTCAACCATCTCAACCTCAACGTGGAAGCCGGTGAAATCTTCGGCTTTGTGGGGCCTAACGGCGCGGGCAAGACCACCACGCTGCGCATCCTGGCGACGCTGCTGCGCGCCAACGGCGGCGAAGCGATCGTGGCCGGTCATTCCGTGAAAAAAGCGCCGCGCGGGGTGCGTGGCGCGATCGGGTACATGCCGGACTCCTTCGGCATCTATCATGATATGCGCGTGTGGGAATATCTGGACTTCTTCGGGGCGTGCTACCATCTGCGCGAGGCGGAACGCAAACGGCTCGTGGCCGATCTGCTGGAACTGGTGGATATGACACCGCGCCGCGACGACATGGTGGATAAACTGTCGCGCGGCATGCAGCAGCGCCTGGGCCTGGCCCGCACGCTGATCCACGATCCGCAGGTGCTCATCCTCGACGAACCGGCGTCGGGACTCGATCCGCGCGCGCGCGTGGAGATTCGTGAACTGCTGGTGGAATTGGCGCGCATGGGCAAGACCGTGTTCTTCTCCACGCACATCCTGGCCGACGTGGCCGAAATCTGCACGCGCGTCGGCATCATCGAAGCGGGACAGATCGTGGCCACGGGCACGCTCGACGAATTGCAGCGCGGCCTGGCCACGCAGCGCGCAGTGCACATTGGCGTGCTGGAGCGCGCCGCGGAAGCACAGGAATTTTTAATCGCCCTGCCCGGCGTCGGCGGCGTCGAAGCGCACCTCGAGCAAAATCAACAACCGCGCACGCGGCTGGAGGTAAAGTTCACCGGCGACGATGCCGCACTGAGCGGACTGCTCACCGCGCTGGCGGCGCGCGGCATCCCCATCGTACACTTCAGTGAAGACAGCCAGAACCTGGAAGCGATCTTCATGCAGTTGACCAAGTCGTCGTTGGATTAGTGAAAGAAACCGGAGTTCTTTTGCGCCTCGACCGCGCGGACGCGGTTTGAGAGCCAGTGTTGAGGAACGAATATGTCAGCCATCCCTGCTCAACCAGCCGTCAAGCAGCGCCGCTCCTTAGGCGAGACGCTGCGCCGCAACCCCATCACGTTGAAGGAGATGCGCGGACGCATGCGCGGGCGGCGCGCCTTCGCGGTCTTGACGGTGAACGCCATGCTGCTGGGCGGACTCGTCTCGCTCATCTATGCCGCTTACGCCGCCTCCGCGCAAGTCATCGTTTCGCCCAGCGGCCTGCAAAGCCTGGGCAAGACGATCTTCGCCGTCACCGTGGGCTTGCAGCTGCTCATCACCTGTTTCACCTCATCAGCGGCGGCGGTGGGCGCCATCTCGTCGGAACGCGAACGGCAGACCTTTGAACTGCTGCGCACCACGCTGCTGCCGGCGCGCTCGCTGGTGCTGGGCAAACTGGCGGCGGCGGTGCTGTTCAACCTGGTGCTCATCCTGTCCGCCATTCCCATCGCCAGCCTCAGTTTTCTCTTTGGCGGCGTGACGCTGGAAGAAATCACCATCGCCAGCGTCTTTCTGATCGTGACCGCCATCGCCTTCAGCTGCCTCGGCCTGTTCTTCTCCAGCCTCATGCGGCGCACCTCGCAGGCCACGGCGGTCTCCACGGTGGTCACGCTGCTGCTGACCTTTGGGCTGCCCGTCTTCATGTTGATCGTGCAGGGGCTGCTCTCGGCCATGGTCTATTCAAGCGTTTATACCAGCGGCTTGTCGAGCACCTCGGCGGCCATGGCTGAAGCTGAGCTGCTGCGCAACTTCATTCTCTGGCTGCTCATCGCCCTTTCGCCGCTGTCGGCCGGCGTCGCCACGCTGGCCATCTTGTTGGATAGTCAATCGGCCTTCACCATGACTTTCACCATCAGCGGCGGCACATCAGTCACTTATCCCGCGCCGTGGATCGCCTATTCGGTGATCTATTTGCTGCTCAGCCTGATCTTGATCGCGGCCAGCGTGCGCCTGGTGAAGCGCGTCGATAAATAGAAAGGTGCAGGGCCAGGCGAAGTCCCGCGCTTGTTGCGGGAAGGTGTCTTGCCCCGCGAGTTGATAACGCTGCTCAGACATGACCCACCCTGCTGTGATTGATCTCAACTACCATCTCGATCGCTGGGTGCGGCGCTACCGGCTCCAGCGCGCCGTGCGCTGGTCGCTGCGCGGCGCGGCGCTTGCCTTGGCGCTGGCGCTGCTCATCACCGTGGTCGCCGTGCTGCGCGGCCTGCTGCTGCGAAGCGAGTTCATCGTCATCGCAATCGGCTTGATGTTGATCGGATCGATCGGGGCGGCGGCACTGGCGTTTGTGTGGCCGCTCGATCGGCTGGGGGCGGCCCGCCGGTTCGATCGAGATTTCGGGCTGCGCGAACGCATCAGCACCGCGCTGGAACTTTCTCAAGCCGATCGATCTTCCGGCGAAATCGAGCGACTTCAACTGCAAGACGCGCTGGCCTGCGCAGTACAAGTGAATGCGCGTCAACAACTCCCCTTGCGGATCAAGCGTGTCGATGCTTTGTTTACCAGCGTGTTGTTGCTCGCCGTCATGATCGTCGCGTGGCGCGGCGAGTCGTTCTTTCAACTGGCCGCGCAGACCCGCGCCGTGCAGAGCGCCATCGCCGCCGAAGCCGCCCAGGTCGAAGAAATTCGTCAGGCTGTCGAAGCCGATCGCACCTTGACGGAAGAGCAGCGCCGCGAAATGCTGGAAGCGCTAAAGGAAACGCAGCAGCGCCTGAAGGACGCGCAATCGCTGGAACAGGCCACCGCTGTGTTGACGCAGAGCGAGAAGAGATTTGAATCGCTGACCAGCAGTGAAGCCGAAGCGCAAGCCGAGGCATTGCGGCAGGCGGGACGCAAGCTATCGCAGGCCGAGGGCAGCGCGCTGCAAGCGTTTGGACAGAATCTGGCTGAAGGTGATTTTCTGGCCGCCGCCGAAGACCTGCGCAATCTCGACGTGAGTCAACTTTCGGCGGAAGAACGCGCACAGTTGGCCGATCAATTGGAGAACATGGCCGAGTCCGTGCAGGCCGGCAATCCCGCGTTGGCGCAGCAATTGCGTGAAGCCGCCGCAGCCGCGCGCAATGGCGATGCGCAACAGGCTCAGCAAGCGTTGGATCAAGCCGCGCAGTCGATGAGTCAGACCGCACAGCAGGTGGCGCGATCGAATGTGGCGCGTAAAGTATCAGCGCAAATGGGTCAGGGTCGCCAACGGATGATCGCCGCCGGAAAAAGCGCGCAGGGCCAGACGGCGCAGGGGAATCAATCGGGCGCAGGCAATCAATCGGGTCTGGGCAACCAGCCGGGACAAGGATCGGGACAAAACGGATCGTCGTCGCAACAGGGATCAACGGGCAGTGGAGCAGGATCGGGTCGCGGATCGGGCGACAGCGGCAATGCGCGCGGCCCGGAAGCCGGTTCCAATCCCATCGATCAAAGCAACGCGCCGGGCGACGGCGGCGAGAAGACTTACGAACCGATCTACGCACCGTCGCGGCTGGGCGGCAGCGGCGAGGATACCGTCACCCTGCCCGGCAGCGGCGATCCCAACGGCGAGGTGATGGGGCAGAGCGGTGTCACGCCCGGCACGAACAATCCAAGTCAAGTGCCGTACACGCAAGTCTTTGCCGAATACGCCAATGCCTATCGTCAAGCGATTGACAGCGGGCAAGTCCCGCCGCAGTTGCGCGATTTGATTCGCCAGTACTTTAGCTCGCTGGAGCCGTAAGAATAAAACGTGAAACGTAAAACGTAAGGGCACAATTACGCATTACGCTTTACGCATTACGTTTTACGCATTACGTTTTACGCATTACGTTTTACGCATTACGTTTCACTCTTCACTTTTCACTTTTCACACATCAACAAAGGATTCCCATGTCACAACCTCTTTCCGTCGATCAATTCCGTGAACAGGCCGCGCGCATCGAAGCCGAGATTGGCCGCGTCATCGTCGGGCAAAGCGCTGTCGTGCGCGGCGTATTGATCGGCATTCTGGCGGGCGGGCACATCCTGTTGGAAGGCGTGCCCGGCCTGGGCAAGACGATGTTGATCCGCACATTGGGGCAGGTGCTGAACCTGAAATTCTCGCGCATCCAGTTCACGCCCGATCTGATGCCGGCCGACATCGTGGGCACGGAGATTCTGATCGATCAAGACGGGCAGCGCGCCTTCAAATTTCAAGCCGGGCCGGTGTTCGCCAACCTGGTGCTGGCCGACGAGATCAATCGCGCCACGCCCAAGACGCAATCGGCCCTGCTGGAAGCGATGCAGGAACATTCGGTGACGGTGGCGCAGCAGACCTATCAACTGGAAGAGCCGTTCTTCGTCATGGCGACGCAGAATCCGCTGGAGATGGAAGGCACGTATCCGCTGCCTGAAGCGCAGCTCGATCGTTTTCTCTTCAAAATCAACGTGCCGTTCCCCTCGGCCAATGAACTCGTCGAGATTCTGACGCGCACCACAGGCAAAGACACGCCCGCCGCGCAGACCACCATCAGCGGCGCAGAGATTTTGTCGATGCGCGATCTGGCGCGGCAGACACCCAGCGCCTCGCACGTGAGTGACTACGTTGCGCGCCTGATCGTCGCCACCCATCCCGATAGTGCTGAGGCAGCTCCGCTGGTGAAGAAGTACGTGCGCTATGGATCATCGCCGCGCGGCGGGCAAGCCATCATGCTCGGCGCGAAGATCGTCGCGCTGCTGGCAGGCCGTTACAACGTCGCCTTTGAAGACATCGCCGTTGTCGCGCCGGCGGCCCTGCGCCATCGCCTGATCTTGAACTTCGAAGGACTGGCGGAAGGCGTCAGCGCGGATAGCATTGTGGCGGAGCTACTGGAGAAATTGCCGAATAACAAGTAACGAGTAACGAGTAAAACGCCAGCGTTGTTATTACTTGTTACTTGTTACTCGTTACTCTTTACGCACCATCATGCTGCTCTTCGACGAAACCTCCCTCCGCAAACTGCAACAACTCACCCTCGTCACCGCGCGGGTGCGCGCGGGCGCGCTGCGCGGCGAGCGGCGATCGCTCAAGCGCGGCGCGGGGCTGGATTTCGCCGACTTCCGCGATTACGTCCCCGGCGATGATTTGCGCCGCGTAGACTGGAATGTCTACGCGAGACTCGATCGCCCCTACGTCAAACTGCGCGAGGAGGAGGAAGACCTGGCTGTTCACCTGCTGGTGGACGCCTCGCAATCGATGGAGTGGGGCGAGGGCGCGCAGCACAAGTTCAACTATGCCCTGCGGCTGGCGGCGGGAGTCGGATCGATCGGGTTGAGTACCGGCGATCGGGTGACGGTATCCACGCTAAAGACTTCCAAAGTCTCAGAGACCTCGGAAGTCTCACTGCGCGGCCAGCAATACTTGATGCAACTTCTCAAATTCCTGGAAGCACAGCAAGCCGCAGGCATGACTGATCTCGAAGCCGCCACGCGCCGTTATTTGATCAAGCCGCGCCGACCGGGAGTGGTGATTCTGATTTCGGATTTGCTCTCACCCAACGGTTATCAAGCCGCCGTGAAGCTGCTGCAGCAACGCGGCCACGAAGTGAGCATCGTGCACGTGCTGTCGCCGGATGAGATCGATCCGCCATTGGCCGGCGATCTCAAGTTGATCGATATTGAAACCGGCGGCGCGCAGGAAGTCAGCGTGGACGGCGGACTGCGTGATGCCTATCGGGCGCGCGTGGCAACGTGGCGTGGTGAAGCACAGGCTTTTTGCCGTGCGCGCGGCGTGCGCTATCTGGCCGTGCAGACCGATCGACCGTGGGATGAAGTGGTGTTGTACGACATGCGGAAAGCGGGAATAGTGAAATAGCAACACGAACGCAGATAACGCCGATCAGGAAGATGAACTCTGATTTTTGTTGCAGCTGCCTTTGTCCGCGCAATCCGCGTTATCAGCGTCCCATTACAACATGAACTTACTTGCTCCCGCCGCGTTAGCCCTCAGCGCGCTGGCGATTCCCATCATCATCTTCTACATGCTCAAGCTGCGCCGCCGCGAGGTGACGGTGTCGTCGACGCTGCTGTGGCAGATGGTGCTGCGCGATCGACAGGCCAATGCGCCGTGGCAAAGACTGCGCCGCAACCTGCTGCTGCTGTTGCAACTCTTGATCCTTGCCGCGTTGATCCTCGCGCTGGCCCGACCGGCCCTCAGCGTCCCCGCGCTCGCCAGCGGATCGAGCGTCATCATCCTCGATGCGTCAGCCTCGATGAACGCGATCGATGTTGAACCGACGCGCTTCGATGCCGCACGCCGCGCGGCACAGGACACGATCGATGCGCTGCCCGCCGAGGCACCCGTCACCGTCATCGTCGCGGGGCAGCAGCCGCAGGTGGTCGCTTCCGCCGAAACCGATCGGACTGAGATCAGACGAGCGCTGGATGCAGCTCAACCGACAAACGGCGCAGCGAACTGGAATGCCGCGCTGGCGCTGGCCGCAGGCGCGCTCAGCCGGCAGGCCGATCAACCCACGACGATCATCATCTCTGATGGCGGCCTGCCGCAGAACCTGCCGCCGCTGCCGGGTGAAGTGCGCTACGTCCCGATCGGTGAAGCAAGCGATAACGTGAGCATCGCCGCCTTGTCGCTGCGCCCCACCAAAAACGGCGCAGAGTTGTTCGCCAGTGTCACGAACAACGGCGACGCGGATCGATCGGTGATCCTCTCGCTCTATCGCGGCGACGCGCTGTTAAATGCACAAACACTCGATCTGCCAGCGGGCGAAACGCAGCACGTGATCCTGAGCGATCTGCCGCGCGAGCCGGCGATCTATCAGGCGAAGATCTCTAGACCCGATCAAGCCACGCAGCCCGTCGATGCGCTCTCGCTCGACAATGCCGCCTTCGCCATCAACAATCCAGCCGGATCGCGGCGCGTGCTGCTGGTGTCACAGGGTAACGTTTTTCTTGAGCAATTGCTGGCCGCCATTCCCGATGTGCAGGCCTTTCGCGCCATTCCGCAAGATAACGGCTCGCTGATCATGCCGCAGGACGAATTCGATCTCTACATCTTCGACGGCCTCGCGCCCGACGATCTACCCTTCAAGCCCACGCTGTTCATCAACCCGCCGCAGAATGCGGTGCTGCGGGTCAGCGGCGTTTTCAGCAACACCACCCACGCGCGCGTGAGCGATTCGCCGGTGACGCGTGATGTGAACTGGAGCAACGTCCACGTGCGTGCAGCCAGGTATATCGATCCGCCGCAGTGGGCGCGGACGCTCGTCGATTCCGACGGCGGGCCGTTGGTGCTCGTCGGCGATACGGGCGTGCGGCGCGTGGGCGCCATCACGTTCGATCTGCACGATTCTGATCTGCCGCTGCAAGTGACCTTCCCGATCCTGCTGGTCAATTTGATCAACTACCTCGCCCCGGGGCGGTCGTTCGACGTGCCCGATGGCGTTTCACCCGGCAACAGCGTGATTATCAAGCCTGATCCCGGTGTGAACACAGTCGCCATCGCTTCGCCGTCGAATGAAGTCTACACCGTGCGGCCCGCCGGCGGCGAGGTGGTCTTCAAGGATACGCAGGAACTGGGCGCGTATGGCGTCACGTTGATCAGCGGCGAGCAGCAGGCCATCGATTACTTCGCCGTCAACCTGTTCGATCCGGCGGAGTCGGACATCCGTCCAACGGACACGATTCGCGTCGGGCCGAGCCAGATCACTTCCGCGCAAGCCGATGAGACGGGCTGGCAGGAATGGTGGCCGTGGCTGGCTGCCCTGGCGCTGCTGATCTTGATCATCGAGTGGTGGGTGTATCACGGACGGAGAAGATTGTAGCTGGTAGTTAGTTGTTGGTCATTGGTAGGTGGTTGCTGGTAAGACGTTCACGCATCACGCTTTACGCATCACGCTTTACGCATTACGTTTTACGCATCACGTTTTACGCATTACGCTCATCATGCACTTCACGACACCGCTGCTTCTGCTATTACTCAGCCTGCTGCCGATCCTGATCGCGATCGGCAAGCCCGCGCGCGGCTCGGCGCGGCGGCGCGAGATGATCGCGTTGGGGCTGCGGGTGATCATCGTGTTGTGTGTGATCCTCGCGCTGGCCGGCATGGCGATCGCGCGTCCGTCCGATCAACTGGCCGTGGTATTCCTGATCGACGGTTCCGATTCCATGTCGGGCGAAGCCAAAGCCCTGGCGTTCGACTACGCACGTCAGGCAATCAGCTACATGGGGCCGGATGATCAAGCCGCCATCGTCGTGTTTGGTGGTGAAGCTTTGGTAGAACGCGCCATGTCGTCGTCACGCGAACTGGGTACGTTGACGTCGATTCCGAACACGGGACAGACCAACCTCGCCGATGCGATCCGGTTGGGACTGGCGCTCTATCCGCCGGGCGCGGCGCGGCGCATGATCATCCTGTCGGACGGCGCACAAACGATCGGGGATGCCGAGGAAGCCGCGCGTTTTGCTGCGGCCAGCGGCGTCGAGATCGTCACACTGCCCTTCGTGATGCAGCCCGGCGCCGAAGCGCTGATCACTTCCGTGGAAGCGCCCGCGCGACTGCGTGCTGGCGAACGTTTCGATCTGCGCGTCAGCCTCGACGCGACGCAAGCCATGAACGCGAAATTGCGCGTGTTGGCCGACGGGCAAGCGGTGCACGAAGCCAGTGTCCGCCTCAACAAAGGCCGTCAAACGATCAGCATTCCGTTGACCGCGACTGATCCCGGCTTCGCGCGCTTCACCGTGCAGATCGATCCGCAAGCAGACGGACTGTATCAAAACAACGAACTCGCCGCCGTGGCGCAGGTGCTGGGGGAGCCCAAGGTGCTGATCGTCGCACCGCCGGAGGGCGCACCGCTGCCCGGCAATGAGACTCGCCCCGACGAAGCCGCGCAGTTGATTCGCGCGCTGCAAGCGGCCAACTTTAACGTCGAAACAATGCGGCCCGCCGAACTGCCTTCTGATGTGGCGACGTTGTCCGACTATGCCTCGGTGGTGCTGGTCGATGTGCCTGCCCGCGAATTGTCGCTGCGGCAGATGGAGGCGCTGCGCTCTTACGTGCGCGATCTGGGCGGCGGCCTGGTGATGATCGGCGGGCCGACCAGTTACGGCGTGGGCGGCTATTACAAAACCCCGATCGAAGACGCCCTGCCCGTCGAGATGCAGATCAAAGATCAGCAGCGCCGCCCGCAATTAGCCATGGTCTTCATCATCGATCATTCGGGCAGCATGGGCGAGACCAGCGGCGGCGCAACCAAGCTCGACCTCGCGAAGGAAGCCGCCGCCCGATCGGTGGAGCTGCTCATGCCCACTGATCGCGTAGGTGTGATCGCGTTTGACGATGCGGCCGCGTGGGTTGTGCCGCTGGGTGAACTATCGGATTCAACCGAAGTGATCAATCGCATTGGCAGCATTCGCATGGGCGGCGGCACGGACATTTACGCGGGCGTGCTGGCGATGTCGAAAATGCTGCCCGACGATCCGGCGCAGGTGAAGCACGTGATCCTGCTCACCGACGGGGGCGCCGATCCCAGCGGCATCGCCGAACTGGTACAGAAACTGCACGACGAAAACAACATCACGTTGACCACGGTGGGCGTAGGGCGTGACGCCGCGCCGTTTTTGCCCAGCCTCGCGGAAGCAGGCGGCGGGCGCTATCACTTCGCCGCCGATCCCGGATCGATCCCCAGCATCTTCACCGAAGAAACCACGCTCGCTTCACGCTCGTACATCGAAGAAGGCGAGTTCTTTCCGAAGCAAGTTTCATCGTCGCCGCTGTTGAACGGCATTACGGAAGCGCCGCCCCTGTATGGCTACGTGGCAACTTCTCCTAAAGACGCCGCGCAGATAATTCTGGTATCCGATCAAGACGATCCGATCCTCGCGGCGTGGCAATATGGGTTGGGCAAGGCGGTGGCGTTCACCTCGGATGCCACCGGTCGTTGGGCGCGGGAGTGGATTGATTGGGACAAGTTCCCGCAGTTCTGGGGACAGATCGTGCGCTACACCATCGGCGATCCGAATGCTTCGGCGCTAAACGTGAGTGTCGATCAACAGGGCGACACTGCGAAAGTAATCGTCGATGCGCGTGACGCGGCTGGCGATTATCTCAATGGTTACACGTTGACTGGGAACATCGTCGCGCCCGATGGGTCCGCTCAACCGATCGAGTTGCCGCAAGTCGCGCCGGGCCGTTACGAAGGAACCTTTCAGCCGCGCGAACAGGGCGCCTACGTGATCGGCGTCGCGGGACAATCAGCCAGCGGTGAAGCGGTGAATGAACGCGCGGGTTGGGTGCTGTCGTACTCGCCGGAATATCGCCATCTCGAATCCGATCCCGATGCGTTGTATCAACTCGCGTTGGCGGCACAGGGGCAGGTCGCGTCTGACCATCCTGCCGAGGCGTTTGCTCACACGCAGAGCGCACCACTGGCGACGCGCCCCGTGTGGCCGTGGCTGCTGCTGATCGCGGCGCTGCTGCTGCCGTTCGATGTGGGCGTGCGGCGGCTGGCGATCGATCGGCGTGATGTGCAGAAAGCGTGGAGTGCGATCGCGGCGAGATGGCACACGCAGCGCGCGGCGCGACAGGCCCTGCCGGCGCGATCAGACCGCCTGACGACGTTGTTCGAAACGAAACAGCGCACCCGCGCGGGGCAAGGAGAACGATCGGGAGAAGCGGAACCGATCGAGCCGCCGACAACCGATCGGGCTGCGCCGCTGCCGCCGGTGGCTGCGTCATCTGATCGATCCACTCCGCCCGGTGACGCGCTCGGCACCGCTTCCAGTCTGCTCGAAAAGAAACGCGCACGCCGCAAATAACCCCCACCTGCTGGATCGTTGCCTGATGCGCAATTCGATCTTACAATGAAGACAGGCTGTGTCGCAGTCAACCTCGCACACGAAGGAGCGCCGTGTCGAACAAGACGCTTGAACCATCCCCGGAACTCGCTTACGATAATTCGTCCCTGACCGATTCGGCTGCCGCGCAGGCGCTGTTCAACGCGGAAGCGCTGGCCGAACTGCAGCGCGAAGTGGCGCACCTGCGCACGGCGGTGGACGTGCTGCAGCGCCAGAATGCCGAGCTGGTGTCGATCCGGCAGGCGTTTGAAGCCGAGCGCCGCCGCTATCGCGAGATGGTCGAATCATCGCCCGACGGTTACGTGCTGACGACGCTGGGCGGCGTGATCATCGAAGCGAACCGCGTGGCCGCCGCGCTGCTGGGCGTGCGGCAGGATTTTCTCACCAGCAAATCGCTGCCGCTCTTTGTGGAAGACGAATCGCGCACACAGCTGGAGGCCATGCTGGCGCAATGGCGCGACAGCGACGAAGCGCAGCGCAGTTGGCGGCGGCCCCTGCTGCGCGGCCAGATTCAGCTGCGCGTGTACAGAGGCGCGTCGTTTCCAGCCGAGTACACGCTCAGCCCCATGCGCGACGAGCACGATCGCATCGTGGGGCTGCGCTGGACGCTGCGCGATATGTCGGAAGCGGCCCGCACCGAGCAGGCGCTGCGTGAGCGCGACTATCACTATCGCACCCTGTTCGACAACGCCGGCGACGCGATCTTCATTCACAATCTGACCGGCCGCTTTCTGGATGTCAACCGCGGGGCGTGCGAGATGCTGGGGTACACCCGCGAAGAGTTTCTGCGCCTGTCGCCGCCGGAGATCAGCACGCCGGAAACGGCCAGCCGCTATCTATCCATCATCGACCGGCTGCAGCGTGAGAAACAGTTGTTTCTGGAAATCACGGTGGTGCGGCGCGACGGCACCATCCTGCCGATGGAATTGAACAGCCGCATTATCGAGTACGCGGGCGGCCCGGCGGTGATGAGCATCGCGCGCGACATCACCGAACGCAAGCGGCATGAAGAAGCGCTGGAGCGCTGGGCGGCCCAGCTGGCGCTGCTCAGCGACGTGGGCCGCCAGATCGCCGCCATTCTGGGGGTGGAGCAGGTGATCAATCGCGCCGCGCAGCTGGTCCACGATACCTTCGGCTATCATCACGTGGCGCTGTTCATCGTCGATCGAGAACGCGGCGAACTGGAGATGAAAGCCATCGCGGGCGAGTTCGTCAAGCTCTTTCCACCCAGACACCGCGTGCCGCTGAATTTGGGCATGGTGGGCTGGGTGGGTCAGCACGGCGAACGGCTCCTTGCCAACGACGTGGAAACCGAAGAGCACTACATCAATTTCTATCCCAGCCTGATCCCGACCCGGTCGGAACTGAGCGTGCCGATTCGCAGCGGCGAGCAAACCCTGGGCGTGCTGGACGTGCAAAGCCCTATCGCAAACGACTTCGACGCGAACGACGTGAAGGTAATGGAGACGCTGGCGAACCAGATCGCGGTGGCCATCGCCAATGCGCAGTTGTATGAAGAGGCGCAGGAAGCGCGGCGCGTGACGGGCCGGCTAGATCCGAGCCACGTGCGCTGAGAGAATAAGCATGGCATAAAATCGAACATCACACGTTACAGATACCGCAGCTCATTACACCAGTAATTCCAGCGTTGAAACACATCGAGTGCATTTTCTTGTGTCAACTTCAACGCTAATGGACTGCGCGCCACGCGGCGAAAGAACGGCTCTAGTTGCTCGGCGCGGCGGCAGTGCTGCATGATGTGCTTCAACTTTGGCTGCGGATCGCGTTGATAGGCAGCATCGGCCAGCACGCCCAGCACCGATAGATCTCCGCGCTGCTGCGTGAAACGCACTAGCAACGCGGCGTCAATCTCCTCAATGTGACGCACCAGCCAGTCAAGGGTTACCCATGTTAACCGACCTGAATCCCGACAATACGTCGTGCTTTCAGCTATCAACCATTCCGCCGAAGGCGGTGGATCAATCGGATCGGCGTTCGTCACTAAGACGCCGCCGCCCAGGCGGTTCCACTGTTGAAATAAGGTGTCTATTCGATCGCCCATCCTGGCTCCTGCAAGAAATATTTGATTTTCAAGGCCCAATCAGGACGAAACGTGCTGACATGCTGCATGACTGCAAATAGGGTGCTCTTGTCCATCTCCGACATTGCAGGCAGCAATAGTTCTAAATCTGGGTCTTCCGACTTTGGCGGGAAACCGTCGGTGCATCGTCATTGCGAGCGCTTCCTGCGAAGCAATCTCCTTTCGACCGGTACTGAGATTGCTTCGTCGCGAACAGCGCTCACCTGCCCCGCGCCGTTGGCGGGGTCGCAATGACGCACGTTGGTGACAATAATCCCGCTGAACCCGGAAGAGCCCTAAATCTTCAAGGTCTTGCTCGCGCAATGCCACGATTTTCATCGCTGCTTGTTCTGGTCGGCCAAGCACATATAGGCGTAAATGATGCAACGGCAGATCAAGTGCTACAGGTCGGCGCGAAAAGTCGGGGGCCAGATATCGGCAAATCCCTTAGCACCATCATTCATCCAATCTTCCGGCCAGTTCCGCACTAGCGCCACCTTGCGAATCGCTTGTCGCAATTCAGCGACATCACCACGCAATACCACCATATCAATATCGCGTGTCGCCCGGTTAGCTCCAAAGTGCAAGATCATAGCCGCACCGCCGACCAGCACAATCTCACACGGAGAAGTCAGGCTATCATCGATTTCCTGTAGAGCCTGTCCCAGTTCAATACGATCCATATAACCTGCCGCAAGTGCAAATCGTCCCAAGTAAAGTATAGCCAGATCAGAATGAGCGGTCAACCAGACACGCCACAGTAATTTCTCAGTTCACGGCGCTGAGTTGGGTCCGTTTGAACAGCCATACCCCGATCGCGAAGTATAGTCCCGACAGTACGGTCAGCGCAATCAACTCATAGGCTACCTCGCTCAAGCCGGCGCCCAGCACAAAGATCTCCTGCAAGGCGATCACCGCGTGTGACGTCGGCAGGATGTCGAACAGCGCCACGCTCTGGCCGCCAAGCCAGAACACGGTCAGGCGCGGCGCCGGAAACATCGCGCCGGAAAAGAACATGAAGAAGGCCAGCGGAAAGTTGGCCAGCAGAAACGCCTGCGTCACCGTGCGCGAGAAACACGCCACGATCAAGCCCACGCCGATCACCGACAGGCTGGCAATCGCACCGATCAGAATCGCCGCCCACACCGGCCCCTGACTGCGGAACCCGAGTAACACAGCAACCAGCAGCGCCAGCAGCAGTGCCGCCACCCCTACGATCATCTGCGTCAAAGTGATGCCGCCCAGAAAATCGAGCGAGCGCAGGCGCGTAATCTGCAAGCGGCGCAGCGTACCCGCCTCCACTTCGCGCGCCACCGCCATCGGCGCGGAGAAGACCAGCAGGATCACGGCGAAGATCAACAGCCCCGGCACGTAATTCTCGAACTCCGTCCGCGCGCCGGACGCGCCCAACGGTTCTTCCGTGACCCGTACGGGCATGGGCTGTCCCAAGGCCGTTTTCACGTAGGACTCGAACACGCCGTTGGTCAACACCGCCGCCACCGCGTAATACGGCTGGGTCAGATCACCCACAAAAGTGACTGTCGTGGTGTCGCTCGGCGCGCCGGCTTGCAACGCGCGCGAAAATTCCGGCCCGATGATCAACAACAGCTGCGCGCTGCGATTCTTGATCCGCGCTTCGCCCGTGGCCCGATCGGCTGCCGACTCGACGACGAGCAGGGGGCTGCCATCGGCGTAAGTGACTTGCTTCAGTTCGCCGATCAATTCATCGCCCGCGTTCCACCGTTGCCCGGCAGCCTGCTGCGCGCCGGTGTCGTGATTCAAGATCAAGACGGTATACGTCGTCGAACCCGCCGGAAAGAACAGGCGATAGAGCAGCACCACCAGCGGCGCAAAGATCAGCACCAGGCTCAGCGTCAACGGATCGCGCCACTGCTCGCGCGCACTCTTGCGAAAAACGCTCCATAACCGCATGAGACGTACTCCTACCTGAACATCAGGTACCGCGGCACCCGCTGGCAGTAACGCTCGTACTCTGCGCCATAGACTCGGCGCAAATGCGCCTCTTCCGTGCGCACCATCAACGCAGCAATGACGCCATATAACCCCAGCCACACCAGCGCCCACCACGACGGCAGGCACAGCGTTATGCCCAGCACGATTAACCCGTAGGCCACAAGCTGCGGATTGCGCGTGTAACGATACCAGCCCGTCTCCTTCAACCCTGAAACCTCTTGTCCAACACTTTTCCGCATTCCAAGGCCGCCCATCGCCGCGAACAGCATGATCAAGCCCGCCGCCGTGCACCCAATCGCCAGAACCAGCAGCCAACCGCTCGTCAAGTCAGTCCCCAGATACAAGCCGGCGGTCATACCCTGCATCACAAAGATCAGAACTTCTAATGACGTAGAGCACGTCGTCAAACGGCCAAGCCGTTCGTAATCGCGCGCCACGCGCCGAAACACAACCACCGCACAGATCACCACCAGCACTGCCGCACTAATGTTGATCACGACCGCATTCATGCGCCACCTTCCTTTACCCTGAGATATACCCCGCCCGATTGTTCTCCTACTCCCGCAGTCTCCGCCCCGTCAGTTGAATGAACACATCCTCCAGCGAATTGGCGCGCAGCCGCACCTCGCCGCAGCGCAGGCCGGCCTCGGTCAGCACCTCCATGATCCGGGGCAGCCGATTCACCACGTTCAAAGCGCGAATGATCACTGCGCCCTGCGCCGCATCGAGAGTGACCTGCGGCGTCACCTGCTGCAAAGCCCGACACACCTGCCGCGCTTGATCTCCACCCGATTGTCCATTCAGCGCGATTTCGAGCACATCCCCCTCGCCCACGCTGCGCTTCAGCGCCTCTGGCGTATCCAGCACCAGCAGCTCACCGTGATCGATGATGGCGATGCGATCGGCCACGCGCTCGGCCTCGTCCATGTTGTGCGTCGTCAGGATGATCGTTTTGCGCCGCGCCAGCGATTGGATGAAGTCGCGCACCTTGAGGCGGCTCTGCGGATCGAGCCCTGCTTCCGGCTCGTCCAGCACCACGATCGACGGATCGTGCACCAGCGCCAGGGCCAGGCTCAAACGACGGCGCATCCCGCCCGATAACGTGCGCGCCTGCTGATCGCATTTCTCGCTCAAATCGAGTTGCTCCAGCAGCTGTGCGCCGCGCTGGCGGGCAACACGGTCTTTCACGCCGTACATCTCACCCATGAATTGCAGCTGCTCGAGGCACGTCAACCGTTCCCACACGACGATGTTTTGCGGACATACGCCCACGCGGGTGCGCACGGCGGCGTCGCTGTTCGTGAGTGGTCGATCGTGGATGAAGACGCGGCCCGCATCGGGTTTGAGCAAGCCGCACAGCATGTTGATCGAGGTGGTTTTGCCGGCGCCGTTCGGTCCTAAAAAACCGAAGACTTCGCCCTCGTTGACGGTCAGGCTGAGGTTCTTCACGGCCACCAGTGCGCCATAGCGCTTGGTCAGGCCTTCCACTTGCAGCACGCTGGGGGACATACGTTGACCTGCTCATTCCGTGCCGATCCCCCGCAGGATCAGCGCCACCAGCGCCTCCGTTACGCGCTGGGACGATACCTTTCGATCCGTCACTTGAAAATAGTTGTTCAGGTAAGGCAGCAACTGGCTGTCGCCAATGGCGATCAGGGCCGCATTGACGGCCCGCGCCGCTGCTTCCAGATCGATGTCCGATCGGACTTCACCGCGCTCGAGGCCCTTGGCCAGCAGGTCGCGCACGATGACGCGCATCACCGTCCCGATCGGTTTCACCACCCGCTCGGCCAGTTCAGGATCGCCGTGGTAGGCGGCGCGCGTCACGAACTGGATCATGCCCACTTGCGTCTGGCTCCACTCGACGCCGGTGTTCAGATACACCGTCAGCGCCTCTTGCAGGGGCATCTCCAACAACATGGGCTTGACCATCTCAAACATATCCGTCATGTACCGCACGCACAATTCGACGGCAAAATTCAGCAGCCCTTCCCGGCTGCCAAAATATTGATACAACGACCCGATGGCCACACCTGCTCGCTCGGCCACCTGCTTGATGTTGATGGCCGCCGGTCCTTTCTCGATCGCCTCGTCCAGAATCGCCGCCAGCACCGCCTGTTGGCGCGGCGGATCGAGCCGGCGGAACGTGCGCGTGACCAGCCCCGCCCGCTCGAACTCCAGCAGGCGCGCCGTGATCTGCCTCCACTCCGTCAGATCGATTGATTGTGAACTCATAGTTCATATTTTATACAAAGAAGTTCATTTGTCAAGGGGCAAAACCTGCCGCCCGCCGCGAAGGCCAGGCGGCGCGCAGCGGGAGCGGCGCAGGTTAGGCGACGGGATGATAGGCTTGCACGGCAGCCTTGTTGAGGATGAGCAGCGGCGCGCTTTGTTCCGGCAGCGCCCCGCCCGGTTTCAGGCACACAACTGAGGCTTCACTGACAGCCAGCAGCGTGCCAGTGGACGCGCCAAAGAGCACGCGCATGTGCATGTCGCCGGCCAGGCGGAACGCCGCTCGGATGAGATACGGTCCGGCGTAGATCGCGGCCCGTTGGCTGGCGGGCGGCATCTGCATGGCCGCCGATTTGGCGCTGGCTTCGTCGCGGGGAATGAGCGCCACGATGGCCGTTTTAGGGATCGTGATTTCGGGCAGCGTGTCACTGGCCGCTTGCCCGGCGATGGGCCGCAATTGAGCTTGCGTCAGCGTCAACGTGGGCTGCGTGGGAACATTGAGATGTCCGACGAGCGGCATATCCACCGGCGGCAAAAAGCCGCCGATGAGATAGTCCGCCGTCAGAATCTGGACGGCCCACCCCGCCGGGCGCGCGGGCTGCGCGGGGGCTGGCGGGGTTGACGGTTTCGGTGTTGGAGTAGGTGCGGGTTTCTTGCCGAACATGGTAAGGCTCCTAGCTTGAGTGGTTTTACGCGTTGGGCAGCGCGAAGGCGATCACAGCGCCGTCCGCCGTCTCTTCCGCCGTGCGTAGTTCGCCCTGCTGCAATTCGACCAACGCCCGGCCCAGATAACCCTGCATGTGCAGATCGAGCTGCGAGAAAGGCTGCGCCCTGGCGCCGACGCCGGCCACGGTGAACACCAGCCAGCCCGGTTCCTCAGCAACCGTGAGGGTAACTGTCGCCTGCGGATCGACGTGCTGAGCCACCACCATGATGAAACTGCACAGGGTTTGTCGCACCAGCGCTTCATCGGCGCGGAACAGGGTGGCGGTGGCGTTGATCTGGTACTCCGTCTGCAGCGTTGACGTCAGGTTGAATTTCTTCCAGAACGCCAGACTTTGCTCCACCAGCGATTTGATCCCGACCTCTTCCGGGCTGGCTTCTTTTTCGTGCCGGTTGAGCCGCGCAATATCGATCAGGCTATTCGTCAGCAGCAAGGCGCGCTGCCCGGCGCGATAGATCGCTTCGGCGTCGGCGTGCTGCAATTCGGGCGGATAGTTGGGGCCAGGTTCGTTCTGCAGCATCTTGCTGAAGCCGATAATCAGGTTGTACGGCGAGCGCAAGTCATGCGCTTCGCGCGCGATGAGCTCTTCGAGATCAAGCTGCCGGGGTAGATCGAGCGGAGCGTTGGTCATAGATTGTCCTGTCGAGAGAGATGCTCATTCGGCGGACGGAAAGCCCAATCAGTGATCGGCCCGGCCGGAACTCTCACGTCGCCCAGCGTGAATCTCACAAGATGTCTGTAGTATATAATAATTCGCGCCTAAACCAAAACTGCCCAATCTCTTGCCGGATTGGGCAGTTGCTTGATTCGGGGTACAGCTCGCTATTGGAGCGTGAGCAAATAGGCAATCAGATCGGCCAGGTCCTGTTCCGACATCAGGTTGCCCAGGCCCTCCGGCATCAGCGACTTGCCGTTGGCGCCGATGTAAGCCGGATTATCCGGCACGAGGAAGGCATTGGGCTGCTGAATACTGGTGCGGATGTACTGCTCGGCGGATTCGCCTGCCACGCGTGTTCCAGCGCGCGAGGCCACACCCGCCAGCGAGGGACCGGTCAGAACCTCACCCGGCACCAGCGAGTGACAAGCCTTGCAGGAGGCATTCGCACCGCTGGCCTGCTTCACCTGTTGGGCAAAGAGCTGTTCGCCGCGCGCCGCGTCGCCGGGCGGCAGTTCCTTGTTCACGTCCGCACCCGCTTCGTCGAAATCAACCACCTGCACTGCACCGGCGTCGGCTTCCCAGCCCACGAGAAAATTGACGATGTCCTCCACTTGTTGCTCGGTCATGGGGCCGCCATACGCTTTGCCCCAGGTCGGCATCCGCTGGGGATAGCCGCCCTGCTCGATGGCCCACGCCGACTCGATCGGACGCCCGGCGGCGATGGTCAGGCGGATGAAGTCCTTCACCGTGCCGCCAAAACCGCCCAGTGTCGATTTGATTTGCGGGAAGTGCTTTGTGAATAGATCGGGGTTCAACGTGGGGCCTTTGCCCGGTACGCCTTCGCCGTTGCGCCCGTGACAGGTGGAACAGTTGCCCAGATACAACAGCGCGCCCTGCTCTTTGGAACCACCCAGGATCGCTCGCTGCTCGATCTGCATGCGGCCGGTGCCCGGATTGGCAGGCGTCGTCTGTTGTTCAGGCAGAATGCCTTCGTTCAGCAACACCACAGCCGTAGCCACAAACAGGATGATGAACAGTACGGCGCCGAGAAAGATTTTGCTTTGCATGGTCACAGTCTCGCTTTGTTAGTGGCCGCCGGCCGAGTAGTTCGAGTCCGCGCTGACATAGGTGTAGACGAAATAGCCCGGTTGGCCGTTCACCGGATCGATCGGCTCCTCATCCCAGTGGATACCCAAGATCAATTCCTTGAGCACCGGTTCTCCGCCGACAGTCTGCGCCACGCTGATCGTCAATTCGCCGAACATGTTCGTGTAACGGACTTCCTGGTCGTTGATGACCTGCACCGGCGGCACGGCCGCAATCGTCGCCGCCAATTCCTCCATGACGTGCCTCAATTGCGGCGCATCATCCGGAATGGCCTCCAAATCCTGCGTGCTCCATGTCCCTTCCAGCATCTGATCGAACGGAATCGCGCGGATGGGGCCGACTTGCTCGCCGGGCATGAACTCGTGCCCGATTTCGATCTGCGGCGCGGTGGTCACCTTGAAGCCCGGCGTGCCCATGTACGACGAGATCACCATGATGCCCATGATGCCGAACATGGCGGCCAGCGCGATACGCCGATCGCCGTAGCGGCGGCTGGGGTTGTAATCCAGATACGGCCACAGCAGCAACAACCCGACCAAAATCGTGGGGAAGATCACGCCCCAGAAAGTCTTGCTGTCAATGCCCAAAACCGGATCCAATTTCAACCAGCCCTGAATGAACAGGAAGTACCACGGCGCCACGGTGTGCAGTGGAGTGCTGCTGGGATTGGCGGCATGTTCCAGCGGCGCGGTATAGATGTTCAGCGCCACCGGGGCAACCAGCGCCACCATCAAGATACCGAACCACACCAACTCATTCGTGAATACATCCGGCAGGAATGGCACGCGCTTGTCCTGCGACACCTTGCGCGCCGTGTCTTCGCCCACTTGCTCCAGCTCCGGCGGCAGCGAGTGGCCATGGCGCACCACTTTGTAGTAGTGCACGAAGATGAACAGAATCGCCACCATAGGCAGCGCAAAGACGTGCAGCAAGTAGAACCGCAGCAGGCCGGCCGCACCCAGATCAGGCCCGCCCTTCAGCAACAAGGCCACGGCCTGGCCTACTTCGGGCGGCGGAGCGGCGTCGGCCATGGATGCACCGATCGTGACGGCCCAGTACGCCAGCTGATCCCACGGCAGCAGATAGCCGGTGTATGACAAACCGATCGTAACCAGCAGCAGAATCACGCCGGTGGCCCACGTGAACTGGCGGGGCTTCTTGTACGATCCGGTCAGGAACGTACGCCCCATATGCAGCCAGACGGCGACCACCATAAACTCGGCGGCGAGACGATGGATGTCGCGGATGAACTGGCCCATCGGCACATTGCTCAAAATCTTGAGCATGTTGTCGTAGGCTGTGCCGGGCGCAGGGGTGTAGTAGATCATCAGGAACAGGCCGGTCATGATCTCCACAAAGAAGAGCATGGTGGCCAGCATGCCCAGCCGGAACGTGGGATAGAACTTGGTGACGGCCTCGTGATAAAACGACGGCACGATGTGGAACAGCGCGCTTTCCGTGTGCGGCTTGACGCGCGGATTTGGCTTGCCGGGCGGATCGCCGCGCAAGAGCGACCGGAGGTCGTTGATATTCAGGCCGGTGGTGATGCGCGTCACGGTATCGTCGGCGCGCAGGAACACGGTCTTGATCAAACCGTGTTCTTTGATCATTCGTCGCCAGGTGGCAAATGGACCAAAAGTCATGCGGCCGGGCCTCCTCGGTAAAAGTATTGCTTGCCCAGATCGATCTTCGCGCCGGTATCGACTTTGATCACGAGGGTGCCATCGTCCGGCACAGGCAGCGGCGCGCCAAAGCCGGGACTGCTCTTTGACATGACCGTTTCAGTCACCAGATTGCCCTGCCCGTCGGTGATCACCACCCGGAACCGATCGAGGTCGCGCGGCGCCGGGCCTTCGATGTACGTGCCGTCGGCCTGATACTTCGAGCCGTGGCAGGGGCACTCGAAGCGCACGGTGGAATCGACCCAGGCATACAGGCAGCCCAGGTGCACACAGACTTTGTACAGCGCCAGCAGGCCCTCAAGGCCGCCGCCTTTGGCCGCTTCTGTCGGCCCAATGTTGACCAGCCAGAATTTCAAGTCAGGATAGTTGACGGGCGGCGCATCGGGCGCCGGCAGTTTCTCGGCCACCGTGCCCACCGTGTACGTCCCGCCGAACTCGCCTTCTTTGAAGCGGGGCATGGCAAAGGCCAACATCGCGCCGCCCGAGGCGGCCATGAAAATCGCCAATGAACCAGCCCACACGTAGTTCAAAAACTCGCGACGTGAGACATTGCGGAACTGCATTCCTGAATCAGCCATTCAGTTCAGTCCTCCTGCTGACGTTGTCACATGGGTTTTATAGGAATACTACGAGGCAGGCTCTTTCGAGCCAAAAAAATTGGGCTTGCGCCCACCAACCCGCAGCGTTACATATATCACAATCGTATCACCCTGTCAACAGCAAAATCAATTGCGTGAAACGCAACTGTTACGCAACGCGGCTTGACTTTCGCCTTGCTCACGCTGATAATAGCGGCACACGCTATGCCGCACGTCAAGCCGCCTGCCCTCATCACGCGCACCGATCAGCTGGAGACGCTGCTGACGCAGCTGCGTCAGCACGATGCCATCGCCATCGACACCGAATCGGACAGCCTGTACGCCTATCACGAAAAAGTCTGCCTGATTCAAATCTCGATCCCGCCGGCCGATTTCTTGATCGATCCACTGGCCCCGATCGACCTGCAGCCCCTGGCCCCCCTGCTCGCCGACGAGCACATCCAGAAAATCTTCCATGCCTCCGAATATGACGTGATGTGTCTGCGGCGCGATTTCGGCTTCACGTTCCACAACCTCTTCGACACGATGTGGGCCGCGCGCATTCTGGGCTGGCCGCGCGTGGGCCTGGGCGACATTCTGCACGAGCACTTTAGCATCACGCTCGATAAGAAGTGGCAGCGTCACAACTGGGGCAAACGCCCGATCGAGCCAGCCGCCTTAGCATACGCCCAGTTCGACACCCACTACCTGCTCCGCTTGCGCGAGGTGCAGCTGCGGGAACTGCGCCAGACCGATCGGTTGGTGGAGGCCCGCGAGGTCTTTGCCGGTCTATCGCGCGCCAGGTACAACGGCCATGAATTCTCGCCCGACGATATGTGGTCGATCAAAGGCGTCTGGGACTTGAGCGGCCGCGCGCAGGCGATTCTGCGCCAACTCGTCATCCTGCGCGATCGCGAAGCGCGCCGCCAGAACCGCCCGGCCTTCAAGGTGATCGGTGACAAGACCCTGCTTCAACTTGCCGAGCGCGCGCCGCGCACACTGCCAGAAATGAATGGCATTGAAGGCATGACCGGCGGCCAGCAGCAGCGTTACGGCGCAGCCATACTCGAGGCCGTGGCGCGCGGCCGCAAAGACCCCATCCCCGCGCCGCCCCACCGCCCGCAGATCGATCAAGCCGTCTCGGCGCGCTACGAAGCGCTGCGCGCCTGGCGCAAGCAGGCGGCGGCCCAGCGCGGCGTCGAGCCGGACGTCATCGTGGGCAATGCGGTGCTGATGGAGCTCGCTCATCGCCGGCCGCGCACAATGGAACAACTGCCCACCCTGCCCTGGTTTGGCGAGTGGCGGCGCAGCACCTACGGACCTGCCATGCTGCAAGTCCTTGCCCAATCCTGATCCCTGATTAACCGATCCCCAATCCCTGATCCCTTTTCTTCGGAGACCACCATGCAAATTCAGTTCTGGGGCGCTGCCAAAACCGTTACCGGCTCCATGCACCTGCTCACCCTCAACGGCCAGCGCATCTTGCTGGACTGCGGCCTGTTTCAAGGCAAGCGCGACCTCGCCAACGAGCGCAACAGCCAACTGCCGTTCGACGCCAAGACCATCGATGCTTGTGTGCTCTCGCACGCGCACATGGATCACGCCGGCACACTGCCGGTGCTGACCAAGTCCGGGTTCAACGGCCCCATCTACTGCACCTCAGCCTCGCGCGATCTCGCCTCGGTGATGCTGCGCGACTCGGCGCACATCCAGGAAAGTGATGCGGCGTACTTGAACAAGCGCAACGCCGAACGCGGCAAACCGCTGGTCAAGCCCATCTACGTCGAAGCCGATGTGGTGAAATGCCTGCAGCACTTTGTCGCGTACGAGTATCATCGGGCGTTTGAAGTGCTGCCCGGCGTGCGTGTCACCTTCCGCGATGCGGGGCACATCCTCGGCTCGGCGGAAGTCATCATCGACTTTGAAGAAGACCGGAAGAAGCGCCGCCTGGTCTTCACCGGCGATCTGGGACGCAAGCACCTGCCTATCCTGCGCGATCCCGAATCCGTCGATCGGGCCGACATCCTGATCACGGAAGGCACCTACGGCGGCCGCTTCCACGACCCGATCGAAGATACGCGCAGCCAGCTGGCCCAGATCATGGTGGACACGTACGAGCGCCAGGGCAAGCTGATCATTCCCGCTTTTGCGGTGGGCCGCACCCAGGAGATTGTGTACGACATGCAGCTGCTGGTGTCAGAGAACCGCATCCCGGATATTCCGGTCTACGTGGACAGCCCGCTGGCCACCAACGTCACCGAGATTTTCCGCCTGCATCCCGAATGCTACGACGAGGAAATTTTGGAGTACATCAATACTGATCCGGATGGCAATGCCTTCGGCTGGCCGCGCCTGCGCTACGTCCGCACCACCGATGAATCGAAGGCGCTGAACGAGAGCAAGCAGCCCTGTGTCATCATCGCCGCCTCGGGCATGTGCGAAGCGGGGCGCGTGCTGCACCACTTAAAGCATCATATTGGCGATCCGCGCACGACCGTGTTGTTCGTCGGCTATCAGGCCGAGCACACGTTGGGCCGCAAGATTCTGGACGGCAATCAGATCGTGAAGATTTTCGGCGACGAATACGACGTGCGCGCACAGGTCAAAAAGATCGGCGGCTACAGCGGCCACGGCGATCACAACGACCTCGTCGGCTTCGCGCACAACATGGTGCGCAAGCCGGCGCGGACCTTCATCGTGCATGCCGAACTGGAATCGGCTGAGAAGTTGCAGACCGGCTTGCAGAAGATCGGTCTGAAGGATGTGGCGATTCCCGATCGGGGAGATAAGATCGTCATCGAGTGATGACAGCGCTTCCGCATACTCTGCCTCAAGAAATCGCGCCGCTTGGCTCACTCACCAAGCGGCGCGTTGTGCATCCCGCTAATTTCCTACGCAGAAACGGCATCCCTATGCCGTTTCGCAGGCGGGCATGGGGATGCCGCGCCTGCGGATGTTGCTAATCTCTCACTACCCCAATAAATGGCAGATTGCGATAGAGTTCATCCAAATCCAGCCCGTAGCCGAACACAAACTCATTCGGGATGTGGAAGCCCACGTAATCGAGCGGTACTTCCACCTCGCGGCGCTCGTACTTGTCGAGCAGCGTGCAAATCTTCAGGCTGGCCGGGCCGCGCGCATTCAACACCTCACAAATGTAGTGCAGCGTGCGCCCGGAATCGATGATGTCCTCCACCAGCAGCACGTGCTTGCCGCGAATGTCGCGCTCCAGGTCCATGATGATGCGCACGATGCCGGTCGATTCGCGCGCGCCCACGCCATAGCTGCTGACCGCCATGAAGTCGATGGCGTGCGGAATGTGAATCGCGCGCATCAGATCGGTCAGGAACAGCACGCCGCCTTTCAGGATGCACACCAGCACCAACTCCTGACCGGCGTAATCCGTCTCGATCTGCCGGCCAAGTTCGGCAATGCGGCCCTGCAGCACCGCCGGCTCAATCAGCATATCCTTCGCAGGCGAGGTGTAACCCAGAACAGTTTCAGGCATGGCGCTCCTTCAAGATGCTTTTACGCATTACGCATTACGCATTACGCATTACGCATTACGCATTACGCATTACGCAGTACGCAGTACGCAGTACGCAGTACGCAGTACGCATTACTTGCTTCGCGGCACTTCATGGCAATGCCGGCAGCGCGCTTCGTACGATTCGCTGCCGCCCACCAGAATGATCGGATCGTCATAGGCCGCCGGGCGGCCATCGATCAGCCGTTGGGTGCGGCTGGCTTCCGCCCCGCACACCACGCAGATGGCGTGCAGCTTGTCGATGTGCTCCGCCGACGACATCAACTGCGGCATCACGCCGAAAGGCTCACCCCGAAAATCCATGTCGAGCCCCGCCGCGATCACGCGCACGCCGCGATTCGCCAGATCCTGCACCGCCGCGACGATCGGCGCATCGAAGAACTGGATCTCGTCGATGCCGATCACTTCCGTGTCCTGCTTCACGTTCGACAACAACTCCGCCGTGCTGCCGACGGGAATCGCTTCGACGCCCAGGCCGTTGTGCGATTTCACTTCCTCAATCGCATACCGGTTATCGATGGCGGGCTTGAAGACCTGCACATGCTGCTTGGCGATGCGGGCGCGGCGCACCCGGCGGATCATCTCCTCGGTTTTGCCGCTGAACATGCTGCCACAGATCACTTCCAGCCAGCCTAGACGCGGTTGTCGATCGTGCATGATTGTCTCCTGATCAGACCTGGCAGGTTTTCAGCCAATTGACTGCCAGAACACATTATAATCGAGGTTGCCAGATGAGGATGATGCGTCTCAGCCAGAAAACCTGCCAGGTCCTGGCTGAGGTAAAACAAAAGGGCAGATGTCATTCTCTGCCCTTTATTGATCAACTGTCTTGCAGGCGTCTACGCCTCAGCTTCCGCCGTTTCGTCCACCAGTTCCACGATGGCCTGCTTTTCCTTGCGGCGCTTGGCCTTCTTGGCGGTCGGCACCACGGTCTCCTGGCGCTTCTCCAACCGCTTGATGAAGCGATCGACCTGGCCTTCCGTGTCCACGATGCGCTGCTCGCCGGTGAAGAACGGATGGCAGTTGTAGCACACGTCGGTGCGAATCTCGGCCACGGCCGCGCCCACCGTCCACGTGTTGCCGCACGCGCAGATCACCTTGGCTTCCGGGAACCACTTGGGATGAATACCTTCTCGCATGATCGACCTTACCCTTCTACAGCCTGCTCGGCTGCCGGCTGCACGCTGATGCGCTTGCGATCGCCGGGGAGCGGCTCAAATACCACCACCCCGTCGGCGGTGGCGAACAACGTATAATCCTTGCCCAATTTCACATTCTCGCCCGGCTTGAAGTGCATGCCGCGCTGGCGCACGATGATGTTGCCGGAGCGCACCGCTTCGCCGCCGTAGCGCTTGACGCCCAAACGCTGCGAACGAGAATCCTTGCCGTTGCGGGCTGACCCGCCGCCCTTCTTGTGTGCCATGTCAAACCTCTTCTCTCTAAGCGGCTGCTGCCGCGTCCGCGCCGACGATCTCTTCGATCTGCAGCCACGTGTAATTCTGGCGATGCGTCGCCTGCGTGCGATGGCGCTTGCCGCCGATGCGATACTGGAAGATCAGCGTGCGCGGGCCTTTGCTCTGCTCAGCCACGCTTGCCAGCACCTTCGCGCCGGCCACGGTGGGCTTGCCCACGGTCACGTTCTCGCCGTCGGCCACCAGCAACACCTTATCGATCTCGACCTTCGCGCCGACTTCCTGCGGCAGGCGCTCCACTTGCACCTTCTCGCCGACCTCGGCCCGATATTGATTGCCTGCTACTTCGAACACTGCGTACACGAGCGACCTCCACATTTAGACAACAATTCGCGGCCCGAATTGCTGGCCGCGCAAGCCCCCGAATTATACCGGTTCAATTCGTTTTGTCAAGAAACAGTAATTTCGTCCGTTTGATTTTGACTGTGGCTGGATCGAACCCCAGGGCCGCCGCCAATTCATCGGGTCGGCCGGTACCCGCTTCGGTCGCCTGCAGCCTCGATCGGATCACCGCCGTCCGATCGGCACGCCCAGCGCGCCCCTGCTCCGCAGACAGGGCACCGCCCGGCTCGATCGATAACGTCTGCACCAGCGGGCGCAGATTGTACACCTTGCCGCGTCGATCGCGCAGCACCTCTTGCGCCGCGAGAAACTGCGCCACGCGTTCCGGCAGCAACCCGATCGTTTCTTCACCCTCGACGGTGATCTCGAACTCTGCCGCTCGCAGCTGCATCTGCAACGCTGGGGCGTTGAGCGCCAGCTCTTCGATCGAGATGACCTTCATCCCCGGCGGCATGACGCGATCGAGTTGTGCCTTCACGTCATCGATCACACAGGGCGGCGACAGCACCATGTCCAGCTCTTCGTGATCGCTGGTGCAGCCCACCGGCAGCGCCGCCGCAAAAGTCAGGCGCGGCTGCGGATTGAAGCCCTCCGAATAGGCCAGCGGCAGATGGGCGCGCCGCGCAATGCGCTGCCACGTGCGCGCCATGTCCAAGTGCCCGATATACTTCAATGTTTCATCGCGCGTGAAGTGAATGCGCAGTCTTTGCTTTGCGTTAGCTTCGATCGTCATGAAGTGTGTTCTAGTTTCGCACCACAAGCGGTAGATAAACCCTCAGGCAGCTGCCCGCCGGGGCGTAGCATTGTACCGCACTTTCGATCTGCAACGGCTGCGCCGCCCGCGCAAAGTACCCTGCCCCGACGTTGGTGTTGGTACCCAGTGGCAGGATGTAGGTCGTCAGTGTAAACGAGATGATCGCAGGAGTGGCATATGGCCCGTTGATGCGCAGTCCGCTGTCGCCGTAGGAGCGCAGGTCGCCGGTATCATTCGCATCGATGGCGCCGTTGTCCCGGTAGTAGTTGAGCACCGCCCCGCCGCGCGAATCAAGGCGCGGGAAGGTCATCACCACACCGCCGGGACCGGCTGCTCCGCCGTTAACCTGGAACCAGTTGAGCCGTGGCGTAGTCGAGATCGAATCGGGCACGCCGTCGATGGCCACGCCCGCCGGGGTGTTGCTGTCGTAGTACATGGTGAGGCCGCTGATCGTCGGGCTGATCCAGTCGAACGAGGTGCGGATAAAGTCGGGCTGGATGGGGCCAAGCCCACTCAGATCGAACTGCACATCGAAGTCGATGCGTGAGCGGTAGAAGGCCGCACGCAAAGCGCCCTCTCCGGTGGCAGCGCGGATCGGCCCGGTAATGGGCAGCGTCAGCGTCGCCGGATTGAGCGAGATCAGCCCCTCTTCGTTGAACTTGATGAACCCGCCCAGCAGTTCAACGCGAATTTTCTGGCGATCGAGCATGTCCGTACTGCTGCCATTGATGCGCAGATCGGCGAGTCCCAGAAACCGTGTCGGGCTGAAGGCCGCTGTGTAAGACACCGCCGCTGCGGCCTGCAAACCCTGCGTCCAATTGACGTAGACGACGTTGCTGCGCGTCAACGTGGTCGAACGATAGAGATAGACCCACGCTTGCTGGCTGACGCTGAGCGGATCGCTGACGGTGATCGCGTAACGCGCATTCAACCGCGCCTGCGGATCGGCAGGCCAGCTCGCCGCGCTGACCTGTTCGCCTGCGTCACCGGCCATGAACACCAACTCGTCGTTGGCGTCGAGCAAGCCATCGTCGCTGATGACATACGTGCCGGTAATGCTAACTTCATCGATTTGAAACGGCACAGCCTGCCAGTCACCGCCGCGATAGACATACAACACGAGCTCGTTCAGCGGCACACCGTTAAACGCCGGGAACAGCGTGCCAGTAATCACAACCGGATCTTCGGCGCGATCTGGCATTGAGACAGCGCGCGGTGTGAGCGGCGTGGTCGCACGTGCTTGTGCGGCATTCAGCCCGGCAAGCATGACTCCCAGCAGGGCCAGCGCGAGGCCGCCGCTTAACAGGAGTTTTCGCACGGCGCGTTGCATTCCAATAGATTCTTGCGTGTTGCCCATGATGACATCCTCCCGTTGCTATCAATCAGGCCAACAACATCGTCACTGCCCGCGCGACATGACAGGCAGGTATATCCGGGGGCTGGCGTACGGTGTGGGCGGATTAAGCACCATGCTGACCAGTTGCAGAAATGCGCCTACCGCGTCCGAGGCTTCGAAGTAACAATGCCCGTAGCGCTTGATCTCGATCGGCTGGTGGAATGCCAGCGAATCATGCTGAATCACCTTGACGCGATACAACTGCGCGTGCCAGTACGGCACCTGCTGATCGAGCGTGGTGTGCATGGTCACCAGCGGCACGCTGAGCTGCCCGGTCGTTTGATAGTGCAAGTCGATGTCGTGCAGCGCCGTCAGCGCGGCGGTGAAGCGCTGCACCTGCTGATTCAACAGTGAATCGTTGTCGGAACCGGTATAGACGCGATCATGATTATCGAACGGCTGGCCGCCCAGCTTTTCGATTGCGTCGTTGGTGGCCAGCACGTTGTACGAGAGCGCGTCGTAGACAGACGTGTCAACCGTCGTGATTAAGCCGGTGACGTAGGGCGCATTGCTGGTGCGCAGCAGTTGATCGAGCTTCGCCGTATTCGTCGGAGCAAAGATGAGCGGCTGGATGGTCGCCGTGTAGTAATGCGGCCAGTCGTCGATGAGCGACTGCGGAATGCTGATCGGACTGCCGGGGATCACGCCGGGGAAGAAATAATCGAACAGCACGCGGAAGTCGCCGAAGTAATTGATCTGCTTGCGAAAGTCGCCGATGGGGCCGCAGGTGGACAGGCCGCCATCGAAGACATCCGACCGCTGCTCGACGGCCAGCGCCGTGATCAAGCCGCCTTCCGAGACGCCCGTCACCAGCGTGTGCGTGGGCACGCCGTGCGTCGCCGAGAAGACGTCGAACACGTCCACCAGATCGGCCACGCCCGTTTCGACGGCCAGCCCGTTCGTGCGATAGCTGGTGGTGGCGAAGGCAAAGCCCAGTCCGTTGATCAATCCCGGCAGCGACACACCGCCGGGCAATTGCAGTTGATCCTCCGGGATGGTGATCGGTTTGTTGAAGGCCACGTAGCCGTGCGCGTAAACCACCAGATCGCCGTTCCACGGACCGGACGGCATGCAGAGGCGGTAGTACGCGCCGCTGGGCAGCTGCCCGTCGGGGTCGCACACGCTCAGCGGTGTGGCGGTGGCTGGAGCAGCGAGCAGGGTACTTATCAACGCAACCAGCAACAACGGCGCGATCACGATCAGCAGCAAGCGAATGGTGCGCATGAGGTGGGCCTTTCCAGGCAGGGAGCAGCCAGCCTGCCAGCATGACTCACCTTGCACTATAGCACTACTGCGGACGATTCCGCAAGCGGTATTCACCGTGGAACGCCCAACCCGATCGAATACGGCGCGATCGATTGATCGCGCCGTATGTAGGTCAAGCAGGATGATGCACGCGGAAGTCAACCCCGCAGCGCAGCGATAAGATACCCGGCGATCTGCCGCGCCCCGCCGGGATTGGGCATGTCGCCAATTGCGACGACGATGGCGCCCTTGCCTTTCATCAGCACCCACAACTGCTGCGCGTCCTCGCCGTCGCTGATGAAAGCGGCGTCACCCAGATTCTCGATCGGTGTTACTGGCCCCAGCGTTTTAGCTTGTTCGAACGAAGCGATCGGCGCAAGCGCCGTGTACGCAAAGCGCGCATGCCCCGCTCGATCTTTTCCGGCGTCGTACTGGCAGCCATCGCCCAGATAATCATCGTGAAACGGCTGTGGCGGTTTGGTCAGCGCGCCGCCCAACGCTTCAGCCACGACATCGGCGGGAATCAGTTGGCAGGTTGATAGACTTGGCATCAGACATCTCCTTGTTCGATCATATCTGGCAGATTGGCATCCGGCACGTAACGCCGCACAAATTCCTCGGCCTGCGCGAACGACGCGAAGTGGATCGCCGCCCGATCGGGCACGTGCACGATCTCGCCGCGCCACGCGCCGCTGCCCGCCTCGCGCCACACGCGCACGACGAAGGTTTCCCAGGTCAGAGGAGTAAATGGTTCGGTCATATCGATGAAGCAGCGAGTCAGCGCAGCAACAAGCAACCGTCATGACGCTACTATCGCACAAGGCCAGCAAGGCCATCGAATGGATTCGATGCTGCTAAACGAAACGTGTTGAAACACGTTTTAACGTGTTTTCCCTATCAGCGCGCGAATTCATTCGCGCCGTCACGGCGTCACCGCGTCACGGCGTCACCGCGTCACGGCGTCACGGCTACTATCGCGCACGGCCAGCGCACGGCCAGCAAGGCCATCGAATGAATTCGATGCTGCTAAACGAAACGTGTTGAAACACGTTTTAACGTGTTTTCCCTATCAGCGCGCGAATTCATTCGCGCCGTCACGGCGTCACCGCGTCACGGCGTCACCGCGTCACGGCGTCACGGCGTCACGGCGTCACCGCGTCACGGCGTCACCGCGTCACCGCGTCACTCAAACTCCACGCTGTAACTCACATTCCACCCGTTCGGCCCGCCCGGC
>CAYNML010000019.1:0-6806 GCA_964398185.1 uncultured Anaerolineae bacterium | reverse complement strand
GCGTCACTCAAACTCCACGCTGTAACTCACATTCCACCCGTTCGGCCCGCCCGGCCCTTCGCGATATTTGATCTGCAGGCGCGCGCCCGCCGTCCAGCAGAACGGCTGATCCCACCAGCGGGTTTCCCAACTCTTCCAGCCGTCGGCATCGCAGAAACCGAGGCCGCCCGCCACCCAGCCGACACCGTCGAAGGTGCGCGTCGTCTCATTGTTGAACGTCTGCTGATAGTATTCCAGCGTGATGTCGCCGCGCAGGCTGACGAGGCAGATGAAACTGCCGAAGACGTAGCCGCGCAGTTTGCCGCCCCACGCATCGCCTTGATTATTGGCAATCGACCAGTACCACCCGGCCACTTCCGCACCCGCCGTGACTTGCAGCAGGCAACTCGCACCGAAGATGGGTGTCTGCCCGTGCGCGCGTAGATAGAAGCCCGTAAAGATTTGATTGCCCGATCCCGGAATCTCCGACAACTTGTCCATCAACTCCTTGAAGTGCGTCTGCAACACCGGGCTGTTGGGCTTGATGGTGCCGACGAGCAAGCTGCCACCCAGCCGCACCTTGCCGGTGCCGCTCGCCACACCCTCAAACTCGCCGCCGATGTAGTTGACCTCCGCGCCGATACCCATGACCACCGTCAACTGCTCGATGCGCGGGTTGGCTTTCGATAGCATCTCGTAGCCCGTGAAGCCGCCCTCAAACTGCGGCAAAATCGGATTGATGCGCAGCGAGATGTCCATGCGCTTGATCAAATCCTGAATCATCTGGCTGCTGATGTTCTTGCCGATCAGGATGAAGTCGCCATGCCGATTGATCTCCATGCTGATCAGCTCGGCGTACAGGCGCGGATCCTTGTCGGTCGATTGCTGCACGCGCAGTTGCAGGCTCAACAGGAAACGCTCGAACTGATAATCGAGGCCGGTGCCCGTCATCTCCACGAGACCGCGCATCCGCGACAGGTTCACGCCCCATTCATCCATCTTGCCCATCGACTGACCGCCGAAGTTCTTGTCATCGGGCAGATTGGTGTTGGGCGCGAGTTCGTAGTCATTCAATACGGCGACCGTATCGGTGTAAGTGCGCGAGCCATACGTGCTCCACACGTTGTTGAGCAGCGTCGTGTACGTCACCGGATTGAGCACGTCGAGTTTGGTATGCCACGCAGACAACGTGCTGCTATTCGGCGGCGATCCGAGCGGCAAGTTTTGATGTTCCGCCAAGGCGCGATCGATGGCGATGCTGCTGGCCTGCCCCAGATACACGCCAATCCGATCGGGTTCCATGACGACGCCGGTATCGAGGTTCAGCACTTGCGCTTCACTCGGCAGCGGCGGAATCGTGTCATCGGGCACGAGCTTGTAATTCTTGAAACCGGCGAGCAGGCCGCGCTGCGTGTTGCCGTTGTAGGCATAGACCAACTTGTCGTAGTTGAACTTGATCTTCACAAGGTCCAGATCGACCCACACTTTTTCGGCGCGCAGCGACGCCGTGAAGCCCACGTAACTATCCCAGCCGAGGACAAAAGCGTTGGGGCGCGGTTGATTGATCGGGCCTTGCAACAGGCCGAAATACGGCGCCACGATCGGGCCTTTCAATTCGACGAAGCCGCGCAGGAACCAGTTGTTGCCCGGCGGATCGATCGCGGTCGCATTCGCATTCCACTGCGGCGTTTCTGCGCCGATCGCCAATTGCGTTTCCCACGTACCGTTGAGGCGGAAGCCTTCCATCAAAAACGGGAAGCCGTCGAGCGAGAAGTCCGGTCGGTTGTAGAGCAGCGTCGACGAGTAATACTGCCCGTCAGGATAAAACGAGATGTCTACGTTGACGGCGGCCGGCCCGATCGATCCCGGCGGCGTCACGTGCGGAATCGAAATCGCGCTCTGCGCCCACAGCATCGCATCGTGATATTGATTCTGCGGCACAGCCGTCATGGGCCGGCGAAATTCCACGGCTTTGAAACGCGCGCCGAGCTGCCAGTATTGCAAGGTCTTGGCAGCCTGACCCGGCGGCACGACGCCGCCATCAATGCAGCCATCGATCGGGTTGAAGATCAGATTTACGAGGCGCAGCGTGACACTGGGCGGAAACGGTAGATTCAGATTCGCGGTCGCATTGCGATCGAAGATGTAGTTGTCCAGCCATTCAAATTCCAGATTGTCGAGCGAGGCATCGTAACCGTGAATGGGCAGCTGCACCGGCGAGATGATCTTGGCCTTCTGGCGTTGACTGACGCCGCCCTGCCGCACGTAGGTGTTGAGCGCGGCATCGAAGATAGCCGATGGCCCCGTGCAGTTGCTGTAATACAGCGGCGATCCACTCGAACGCCGATTAAGCCCCGGCTCGATCTCGGCCAACTGCGACAGGCCCACGTCGCGCAGATCGTTGGGGCGCGTGGCCCACATCGACAGATGCGGTCGATCGCGCGAAGTGATCTCGCCCAGATACATCTCCCAGTTGCCCGCGAACAACTTGAAACCACTCTTCAACCACGTGACATCGGACACCGTGTTGAAGTTCCCATAGGCCGCGCCGCGCGCATCGAGCGTGAGGCTGACGAACGATCCAGTCAGCGCAGTCGGTGTCGTCGTCGTGAGGCCGGTGTGATACGCCAGCGACACCGATCCGCCGCCGAGATTGCCGGAGAAAATCTGTGTGCCGCTGATGCCGAGGTTGCCGCCGCTGGCGTTGACGCTGAAGCGATACGGATAACTGCCGAGCCACGACAGACTATCGGTTGTAGAAAAAGCGCCGCGCAAGCCGTTGACATCGACGCTGATCGCGCTGCTGGTGTAGTTGCCGCGCAAGTAGCCATCGTTGCTGTCGGCGGGCGCAGTCGTGCGCGGGTCGTGTTGACCGGTGTAGCGATCGAGATACTGCAGGCAGCTGCTCGGTGCGCTGATCGCGTATTGATCGAAACTCAGCGATCCCAACGGGATCACTCTGGCGGGCAGCGTTTCCAGGTTGAAGCCGAGTGCAGGCGCTGCACAGCCAAAGCCCGAAAGGCTGGTGGTCATGCTGAACGAAAGATCGCCGCGCAGCACCAGCCCGTCGGCGGCGAATAACGGCCACACATCACTTTCATTATTGCCGGGCGGAACGAAGAGACGCAGTGTATCCGGTAACTTGATCTGCACCTCGCCCGTACCAGTGTTTGGCTGCGTGAACCACGGTTTGGCATACACCGCCGTGATGCCGTAATGCAGGCCGCCCGGATACTGCACGTTGCTCGGTAACACTGCGCCCGTGACTTGCAGCTGTCCCGTGCAAACGTGATTCTGCGCGTCGCCCACGCTGATCGAATCGGCTGCGGTGAAACCCACCGGGATGTACACATCGCCGCCGGGCGGAGTGAGCCGCAGGAAGCCGCTGCCGATCAAATTCGTGGCACTGCTCCCCGGATCGATCGTGACGGTGACGACTTCAAAGCCCTCGCCAAAACGCAGCGGCTGACCGGGTGTGGGCATGATGGGCGAGCAGGCCGTCATCGGTCCCGTCACTGCGAGCGCTGTCTGCGAAGCAGTCTCCCCCGGCACAAGCGGAGATTGCTTCGTCGCCAACAACGCTCCTCGCAATGACGTATCAACCGCATTCGGCGCAATGCCACCCGCCACGCTGCGCGGGCGCGTGTAGCGGATCGGTTCGCCGGTGCGCAGATCGTATTCCACCGCCACATACCAGTAGCGATCGTGCTGTGCGCTGGCGTCGAGGTAGATCGGCCCGGCGTTGACGATGGGCGTCAATTGAATGTAGTCGCTGTCGCGATGCACGCTGCGGAAAACGGCCCAGCCGCGCAGAAAGTCGTTGACCGGATCCCAACGCAGCTGCGTGCCCACGCCTGCCGTCCACGTCAGATTGACCCAAGCCACTTCGGTGATGGGGCGCTGACCGTTGATCACCGCTTTGAACGTGCGTGGAAACGACGACGCCTCCTTGCCGTTGAACGGGAAGCCCGGCGGAGTGAGCGCGGTGACGGTATAGTTGTAGATCGTCTGCAATTCGATCGAGGTGTCGGTGTACACGCGCGCAGCGGGATTGTTGACGTTGAATGAGGCGACATCGCCCACCGGCCCGTTGTGGGGGCGATAGATCGCCTCGCGGTCGATCCTGAAACCCGATAGGCCCGCGGCGTCGTTCACATCCCAGAACAGCTGCGCACTGTAACCGTTGAGGCCGCCCAGCGCGGTATTGATCGTCGTGATGATGGGCGTGGGCGCGACGAGCGGGCGCGGTGACAGCATCCACGGCACGCTGAATGGTGCAGGCGTGCTGAGGTTGCCGTGCGCGTCGGCAGCGCGAATCTGGCAGGTCACGTTGCTCAGCGGAAACGGCGGCGAATAGAGGCTCTCCAACTTGAAGTTGTTGATCTGCGTCGTGTCGCTGATGGGCATCATCACGCCGTCGGGACTGAACTGGCAGTAGACGCGATAGCGCGTAGTATCTGTCGTGGTGGGCGTGGAATTGATGCAGTAACCCTGCGCTAGTGACCCAAGGGGATCACATGGAATGACCGTTACCGTCGGCGGTGTGGGCGGCGTGATATCGTGCAGAATCGCCTGCACGGGCGCGGTGTAGCGGCTGCGATTGCCATCTTGATCGATCGCTTGCAAGCGATACCAGCGCACTTGCTCCAACGTCGGATCGAGATCGTGCCATTGCAATTGCGTGGTGCGCGTCACTTCGCGCCAGCAGTGATGCTCGTTCGCGCAGTTGGCTTGCAGCGTCACCGAGATCGCAAAGGCGCGATAGACGATGAATCCGCTGAGGTCGGCGGTGGGTGTGATCTGCCACGAGACGATGACGGTAGAGATCGCGCCGGTCGCGGTGACAGTCGCCGTGACGTTGAGCGGCACATCGGGCGGCAGGAAGTCGCGAGCGCGCGCTGTGTATGGATCGCTGAACTGGGCTTGATCGATCGGCCACGCGCGAATCTGCCCCAGCAGATCGCGCGGTGTCACCCGATAGACCCACTGCCCGACGGCGGGCGCAATATCGGCAAAGTAATACGGCACTTCTTCGTAAGCCAGCACATCGGTCGTGACGGGCGTATCGCTGATCGGGATGGTGGCCGTCAACGCCTGAATCGGCTGGATGCCGGTGACGCGCGAGAGCGCGATCGAGTTGGTGATGGGCGCGCGGAAGACATCGTAACCGGTGAGCCACGGCCCATTGATCGAACTCGCCGCTTGCTCAGCGTCCCAACGCAGATACACCGTCTGATGGAAGCGGCGATTCTGCTGCGCGGTGCCCCAATCGCCGGCCTTGTCGCGGATCAGCGGATCGTTGTCATTCAGCGTCAGCGCCGTGAGATTAGTGGGCTTAGCGAACGGCGTCAACTGCCCCGCCAATGCTGACACGCCGCCAAGATTTTGCGTGCCCGACGGCAGTACCGCTTCGACGCGATAAGTGTAGGTGATGCCGGGCGAGATCGCCTTATCGAGATAGCCCCAGCCAATGACGAGCGAAGTCGGATAGAAATCGTTGGCCATGCGCTGCGCGGCGAGTTTGTTGTCGCGCATCACCGCGTGAAACGAGGGAATGTCGGTAATGCCCAGCGGCGCGTAGTTGGTGATGAGAAAGTTGTAGAGATTGCTGTAACGCGGATCGGTGTTGTTGAGGATGTTGATGGCCGCCGAGGGATTGGTGACCGAGATAACGGTGGCGATTAACGTTTCCGATCCGCTGCCGATCTTGCGATACACGCGAAACGCCAACGGCTCGATCGGTTTGGTCCAGAACCAGCGGATTAAAGTCCGATCGCTGCCGGTGGCGTAGCCGACGCCATATTGAGTAGAGAACGGATAATTGTTGACGACCAACGGCAAATGAACGGTGTACGTCAACGCCGCTGGGGCAGCAAGTGAGGGCTGCGGCTGCGCGTTGACCTGCGGCGTCAATAACGCCAACAGCGCCAGCAGCAAGGCGGCGCTCAAGGACAGGCTGAAGATCAAGTTGCGGTTCATGGTTCCTCCCCAACATCATTGCGAGGAGGCCGTAGGCCGACGAAGCAATCTCGAAGCCGGTGCGGGAGATTGCTTCGCCGCTCCGCAGCTCGCAATGACGCAATCTACTTACTTCGCCTTACCAACATTCGCCAGCGCCGCCTGCGCGTAAGCCTGATAAACGGAGGGCGCATCCACCTCCGTGCCATCGCCGTTGGTGAACATCAACCTGGTGGTGTCTTCACCGTGCATCGATGATCCGGAGATGATGAAATTGATCGTCGAGCTGTCCGGGAAGGTCAATTGAATCAGCCAGCCGCTGCCGGTGGTGGAACCTTTGACGCCGTTGCCCAGATCGAGCCGCGGATTACCGGACAGATCGACACCGGTATCCAGGCCGAGACTGACGCCGACATTCAGGTTGCCATCACCAGCGATGACGGCGCAGTAGCCTTCTTTGCCCTTGAACTCCACGTCGTCATAGGCGCTGATGCGCTTCACATCCTCGGCGGTGATTAGCTTGCACGCATCGACGCCCTGCGCGCTGAGCGATCCGCTTGGCGCGGCGGGAGCCTCTGATTTTGTGGCAGATTGACTGCTGGGTGATGAACTGCTGGATGCAGCCGGGGCTGCTCCGCTGCCACAGGCGGCCAGCACGAGGGTCAACAGGACGGCAACGACGACGAAGCGGACGACGTGCGCGGAACGCATGAAATCTCCTCCCAGTATTGTTTGTGCCGCAGGCCGAGCATCCCCATGCCCGGCAGCGCGCACAATGAGACACCCGCCGACGCTTGGGGATGAGTCGGCTGCGGTACTCTTGGCTGGGAAGAGAATAGCACAGGGGTGCTTCTAGAAGTGCTGACAGG
>CAYNML010000018.1:31668-78041 GCA_964398185.1 uncultured Anaerolineae bacterium | reverse complement strand
TCTACCGATAAGCCGCTTGCTGTTTGGCTGCCTGTCTGCCCTGCTCCAATATTTCGCGCGTCTTCCTTGCCCGATAATCAAACATGTACTTCAACGACGGTCTCACCAGTAATGGATCTATCAACTTCCCGATCAAACCCAGCGGCGGCTCATACTCCACCCGATCGCTCACGCGCGTCCCATCGGCCTCTGCTGTGAACGAATGCGTGTGACTCCACGCGCCGAACGGCCCGCTGTTCTGCACATCGCGGAAGTATTGCCCCGCGACATACTCCGCAATGGTGCCATCCCACGTCACACCGATCGGCCCCACGCTCAGGCGGAAGATCACGCGGCTGCCTGCGCGCACCGGCTTGTCGAAGCGCTGAATGGTCACGCGCACCGGCGGCGGCGTAATCGCTGCCAGGGACACCGGATCATCGTGGAAGGCTGCTACTGCCGCCAATTCTGCCTTAACTTTGAAGGAACGCTCGCAAGTACTCATCCTGCACCTCGCTCTGTACAGCCTGTTAAAAATCTATCTTCCGCCTGTGCGCCAAGCCCGCGTCCTCGCGGGCGACACGAGCCAACCGCGAGGACCCGGTTGGTGAGCGCAGCGGCGCGCTATGCCACTATCACTCGCTTCTCACCCAGTAAGTCCCGAATGGTCGCAGCCACCTTGCGCGCAATCGCGCGATCGAGCGTGAAAAAGCCCTTGTAATTGCGCTGTCCGGCCAGACCGGAAACTTCCTGCGCCAGCAGCGCCATATGCACACCGCCGCCCTCGGCCACCACGAACCAGTAATCGATCATCGGATCGTCGGCGGTGTCGATCACCTCGACGCGCGGCCAGGCCGGAACCTGCCAGTCGATCTCGCCGGCCAACACCAGGCGGCGCGCAGACTGCGCCACGCGGGTGTAACGCTCGAGCTGATTCTTGACGCGCGACATCTTCTGGAACGACACCAGCAGATCGATCTCACCCGGCGAATCGATCACCGCGTCTTCGATGATGTGGCTCATCAACTCCATCGCTTTGACAGACGCGGTGTAACTGAATGAGCCGAAGCTGACCACGTCTTGCGATTGAGCCAATTCGCGTTCCGGCTTTTCGTCCACCAGCGCCCGCATATTATCGATGAGAACTTGCAACGGGTATGTCATGCCATTTGCCTTTCTACTGTACTGCGCTCAGCGCCGCACCGGCACCGGCACCGGCTCTGGCGGCCCGCCCTTCAACGCACCTTCTATCCACTTCCCGATATTCTTGATCCACTCGGTAATCTTGTTCATCTTCTTGCTCGTTACTTCAGCACATCGCGCAGCGCCGCTTCGGCGTTGGTGAACTTGAACTTGAAGCCTTCCTTCACCAAACGCACCGGCATCTGGCGTTGACCGTCCAGCAGCAATGTCGACATCTCGCCGAATAGGGTCTTCATGGCGAACGCGGGAACCGGCATGAACGTGGGCCGCCCCAGCACTTTGCCGATGGCGCGCGTGAAGTCCTTGTTGGTCAACGGCTGCGGCGCGCTGAGGTTGTACACGCCGTGCGCATTCGGGTTGTCGATCAGCCAGCGAATCGCGGCGACCTCGTCGTGCAGGTGAATCCACGGGAAGTACTGCTTGCCGCTGCCCAACGGCCCACCCACAAACAGCTTGACGGGCATCACCATCTTCGGCAGCGCTCCGCCGTTTTTGTCCAGCACCACACCCGTGCGAATGATCGGACGGCGAATGCCCATGTTATCAAGTTCAGCCGTGGAGGCTTCCCACGCTTTGCACACGCTTGCCAGAAAGTCGCTGCCAGCGGGGGAATTTTCGGTGATTTCCTCCGCGCCGCACGGCCCGTAGTAACCCACCGCCGATGACTGGATGACCACGCGCGGCTTTTGCTCGGCGGCCTTCACCGCTGCCACAATCGCCTGCCCCGCATTCACGCGGCTCTCGCGGATTTCTGTCTTGTGGGTGTCCGACCACCGATCGGATATGGTGGCGCCTGCCAGGTTCACGACGGCCTCCGCGCCGTTGACGAACTTGCCCCAGCCCTGCGCCGTCTTACCGTCCCACCGCTCGGCGCACGCGCCCGTGGGCAAATTCTTGACCGCATCAGGATTGCGACTCAACACGATCACTTCGTGGCCGTCACGCGCCAGACTATCAACCAGCGCCCGTCCGATTAAACCGCTTCCACCCGTTACGATGACACGCATGATCTTTCCTCCTCTGCTCTGCCAGTTACTGAGTGTTCTTCCGTTCGTTCATCAGCCGCTCGATGGCGTCGATGCCGGACTGCAGGGTTTCCCCCAGGAATGTGCCGGGCACTTCGCTCAGCAGCTCGGGATGATTATTGAAGGCCGGGCCGCCGAACGCAAACGCGGGCCGTTGAGCCGCCGGGATCCGATCGAGCCATGTTTGAATGCCGCGCAGCGCCTGCGCCGAATCGGGCACTGTCGAGGCCAGCACCAGCACATCGGCATTCAGCATCGGCAGCGACTTCGGCAAATCTTCCAGCGGAACCGCCTGGCCCAGATAGACCACGTGCCAGCCGCGCCGCCGCAGAAAGATCGACAACAGCAGAATGCCCATCTCATGCATGTCCGCTGGAGCCGCCCCAATGGCGATGGTGCCGGGCCGCGTGCTGGGGCCGGTGTCGATCAGCGCCAGCAGCTTGCGCCGCAGATAGTTCGACGCGAAGTGTTCGTGAGCGACTGTGATCTTGCCACTCACCCAATCGTGCCCCAACTGCGCCAGCACCGCTTGAATCACGCTGACACACACCGCTTCGATCGGGTGCAGCGAGTACGCTTCGCTCAGCACTTCCTCGGCTGTCGCTTCGTCAAAGTCGATCAGTGCTTCATAAAGATCGGCGCGGATCGTGTCCAGCGAGCGCGCGGGCTGCGGCGCTTCCGTCAGAATCTGCACCGACGGCATAAATTCCGCGCGGCCCAGTTGATGCTGCAGCAGCGCCACTGCCCGGCTGATGGTCATGCCCTGCTCAATTTGCTGCCGCAGCCACTTGATGGCGGCGATGTCGCGCGCCGAGTAAAGCCGGTGGCCGCCCGCCGTCCGATCGGGCAATAGGACGCCGTAGCGCCGCTCCCACGCCCGCAGCGTGGCCGGGGTCACTCCAGTCTGTCTCGTCACCGCTTTTGCGTTGTAAATCGGTTCGTCTGAAATGCTCAGTAATTCGCTTGAGTTTTCCATATTGCTACTCCATTCATTGGAAATACTATATCACAATGAACAAATCTTGTCAAGTATTTGTATAACTTTAATATAGTTTTGATTATGTAACAAAAAGACCGATCCAGAGGCGATCGGTCTACGTCAAAATCAGCAGCAGTCCTAATTGGAAGGCTTGTCAGGCGGCGGGAGGGTGGCGTGGAAATCGTTGTCAAAGCGCGGCACGTAACTTTCGAGCAGTTCCTGCACACGCTGCGGATTGTCGGCGCGCACCACCAGCCCGGCATGATTCTTGCGCTTCATGCGCCACACGATTTCGGGATCGGTATAGCCTGAAAGATCAGGCCATTCCTGCTTGGCGAGCGAGATGATGAGGCCGCCGTAATCCGATCGGTGCGGCGGCAGCTCGTAGGGCACATCCTCGCCCCCGATTTCGATCCTGGCCCACTCGGCCCACAGATTCAAGCCCGTGGTGGCTTCCACCAACTCGACGATGTTGGCCCCGCCCACGCGCGCCGCGCATTCGAGGAAGTAGAACTGGCCGTCTTCCTGCCCCTTGATGAACTCCGCATGCGTCACCCCGCGCACAAAGCCCAGCGCTTCGAGCAGCTGCTGGTTCAACGCGCGCAGGGCCTGCGCGTCTTCCGCTTCACGCGGCAGGGTGCGCGTGACGAAGATGCCGCCGCCGTGCATCACGTCAAAGGGCGGCTTGATGTAGCCGTGCACTTCCGCAAAGACCACTTCCTTTTCAGACACGATCGAATCGACGTGGAACACGTGACCGGGCACGTATTGTTCCAGCACGTAATACGACTGCCGATCGCCCAGCGCGTCGATGGCGGGCCACAATTCATCCTGCGCGTTGATCTTCTTGATGCCGAGCGAACTTGCTTCCGAGCGCGGCTTCAACATCCACGGGGCGGGCACGCGCCACATGAAGTCGCGCAGACGATCGTAGTTGAGGACATGCACAAACTCCGGCACGCGCACGCCGCGATCTCTGGCCCGCACGCGCATGGCCAGTTTGTCGCGGAAGTAGCGCGCGGTGGTGTCGCCCATGCCGGGGATGCGCAGATGCTCGCGCAGGGAGGCCGCCATCTCCACGTCGTAGTCGTCCAGCGCCACAATCCGATCGAGCGGGCGGGTGCGGGCCAGGTAACTCACCGCATAGATCATGTCCTGCTCGTGGAAAAGCGACGGCATGAAGAAGATTTCGTCGAGTTGATCGCGCGGCCAGTCGGCGTCGCGCAGCTTCTCGACGGTGAGCAGGTAGACGGTGCTGCCCTGCTCCTTGGCCTGGCGCATGAAGGCCTGCCCTTTTTCATAGCTGGTGATGCAGAGGATGGTGCGGTGTGGTAATGCAGACATGTTTCCCCCTTTGGCTGGCTGTGGAGAACAATGAGACAACTATTTGAGGACAGAAAATCAGAATGAGCGGATGAATTCTATTTTGTTTCCTTATCCGGTCATTCCGTTGATTCGCACGTTACCTTCCCTTATTGCGACGAACTATTTTTGATCGCACACCAGCGACGCGCAAAACCCGCTTGGCCTGCACATCGCTGCGACGGTGTTTGGCGTTCCGGTGAACACTCACCCGGCCCTGCATCGGCACGGAGAGGAATCCCACTCCGTCGCGCGGATGCTGCTGGGCGTAGCTCGCCGTGGGGAACGTCCAGCGCAGAAAGTACGGCAGGATGAAGCCCCACGTGCGCTGATTGTGCTCGCCGCCTTCCACCTGCGTATAGATCATATCGAGGCCGCGCCGGAAGCCCTTTGATTCCAGTTCGTCCATCAATTCGGTGGTGTCCTGAATCGCGTCGATGACGCCGTTGTGGTCGCGATCTTCCTTCTCGTCGAGCGTGCCCGCCTGAAACCACAGGCGCAGCTGGCCGGGCGAATCGGTATCGCGCACGCGGCGGTGCATAATGCGCGATTCCTGCCGCGCGTGCGTGTCTTGTTCGGCGGTACGCCACCAGAACGAGCCGGAGAACACGCCCACCGCGCCGAAGACGTCGGGATGGTTCCATGCCAGGTCGAAAGCCATCAGGCCGCCGAGTGACCACCCCATGATCGCCGTGTTGACGGGGCCGGTCAGTGTGCGGTAGCGGCGATTGATGTACGGCAGCACTTCGTCGAGTACGAAGAAGGAATACTTGCGCGCCCGCTTGCCCAGGCCGCGCGCGTTGGGAATGCCCGCCGTGCCGTATTCCTGCAAGCGATCGCGCGTGGCGTGGATGGCCACGACGATGATCGGCTCGATCTCGTGGTGCGCGATGAGCGCGGACAACGTCTCGGCCAGCTTGACCGCAGGCATATCCTGCCCGTCGTTCACGTACAGAACTTTGTAGAACCGCTCGGGCTGAGAATCGTAATCGGGCGGCAGAAAAACGGTGACGGCGCGCTGATTGTGCAGCTGCCTGGATCGAAAGCGCTCGACAGTTTTGGTCGTGACGGATCGGATGGTCGCAGTCATGCCGCAAGTATAGCCGATGCGCCAAAATGAATCAACGAATCAGCGAGTCGGCGTGTCAGCGAGTCAGGGCTGCGCCAGCGGATCGATCACAAAATCAGCCGGGCAGTTGTTGGTGTCTTTCCACAGCGGCTCACGTTTGATCGACGGATTGCCCAGCGGATAGAGATTGGGATCGATGGCGAGGCACGACACGTTCCCCGGCAGCGATCCGGTGCCCCACGCCACGCCGTCGACCAACAGATCACTTGGCCCCAGCAGCAGCACTTCGTCGCCGGGGTTCGCCAGGGAGAAGCTGATGTTCGTCGTGTACTGCAAGTACGGCGACATCAACGGCGCCGCCACATCGCTGGAAAAGAAGGCATAGTGCGGCGGGAAGCCGTATTTGTTGAAGAAGCCGCGCCCCGTGGTGGCGATGTTGATCACCTGTCCTGGCCCAAGGCTGGCGCCCAGCGGGAAGGTCCACATCCCATCGACCGTGAAACCCGTTGGCCCGGGCACGGCCTGATCGCCCACTTTGTAGCCCGTCAGCGAAACGGTGATGGGCGTGGGATTGTAAAGTTGAATCCACTCGCTGCCGGTGAGCACGCTCGTCGAACCCAGATAGAACACCTTGCTGATCAACAAATGATCCGGCGGCATGATGAGATTATTCATGATCAGCGGCAGCACAGCGCGGGGTTGGAAAGCCCAGTCGTATTCAAACATTGCGCGCAGATAATCATAGGCCGCACTTGATTCAACGTGCAGCGCCACTTCGCGATTGGCTTTGTTGGACGTTTCGGTGCCGTTCAAACTGCCGGCGTGCACGATCTTCTGCCCGCCGACGTTGAACAGGAACATCTTGTTGTGCAGGCCATACAGCGCTGGATCACCCAAGCGCACTTCGAGGTTGGCAGACAACGTCGGGCTGAGCGCACGCAGCGACTCGATGTACTCCACCGTCGCCGCATTGCTGGCGGGGCTGGTGGAATCATCGAAGTAGCGATCGAGCAGCAGACGCACCTGCGCGCCACGCCCCGCCGCGGCGATCAATGCTTCCAGGCGGAGGTTGGGATCAGCGAGCGGGTTGCTGGCCGAATCGCCCCAGTGCGGCGGCTCGTCGAGCTGCTCCACGTCGATAAAATCACCCGCGCCCGATCGGTTGATCAGGCCCAACAGGCTATCACTGGCGCGCAAAGCGCTTTCCGGCGCGGTCAACAACTCGAAGGTCAGCGGCGCGGTGACGGTCAACGGCGCGGGATAGCGGATGCGATAACCGCTGACTTCGATGCTGTAATTGGGCGTGAACCCGATCGACGGCGGGCCATAAGTGCCGGTCAGGTTGGGCGACCAGCGGAAAATGTCACGGTGATTGAGCGGATCGAAATCGGCCTGCCAGATTTCCAGCGCGCGCGAGACGATACCGCCCGCGTCGGTCACCAGATACACGCCGCGATGCCCACGCGTGCCGTTGGCAAAATCGTCATACGTCAGGCTGCGCGGGCTGAGGTTCTCCGAGCCGATCGCGACAATACGATCATCGACGACGATCGTTTTCGCGTGCACGTAATCATAGCGATCGAAGATGTCCTGGCTCGATTCGTTGATCATGAACCAGCACTGGCCGCCCGCCGCTTCGATTTGTTTGCAGACCCAGCGCTCTTGATGGTCAATGCCGCCCACCGGGCCACCTTCCAGCAAGATCGTCACGCTCACCCCGCGCCCGATCGTTCTCGTCAGCACCTCGAGCAGGCCCAGGTTGTCGAAGGTGTGCATCTCCATCTTGATGGAAGAGTGCGCCGAGCCGAGCACGTCCGAGATGACGCGATAGGCGTTGTCGGGCGCGATGGCGACGGTGAGTGTGGCCGTCTCGGTCACTTTGGCCGTCTGCCAGAACTGCTCCATATCCCAACCGGGATACTGCGTTTTGCGGCCGGAGATGGGATCGGTGCGATCGTTGGCCCAATCGATCGCGCTGTCGGTATCCGGCACAATCCGCCCGCTGGCCTCGTCAAGTTTGCGATAGAGCAGCTGGCCTGTCAGAGCTGCTCCGTCGTAACGCTGCACATTCGATCCGATCCAGCCGCTGAGCCAGGTGGTGTCGGTGATCTGTCCCGTTCCCCAGACTACGGCATCAATCCAGTTGTTGGCCGCTGCGCGGATCGCCAGTTCATCGTTGGTGGCCACCAGATCGAGCGCCGTGCCGCTGAGGTTGGGCACAGACGGATCAGTCTCGCCGCCATATTCGTAGGCCGGCTTGAAGCCGAACTGCTGCGTGAAGGTGATGGCATAGCGCGCCAGCCAGATGGATTGACCGGGCGGCAGTGTACCAGTGAGGTTGACAGCGCCTTCACCTTGCCCATCGGTCGCGATCCAATTTGTCAGGGTGATGGTCTGCGTGCTAACGTTGGTCAACCGGAAACCCTCATCGGTCTGCCCGGTCACGTAGCCGTCGGCATGCACGGCGCTGATCAACACGCTGCCGGGCGCAGTCGGAGTGTAGGGCCTGGCTGAATTGGGCTGGCGCGGCGTGCCGTTGATGGGATTGCCGCCCACATCATGACCGTTGCGAGTCACGCCGTCGTTACTGGCCCAATTCAGATCGGTGTCGGGAGTCAATGAATCGATCCGCTCCATGGAAGCGCGATTGGGCGATCCAGTGCCCGCTGGCCACGCGCCGCCAGCGCCGTTGGCCGTATCGATCACGTTGCTGAAGGGGTCAGTCAGCGTGAAGATTTCGCCCGTATCGCCGATAGCTCCACTGAAAAACTGGTCGGCGGGCACATCGTTGACGGTCGTGTCATCAGTGCGTTCCAGCAAGTAATAGCCGTTAGGGGCAATGGTTCCGGTGATGAGGATCGCGGGTGTGCCATCAGCAGCGTGCAGCGTCCAGCCGTTGAGATCGATCGTGGCCGTGGTGTTATTCTTCAACTCGATCCATTCATCGGCGCTGCTGGCGGCCGTACCGCTCCACGCCACTTCATTGATGACGACATCCAGCGCCGCGGTCGATCGGGCCGCCGAGATCGATCGGGCCGGCCGCATAACCGCCAGCAGCAGCAACAATGCGCCCACGCTGAGTATCACGACGAACAGGCTACGCAGTGCTTTCATCGCTTACCTCCCCAATCAAAAAGTGCGGATTGAGTATACCGCATTCCTCAAGCCGCACTTCGCACATCGCTATTTGACAGGCAACGACCTAGACGAATTCGCGCCAGAAGCGCACGGTATTTTTGAACGATTCCGCCGGGTAATGGCGCGCCATGTTTTCGAGCGCGCGACTCAGCAAGCCCTTATCGGTTTGACCCGGCACAATCACAATTCCCCAATGCTCCTGGCCGGACAGGAACCATTGCCTGGCAATAGGCGCGAAATCTTGGGCGTTGCCTGTCGGTAGGATCCGTTGTTGTCGGGCAGCAAAGCGCAGCACGTCTTCATCAACTGTGCCCGTAGGCAACTGTGCCTGAGTCAACAGGACATCGATGCCGATCCGGCGGCCTACGTCAACCAACCCGCCCCAGACATGCTCGTCGAGCAAAAAGCGCGGCTGACTCATGCGGCGCGCCCGGTCAACTGAGCATATTGATCGGGTGACAGCGTTTGCGCCAGCATTAGCCCGATTGACTCTTCGGACTGAGCGGCAATTTCTGCATCGATCTCGGTCTGGTGATCGTAGTAGTACGCCGCTGCCTCATAGATAGCGGCCGGTGGCAGGTGCGGCAAGCCTACCTGCACAATTTCCTCAACCGTATGTCCCGCCTTCAAAAACTCGGCGGCGTGGCGCACGGCAACTCGCGTGCCGCGCACGTAAGCTTGTGTCCCGTGCGCGGTAAGCCGCCGCTCGATGTGCGCTGAGTTACCCAATTGCAGGCGCAGCGCCGTATCGGCCAGGCCGTCAGGTGTCGCACGAATCTCGGCCGCGCGCCGTTGTAACAGCTGGTAAGTGTCTGTTGAAATGTGAATGGTTGCTCCCATAGCGCCACCTCTGGGGCAATTATACTTCGGTTTCCTTCAACTCCGCTACAATGTCGGCCTGCTGTGCGACTTCACGCCGCACCTGATATTTGCGCCGTTCCCACGCATACACGCCGATCAAGATCGTCATGGGCGCGATCAGCATCGTCGTGAAATAGATCAGCGGATCGAAGAACACCGCGCGGTTCTGCACGGGCGCGGAAAACCGATCGAGATTGAAGAGGATCAGCACCAGCGCCGTCCACACCGCGAGGAAATTCGGGATCGCATCGCCAGAGTGCAGCAACCGCGCGCCCGCCGATCGCTCTTTGGTGATGGGCCAGAACAGATTGCTGCCCAAATAGCCGAGTTGATCTTCGACGATGTGCGCCGACATGCCGAGAAAGGTCACCAGCCCCGCCGGCGCCGATCCGAACAACACGCCGATGATCAGGCCCAGCAGCGCGGCCAACGTGAATGAATGGCTCCACGCGCGATGCCACGGCAGGAACTGCACTTCCACCGCGTGTGCTTTGGGCACAAACGCAAACGACGGGCCGTTCCAGAAGTCGGTGACCATTTCGCCGTCATAGGTGTAATCGATTTTCGCTTTGGTCTTCACGCGCGCGGCACGCTGACCGCTTTCGTCCAGCGGCGCCTGCGCCGCATTCACGATCGGCCCGATGCCCACCACGACCTCGCTGCGCTCGGAGTCAAAACGAATGCGATATTGCCGCCAGCGATTAGGCCCCAGCGGGATGTTGTGCAGCTGCACGCGCACGGGCTTCCCGGTCTCGGCCGCCCGATCGATCTCGGCGGCGACCGCGCCCGCCATGATCTGCGGATCGAGATTCGCCGGATCGGGATCGATGTTGACGTGATGCTCGAAGTAGCGCGCGAACTTGAAATCGAGCGTGTCCGGCAGCAGGCCGAAGAATCCGCCCAGCACGATGAGATACGATCCCTGCGCGGCGCTTTCCACCACGCCGGGGACGAAGGTGGCCGCGGCGACGCCGGCCAGGAAGTGGGAGATGCCTTTCATGGACTCAACTTCTTTCTGATGACAGTTGCCACAAATCCTTCACCAGGAACTCTTGAAAATCCCGAATCTGCTCGCGTAATCGTTCATTAACGAGCATTTCCGGTCGTGGATCGACGTAGTACACGCCGTCGAGTCGATTCAGCGCAACGGTATAACCAAGGAAGTGATTGCTCTTGAAGGTGGAATTGACGCCAAAAATGCTATTCCCGCGCACGGCACGCTGTACATCGTGCAAGAAGATCGCCACGACCGGTATGTTTCGCCCCAGCAGCTTGGTCAACAAATACTTGTCCAGGAAAATCTTGTCGATACGATCTTTGCTGGTCGTCTTGACCGAACCGACGACTTCAGAGGAATGGATGAAGTGAGTTTCTGAAGCAAGGATGGCTTTGTTGCGGGAAAAAACCACATCCAGTTCATAAGACATCTCGTAGCCGGGATTATCGGGAATGGGGATATTGATGGTGCGTGGCTCACAGATCAAGCCAACTTCCTGAATGGTCAATTTGACCAAAGTCTCAAATAACTGGCCGACCCGTTTGCGTGATTGATTGGGGTTATCGAAAGAATCGCCAATGCTGCCAAGCGCCTGTTGAGCGGTATAAACTACACGATTGATTTCTTGCGATGCGAGGTACGCTTGATGCGCTTTGCGTCCGGCGGCGGAAGCGCCGTAGCGTTTGAGATCAGACAGGAATGACCCAAACCGTTCGAACGCTGCCCGGAAATCCCGGGGCATTTCGATGAACAGATTAGCATTCAAAGGGCGTGTGATCTTGTGTCCATAATCTTCGCCATACTGATAGAAAATGTAGTTGCGGTGTGAGGGCGACACGATGCGGGTCGGGCGGGTGCGCCTGACCAAAGCGAGAAAAGCGTCAGTAATTCTGAGATAGTCGGCCAATGTCGCAAAGGCTGACGGATCCTGCACGCTCGCCTGTAAATCATCCAATGTCGCGGCTTTCATCGGATCGACTTTCTCCGCTCCGCATTCTCCAGATCGTACTGCAGCCACTTCTCGATCGGCCAATCTTCCACCAGCTCGATGCGTTCCGCTGCCCAACGACAGTATTCCGGCGAAATATCGCAGCCCTGCCATTGACGCTTCAGCTGTTCCGCGACAACCAGGGTCGTGCCGGAGCCGACAAACGGATCGATGACGACCTCGCCGACGCTTGATGACGCCAACACGATCTTTCGCAACAGCTCTTCAGGCTTCTGGGTGGGATGCGGTGTCTTCTCGTGCATGCCGTTACACGTGGTGGGTATCTCGATCACATCGCGCGGCTTGGCGCCCTTCGGGTTCGGCTGCCACAAGCGATCTTTGTTTCGCCCGCGCCCATACTGGCTGCTCTCAGCCTGGGGGTGTTCAGGGTATTTCAGAGTGTGATTGCCATACGGGACGCGCACATCGTCAATGTTGAAGGTGAAGTCTTTCGTCTTGCGGAAGTGCAAAATGCTTTCGTGTGAACGGCCCCAATCTGCGCCCAGATTGGCCTTGTTCTTATAGTGCCACACCAGCCAGCGGCAGCCTGCAAAAAAACGTGAGGCGGGCAATTTGAGATCGGCCAGTATTTCAGAAAAGCCGCAAATGTAGAGTGTGCCCGTCGGCTTCAAGACACGCGCCGCCTGTTCGATCCATTCCAGCGACCAGTCCACGTAGTGCTGCTGCGACTCAAACGTGTCCCATTCGGCTTTCTTGATGTTATAGGGCGGATCGGCAAAGACTAAATCGACCGACTCGTCGGCCAACGACCGCAGCCAGGTCACCGCATCGCCTACCCAGAGTTGACCGTGCGGATGGGCATAGAACAATTGTGGCGACTGAGGATCGGTTTTTTCGACTTGCAGGTAAGTTCCGCGCAACAGCGGCTGACCAAAGAAAGTCGGTACAGCGGTGGAGCGCGCATATTCAACGGCAGGTTCACGAACTGTATTGTTACTGTTTTTTTTCTTCATGCCAGGTTACTTGGAAACATTTGATTTCTTGCTGTTCAGCATGACCACGCGGGCAGAAATTTACTGAGCAATCAGGAAAACTTCCTGTGATTCAGCATTAAGCGACAATGCATATTTGTACTGCCCATAACGCTCCACCCGCACCTCCGACTTATAGCATCGTAACAGATCGATCAATTCAGACTCAGCGGGAATGCCATCGCTGCGATACGATATCACCAAGGTGCTCTGCCGATATCGCTCAAACAACCGCTCAAACGCCCCATGAATCCGGTTCTTGTCCGTCCACTCATTTGGGCGCGGCTTGAAGCGCCGATGCTTTGAACGGTGGTCAATATGCTGATCCCATTCCGGGTAAACCAGCAGCCCTTCCAGAAAATGATAGAAATCCAGATAATTTACCGCCACGCCGCTCCCCGCAATGTAGGGCGTATCGATATAAACCAGATCATACTCTCCCGGCACTTCGACGGCATCCAAATTCAGGGCCTGGTTCACCTGGCTGTTGTCAAACACGGCGCGATTAGCCTCATTGGCAAAAACGCGGAACCATTCCTCAAAGGGTCGATCCCAGGTCGTTTTGTTGCCAAACGAGCGATTGACCTCGGCCAGCCGGATGTAAAGGTTCTTCCGGTGAAATAGATTGTAAGGCCGCATGATGATGCACGCCTGGGCAAGTGCGAAGAAAGCCAGTGCGAATTTATATGGATCGGCTAACTGCCGGATATTGGTCATCGTTTGATCAATCCAGGCATTTTCCTCAGCGGTGAAATAGATGTCCGCAAAATTGTCCTGAACGAAGTGCGGGTATGTGATCGCGGAATGTCTGGTCAGCAACCAGTCGATCTCTTCAAAGCTGAGTGGCGTTCGGCTATTTTCAATCAACGCGAGGCCAAACTCGTAGTTAAAGCGCAGCAAGTCGTTGTAAGTCACCCGCTTGCCCGCCTGCTTTAAGCGATAGGCCACCGCACCCGTTCCGCCAAAGGCATCAAGGCAGGTCGTGAAATCTAAATCAGCAATCTGATCCCAAATCCAATCAACCAGTTTCGCCTTGCTGCCCTGATAGCGCGTTGACGGAAACTCGGCGGTGAGATGGGGAAAGAAAGCAGGTTGATAAGCAATCGTCTTTTGCATGCGGCAAAACCTCTATTTCATTCTATCACTTACCTTCAACCCAACCCCAACAATCTCGCAATCTCCGGCCCCACGCCCGCCATGTTCAACGTGATCGGCACCAGCAGCACGCCGAGGCAGTTCATGCGCCGCGTGCCGAAGAACGACGGGATCGAGCCGATCGCCGTCGCGGGAATGGCGATCAACAAGCCGGTGAGCCCCGTCGTCCATAGCAGCACGACGAGAATGATAATCAACGTGCCAATGTTGACGATGCGATAATCGAGCCGCGCCAGAAAGCGCACGGCAAAGCGTGAATACGGAATCAACAGCAGGAAACTCACTGCGCCGGAGACGGCCAACGCCGCGACCGCGATATAGTACATCTGCGGTGTGCCCGGCGTGTAGAGGGTGCTGACCATCGAGGCCATGCCGCCGCGCGCCAGATGCAGGCCCGGCAAAAAGAACAGCAGAAAGCCGCCCGCGTAGTACACCAGCTTCGACACGCCCTGCGAGATGATGAACGTGCGGCCATCTAGCGTGCTTTGGGTCCTGTCACGCGCCGCACCCCCCAGACAAGCGCCAAGCCGCCGCCCGTCAACACAGCCAGGATCACCAGGAGTGCATCACGGGATCCTCGCGCATCCGCCCGACTGTTCACACTTTCCATCGTGACGGCGGTGGGTCCGGTTTCGCCAATGGTCCAATCGGACAAAGTATTCACGCCGGCGGCGCACACGGTATTATTCGCCGTGCTGCTGCTGCCGCTGCGCGCGGGGCAATTCCATTCGCTTCCCGTCCAGCGACAGAGGCGCAAATTCGCTTCATTGGAGACCGCGAGGGCAGCTGCCAGTTCCGCGTCGGTGTAGCTCAGGCACAAGTTCAAGGTGAAACTCTGGTTGGTTGCATCCGGGGTCAAGGCATAGTAGGTGTTGAGCATATCAGCACCGCCCCCATTGCTGTCTTCGTTTGGATGCGCGCTGCCGACTCGATCGACCTGCAACGTGCGCAAGTCACCAAGGGTCGTGATATTTATCGCCGCCCTGGTGAGGCCAAAGTTCGTGCTGCCCGCAGCGAGACCGAACTTTGCCTTCCGGATGCGGCCGTTGTTCGTTAAAGCGCCGTTGACGGTGGCGTTATCCGCGGTCACTGTTTCAACCAGCGTCGTCCCGCTGCTGACCGTCAAGTTGGTGAAAGCGGTCGCCGTGTTGGCGGTTACATTCTGAGTCGTACCCCCGTTGAAGTTGACTGTGCCGCCCGTGCTGTTAAAGGTGCCGCTATTGTCCCAGTTCCCGCAGACAGTGAGCGTGTTGCCACTCATATTGATGGTGGCGCCCACCGCGATGGTAAGATTGCGGACGCTTGCGTTGACATTGACCGTGGGGAAAACGCCTCCGATCGGGGTGGTGGGAATAACCGCATCAGTGGCGCAGGTAGGCACGGTGTTTGAACTCCAGTTGGCGGCCACGTTCCACAAGGTAGGATTCGTCGCATCATCGCCTTGCCAAAAATTGCCCACTTGGGCACGGCACCACCAGGTTCCCCAGCGGCCATCGTTGACGCCGGGCCCTACATTCGTTCCCGCATATTCTTGCAGCGTCCAGAATGTCAGGTCATCGACCGGATCGACCACGGTTGCGCTGTAGTCTCCCCAACGGTTGCGGGTTCCGCTGAAGAATTTTGAGTAGCTGCTCTCGCCCGCTTTGCAGGTTGTCACGGCGCCCATCGTGCCGGCTGGGTCGCTGGACTCGCGTCCAGTGTAGGCAGCCTCGACATACTGCGTTGCATCCGAGTACGAAAAACCAAGAGCCACCGCATTATTGGCATTCACCGAGATGCTGGGGAAGAAATGGTGAGTGCCGGCACCACTGTCAACCACTCCCGACTGAACAACAGGCGCTGATGATACCGCGGGATCAATTTCATACCACACTGCAACTGTTCGATCGGCCGTCGAGGTGCGAGGATAGCCGCCTGAATGGGTTGCCCAGAGGCGTCCGTTGCGGAAGACGGTATTTAATATCCGCGGATCATTTGTTTCCACATCGGTTGTTGTCCCCAGTTGATCGGCGTCGATTTGAGTCACATTGTAAGTTGCCGGTGTAAGGAACCACCCGGTTCCCACGTAACCAGTAGAGTCATTGGGAACAACTGCCCAACTGGGCGATGCGCCTGAACCCGTAATCCTTGATAGCCGGAGCAGCCCCACTCCGCCAATCGCGTATCTGTTGCCGTCCATGATGTACAGAGTGGTCTCAGCTGCGTCGAAAGTCTCAGCAGGTTTCAGAGTAAATCCAGAGTACCCGCCCGCGGTATCAAACCCCATGGCGAAAACGGTTGTCGTCAATGGTCCGCCCGTCAGCGCGGAGGACTTGTCAATCACCCACATCTTGGCGCCGCCAAATGCGCCTGCCATTGTAAACATGTTATTGGTAATGGCGATCCAGGTGGAGTTCATTCCAAAGCCAGGATAATCGGCCCAGTAGGTATTGGCCGCGTCGGCATCGAAGGCATAGAAAGTCCAGCTGCCGGTTGGGTCACTGGTGGCGCTGATGGCAAACCAGACCGCTGAGGTGGTCGATTGTGCATTCGCATCCACCGTCGCTAGCCAACGACCAGAGAGTGAATCGTACACCACCTTGGGGTCAAAGGGACTACCGCTGAGGCCCGTTCCGCTGGTCCAGAAGGTACTCAGACTGACAGTGTTGAGGGTGGTACCTGTTTTGCTTTGGATGCGCACCTGAGTATTGAGCATGACCAGCAGGTGATCTGGCCCGGCTGCGCCCATCGTATCAGGTGGAATGGATATGTTATTGTCGTCCAGTCCGAGAAAGCTGTGGACCGTTCCGGGAGGCGCCAGCGGGCCAGCGGCAAACGAAGTTGCGCCGTTGTCGACTGCCGACAGTTCGCGGGGCGTAGGCATCGGCATAAAAGGCGCCACTTGCGGTGTGCCTGGCTCGAGAGGATGAGTGGCTTCATCGTTCACCATCTCCTGCCACTCCACCGTGCCGGCTGGCGCCGCGGTCATGGTTTCGCCATTGACGGAATGCCCCTGTGGGCCCAGCAGTTCATGCGGCCCAGGCATCGGCATGTAAGGTACCACCGACGGGATACCTGTTACGGGGGGATTCTGCGCTTCGGCGTCCAGCATTTCTTGCCAGGTGGCACTCCCCGCTGGCTCGATCACCACGGTTTCCCCGCTGATCTGGTTCTCGACACCCGCGATTGGCCCTACGCGTTCCCCCGAAGTGAACACGCCCAGGTTTCCGGCCGTTGCCAGCATCCCCCGGGCCGCAAGGATCGGTTGCACACCGGACAACAGCCCTGTCATCAACGTGATCAGCAGCACTTTCGCTAACGAGCTCAGAATGTAGCTGGATGTTCTGTCGTTTTTATTCACCGTATCCTCTCCTTGACTGAAAGATCGATATCTATTAGTCGTGTTGAGTGAGCCGTTGGTTCAGGCCCTTTGCTTTCAACCCAACCCCAACAACCTCGCAATCTCCGGCCCCACGCCCGCCATGTTCAACGTGATCGGCACCAGCAGCACGCCGAGGCAGTTCATGCGCCGCGTGCCGAAGAACGACGGGATCGAGCCGATCGCCGTCGCGGGAATGGCGATCAACAAGCCGGTGAGCCCCGTCGTCCATAGCAGCACGACGAGAATGATAATCAACGTGCCAATGTTGACGATGCGATAATCGAGCCGCGCCAGAAAGCGCACGGCAAAGCGTGAATACGGAATCAACAGCAGGAAACTCACTGCGCCGGAGACGGCCAACGCCGCGACCGCGATATAGTACATCTGCGGTGTGCCCGGCGTGTAGAGGGTGCTGACCATCGAGGCCATGCCGCCGCGCGCCAGATGCAGGCCCGGCAAAAAGAACAGCAGGAAACCGCCCGCGTAATACACCAGTTTCGATACGCCCTGCGACACGATGAACGTGCGCTCGTCGCGCTGGGCGGTGGCGTGCCCCGCCAGAAAACCGCCAATGCCGCCCGTCACCACCGGGAAGAACGCCGCAAACAACCCGCCCAGCGATCCGGCAAACGTCCCGCGCAGCAACAATGACGGCTGTAGATCGATCGAGGTGCTGATGTGCTGCGGCGGCACGCGCGTGCCCATGATCAGATTCGTCAGCACCATCGGGATCGCAAACAGGCCGATGAAGGCCGGCAGCAAGCTGGCGAAGGCCGTCTCGACCGGCAGGAAGTTGCGATACATCAAGATGATGCCCAGCAGGCCGGACAGGAAGAACGTCAACAGCCCGGCGGCCAACTGCGACCACGCCGCGCGAAAGCGCGCCCAGTTCGTTGGGCCGCGATCGCCCGCCTTGGGCCATTCCGACATCAGCATGAACAGACTGATCGCCGCGAGAATCCAGCCGAAATGCGGCGCGAGGACGATGCGCAAAGCACGCGCCACTTCCGTCAGGAATGGGCTGAGCAGCACCAGCACGATCACGCCGCACAACGATCCCGCGCCGGTCAAGATCGCCGCTTCGTAACCGCGCCGTTCCAGCAGCCACTTCTGCCCCGGCAGCACGATGAAGGCCGAGGTCTCATCGGGCGCAGCGAGATAGATGGACGGGATGACCGACAGCACCGCGTACCCGGTGATCATCCCCAGCAGCAGCATCGCAAATTGATCGGGGTGCAGCCACGCTTGCAGGCCGCCTGCAAACAGGAAGGCCAGCGTGATGACATTGTAGACGTGCAGCGCAGGTATCAGCGCCAACAGCGAAGCGATCAATGCACCAAGAACGGCAATCAGGAGATAAGCGAGTAAGTCCATAGACAATCCATGAAGATGGAATGGATGATTGGCAACTTTGCGCGACTGTAACATCATGCACTGCAGAACGTCATTCCCGCATGCTTGTGGCGGGAATCCAGTCGCTCAGCAGGCGAAATCTACCGTGCATTGATCTGGATGCCCGATTACAGCACTCGGGCATGACGTGCGAATGTACTACTTAACGCGCGTCTGCTCCCAATCGGCCAGATACAACTTCTCGTAATACGCGCTGAACACGATCTGCTTGCCGTCTGGCGACCAGGCCGGTTCTTTCATCTCCCGTGGATAATCGTCGGCGGCGGCCAACAACAACTCGATCGTTTCACTCGCCCGATCAAGCCGGTACAAGCGCGTGCCCTGTCCCGCTCCATACGCCGAGAACACGAGGCCTGATCCGTCGGGCGTGAAGATCGGCTCATCGATGCCGCGCACCTCATTCGTCGCATACGCTTGTTCTGCGCCCGTGGCCACCCCGATCGTGCGAATCGGCTGATCGGCGGCGCGGTGAAAGACGATCTCGGTTCCGTCCGGCGACCAGCGGGGATGCGCCACCGGTGACCCGTTCTGCGTCAATCTCCGCCGCGCTGTGCCATCCGATCGGATCAGATACAGATTCGACGGCGCGTCCTGGCTCGCGGCGCTTTCGATCATCTGAAACGCGATCAGATTCTCGCGCGGCGACCACGCCGGCAGTTGGCACGATCGCGGACACGCCAGCAGTTCGACATCGCCTGATCCGTCCACGGTGATCACCCGCAGACTGTCCCCGGCGTTCTCTGCCCGCCGATAAACGATCTGCGTCCCATCGGGCGACCAGCTGGGCTGGCCGTCATAGACCGCGTTGTCCGTCAACTGCCGGGTTGCGCGATCGGCGACGGTCATGACGAACAGCTCACAGCCCGCGAGGTTGCGGCCCTTCTCCTGATCGTAGAGCGCGCAGCGCGTATAAGCGATTTGCCGTGAATCAGGCGACCACGCCGGATTGGAATAGGCGTACTCGCCGCCCGGATCGATCCGCGCGTACCCCTCCGGCCCGCAGCCTACCAACAGCAACACGGCCACGAACAACCATGTTCGTTTGCTCATTGGTCATTTGTCATTGTTCATTGGTCATTTAAAAATCACGTCGTAACCCAGCGCCGGGACGATCTGCAGCGCGCCGCCGAACGCACCGAGCTTGCCGTAGACGCGCACCGCCGCGCCGGGAACCAGTCGATCTTGCGGGACGTAAGCCAGCACGTTGTTGAACAGTGTCACGCGCACATTGCCCGTGCCATCGTCGACAAACACGTTCGCGCCGGACGAGAAGCCTTTCACGTCGGTGATGGCGCCTTCAATCGCCACCAGTTCGCCGGGCTTGCCCAGTTCATTGATCTTCGTCACCGGCACGCCCGCCGACGAACCCGGCGTGATGATCTGCACGTCGCGGCCTGAATCCGGCTGCAATTCCTGCACGCCCTGGAATTCGGTGACTTCAGCCGTCACCTGCACGTCCGCGCCCAGATTCAGCCCGGCGCGATTCGGCACGAAGCGGTACGTGCTGTCAAAGAGCGTCAACTGCATGCGGCCGGTGCCGTCGTCCAGCACGAACTTGAAGCCCGCGGAGAAGCTCGACGTGTCCACGACTTTGCCGCGCACCGTGAAGGTCTGTCCGACATTGTCTTTGGTAATGGCGCTGAGGGGCACGACATTGGCAGGAGGGGCCGATTCTTCCGTAGGGCGAGGGGTGTTGGTCGCCGCCAGGGCCTGCGTCGGTTCGACGGTCGGTGTCGTTTCGACGTCCGCGGTCGGCGCTGGCGTCACTTCAGGCGCAGACGTGGCGGTCGGTTCCGGCAGGTCCGCATACGCGGCGATCGGGACCACATCCTCCAGCGAACGCGGCACGATCTCCAGCTGCCCGTTGAACTCGTCGATCTCGCCCGTGACCGACAGCGTCGCACCGACCTTGAAGACTTCCTGCTGCTTTTGTGGATCGATGTCGCTGTTCCACACCAGCAGGATGATCGCGCCGGACGGATCGCTGAAGTCGTAGCGCGAGCCGGAGCTGAAGCGGGTGGCTTTCTCGATCGTGCCCTGCGTGACGACGCGGGACTTCACATCGTCGGGCGTGATCGAACCGATCGGCTTGGCCTGGGCCGTGACAGGCGCAGCGCGCACCATGACTTCCAGATCGGACGGCAGTTCGGGCACAATTTCCAGATCGCCGCGGAAGACGCTGACTTCACCCTGTACGGATAACTCAGCGCCGGGTTGAAAATCGGCCTGTGGCAGCACGGCCCACGCGTCGGGCCAGATTAACACGATGAGGCGCTGGTCGCCGTCGCTCAGGGTGAGCTTGGTGTTCTTGTCGCCGACGGACACCTTGCTGATCTCGCCTTGCGTGCGCGCCCAGCGGCCCGCATGCGCTTCCGTGATCTCCGCCAATGGCACAAACTTGGCCAGCGCCACCGCGTCGGCCAGGGGCGTGATGTCGGCGCCGCGCCGCACGGTGAGCTGCGGCGTGTCTTCAAATTTCGTGACGGCGCCCAAGACTTGAATCGATTGGCCGATCGTGATCGGCGGCGTCGCGCCGAAGGCCGCTTCGAAATCAGTGGGCAGCGCTACGTCGATCGCGCCGGTGGCATCGCGCAGTGTGATCAACTTCAGGCCGGTATACGGTTCGTTGATCTTCCGCACCACGCCGACGATGCGCGCTCCTTTCAGATCGTCGGCGGGCGTGATCGATCCGATCGGGCGCTCTTCTGCCGCCTCAGTCGCGCGCGTGAGTTTAACCGCGTCCGCGGCATCGATCGTCAGCGACGGCGATCCCTCGCGCACGCGCAGCGTGCCGTGCAGCGCAATCGCATCGCCGGGCGCGGGCACCCGATCGGCGGCGATGAGTTCCTGCGTTTGATCGCGAAATGCGCTGACCATGATCTCGCCGGTCTCATCGCGCAGCCAGAAGGTGATCGATTGCGAGTCGGGATTGTAGTTGGGGCCGCGCGACACCACGCCATTGAGCTGCACGTAGGCATAGTTAGACGTCGATTCGATGTCGCTGACTTTAACGGTGGGCACCGGCGCGCGTGTAGCGAAGAACAACAAGATCGCCACACCGACCACAGCCACCACGATCGAGATGATGCCGAAGGTACGCACTCTGATGCGGCGTTTCAAGTCAGCTCCGCAGTGCGGGCAAATCTCGTTGGTTCTGGCGTCGCGTCCGCAGCTGGGACAGGTGGAGGACATGGTGACTCCTTGTTACCCTCCCTGGGGTTTCGTGATATTTAGGGAGGCGAGAAACCGAGAAAGTCAGAATGGCCTAAGTATAGCATCACGCAGCTACTACATCAAAGAGGCCCAGCTGCTTGGCTGGGCCTCTTATAACAAACTTGATGCGCTGACAAGGACTATTCCTGCGTGGGTGGACGCCGATCAATGATGACGCTCAACAAGCGGCTCGTCTTTTGCGAAAAGATATAAGTGACATTAGTTGCTTCAGACGATTTCCCGGTATTGAGCCCAACTTTCCTGATGTTTGCTTTGCCGTTGATCTTGATCACCCACACAGGTTCTGCAGCGACCGCGGTGTCAACGTATCCACCTGCTCCGTATCTATTAGCTGCCTCTTGCCGTGTAGCGACTTGCTCTACTTCAAGGAGCGTTGGGACAGAGATAACTTTCTCATACGTAAGCGGCTCAGCACGTACTGCCCGTTGCGCATCAACCTGCAAGGCGAGCTTGATTGCCTGTTCGCGATTCTCGATCGGAGTTCCCTCACGCTTCAGCTGCTCTGGCGCGTAAGTAGGAACTGGTCCGGGTGTGGGGGGAAGGGGCAGATCAAACGGCGGATTAGAATCAGATGCCATAACCACCAATGTCGTAGTAAAAATCACAGTAACGGTTATCAGCAAAACTGGGCCTAAACGCTGTTGAATCTTCATGATTGACCTCCAATGACAAGCTAAACTTGAGATGGCGCTTAAGGACAAGAAGAAGCAGGACCATAAGCATGATGCCCATAGTCATAGGCTCGAATCACACAACCACCGCCTCCCATATAACGATTAGCATAGTTGTAAAGCGTCCAACCCTGGTTGATCTTGTATTCAGGATGGTAAACTACAACCCCCATCCACCCATTGGCAGAATTGTTCTCACCGCCAATTGGTTCATAAGTACCACTTGTCCAGCCCAAGCTGTACCGAAACCAAACGACAGTATTGTCCAGCCAGGCTTCCCAACGTCCTGCACTGGCGCTATACAAGACTTTGAAACTATACCACCGATTATGCAGAAGATCGGGGCCTAAATTATAATCTTCATAATCAACACCATTTTCCGTCCATACGGCATATTGCTGTAATCCTGATCCACCTGGTACCCAGGTTCCCGTAATCCAGCCTGTTTCCACCAATCTGTTGCAAGCAGTTACATCACATATACCCAAAGGAGAAGATGTCCATGGCATAGCTGCCGGAGGTTCTGCAGTCCAAATCTGGGCACGAAGACCCCTTACATTTGGCACGATAATATAACCATACGCCCATGCTCTATCATCTTGCGCCTGCGCAATGCCGGTTGCTATTAACGTCAGACCAACGATCATTCCGGCCATGATTACAGCATGAGAATTTATCAGCTTTTTGACTCTGACAGGTCGCATGTTTATCCTCCTCAAAAGGATCACTTGCGCCAAAACAAAAGCAGGTTAGCATGTTTGACGGGGGAGGGAAATGGTACCCAGGTCTGGCTAAACGCCTGCGAGGTTGAAGCATTCTCGCGCCTGTGCTAAACTCAACCCGTTGTCGCAGCCACTCGTCAATCAACAATCAGAAATCAGAATTCAGAAATTCCTATGCTCGCCAAAGTCTACACCTGCGCCGTCATCGGACTGGACGCCCAGATCGTGGAAGTGGAAGTGGACACGGGGCGCGGTCTGCCTGCCTTCTTCATCGTGGGTCTGCCCGATGCGGCCGTGAAAGAATCCAGCGAGCGGGTGCGCTCCGCCGTCAAGAACAGCGGCCTGCACATGCACGACGGGCGCATCACGGTCAACCTCGCTCCGGCCGATCTGCGCAAAGCCGGCCCCGCTTACGATCTGCCGATGGCGATTGGCGTTCTCGCCGCGACCGATCAGATTCCCGACGTCGATCTCGATCAAGCCTTGTTCGTCGGCGAACTGGGCCTCGACGGAGCGGTGCGGCACGTGCGCGGGGTGCTGCCGGTGGCAGCCTTCGCGGCGGCCAACGGTTATCGCCGCATCTTCGCGCCCAAAGAGGATGCCGCCGAAGCCGCGCTGATCGACGGTGTGGAAGTGATCCCGGTCGAGTCGTTGAGCGAAGTCGTGAACCACCTGCACGGCATCGACGTGATCGCGCCGCAACCGACGACGCAGCTGGAAGCGATCGCTTCTTCCTTTACTTACACCGACTTCCGCGAGATCAAGGGACAGGAGCACGTGAAGCGCGCCATGGAAGTGGCCGCGGCAGGCGGGCACAATGTGATCATGACCGGGCCGCCGGGAGCCGGCAAGACCCTCATCGCGCGAGCATTGCCGGGTATTCTGCCGCCGCTCACTTTGGATGAAGCGCTCGATGTGACACACATCTATTCCGTCGCGGGCGCGCTGCCCGCCGACACGCCGATGATCCGCGAGCGGCCTTTCCGCGCGCCGCACCACACGATCAGTCACGCTGGGTTGGTCGGTGGCGGTAAGATTCCGCGTCCCGGAGAGATTTCACTCGCCCATCGAGGTGTCCTGTTTCTCGATGAGCTGCCCGAGTTCGACGAGCGATCCCTCGAAGCGATGCGCCAGCCGCTGGAAGATCACATCGTCACGATTTCACGCGCCAGCGGCACGCTGACCTTCCCTGCCAATTTCCAACTCATCGCGGCGATGAATCCCTGCCCGTGCGGCTACTGGGGCGATCCCACCCACAACTGCTCGTGCTCACCCTCGATGGTGACGCGCTACCAAAAGCGCATCAGTGGCCCGCTGCTCGATCGCTTCGACATTCACATGGATGTGCCGCGCGTCGATTACGAGAAACTCGCCTCTGATCGCGCCGGTGAAGCGAGTGAGGTCGTGCGGCAGCGCGTGTTAGCCGCGCGCGAACGGCAGCTGGCGCGCTTTGACGGATCGGGCCTGACGTGCAACGCCGACATGGGTCCGGCGCACATCCGCGAATACTGCGAGTTGGACGACACCAGCAAGGCGTTGATGCGCAGCGCCATGAACCAACTCGGCATGAGCGCGCGGGCGTTCCATCGCGTGTTGAAGCTGGCGCGGACGATTGCGGATCTGGCGGGGACAGATCAAATTCAAGCTGCCCATTTAGCCGAAGCGATTCAGTATCGGCCGAGGCGGCAAAACTGACTTTCGCACATTACATCCATCCCCCAAATCACAGACACTTGTTAGGTTTCTGCGCGCAGGCTCGATGCTAAAATCAGCGCGTTAGCTTGCGTTTACGGAGACCGCATGAAGCCTGCCGCCCGTCTGTCTCTTACCCTCATTTGCCTGCTATGGATCAGCCTGATCCTCGCGCCGGTCAGCGCCGCACCCGATCGCGTCGAGCCAGCCCCCGGCAGTCTGGTGCGCTTCCTGCACCTGACGCAGGAAGACGGCCTCTCGCAGAACGCGGGACTGGCTTTTCTGCAAGACTCGCGCGGCTTCATGTGGATCGGCACACAGGACGGTCTCAATCGCTACGACGGCCAGGCCTTCACCATCTTCAAGAACGATCCCGACAATCCCGGCTCGTTGAGCAACAACAGCATCAACGCACTCGCCGAAGACCGCGACGGCTTCCTCTGGATCGGCACGTGGGGCGGCGGACTGAATCGTTTCGATCCGCACACGCAGCAGTTCACGCGCTTTCAAAATGATCCCAACAACCCGATCAGCTTGAGCAACGACAACGTCACGTCGATTTTGCAGGATGCTGACGGCACGCTCTGGGTGGGGACGCTCGGCGGCCTCGATCGGTTTGATCCGCAGTCCAACGGCTTCACGCATTACCGGAACGATCCTACCGACCCGACCAGCCTCAGCAGCGATGTCGTCTCCACGTTGTTTGAAGATTCGCGCGGCGCGTTGTGGGTGGGCACGGGCGGGTTGGGCATGGCGGGCGCGGGGCTGAACCAGCTCGATCGGGCGACGGGCAAGTTCACGCGCTACCTCCACGATCCGCTGAATCCCCAATCGCTTGGCGGCGACAACGTGGCCGCGATCGTCGAGGCGCCGGATGGCGCGCTGTGGATCGGTCTGGGTGGTTATGGCGTGGAAGGCGCGGGTCTCGATCGCCTCGATACGCGATCGGGCGTGTTCACTCATTTCAAGCACGATGAAGCCGTGCCCGACAGCTTGAGCAACGATCAGGTGATGGATCTGGTCGCCGACGAAGCGGGCGATCTCTGGATCAGCACGTATGTGAGCGGACTCAATCGCATGAGTTTTGCCAGCCCCGGCCGCTTCGAGCATTTCCGGCACAATCCGTATTTTCCCGACAGTCTCAGCGGCGATGAAACGTGGACGCTGTTGAAAGATCGATCGGGCATGTTGTGGGTCGGTACCGCGCGCAGCGGGCTGAATCTCCTGCCGGCGAACTCCGGCCAGTTCAACCTGTATCGCCATGTCCCTGATGATCCAACCAGCCTGGCGATGGATGCCGTGGGCGCCTTTGCCGAAGACGCCGCGGGTGACATCTGGCTGGCGACGTGGGGGGCCGGGATCGATCGGCTTGATCTGACCACCGGAAAATTCGATCACATTGTGGCGAATCCCGAAGATCCTAACAGTCTGGCCAGCGATCTAGTCATGTCGGTCTACGTCGATGCGCAGGGCCAGGTGTGGGCGGCGACACTCGGCGGCGGGTTGAATCGGTATGATCCGGCCATTTCGCAAGTGAAGCGCTACGTGCATGATGAACTCAATCCGCAGAGTCTGAGCGGCGACAACGTGATCGCCCTACTGCCCGAGGGCGACGCGGGCCTGTGGCTAGGCACCTTCAGCGGTCTGGACTATTTCGATCTGAAGAGCGAAACGTTCACACACTATCTCAACGATCCGGCCAATCCGCAGAGTTTGAGTTTCGATCAGGTCGTCAGCCTCTTTCGAGATCGTGACAATCAGTTGTGGGTGGGCACCTACGGCGGCGGACTCAACCGGCTCGATCTCAATAATCCTGACAATCGCGATCCGGCGAAGGCGCAGTTCACGATCTATCGGCACGATCCTGAGAATCCCGCGAGTCTCAGCAGCAACGCCGTTTTTGCGATGCACCAATCGCCCGACGGCACGTTGTGGTTCGGCACGCAGGGCGGCTTGAATCGCTTCGATGCGCAGACGCAGACCTTTCGCGCCTACCGCGAGAAGCAGGGGATGCCCAACGACACCGTGCTCGGCATATTGGAAGACGACGCAGGGTATCTGTGGAATACGACGAACAACGGCCTCGCCAAATTCGATCCGCGCACGGAGTTGTTCACGATCTACACCGCCGCCGACGGCTTGCAAAGCAACGAGTTCAACTCCAACGCTTACTTCCGCAGCCGCGATGGAACCATGTACATCGGCGGGGTACACGGCTTCAATTTGTTCCGGCCAGAAGATGTGAAACCCAACCCGATCCCGCCGCCGGTCGTCATCACACGCTTTGCGGTCTTCAACGAACCGCAGGTGGTCGATCTGTCCGGGCAGACGCCGATCAAGCTATCGTACGAGCAGGATTTCATCTCATTCGATTTCGCCGCGCTTGATTTCAATAAGCCGCAGAAGAATCAGTATGCCTACAAGCTGGAAGGATTCGATCAAGACTGGATCGACGCGGGCACACGCCCGTATGCCAGTTACACGAATCTCCCCGGCGGCAACTACACCTTCCGCGTGAAAGCCGCCAACGGCGACGGCGTGTGGAATTCGTCGGGCGTCAGCCTCCCGATCGAGATTACGCCGCCCGTCTGGGAGATGTGGTGGTTCCGCGTGTTGGGCATCTCATTGGTGATCATCGCCGTGGCCGCCGCCTTCTATGTCCGCACGCGCAGCATTCGCCAGCAAAATGCCCGGCTGCAGCAAGTGATTGAGGAGCAGAAACGCGTCGAACTGGAACTGCGCCAATCCGAAGCGCGCTTCAAGGCCATGTTTGAAAATTCGGCGGTGGGCATGGGCCTGATGTCCATGGATCGCATTGTGCTGGACTCGAACCCGGCCATGTGCGCCATGCTGGGTTACTCACGCGAAGAACTGATAGGCCAAAGCCCGGCGCTGGTGACCTACCCGGAGGATTTTCCTGCGTCCACCGCCGCGTTTCAGCAGCTGCTGTCCGGTGAAACCTCTCACTATATCGCCGAAAGACGCTACGTCCGCAAGAACGGCGAAGTCTTCTGGACGCAAATCTCGATGAGCCTGGTGCGCGACCCGCAAGGTGAACCGCTCTATCTGGTCGGCTTGATCAACGACATCGACGCCCAGAAGCGCGCCGCCGAGAAGCTGGCCGCACAGGACGCCGCGCACCGCCAGCAGCTGGAACAGCGCATTGCCGAACGCACCGCGGAACTGAATCAGGCCAACGAACTGCTGCGCGAAAAGACCGCGCAGGATGCTGTCACTTCGGAACGGACGCGCCTCGCGCGCGATCTGCACGATGCCGTGACGCAGACCTTGTTCTCGGCCAGCCTCATCGCCGAGGTGCTGCCCGATCTGTGGGAGATGAAACCGGAAGAGGGACGCAAGCGGTTGGAAGAGCTGCGCCAACTCACGCGCGGCGCGCTGGCCGAGATGCGCACCCTGCTGGTGGAATTGCGTCCCAACGCGCTGGTCGATGTGCCGCTGCCCGTCCTGCTCAAGCAGTTGTGCGACTCGTTCATCGGGCGCGCGCGCTTGCCGGTACAATTGAATGTAGACGGCCAGCGTACACTATCGCCCGAAGTGCAGCTGGCATTCTATCGCATCACGCAGGAAGCGTTGAACAACATCGTGAAGCACGCCAGAGCCACGCAGGTGATCGTGACGCTGCGGCTGGATGACCATGTTCGCCTGTCGATTGTCGATAACGGCGTGGGCTTTGATCCCGCCAATGTACCCGCCGATCATCTCGGCACGAAGATCATGCGCGAACGGGCCGAGGCGATTGGCGCGAAGTTTTCGCTGTACAGCGAACCGGGTGAAGGCACGCAGATTTCGGTGACGTGGGAAGAGAAGAGCACGCCGCATCCCGCCTAGCGCGCCGCCGCTTCGCGGACACGGCGTGAGCGGAGCCGCGCAGCGGCGCAGTCGAAGGATGCGGTCCAGGTCATTCCCGCGGTTGTTAGCGGGAATCCAACAGCCAATGAACAAGTCACACTGGATGCCCGATTAAAGCACTCGGGCATGACAGATGGAAGGAAGTCAACAAATGACCGACGAACCTCGCATCAAAGTAATGTTGGTGGACGATCACGCCGTGGTGCGCAGTGGGTTGAGCGCTTTCCTCTCGGTGGTGCCCGACCTGGAATTGATCGGCGAGGCGGAGAACGGCGACGAAGCGGTGCGCCGCTGCGGCCTGCTGCATCCCGACGTGATCCTGATGGACCTGATGATGCCCGGCACCGACGGCGTCACGGCCACGCGCCTCATCCACGAGAAATATCCGGCGGTACACGTCATCGCGCTGACCAGCTTCCCCGAAGACGATCTGGTGCAGCAGGCGCTGCAAGCGGGCGCGACCGGTTACTTGATGAAGAACGTCTCCGCGCGCGAACTGGCCGATGCGATCCGCGCGGCGCACAAGGGCAAGATGACGCTTTCGCCGGAAGCCGCGCAGGCGCTGGCGCACGCTGCGGCGAATCAGGCCACAGGGGTCGAGTTGACCGATCGGGAACGCGAAGTCCTGAAGCTCATGGTCGAAGGACTCAACAATCAGGAAATCGCCGATCGACTGGTGGTCAGTCTCTCCACGGTGAAATACCACATCAGCAATATCCTCTCCAAATTGCAGGTGGACAATCGGGTGGCCGCCGTCACCCTGGCCATTCAAAAGAAGTTGGTGTAGACCGCCAAGACCTGTCAGGTGGCGCACCGGTTGCCGTACTTTCAGGCATTTCCTGCGCCACCTGACAGGTCTCCTCGCAGCACCTAGCCACTTGACCAGGTCAAAACCCCACCGCCGGGCAGGGACAAAGTCCTTGCCCGGCGGTACACTGTCGGCAGGTGAAATACATGAAACGCTTCCTGCTGGCTGACGACAATTCCGATCTGCGCTCGGCGCTGCGCTTGCTGCTGGAGACGCGCCTCAACGGGCCGCTGGTGTTTGAGGCCGCCGATCAGGCCGCGTTGATCGATCAGGTCATCGCGCACGAGCCGGACTGTCTCATCCTCGACTGGGAACTGCGCGGTTTTTCGGAATCCGATCATCTCTCGGCCCTGCGCGATCTGCTGCCCGATCTGAAAATCATCGTGATCAGCGCGCGGCCCGAAGCAGCCGAGGTCGCTTTGGCTGCGCACGCCGATATTTTCATCTGCAAGACTGATCCGCCGTCTGAAATCTTGGCGGCTATTCAACGCTTGAATGACAAAGACTGACTTTCCAGTCCGTTGCCAGGAGAGTTCACATGACATCCTTCAATTTCCTATCCATCGCTCTTGATGCGCGCCGCCTGACGCGCGGCACGCCCGAACTACTGGCCTCCCGCCAGCGGGAACGCCTGAACGAAGTGGTGGCTTTCGCCCGCGCCAACTCGCGCTTCTACGCCGAGAAATATCGCGGTCTGCCCGAAACCATCACCGACATGCGCCAACTGCCGCCCGTCACCAAACAAGAATTGATGGAACACTTCGACGATGTGATTACCGATCCGGCGGTCCGCAAAGCGGGCGTGCTGGAGCACATCGCCGACCTGGGCAATCTGGGCCAGCCCTATCTGGGAAAGTACATGGTCTGGACCACCTCCGGCACCACCGGGACGCCAGGCATTTTTCTCGAAGACAAAAATTGGGATACCGTCATCGGCGCGGTCAACGTGCTGCGCATCGGCGGCGAATGGTACACCAGCAGTGTCATGACCGGGATGATGAAAGCGGGCGGCAGAAGCGCCTCGGTCTTTGCCGGCAACGGCCACTTTCTGGGCGTGACCATGCTCGAACGCCAGCGCCGTTCCAACCGCTCGCGCGCCAAGCGAATTCAACTGGTGCCGGTGACCCTGCCCATCCCCGAGATCGTCAAGCGCCTCAATGAGCTGCAACCGGCTATGTTTGCCGGTTATGCCAGCGCCCTCGGCGTGCTGGCGCAGGAACAGCTCGCCGGCCGTCTGAACATTCACCCCGCCATTGTCATCAGTTCCGCCGAGCCACTCTCTGACGAAAATCGCGCGCTCATCCAACAAGCCTTTGGCGTGCCGCCGCGCAACAACTATGGCTGTTCGGAAGGCGGCGTAATGGGTTACGAGTGTCGCCAGGGTCATATGCATCTGAATGCCGACTGGATCATCTTTGAACCCGTCGACGCGCAACACAATCCCATTCCGGCCGGCCAGCTATCCGATCGGACATTGATCACCAACTTGGCCAACCGCGTCATGCCGATCCTTCGTTACGAGTTAGGCGATCGGGTCAGCCTCTCGCCCGAGCCGTGCAGCTGCGGGAAGACGCTGCCGGTGGTCAACGTAGAAGGTCGCACCGATGAAATCCTGCGCTTCCGTGCGCCGGACGGGCAGACCGTTCCGGTCCTGCCGCTAGCGTTGTGGTCGGTCATCAAAGAGACGCCGGGCGTGCTGCGTTTTCAGGCGATTCAGACCTCGCCGGATCAGATCAAGATCCGACTGGAAGATAAAGACTCCGCAGACGATGCCGGAACCTGGCAGCGGGTCTTGGCCCGCGCGGGCGAATACTTCACGCGGCAAGGGCTGAGCAATGTCGCCATCACCCGCGCGCCTGAGCCGCCCATGCGCGATCCGAAGAGCGGTAAGTTCCGCAACGTGTGGATGGAGAAAACCAACGCGTAAGCCGTAATCGCGGTAAGTGTTGCAGCGCTGACCATTCTCGTTCAAAGGATTACTGTGATGACGACTACAGGATCTTCTCGCTTTGCTAGAAAGATTGCCATCGTGTTGGGGCGCTTCCTGGCGATTCTTCTCAGCATCATCTTGTGTCTGCCGATCGTACTGCTGGCAACGGCGACCGCTGTACCCGCATTCGTTTGGATGGTACTCGTCGCCGCCGCCGTGGCCTTGCTGGTGCTGCAATTCCGCCTCAAGCCAGCCTGGCGTGGCGCGGCTGTCTCGTTGATCGGCCTGTTCGTCGTGAGTGTCAGCGCTGTGCTGGCCTCGCAGCTGCTCGCCTTTACACCGCCCATCGTCGATGCCAGCGGACAACCCATTCCCGGCTCGATCGCCACGCTGGAAAAAGTGAACTTAAACGGCAGCGAGCAGTGGGTCTCAATTCGCGGCAAAGATGTGACGAAGCCCGTCCTGCTCTTTCTGGCCGGCGGGCCGGGCGGCAGTCAACTGGTTACGGCGCGGCGCGCGCTGGCCGGGCTGGAAGATCACTTTGTCGTGATCAACTGGGAACAGCCGGGCGCGGGCAAATCGTTCGACGCGGTCGATCGATCGACGTTGACGCCCGAGCGGTACATCGCCGATGCCCGCGCGCTGGTCTTATACTTGCAGCAGCGCTTTGGCCAGGAAAAGGTCTACGTGCTGGGCGAATCGTGGGGCAGCGCGCTTGGCATCATGGTCGCACAGCGTTACCCGGAATTGTTTCACGCCTTTATCGGCACCGGCCAAATGGTGGCGTTTCTGGAGAACGATCTAATCTGCTACGAGTTTGCCCTGCAATTGGCGCAGGAACGCGGCGATACGCAAAAAGTAGAGCAGCTCAAACGCCAGGGTCCGCCACCCTACTACGAGAGCGATGTGGCGTTGAAGAGCGCGACCTATCTCATGGACACCTTCGCCTACATGAATGCGAATCCCGCCATCGCCGACAATGGGTTCAATACGTTCCAGGACCTGGCAGGCTCCGAGTACGGCTTGTACGACAAAGTGAATTGGTTCCGTGGCGTGCTGGATACGTTCGGCGTTGTCTATCCGCAGCTGTGGGACGTAGATTTCCGCACGCAGGCCGCCCAACTGGAGGTGCCGGTTTACTTCCTGATCGGCCGCCACGATGTCAACGCACCACCGCAACTGACTGAAGAGTATTATCAACTGCTGGATGCCCCGCACAAAGAATTGATCTGGTTCGAACATTCGGGTCACAATCCCTGGGTGCACGAGTCGGCCAGGTTCGTGGATGTGATGGTGAATACCGTGCTGGCGCAAACTCAGCCCGATTGGTGAGGCTTCCGAAAATCAACAAAAATCCTGTCCACCTGACCAGGATTGAAACTCCCCCCGCGGCGGGGGAGTTTTTGTTGCGCCGGGCGTATCATGTAAACGCAAAGACCAAACGCTCAGGCGGCAGGTTGTATCGTACAAGATGTACGCGGCCGGTCTCCGCAGCCAACGTCATGACACCTTTTCAGGAGCAACCAACATGTCGAAGCATTTCTCAGCCGTTACCGTTTTCTGCCTCGTCTGCCTCGCCGTGGTCATGACCGCCTGCGGTGGAACGGCGCGCATCGAAGAGAAGAGCAACGAAGCCGTCATCGTCACGCGCCCGTCGCGTGTCGTCGTCGAGACGTTTAACGGTAACATCGAGATAGTAACCGGCGCGGATGACAAAGTGGCCGTCGAAGTGACCAAGTTCACCGAGCCGGGCCTCCGCGACGTGCTGCAGGACATCGAGTTCAGCATTTCGCAGGACGCGCAGACTGTCACCGTGAAGACACAGTGGCCCGATCAGGCTAAGACCAGCCCGGGCAACACTGGCGTCGATCTGAAGGTCAGCATTCCGGCAGGCAGTCCGGTGCAGGCTGTCGTCGGCAACGGCAACATCACGTATCGCGGCACGCCGGGTGAAGGCAATTATGGTTTCGAGGCTGGCAACGGGAACGTCATCTACAACGCGGCGCTGGGACAAGGCAAATACGAATTCGGGGTCGGCAACGGCTCGATCGAGTTACAGCTGCCCGCCGATGCGCAGTTCAGCATCGACGCCAGCGTAGGCAACGGCCGCATCGACAATGAGTATCCAGTCCCGGACTCAGCCTCCAACGAGCGCGTGCTGAAGGGCACGGTCGGCAGCAATCCGCCAGCAACCATCACGGCGATCACCGGCAATGGCCGCATTGCAGTGAAGCGCCGCAATTAACCAGCTGGCACATCTGAAAACTCCGCCGGCGGCGGAGTTTTCTTGAATTGGTCTTATAATACGAGCATCCCGGAACACATCAATCAAAAAGGAAATTACCATGAACCAACTGCTGCTTGCCACTTCGACCACGCTGCACGCCCTGGCGATGATCATCTTCATCGGGCACTACCTGCTGATGTCGCTGATCTACCTGCCGGCGCTGTCCAACTTGGACAATGGCGCTAAGGCGCTGGGTGAGATGTCGCAGCGCAGCCGCAAGTGGCTGTACGGATCGATCCTCGTCTTTGCCGCGACGGGCGTGCATCTCATGCTGATCGATCCCAATTACCTGGGCCTCGGCAACTTCAGCAATCCGTGGGCGTTGATGATGCTGATCAAACACATCGTCATCTTGGTCATGATCGGGCTGGGCTTCTGGTTCAACATGCTCCAGCGCGTCGGCCCGGCCATGCGCTCGAACAGCGGCGCGGCGCAGGGCGTGGCGAAGTTCCGCCAGTACAGCAATCTGATGTCCATCTGCGGCATCATCGTGCTGGCGCTGACGGCGCTGTCGCAGGTTCAATAACCCTGTCCACTTGACCAGGATCGAAACTCCTCCGGCGACGGGGGAGTTTTTGTTGCAACGGGCGTATCCTATCATCAACAAAAAATTCTCGCACAGGAGCCAACCTCATGACGACCGAAACGCGCAACGCCTCATCAACCGATTACTACGCCGACCGCGCGCAGCGCCGCGCCACACGCCGCGCCGCGCGCCACACCAGCGAAGCCTGGATTGGCGGGATCGTGCTCATCGGGCTGGGCGTGATCTTCCTGCTGCACAACGCGGGCGCCCTGCACTTGCAGAACTGGTGGGCGCTGTTCATCCTACTCCCGGCGCTGGGGTCGTTCGGCAGCGCGTATACCGAGTATCGCGTCAGCGGACGCTTCAACACCAAAGCGCGCGGCTCGCTGGTGGCCGGGCTGGTCTTCACCGCCGTCGCGTGCGTCTTCCTCTTCAATCTGGACTTCAGCCTGCTGCTGCCCATCATTTTGATCGTGGCCGGTGTCGGTATGCTGTTCAACACCGTGCTGCCCGACTAACTCAAATCTTACAAGGATCAACCATCATGAAACGTTTGCTGATTCTCATCACTGTCGGCTTGATTGCCAGTAGCCTGCTCGGCTGCGCCAGCCCGGCGCAGTCGAGCAGTGCGCCGGCGGTCACCGTCGCGCCGCGCCGGCCATCGTCGATTCAACTTGAGGAGTGCGCCGTCGGCAACATCAAGGCGCAGTGCGGAACCTATCGGGTGTACGAAAACCGATCGGCTCACAGCGGCCGCCAGATCGATCTCAAGATCGCGGTCTTGCCCGCAACGGGTGATCACGTCGAGCCTGATCCGCTGTTGTACTTTGCGGGCGGCCCCGGCGGCGCGGCCACCGATGTCGCCCCCCTCTTCAAAAACGAGTTCCGTGAATTGAACAAGACCCGCGACATCGTGCTGATCGATCAACGCGGCACGGGCGGCAGCAACCTGCTGATGTGCCCCAGGCCCGACAAACCCTTCGACGTTGCGGATGCGGCGGCGTTGTCCGCTTACGCCAAAGCGTGCATGGACAACCTGGATGCCGATCCGCGCTGGTACACCACGCGCGCTTACGTGGACGACGTGAACGAAGTGCGGCAGGCACTGGGCTACGATCAAATCAACATCAGCGGCGGATCGTATGGCGGCACGGTGGTGCAAGTCTACTTGCAGCAGCATCCCGAAACGGTGCGCACCGCCATCATCAATAACAGCACCCTGATCGACTATCCCATCTTCGAGCATATCGCCGATAGCAGTCAGCGCGCCTTCGATCTGGTCATGACCCGCTGCGCGCAAGACGAACAGTGCCATGCGGCTTATCCCGATCCACAGGCTGATCTCGACGCGGCTTTCGCGCGATTGGAAAAGCAGCCGGTAGAAACAAACGTGTGGGATCCGGCGATCAGCCAGCCGATTAGCGTGACACCCGCTATCTTGTCCGGCGTTGTTCATGAAATGTTGATGGGCGCAAACACTGCGGCGCAGCTGCCGCGCCTGCTGCATCGCGCGGTCAACAACGACGACTGGGATGCCGTGGCTGAGATTTATCTGAACCGCATCCTGCCCCAACAGCGAGCCTCAGCCGGGTTAGTCATGTACGCTGTGATACGCTGCCATGAACCGTGGGCGATGGGTCGCATTGATGAAGTGGAACGCAACGGACAGAACAGTTACAGCCGCGACGTGGCGCTTGCGCAGGCGCAGTCCATCGCCAGAACTTGCGCGCTGCTACCCGGGTCCGAACCCGAAGCGCTCTACGGCCCCGCGCAAAAATCGGATGTGCCGGTGTTGGTGCTGAACGCCGAGGAAGATCCACAAAATCCACCGGAAAACGTGGCAAAGACCGCCGAAGTGTATCCCAACAGCAAGGTGTTGTTTGAACCGTATCGCGGACACTACACCGTCAACTGGGCGTGCCTGTCCAAGGTGTATACTGAATTCATTGAGCTGGGCAATGTGAACGATCTGAAAGCCGATTGCCTCAGCAAGGTCCGGCCATACGCCTTCGATGTGCGGCCATAAAAACCACTGCCCGTCGGTCATGCCCGCAGGTTGTAAGCGGGCATCCAGGGCATTGATACACGGCATTCGCTGATGAGCAACTGGATTCCCGCTACGCCCTGTCCGCGCTCTGCGCGGGGGCGCGCCAGGCGAAAACACGCGGGAATGACTGAGGATGAAGAAACCGCACAAAGACACTGCTGACCACAAGGGGTGAACTATTACCATGTTCCAACGACCCTATCATTCCCCCACCGACCTGCGCGCGCTGGGCAACTTGCTGCGCCGCGCGTATGCCGCGCGACCCAACTGGAACACGTACAGCTTCGCGCGCTTCGATATCTGGGAACAGCGCCGCCTCGCCGATGTCGTATTGTTCAATGATTCAGCCTGGCAGCAGGATATTCAACTCTGGGAGAACAACGGCGAGCTGATCGGCGCGGTGTTCTTCGAATCGCCCACGGATGCCGCGTTGATCAGCAACCCGGCGTACCCGGAACTGGATGTGCCCATGCTCGAGTGGGCCGAGATGCGCTATCGAGAGAGGAACACCGAGCAGCCATTGATGATCGAGGTAATGGAGAGCAACATCACGCGCAGCGATCTGCTGCAAGCGCGCGGTTACACTGTCGCCGCCGGGCACTTCATTCACCGCCACAAGCCGCTCGATCCGCACGAAATCGAAGCGATGAATCTGCCGCCGGGTTACAGCATTGGAAGAGTTGAAACAGCCGAAGACGATCGCCTGTGCCGTCTCGCCGGATTGGAAGTCTTCAAGCGCGGCGGCACCGCCGAACAAGATGAACTCTTAAAGCAAGCACCCTCTTACACGGAAGACCTGCATCTGCTGGTGTGGTCGGATCAACACGAAGTCGCCGCGTTCTGCACGCTGTGGATCGATCCCGCCAATCACTACGCGGAGTTTGAACCCGTCGGCACGGTGCCGCGTTTCCAGAAGCGCGGCCTCGGCTCGGCGCTGCTGGCCTACGCGCACAATCGCCTGCGTGAGAAAGGATGCCCACTCGCCACAGTGCAGTCGTGGAGCACGTCCGAAGGCGCGAACAAACTGTATCACGCGGCAGGCCTGCTGCCGAAAGATCGGCAATTGAACTGGGTCAAAGCGGCAACTACTCAGCCGTCATTGCGAGGAGCGTAGTTTGCGACGAAGCAATCTCCGGCACGGTCAGTAACATTCGTTGATGAGCGCAGAGATTGGTTCGCACACAGCGCTCGCAACACTTGCACCGCACTGCGTGCAGTGCGGTGTGACGACGTCGGAGTAGTTACTCAAATCGGCTTGATCCGGGTGTTGACAGCCGGCTGAAGAAGAAGTAACCTATAGTCACCTGTTTCAGCGCGATTCTGATCACCACCATGACTCACTCGGCTGGCTTCTCGACAAAATCCTCCTGCGCGGCGCTCTTGTGTGTCTGCGCCCTGCTGCTGGCCTGGGCCGCGCCGGCGATCATGCTCGCTGGCGATGTACCGGAATATCTGCAGCGCGGCCAGGGCCGGCAGGCAAGCGAGCCTGCCGATGCGCCCGCTGAAATGGAAGATGCCTCAGATGATCCGGTCGCGTTTGTGGCCAGCAGCCAGCCGGGCCACTTGCCGGTAACTTACACCCTCCAGACCGATCCACTTCTTGACCGGGCCTGGTCTCCGACCGCGCTCGTGCGTCCCCCCAATCCTCTCAACTCCATCTGATCCAGACGCGGCGTGATCGCTGTTGTGCGTTCACGTTTGTCATCGACCGCACTGGTCTGGCCGATCGGCTTGCCTTCCCGGCGGGCTGTTCGGCGATCGCATTGGAGGTTGAGATGAACCAGACTCGTCCCCCGCATACCCAGCGGACCTTTGCCCTGCCCCCGCGCTGGCGCTGGTTGAGTTACACCGTGCTGGCGGCGGGCGGCAGCACCACCACGGTCACTTTGTTGATCGAAGAAGAAGCCCGGACGATCGAAGTGCTCGGCCCCGTCGCGGCGATTCCGCTGCTGGGCGCGCCCGTGGTGTGGCTTGTCCGCAATCTGTTCAACCAATCCGCTCCGCCGACCGATCGGCCGAGCACTATTGACAAAGGACATTCATGAAAGCATCGAACCACCCGATCGAGCAACACACTCCACCGGCCGCTACGGCATGGCACACGCTGGAACCGGCGAGCCTCGCCGAGCAGCTGCGCACGCATCTTAAGCACGGCCTTGATCCCGCCGAAGCGGCGCAGCGGCTGACGGAGTACGGCCCCAACGAACTGCAGGCCGCGCAGCGCATCTCGCCGTGGGCGCTGCTGCTGGAGCAATTCAAGAACGTCTTGATTCTGATCCTGCTGGTGGCCGTGGCGCTGTCGGCCCTGCTGGGACACGGCGTCGAAGCCATCGTCATCGGCGTCATCGTGCTGTTCGCGGTGCTGCTGGGCTTCGTGCAGGAATATCGCGCTGAGCGCGCCATCGAAGCGCTGCGCGAGATGGCCGCGCCCACCGCCACCGTGCTGCGCGGCGGCGAAGAGATCGACATCCCCGCGCGCGAGCTGGTCCCCGGCGATGTGATCCTGCTGAGTGCGGGCGACAAGATTCCGGCCGATGCGCGCCTGATCGAAGCCATCAACCTGCGCGTTGAAGAAGCCGCGCTCACCGGCGAGTCCATGCCCATCGAGAAACACACAGCCGCACTGGCGGCCGTTGAACTGGCGGTAGCCGATCGGAAGAACATGGTGTACGCCGGAACCGCCGCCACTTACGGCCGCGGACGCGCGCTCGTCGTCGCCACCGGCATGCGCACCGAGTTCGGTAAGATCGCGCAGCTGCTGCAGACCATCGAGACGAGCAAGACCCCGTTACAGCAGAATCTCGATCGGGTGGGGCACGTGCTGGCGCGCGCGGCGCTGGTCATCGTCGCCATCATCATCGTGCTGGGCTTGCTGCGCGGCCAACCGTTTCTAGAGATGTTGATCTTTGGCATTGCGCTGGCCGTGGCCGTGGTGCCGGAGGCGCTGCCCGCGGTGGTCACCATCTCGCTCGCGATCGGCGTGCAGCGCATGGTCAAGCGCCATGCGTTGATCCGGCGACTGCCCGCGGTGGAGACGCTGGGCAGCGTGTCCGTCATCGGATCCGATAAAACCGGCACGCTGACGAAAGATGAAATGACGGCGCGCCAGCTTTACGTGGCCGGGCAGCTGCTGGAACTATCGGGCGCGGGCTACGAACCGCATGGCGAGTTTTCACGCCACGGCGCGATCGTCGAACCGTCCGAAGCGGTGATCATGTTACTGCGCGCCGCCACCTTGTCGTCCGATGCGCATCTGGTCTATCATGAAGCCGATCGAGCGTGGCAGCTCAAAGGCGATCCCACCGAAGGCGCGCTCGTCGTCGCGGCGGCCAAAGCCGGCCTGCACAAAGCCGAGCTCGATCTGGAATTTCCGCGCGTGCACGAGATTCCGTTCACGTCGGAAAGCAAGCGCATGACCACGCTGCACACCGTCAACGGCAGCGCCCTGGCCTATGCCAAAGGCGCGCCTGAAATCATCCTTGAATCATGCACGCGGCAGTGGACGGAAACGGGCGAACAACCGTTGGACGACGACAGCCGGCAGACCATCCTCGACGCCGCGCAGCACATGGCGAGCCAGGCGCTGCGCGTGCTGGCGGTTGCGGGCAAGTCCCACGCCACCGCCGAGGATGCCGAGCGCGAGATGACGTTCCTCGGTTTGATCGGCCTGATCGATCCGCCGCGCCCGGAGGCCAAAGCCGCCATCGAGACGTGCCGCACGGCGGGCATCAAGCCGGTGATGATCACGGGCGATCATCCCGTGACGGCGCGGGCCATCGCGCGCGAACTGGGTTTGCTCCAGACCGATCGGGTGGTGACGGGCGCGGAACTGGAAGCGCTGAGCGATGACGTGTTCGAGCGCGAAGTCGAGAGCATCGAGGTCTACGCGCGCGTTTCGCCCGCGCACAAGCTGCGCGTGGTGACGGCTTTGCAGCAGCGAGGTCACCTGGTGGCGATGACGGGCGACGGCGTCAACGATGCGCCCGCGCTGAAGAAAGCGGACATCGGCATTGCGATGGGCATCACCGGCACCGACGTGACCAAGGAAGCGGCGGACATGATGTTGACCGACGACAACTTCGCGTCCATCGTCGCGGCGGTGGAAGAAGGGCGCGGCGTGTTCGGCAACATCAAGAAATACCTGATGTACCTGCTGTCGTCCAACATCGGCGAGATCGGTTTGATGACGGGCGCTTCACTGCTGGGCTTGCCGCTGCCGTTGAGCGCGGTGCAGATTCTGTACGTGAATCTGGCCACCGACGGCCTGCCCGCACTGGCGCTGTCGGTCGATCCGCCCGAAGACGATCTGATGCGCCGCCCGCCGCGCAACGCGCAGACCGGCATCTTCACGCGGCCCGTCGTGACGCTGATGACCCTCGGCGGCCTCTGGTCAACGTTGATCAATCTGGGGTTGTTCAACTGGGCGATCAGTTCCGGCCGCAGCCTGGAGCAGGCCATGACGATGACGTTCGTGTCGCTGGTGCTGATCCAGTTCTTCAAGGCGTACAACTTCCGTTCCGATCGGCATTCGGTGCTCGATCGGCCTTTTGCCAACAAGTGGCTCAATCGCGCCATTGTGTGGGAACTGCTGCTGCTGGTGCTCATCGTCTATGTGCCGTTCCTGCAGGGCGCGTTCGGCACGTATGCCTTGACCGCGCCGGAGTGGCTGATCATCGTCGGGTTGTCGTTCACCGTGGTGCCGGTGCTGGAAGCGGCCAAGTGGTTCATCCGCCGCCAACAGCGGCCAGCCGTGTCGCGTTAAAGTGCGATCACCACGGCCTGACACCTGTCCACTTGACCAAGATCGAAACTCCTCCGGCGACGGGGGAGTTTTGCATTGTGGCCCTGCCCCATGCGCAACGGCCTTGTTTGACCCGCGCCTTTGTTCTGCGTTATACTTGCACGTGGCAGACCTGAGGACCCTCCATTTATTGCACCTCGTTCAGATCATGACTGTATTGCATGAACCATGCTGCCAGTTGACTTCCAGCCATATACGTTATAATTTGTTCAGTCTACCCAATATTATTGAGTAATTTGAAATGGACTATCTAAACCGAATCTTGTTAGGCGACTGTGAAGAGGTGTTGAAATCACTGCCGGCTGGCTCCGTTGATTTGATCTTCACGTCTCCGCCCTATGCGGACCAGCGTCAAAAGACTTACGGGGGTATTAGCCCGGATGAGTATGTTGAGTGGTTCATGCCCAAAGCAGAACAATTTCAACGGGTGTTGAAGCCTACTGGCACTATCATTTTGAACGTCAAAGAGCATCTATGGCCACAAAAACACATAGACGCATGCAGGCCGAGAGCCTGAGCCAAAAACTGATTAACCTCATTTCCGAGCCGGATTTTGTTCGCTTTGAGAATATTCTGAATGAACCGAATATTTTTCGAATTGTAGGACGCGCCCATTACGAACGATGGCATTCATCTTTTCTAGGCTGGCTGCTTGATCCAAACGGCTCGCATTTGTTGTTGACCTTTTCACTACGTCGATTTCTCTTATTGCTAATCAATAATCGCTGCCTAAAGCCAGCAGAACATTTGAAACACGAGTTTTTAACGCTTTTGCCGGCTCTTGATTTTTCAGACGTTGAAGTAACGCCAAATGAATTTCTTTCAACTGAAACAAGTATTGATGGTGTAGGTCGTTTCGATGTATACCTGACAGCAGACTTCTCGGACAATGCGGGGAAAACTGGCAAGCTCAACCTCCTCATCGAGCTTAAGATAGATTCCAAACCTGTTCCCGAACAAGCGAAACGCTATGCTGATTGGTTGTACCAGAACCACGAGAACGATGTAAATCTATTGGTTTATCTTACGCCGCATTTAGAAGAATCGCCACAAGTTACAGTCGGCGATAATAGGTGGTATTGTTTAGATTATCAGCTCTTAAACGACGTGTTTCTCGCGGCTGTTTTGGCTCATCCGAACTTAAATCGAAAGGTTGAGCCATTCATTGTTCAATACATCAAGAATCTCACCACCCGGTATCGAGGAATTAAAATGGCGACGACAGACGAAGAAAAGCAGATGGCAATAGCACTCTATGAAAAGTACAGTGAAGTCTTTGATTTGATCTATGATGCGCTGACAACAACTGGAACTATCGATTATAGTGTTTCAGACACTGTCCCTTCTAAGGGCAGGGTAACTGGCAGATTAGCCGTAAAGATCAACGCAAAAGTATTTGCGGCTGATACAATTAGAGACTTGTTTTCAGCAATATTGGAGTACATAGTCGATCAGCAGTTGGTGTTGCGCATTCCATTACCATGGGGCAGCAGTAGCCAACGATATATTTTGACTAATGCAGTTCCATCCATTCATCCAAATGGCCGAGAGTTTTTCTATCCAATAAAATACAAGGGCTACACATTGGAAAGTCACTACTCGCGCGAGAGAGGTCTTAAGGTTTTAGGTGATTTGTGCAAGAAGCTTGAGGTTGACTTTGAGGTCATTGAGACATAGAAGCATACCATTCTAATTCTGTGAGGATGCAAATCGAAAACGAATCACCACTTTCCTGAGGTTATCGTTTGAGAAGATTGCAATCTATAAGCATGGTGGGGGCGGTATGAATTTTCGCACTATATCCAACACAAGTAGTAGGAAATCTAGGTTCTGGAGATGGTTAATACATCCTTTGTTAAATTACTATCGATGGAAACAGAAGCGTGAAAAAGCCAGAATCATTTATTCGCTCTGCATTGCAGATATTGAGACAGTCGCAGCCGAACAACTATCGAGACCGCTTACTTCAGAGGAACTCTTGTCTGTGATCGAACAATTACCTAGATATATTCATTGGTATGATGCGATTGCAGATGCCATTTACAGAACACAGCATGTTTGATCCGCTGTTATAAAGCACGAGAGCACAACGAGGCTTTTCTCAAACAACGAAGTAACGTCGTCAATCGTTTTACCAAGACATTCATCGACGAATTCTGTGATTCGTCTGGCGCAATTGATTGGGTAAGGCTGGTTGAATTCAATAGCGGCAATTTTGATTTAACTGACCTTGCTGTGTGACTCGATTATTTCGCATCATGCAAGACGCGGCGGCCTTAACCACGCAGTGGGCGGCTCCCCAGAAGGCTGCGACCACTCGTGTCGCCAAGAAGGCGTAAAGCGAAAAGACCTCGGAGGTTTTAACGGATGATCGGGCCTTGACTGATCATCGTTCGGATCGACGATCGAGCCGGGCCTGCTGATCGATCAAAACCTCCGAGGTCTCTGCCGCCCCTTAACTTGATCCTGACCACTTGACCGGCATTCAAACTCCCCCGCTGATGGGGGAGTTTTTGCTGAAAGAAGCGTATGCTGAACGCAGCGATCAGTCCATTCCGACCTGATAGCCGGTTGTTAGCGCCGCGATAGGCGCACACCCGCCGGACGTGTTATCATCAAACCCACAGCGAATCGCTGTTTTAACCCGGTCTGCAAGGATGATCATCCATGGAGAAAACACTCAACCCATCGGCGACAACACGCTTCTTCAACCAACTGGGCCGGCGCGCGGCGTATTTCTATGTGCGCCGCCTGATGCGCTCGGAGATCGAATGGGAAGCCGACGTGCCGCCCGGCCCCAAAGTGATCGCCGCCAACCATCCCACCACGACCGATCCGTTCCTGGCGATGTCCTGGCCGTTTGATCCGATCTACATCTTGATCACGGAGGATGCGTTCAAGCTGCCGCTGCTGGGTCGCTTCCTGCGGCTGGCGGGGCACATCCCCGTCTATCGCAGCCGTGGACGTGAAGCTTTCGAGGAGGCGGTACAGCTGCTGAACGGCGGCCACACCGTGGGCATTTTCCCTGAAGGCGCCTTGAGTGGAGAGGATGGGCAATTCGCCGCCGCGCACACCGGCGCCGTGAGGCTGGCGGCCATGGCCCAGGTTCCGCTGGTACCGATGGGCATTGCGCTCGATCGGCACTTTGTGGCGACGCGGCAGCTGGATCAATTCGGCGTGCAGGAGCAGATGCGCTGGTTCTGGCTGGGCGCTTATGAAGCGACGATGGGCCGCGCCCTACGCTTTGACCATCCGGCCGACGATCGCGAGGCGGTCAAGCGTTCGACGGATGTGCTCATGCAGGAAATCAGGCGCCTGGTGGATCGCAGCGCCCAGCGGCTCTTGAATTCCAGCTGGCCGTTGAGTGCCTCTCTCAGCTGATCTAGCCAGTTGACCAGGATCGAAACTCCCCCAGCGATGGGGGAGTTTTTGTTGAAAGGGGCGTATGATGGCAGCATCAAACTACCAGGAGCAATCTCATGTCCAGCCTGACCACCAATTCCAAGTTAGCTGCAGCGGCCCGCATGTTTGGGCTGCTGCTCGTCGCCGTAGGTATCTTCTTTTTGCTGGAAGAAGTCTTCGGTCTGCGTCTGTCATCTGCGGCGTGGCCGTTCTACATCATCGCGCCGGGCGTCGTGCTGCTCATCGGCGCGATCAGCATTGAAGGTTCGTTCGGCGAGCCGCTGGCTATTCTGGGCGGCATCATCACCGGCACGGGTCTGCTGTTGGGCTATCAAGACGCCACCGACACCTACGAGTCGTGGGCCTACACCTGGGCGCTGATCGTCCCGGCCTCGGCTGGAGTCGGCTTGTTGATTTACGGTATCTTCAAGCGCCGCGCAGATAAAGTGCGCGCCGGACTGGCTGTCACTGTGGCCGGTGTGGTGCTCTGCCTCATGTCCAATCTGGTTCTCAACGCTGCGACGAGCATCGACTTCGTGCACATCAGTTCGCGCGTGTGGCCGCTGTTCATCATCGGGCTGGGCGTTGTCCTGCTGGCAGGCAGCTTCATCGGGGCGCGCCGCCGCCAGAACGACGGGCGCTAACTGCTCACGACAACATCATCCAAACCTGGCCACATGACCAGGATCGAAACTCCTCCGGCGACGGGGGAGTTTTTGTTGCTGTCCGGCTATGATCTAGAGCAACTGCTCAGCTATCATTGCGAGGAGCGCTTCTCAGCGACGAAGCAATCTCCATCGCAGCCGACAACATTCGCCGATTATCACGGAGATTGCTTCGCAAACTGCGCTCGCAATGACGGTGGCTGAGTAGTAACCGAGGACTTATCATGACACAAATCAAATTGGTATTGCGCGTCGTCGTGGGTCTGCTTTTAGCCGTGCTCAGTGCCGGGCTGCTGCTGCTGGCGCTGCCGCCCTACGGCCTGTGGCCGTTCGCGCTGATCAGCTTGGTGCCGATGTTGTTCGCGCAGTATCGCGTACTGCCGCTGCGCCTCGCCAACCTTGCGCCCGCCATCGGCATCGGCGGATTTATCGGATTGGTGATCCTCAGCCACTTCCCCACGGCCATGATCGAGGCTTCGCCGTTTCTGAAGTTCTTGACGCCGGGTGTGATGCTAATCGTCTTGCTCGCCGAAAGCGGGTCGCGCCGCTTCCACGAGCGCACGCGTTTCAAATGGTTCGTGCTGGAAGGCGCGGTGATCTGGGTGGGCATCGAGTTGATACGCGGCTTGATCATCGGGACGGGCGGCTTCATCGGCTATGCCTTCTACCGCACGCCGCTGATCGTTCAACCGATCAGCATCTTCGGCATTTACGGCCTCAGCCTGCTGGCGATGTTGATCAACTACGCGCTGTCACTGTTGGTGATCGCGCAATATGATCGGTACACAGCCGATCGGCCTACACCATCCGATCGGATCACGGCACCCCTGCCGTTGGCCCGTCGCTGGTCGATCGGGTTGGGGTTGATCGCCGTGATCTGGATCGTGCTGGGTGCGCTGCTGCATCAAACGCCGACGACACCGCGCGTTACGGTGGCCGCTGTTCAGCCACACTATCCCACCGTGCCGAACCTGGCGCGCGGCACGCGCGACGCGGCCCGCAAAGGCGCGCAGATCGTGGTGTGGCCGGAAGGCGCGCTGAACTATGATCCGCGTCAGCGCAACAGTGATGTCTTTCAACGCCTCGCGCAGGAGAACAACGTCTATCTCGTCATCGGCTTTGGACTGCGTGCGCCGGAAGGGTTGTACAATCAGGTGGTCGTCGTCTCGCCGCAGGGTGAATTTCTGGGAACGTAT
>CAYNML010000018.1:28841-31568 GCA_964398185.1 uncultured Anaerolineae bacterium | reverse complement strand
GTTGTACAATCAGGTGGTCGTCGTCTCGCCGCAGGGTGAATTTCTGGGAACGTATAGCAAAGCGCATCCGGTCAGTTACGCGGGCGAGACCAGCCTGGCGCACGACGGCTATCCCGTGTTCGATACGCCAGGCGGCAAACTCGGCACGATCATTTGCTACGACCTGACGTTTGCCGACACCGCGCGGGGCGCGGCCCGCAACGGCGCGCAGATCATCGCCGCGCCGTCCAACGACTGGCCGGAGTTGTCCGACAAGGAATACATCATGCCGATGTATCGCGCCATCGAAAATCGCGTGGCGCTGATCAAAGCGGATACGCAGTTCGATTCCGTCATCGTCGATCCGTACGGGCGTATCCTGTCGCTGGCATCCAGTTCGCAGGGCAAAGAAGCGTTGGTGATCGCCGAGGTGCCGATCGGGACAGCCGACACCCCGCAGGTCTTCCTCGGCGATTGGGTGGGCTGGCTGTGTCTGATCGGCATGGTAATCTTCATGCTGGCTGGGCCGATCGAAAAAACGTGGAAACGCCGACGCTAAACCACTGTCATTGCGAGGAGCGCTTTTTGCGACGAAGCAATCTCAACGCCAGATCGGGAGACTGCTTCGCTGAGCAACGCGCGCGATGACACTATCGCACTATCTCACTAACTCACTAAAGATTGCTTCGCTAAGAAGCGCTCGCAACGACGGGTTGACGAGCCAATGCTTCTTAACTCGACCAGGAGATCATCATGAACAACCGCATTGTGACTGCTGATATGCTGAAGAACTTGCCCGAACCGGCGCAGCGCTATCTGAATTACACGGGGATGGTGGGCCAGCCGTGGATCAACACCGTGCGCCTCAAATACGAAGGCATCTTCCGCCTGGGCGCGGACAAGCCGTGGCTGCCCATCAAGGCCGAGCAGTTCTACACCACGAATCCGCCTGCGTTTCACTGGAAAGCGCGCTTCAAGATGTTCGGCCTGTGGATCGTCAAAGGCGATGACACGTACAAAGCCGGGCACGGCCACATGTTCGGCAAGATCGCCGAGCTGTACACCGTCTTCGATGCGCGCGGGCCGGAGCTCGATCAGGGCACGATGCTGCGCTACCTGAACGAGATGATGTGGTTCCCGACCGCGCTGCTGAGCGACTACGTGACCTTGCAGGCCGTGGCTGACGGCGCGTTTGACGCGACGTTCACCGACTACGGCAGGAGCGTGACGGCGCGCTTCCTCACCGATGAAATGGGGCGCCTGACGAACTTCATCACCCAGCGCTACCGTGAGAACAAGGGCCAGTACACGCTGGACACGTGGACAACGCCGATCATGGAGTACGGGACGCTGGCGGGCTTGAACTTGCCGATTCACGGGCAGGCGGTGTGGAAACTACCGAGTGGCGATCTGCCCTACGGTGATTTGAAATTGACCGAGATCGAATACAACGGAAAGATTGAGTATTTCTAAGCGGGCGTGCACCCTCCCGGAGGTTCAGAACCTCCGGGAGGGTCAAATCTCACGCCAGCGGCTGCCACAACATGGAGAGCATGATCGCCAGCGCCGCCAGCAATGCGCCCAGCGCTGCAAAGATCACGCTGATCTCGCTGGTCTCATGCCGCGTGATCAAATGCAGAGGCAGGCTCTGAAAGACCTCGTGCAATTCGCCCGCGCTCTCCGCCGAGTAATACTTGCCGCCCGTCATATCCGCCACTTGCTTCAACGTTTCCTCGTCGATGCCCCGGCGGAATCCGCCATACTGACCACCACCGAATTGGCCCCCGCCGAATTGTCCTCCACCGTTCGGACGGCTGCCGTCGAATGGTTCGCGTCCCGGATAGCAGGACGGTAGCGATACATTCTCGGCGGTTCCAAACCCGATCGTATAAACGCGGATTCCCCGGTCGGCGGCCTGCTGTGCGGCGTCGAGTGGCTGTGGCCCGGCATTGCTCACGCCGTCAGTCAACACGACGATGATGTCCGGCGCATATGCCCCTTTGGGTACCGGCGTAGGTTTGATGTCCGTCGTCGCGCCGGTCTCGCTGGGCGCAATGTTGGGATCGATCTCGGCGATGGCATCAATGGCTTCGAGGATGCCACTCCCGATCGCGGTTCTGCGCCCGGTGAGCAGACTCTCGACTGCGTCTTGCAGCACTTCTTGATCGGAGGTGGGCGGCTGGATCAACTCCGCAAAACCGGCAAAGGCCACCAGCCCGATCTGCGTGTTGCCCCCCTGCCGTTGAATGAATGAGATCGCCGCGGCCTCCGCCGCCAGCAAGCGATTAGGCTCGACGTCGGTGGCGCACATACTGCGCGAGACATCCATGGCGAGCATGACGGTAACCTGTCCCGTCGGCACAGCCACGATCGACACCGGGCGGCTCAAGGCGATCACCAGACTAAGCATCGCCGCGAGAAACAACGCGAAGGGCACGTGCCGCCGCCAGCGCGCACTTTGCGGCAGCGCCTCGCGCACCAATGACAGACTGGAATAGCGCACCGCCGATCGCCGCCGCCGACGCAGCATCAACACGTAGACGGCAATCAGCAGCGGAATCAATCCAATCAGAAGCAAAGAGCCGGGCCACAATAAGTCCATTTGTTACCTCCCGTTAAAGCGAATCTGTCATGCCCGAGTGCTGGTGTCGGGCATCCAGCGCTCCAGCGGCAATTGGATTCCCGCCAATTGCACGCGGGAATGACGGTCTGGCAGTCATGCCCGAGTGCTGGTGTCGGGCATCCAGC
>CAYNML010000018.1:0-28741 GCA_964398185.1 uncultured Anaerolineae bacterium | reverse complement strand
ACGCGGGAATGACGGTCTGGCAGTCATGCCCGAGTGCTGGTGTCGGGCATCCAGCACCCCAGCGGCTATTGGATTCCCGCCAACTACACGCGGGAATGACGGTCTGGCAGTCATGCCCGTCACGGCAAACGGCTGAACCACATCAGTGAAAACGCTGCGCCGATCAACAGGATGACGATGCTGAGCCCCGCCAGCACTGCCGTCACTTCCATCTCCTCCGGTTTGATCACCAACTGCGGATTGAGATGGTTGTAGATCGCTGTCAGTTCCTGTTCGTTCTCGGCGTTGTAATAAGTGCCGTCCGTCAGGCGCGAAATCTGCTGCAGCATCTCTTCGTCGAGCTGCGAACGAATGGAATAACCTTCGATCTCCAGGATCGATCCGGCGGCGCTGCCAATGCCGACCGTGTGGATGCGCACCCCTCGATCGACGGCCGCCTGCGTCGCCTCGAGCGGATCGGGCGAGGTGGTGTTCTCGCCGTCGGTGAGCAGCACGATGGCCGCCGAGGTGTAAGTTCCTCTGGGCATGGGCGTCGCGGTGGGCATGGGCGTCAATGTGAGATCGGTGTAATACGATGAACCATCGCCTTTCTGCGCCCTGGCGATCGCCTCCAACGACATCAGGATGCCGTTGCCCAGTGATGTGCCGCGTTCGGGCTTCAAGCGATCGATCGTGGCGAGGATCACTTCCTGCTCGTTGGTCGGCACCTGCACCGTGAAGCCGCTGTCGCTGAACGATACCACGCCGATCTGCACCGTGCGTGGCTGGCTTAGCACGAACTGGCGCGCCGCTTCCTTGGCGGCTTCCATGCGCGTCGGCTTCAGATCATCGGCGGCCATGCTGCCGGACACATCGAACGTTAGCATGACGATGCCTTCGATGCGCGGCAAGCTGATCACCGTCTGCGGCCGTGCCAGCGCAATGAGCAGAATCGTCAAGCCGATCAAGAACAACGCGATCGGAATGTGTCGCCGCCAGCCCAGCTCACGTCCACTGACGAGCGTCATCCCCATGCTGCCGTAACTCGCGGCGATCCGCTGGCGCCGCCGCTGCGTCCGCAGATACAGCAGGACGAAGAGTGGAATCAATATCAGCAAGACCAACATGATAGGCCAGATGAAAGACATATGCCTTTAACCTACGTCATTGCGAGGAGCGTTGTGTGCGACGAAGCAATCTCCTTCATTGCCTGAGATTGCTTCGCTGCTACGCGGCTCGCAATGACGGATATACTTTCATTTTCTCCGCTGCCGACGCTGCGCGGCAAAGCGCACGATGGCGCGCACCATATCTTCGTCTGTCGCAAGCGACAAGGCAGCGACGCCCGCATGTCTGAACGCTTGATTCAACGCCGCTTCTCGCCGCCGGGCTGCTTCGGCAAAGCGCGCGCGGAATTTGCGATCATGCGTGTCCACGTACAACTGCTCGCCCGTCTCCGCGTCTTCGATGTAGACCGCGCCGATGTCCGGCAGATCGATCTCGCGCGGGTCCCACAATCGAATCGCCAGCACTTCGTGCCGTCGATTGAGCAGGCTCAACGGTTTCTCCCAACCCGGCGCGCTGATGAAGTCTGAAATGATAAACACTAACGAGCGCGTCTTGATGGCGTGTAGCGCTCCGCTCAACAACGGCGTCAGATCAGTGAAGGGCGCACGCGCTAAACGCGGCTGCTTCAGCAGATCGTTGACGAGGCGCAGCACCTGAATGCGTCCGCCCCGCGCCGGGATGGTGCGCGCGATGCGGGGCGCAGTGCCGTCGTAAAACATCGCGCCGACGCGGTTGCCGTGGCGCGTCAACAAGCGCGCCAGTGTGGTCACAAAATCGATCAGCACCGTGCGCTTCACACTCTGCGTCAACGTCGTGCCAAAATCGACGGACGGGCTGAGGTCCAGCAGGAACCACGCGGTCACTTCGCGGTCTTCCATGTACTGTCGGACGTAGGGCGTGTCCATCCGCGCGGTGACGTTCCAATCGATGTAGCGAATATCGTCTTCGGGCTGATACTCGCGCAGATCGGCAAAGTCCACGCCGTAGCCGTAGAACAGGCTGCGATAATCGCCTTGCAACATGCCGTCCAGCCGGCGGATCACCTGCCAGTCGAGGCGCTGCAAGATCCGATCGGGCGTGGCGCGATCGGGCGCGGCGCGATCGGGCGCGGCCTGATCAAGCATTGACGCGAACGTGCTCATGCAGTGGCACCACCGGGATCGGAATGCGATCGAGTATTTTTTGCAGCAATATATCGCTGGTCACGTTGTCCGACAGCGCTTCGTACGTCAACACCACGCGATGCCGCAGCACGTCCAACGCCATGTCGAGCACGTCCTGCGGCAGCGCATAAGCGCGCCCGCGTACGAAGGCCAGCGCCCGCGCCGTGAGGATCAGATTGATCGAAGCGCGCGGACTCGCACCGAACATGATGTAGTGCTCGAGCTCTTTGAGGCCGAAGTCTTTCGGTTGGCGCGTGGCGGTCACCATGCGCACGGCGTATTCGATCAACGCCGGGTCCACGTACACCCGATCGGCTTGCTGCTGCAACGCGATCAATTGATCGGTGGTCAGCACTTTTTGCACGCCGTCCAGCATCCCCGTCATGCGCTCGACGATCACGAACTCTTCGGTCGTCGTGGGATAACCGACCAGCACCTTGAGCATGAAGCGATCGACCTGCGCTTCGGGCAGCGCGTACGTGCCTTCCGTTTCGATGGGATTCTGCGTGGCGAGCACGAGGAATGGATTGGGAACCTTGAACGTCTCGCGCCCGATCGTCACCTGATGTTCCTGCATCACTTCCAGCAAAGCACTCTGCACTTTGGCAGGCGCGCGATTGATCTCGTCGGCCAGCAGCAGGTTGGTGAAGACCGGGCCGAGCGAGGTGTTGAACTCACCCGTCTTCTGGTTGTAGATGCGCGTGCCGATCAGATCGGCGGGGACGAGATCGGGCGTGAACTGGATGCGCTTGAACTCGCCGCCGATCGATTCCGCCAGCGTCTTGATGGCCATCGTCTTGGCGAGGCCCGGCACACCTTCCACCAGGATGTGTCCGCGCGCCAGCAGCGCCACCACCATCCGCTCCAGCAGATGATCCTGCCCCACGATGATCTTCTTCACTTCGTACAGCACGCGCTCCATCGGCAAGCGCTTCTCGCTGCTCGTGGTTTGATCCATCAGTCGTCTCCTTGATGAAGTCTGGTAGTCACGTAGTTCGATAGTCATTTAGTCAGACAACTTCGTATTGATGGTGGTTGACCACAAGACTATTCAACTACCAGACGACATGACTAATATGGCAGCGATCCCCCGCCGCCGCCCAGCGCCACATTGATCGGCACGGCAAAACCGATGCCGACGAAGAAATCCTCCTCGGCCGGATTCACGATGCCGGTGACGATGCCAATAACCGTTCCGTCGCGAGCGAGCAGCGGGCCACCAGAGTTGCCGGGATTCACTGCTGCGTCGATCTGGATCAACCCCTCCAATTCAATCGTGCTGCTGATGGGCTTGAACGATCGATCGAAACCGGAGATCACCCCGGCACTCATCGAACTGTACAAGCCGAAGGGATTGCCCACCGCGAAGGCTTCATCGCCCACGCGCATCGCCGCCGGATTTCCCAGGATGGCCGGCACCAGCACTTCGGGCAGTTGATCGGTCTGCACCACGGCGATGTCGTTCTCAGGCTGTTCGACGATGATCTGCCCATTCGCTTCGGTGCCATCGGCAAAGGTGATTTCAATGCTGGTGGCTCCGGTGACGACGTGCAAACTCGTGAGGATGGCGCCGCTGTCGTTGACGACGACACCGCTGCCCAGGCCATGCTTGGTCTCACCGTCCTCGTCTTCTGATTCCGTCTGGATGAGCACCAATGAAGGACGAATCACTTGATAGACCTGTGCAGAATAAGCGGGGGGTGGTGTGGCCGAAGCCATTGCTTGCGCAACGGTGTCGCTGACTTCCTGCTGGGTCAACGGCTGAGGTGCGGGCACGATCGCGTTGTAGAGCAGCAAGGCCACCAGCGCCGCCAACACGCCGGACACAAATGGCGCAGCGCGCCGCGCTCGTGCGCGAAAACGCCGCCAGCGAAGCCGCCATGGACCCGGTTGTGGTTTGGAGGATTCGTGCATATTCGCTTCCACATCATGCGGACTGACGACGATCAAGCGGCCTGCTGTGGCTAAGCAGCAGGTGGAGAATCACGTTGAAACCATTGTCCGCTACAAAGATGAGATGTCTCTAAGAAATTGTACCTGATTACCCTACGCTATCCCGACGCACGAATGTGCACACAGTAACAAGGCGCTGCTGCCGGTCTTCGACGACGAAGGCCACGGCATCATCAAGTTGAAGAATAAACTGGTAATGTATCCGATCGCGGTGGAGTTTCTTGATCGGTATTGAAGGGATAAACAACATCCTCCCGGAGGTTGAGAATCTCCGAGAGGTTGTTCTCGGTGCGCTACTGCCGGCGTGCGTCTTCCAGCAGTTCGCGCGCGGGTGTGGGTTGACGGCGGAGCCGGGCGCCCCTACCAGCGTTGCCACGCTCGTACACAATTGATAAGATTGCGGGCAAATTCATCGAACTGCTGGCAGCGTTGACGCAGAACGTCCAGTCGCACGATCTCGGCCAGGTCCTGAGCAAAGTTCGCAAACGTTACTTCACGCCCATCGGTTAAAGTGCGCACAATCTGATTCAGGGTCGTTTTAGGGTTTCGATCGGCTTCCGGGTTGGGAAATTGAACCGAAGCTGAATCACCGTCAAATACTGTCAAAATAGCACGCTCATCAGCTAACAGCCACGCCTCCAGCGAGTGGACAGCCAGTCCTTCGGCGATGCAAATTGGTATGCGTTGAGTTTCGCATTGAGCAATCGCAGCCCGCAGCAGATCGCGCCGTTCGCCGATACGCGTGTTGTCGGTGTCCACGACGGCCACTGCTACGGCAGCCCCGTTGTCATATAACTGCCGCGCAAAAGCCGGCAACTCCTTGATAAAACCATGCCCACGTTTACGAGGCCGCAGCGTCATATCGGGCGCGAGTTCGATGCCCGGAAATTCATTCATGAGCGTGCGCCGCACGAGAACGGGTATGACCGGGTAGTCACTATTGCCCTCTAGGGCAAAGCCCAGCTTAAGCATCGCCATCGAAACTCCCCTGTGACCAGAGTTCGCCCAGTGTTTGTTCGCCGCTCTCCAGGAAACTCTTCAGGGCAGGTTGTCCGGTGAATAAATCATAGCCGACCGAGACAAAGCGCGTCTGACTCTTGTCCGTCAACGAAGCCACCAGCATCTCGTTAGGTTCAAGGAGATCCACCAGGTAAGGTGAATGTGAGTTCACCAGCACTTGGGAGCGCCGCCCCCCCTCGGCACCGCGTTGACTGATACCGCGTAACGTATCGACGATAAAAGACAAACGTCCCGGATGTACGCCGTTCTCCGGTTCTTCAAAGCACACCAGACCGGGCGGCTGCGGGGCGTAGGCCAGCGCAATCAACGCCAAAAACCTGAGCGTGCCGTCTGACAACACGCGCGCTGTAAACTCGCGCCCGTCATCGCGGACCACCGCCAACAAGCGTCGGCGATCGCCGGTATCGAGTACGCGAATCTCCCTGGCTTCGGGGATGCCACGCCGCAAAGCGCGCTCAGCCGATTTGAACCGATCAGGATCACGGCTGCTGAGTGTGTCGTAGAAACCGGACAGACCCCGCCCATTAGGCTCCAATTCGAGAATGTCCATGGCGGGCGAAGCTTCACGCAGCACTTCTGGCTCAAAGTGGAAAAAGCGCCATGAACTGAGTTCATGAGCAAGCGCGACCACATGTGGGTACAGTTCGGCATCGTCGATCATAGTCAACACTGAGCGGCCAGCAGGCGCCGGGAAATGGCGTGATTTGCCTGATTTGGCCGTATCGCGATTGACAGCAATGCGCGCTTTGCCGTCTTTCTCGAGCGAGATAAAGGGACGCAGCCGTCTGCCGTTAGGCGTGCGCCCCTTGAGCCTCTCCGTGACCACTTCGAGGACGCCTTTCTTAAAGGTGATCTCCGCTTCGTAGGACAGCAGCGGGTGAGTGAGTCCGCTCTCAGGCGCAAAGGGATGTGGCGCGCTCGATAGGTCAAACTCGCAGGCCAATGTCAAGCGCGGGTTCTGATCGGAAAAGAAAGATTCGACCGGATCGCCGCGATGTCGTTCGGGCTTGAAGGCGCTGGCGGCCGGCATATGGCTGAGATCGGAGAGCAGGCGCAGCGCATCAAACAAATTGCTTTTGCCAACATTGTTCTTGCCGACAATAACGATAAACGGCTGAAAGTGCGCCGTCGAATTTTGCAGGCTTTTGTAACCAGAAATTTTTATGGATGTCAGCATCTTACTTCACCTCCACCAGCAGCACTTCGTCGTGGTATGTCCCAGAGCATCGATCACCTTCACCATGATGCGATGCGCGCCCAGCGCGGTGCAGCGGTGCGTCACGGTCTTGTGCGGGTCCGGCGCCTTGCGCGCGTGCTAGAGCTGCCACTCGTTAAGGGAAGTATAGCGAGAATGGAGACGCCGGTCAAACTACCTTTACTGATGCTATAATCACCTCAGCCAACCTTCATCGGAGGTGCCTCATGCCGATCCGCACATTGCGCGCCGAAGAACTCGCCGAAGTAGAGCTGGTATTCAGCACTGGTCTGGACGTGACCCGCGTGCGCATCCACGAGAACGCCTCGCTGCCCAACTGGGTGGGCTACATCGGCGCGAAGCTGCGCGGCCTGCCGCCGCCGGAACACAACGCCATCACGCTGGGCAACACCTGCTACTTCCCCGTCACATTGACCACCAACGATCCCGGCAATGCCTTGTGGCTGCGCGACATGGGCTGGCTGATACACGAACTGACGCACGCCTGGCAGTATCAACACGACGGCATCATCTACCTGTATCAAGCGGTCTTCAAATCGCCCACGTATCAATACGCGCCCACCGGGCAGTCGCAGGACGACGCGTTGAAAGGCTTCAGCAAAGCGGGCCGCGTCTTCCGCGATTTCAATCGCGAGCAGCAGGGTGACATCGTGCGTGATTACTATTTCTTTCTCAAACAGCAGCGCGACGTGTCCGCCTGGGATGCTTACCTCAAGGAACTGCGCGAGCTGCCCGCCCACAAGGAACGCCAACGCGACACGTCCCGCTAATCAGCCTCCCGGAGGCTCGGACCCTCCGGGAGGTTTTGCTTGACCCGCGCCTCATCTCTGGTCTATACTGAATTCATCTTCTCGCCTTTCGTCAGCCGCGTCGGCTGTAGTGTTTGCGATCACACTCAATCGGGAGATCACTCATGCCCACCAACCTGCTCTTCAACGGCGGCTTCGAAAACGAATTCCATCTGTATGCCAACAAAGACGGCCTGCACCTGGCCGATGGCTGGTCGCCCTGGTGGGTGGATCAGATCAAGAACGTCGATCCGGCGTGGAAGAATCGCCGGCCGGAATACAAGCGCGCCGTGCAGCTGAACGATCCTTCGCGCATCCGCAGCGGGGATAGCGCGCAGCAATACTTCACGTTCTGGGGCACGCACATCGGTGGACTGTTTCAGCGCGTCATGGTGCCGCCCAATGCGCGGCTGCGCTTCTCGGTCTGGGGCCACGCCTGGTCCAGCGAGCAGAACGCGCCGCGCCCCAGCGTCAACCCTACGAACGTCCACATGAAGATCGGGATCGATCCGACGGGCGGCATCGATCCACACAGCGTCAACATCGTCTGGTCGGCAGAGCAGAATGCCATCGACGAGTTCAAGCTCTTCATCGTCGAAGCCACGGCGCAAGGCGGACGCGTGACTGTCTTCATTTACAGCGCGCCTGACGAACCCAAGAAGCATCAAGACCTCTACTGGGACGACGCCGAATTGATCGTGCTGGGGCCCGACCCCAATGCGGCGCGTGCGCCTCATCCCGAAATCACATTGGCGGTGAATCCATCTCCGACGGCGATCGGCTCGCCCGTGACGGTGACAGCGCGCAGCGCTCAACCGCTGGTCTTCATCGAGATGTTTGCCTTCCAGCCCGACGGCACGCCGCTCGCACGCGAATCACAGGGCAGCCGCCGTGAAGGCAGCACCTACGTTTGGGAGTGGAGCTTCACACCGGAGGCCGCCGGTCAGCACCCGGTCGCCGTGCTGGCCAAGGATATTGCCGCTGCATGGGCCAATGTTCCCGTCGGCGATCAACCGCCGCCACCGCCACCTCCTCCACCGCCGCCACCACCTCCACCACCGCCACCGCCTCCACCGCCGCCGCCAACTCGCGGCGCACCGCGCACGCAGTATGCCCGCACCTACCTCTTGCTGCCCAACGTTCCCGCCACGCCCGAAGGCACCGCTGAACTCGCCCGGTGGTACGCGGCCGTGCTGCGCAGCGGCGTGCTGGAAACCAAGCGCTGGACGGTGGGCACTTCTGCTGACGATGCGGGCATCGGTGATCTGGATACGCGGCGCATCATCGCCGTCAAGCCGGCCTCGTGGCCGTCGTCGCTGTCCGCGTTCTATCAGCAGTATTATCCGGGCATCGATTATCACGCGCTGAACGTCAACACACCTGAAGAACTCGAAGCGGCGCTGCGCGCGCTGAATCTGTCGTGACGTGCAACAGATCGATCGACCTGATCAGTCCAATCGGACGGTCAATTTGTCGATCGGTCTTTATTTCCGATCGGCGCTATGCTATAATCGAAAAACATCGAACATCCGTACTATAGAATTCTAATGGCCAAGACGCAAGAGAAGAACTCCAAATCAAAAAAGACTACCAAATCGGGCAGCCACGACTCCACCAAAGCCAGGAGCCGCAGCAAACACAAAGCGCCTGAATCTCAACCGCGCATCCAGCTGACCCTCGATCAAAAGATCGACATCTTCGGCATTTTTCTCATCGGTCTCGGCGGCCTGACCATGCTCAGCATGTTGTCCAGCAGCCAGGGCGGCCTCACCGGGCCGTGGATCGACTTCCTGCGCACAACGTTCGGCGTCGGATTCTTCATCATCCCCATCGTGCTGCTGTTGATCGGTCTGTGGTTGGTGCTGCGCAAATTCGAAAAGACGCCGCGCCTTACGCGTGAACAGATCGCCGGGTTGATTGTGCTCTTCGTCGTCGCGCTGATCTCGATGGGGTTGATCGATCGGGCCGCCGCCGGATCGATCGGGACGGGGTTGCTCGGCGCGTTGAATGGCGCGCTGGGACAGATCGGCGCGATCGTTTTGTTGGCTGTCGGCTGGCTGATCGCCATCGTGCTGTTGTTCGATGTGACGCCCAGTGAAATCGCCACCAAGATCGCGCGCGGTCTGCGCCGCATCAAACCGGCCGCGCCGACCGCCTCGCCCGATCGCGATTGGTCGAACACACCGACGTCTCCCACGATTCAGCCCGGTCAGCCGGTCGACATGGTGATCAACGCCGGCCGATCAAACGGCAACGGCGGCAAGGCCAAGCCAACCCGATCGGACACCGCTGGCCCCACGGCTGCTCCCGCGCCTGAGCCGGCCGCGCCACAATCGTCGCGGTATGCGGTCACGCCGCGCGCGCGACCCGAAACACCGCCCTCTGGCATGCTGGGCGATCAGACCATGACGAAGCCGCTGGCGCACGCGCCCGCCGCGTCAACCGCCGCTGCCGCACCGGAGACTTCACCGACCGGCCCGCTGTTCCCGCACATCATCGGCCTGCAGCAGCCGTGGGAATGCCCGCCCGTCGCCGATATTTTTGAAAGCGGCGAAGACGGCGCGTTAAGCGAAGACGATCTGCGCGAGAATGCGCGCATCATCGAAGACACGCTGCAAGCCTTTGGCGTGGAAGGCAAAGTGATCGAAGTGAATCGCGGGCCGGCCATCACGCAGTTCGGGGTGGAGCCGGGCTTTGTGCAGCGCGGCGGCAAGATCACCAAAGTGAAAGTCAGCAAGATCACGGCGCTGGCCGACGATCTGGCGCTGGCGCTGGCCGCCAAGACCATCCGCATCGAAGCGCCGGTGCCGGGCAAGAACATCGTGGGCATTGAAGTGCCCAACAACGAGATCGCCACGGTGGCGCTGCGCGACGTGATCGAAAGCGAATCCTTCCAGAAGGTGAAGCACAAGGGCGCGCTGCCCATCGCGCTGGGGCAGGATGTGTCCGGGCAAGCCATCGCCACGGATTTGGCGACGATGCCGCACTTGCTCATCGCGGGCACCACCGGCTCCGGCAAGAGTGTGTGCGTCAACGCGATCATCTCGTGCCTGATGTCGCACTTCACGCCCAACGAACTGCGTTTCTTGATGGTCGATCCCAAGCGCGTGGAACTGACCACGTACAACGGCGTGCCGCATCTGCTCGCGCCGGTCGTGGTTGATCTGGAAAAAGTGACCGGCGTGCTGAACTGGGTCACGCGCGAAATGGACGAGCGCTATCGCAAGTTTGCCAAGAGCGGTTCGCGCAACATCGACGACTACAACGCCAAGGTCGAAGCGAACAACGCCCAGGAGGGCGCGGCCCAGGAACCAATCCTGCCGTACATCATCGTCGTCATCGACGAGCTGGCCGATCTCATGATGCTGGCCCCTGACGAAACCGAAAAGACCATCTGCCGTCTGGCGCAAATGGCGCGCGCCACCGGCATCCACTTGATCATCGCCACGCAGCGCCCCAGCGTGGACGTCGTCACCGGTTTGATCAAGGCGAACTTCCCGGCGCGCATTGCGTTCTCGGTGGCTTCCTCGATCGATTCGCGCGTCATCCTCGACACCACGGGCGCAGAAAGACTACTGGGCCGCGGCGACATGCTGTATGTTGCGCCGGAAGTTGGATCGCCGCAGCGCTTGCAGGGCTGCTACGTCAGCGATAAAGAGATCCACAAACTCGTCGGCTACTGGCGCAGCCAGCGCGGCACCGAGGTGGTAAACGGCCTGAACGTCGCCAGTGAAACGGCGGCCAAGCCGCCCACGCAGACGACGTTCTTCCCGGACATCCAGTCCGAAATCGAACAGGCGAATGCCGCCGGCGAAGACGATCTCTTGCAGCGCGCCATTGATGTGGTGAAGGTGCAAAAGAAGGCCAGCATCTCGCTCTTGCAGCGGCAGCTGCGCATCGGCTACACGCGCGCCGCGCGCCTGATCGATCAAATGGAAGAGAAGGGCATCGTCGGCCCGGCCAAGGAAGACAGCCGCTGGCGCGAAGTGCTGGTATTGGGCGATGATCGGCAACCTCCGGGAGGTTTGTAACCTCCCCAAGGTTGCATGACCTCTCGCATTTGCCACGTCCCCCAAACTCATCTATAATAGCCCCTACCTCAGCCTCATCTTGAAGCAAAGTCTGCCTCGCATCCTGGCAGTCAGCACTCAGGTGTGGCCTCATCACTCTCTCACGGAAAGGGGGTGTTAGTCTCCAGTTAGACTGCTATGCGTCGTCCCGATATCGAAGCTCACCGTTACATTCAAAATCACATTTCACACTGAGGAGAAACTTAACATGCGCAAGTTGTTTTCGCTCACGATGGTGTTGTTGGTGGTAGCCGGTCTCGTGCTGTCGGCCTGCCAGGCTCCGGCAGCTGCCCCCAAGAAGAAGATCGCGGTCGTGTTGGATACCGGTGGTGAGAACGACAAGTCGTTCAACGAATACACGCTGAAGGGCGCCAAGGCCGCGGCCGACAAGCTGGGCTACGATCTGTCGTACGTGGTTTCGCAGTCGTCGAGCGACTATGAGAAGAACATCGAGACCTTCGCCACCGAGAAGGCCGACATGATTATCACCGTCGGCTTCCTGATGGGCGACGCCACCAAGGCGATGGCGGCCAAGTATCCCGACATCAAGTTCGCCATCATCGACGTGGCCTATTTCCCGGGCGAGGACGGCAAGGACCCCTACGCCAACGAGCTCAAGAACGTCACCAGCCTGATGTTCGCGGAAGACGAAGTCGGCTTCATGGCCGGCGTGTTGGCGGGCTGCATGACCCAGAGCGGCACCATCGCCACCGTATCGGGCATGGAAATTCCGCCCGTCCAGAAGTTCGTCATCGGCTTCCAGAACGGCGCCAAGTCGGTGAGGCCCGATGTGAAGACCCTCAACATCTACATCCCTGACTTCAACGATCCGACCACCGGCAAGCAGGCCGGCCAGGACTTCATCAGCCAGGGCGCGGATGTGATCTTCGGCGTGGGCGGCAACACCGGCAACGGTGGTCTGCTGGCGGCCAAAGAGAAGGGCCTGATGGCCATCGGCGTTGACGTCGATCAGTACAACACCTATCCCGAAGTGAAGGAGGCGCTGTTGACCAGCGCGGCGAAGAATATGGACGTGGCCACGCAGGCCGCGGTGGAAGCTTTTGCCGCCGGAACGCTGAAGCCTGGCATCCAGTTGGCCACGGCGGCCAACGGGGGTGTGGGTCTGGCCCCCTATCACGACTGGGACGGCAAGATCTCGCAGGATTGCAAGGACAAGGTCAAGGCGGCCGTCGAGGGGTTGAAGAACGGCAGCATCAAGACCGGTTATACGCCGTAATCGATCTGCCGCGTGAAGTAGTGCAGCGTACTAAGCCACAGACTGCGGGCGTGGATGCCAAGGTGTCCGCGCCCGCAGTGTCTTTCACCTCGGTTTGACTATCCATTTGACTACGCTATAATCACGGCAGCACCACCATTCCCCAAAAGAGGAACGCTATGCCCCCAGCCATTGAAGCGCGCGGCATTGTCAAACGATTCCCCGGTGTCCTCGCCAACGATCACATTGACTTCACCCTCGAGCGTGGCGAAGTGCACGCCCTGCTGGGTGAAAACGGCGCCGGCAAAAGCACCCTCATGAATATCCTGTACGGGCTGTACAAGCCGACCGCCGGGCAAATCCTGGTCGACGGACAACCGGTCGTCTTGCGTGATTCCAACGATGCCATTGCCCACGGCATCGGCATGGTGCACCAACACTTCATGTTGATCCCGGTGTTCACCGTCGCCGAGAATATCACGCTGGGTGTCGAGAGCGTCCACGCGCGCTGGAAGTTCCTGCGCAAATTGGCGCGGCTGGACACCCAGGGTCCCGAGGCGCGTATCCGCGAAGTCTCCACCAAACACAAGCTCGAGGTCGATCCCACCGCCAAGGTGGGCGACCTGCCCGTCGGCATCCAGCAGCGCGTGGAGATCATCAAGGCCTTGTACCGCCAGGCGCAGATCCTCATCCTTGACGAACCGACGGCGGTGTTGACGCCGCAGGAAACGGCCGAGCTGTTCGGGATCATTCGCTCGCTCACGGCGCAGGGCGTTTCGATCATCTTCATCTCGCACAAGCTGAACGAAGTGCTGGAGATCGCCGATCGGATTTCGGTGATGCACCTCGGACGGATGGTGGGCACGGTGCTGCCCAAGGATGCCACGCAAGCTTCGCTGGCGGAGATGATGGTCGGGCGCAAAGTGATTCTCACGGTGGACAAGATGGAGGCCCGGCCCGGTGACGTCGTGGTCGAGATCGATCAACTGCGCGTCAAGGATGACCGCAATCACATGGTCGTCGACGGCGCCAGCCTGACCGTGCGCGCGGGCGAGATTGTCGGGTTGGCCGGCGTGCAGGGCAACGGCCAGACGGAATTGATCGAAGCCTTAAGCGGGCTGCGGCAGCCGGCGTCGGGCAAGATCACCCTGTGGGGGCAGGATATTACGGCGGCGCATCCGCGCACCATTACCGAAGCCGGCGTGGGGCACATTCCAGAAGACCGTCAGAAATTCGGGCTGGTGCTGCCCTATTCGCTGTCAGACAACTTTGTGCTGTCCACCTATTACAAGCCGCCGTTCGCGCACGGCATCGTGCGCGACGACAAAGCCGTGCAGCAACAAGCGCTCAAACTGATCCAGGAGTTTGACATTCGCACTCCCGGACCTGAAGTTGCGGCCGACAATCTATCGGGCGGCAACAAGCAGAAGGTGATTCTGGCCCGCGAGCTGGCGCGGCCGATCAAATTCCTGATCGCCGCCCAACCCACCCGCGGTCTCGACGTCGGCTCGATCGAGTTTGTGCACCGGCGGCTGGTGGAAACGCGCGATCAAGGTGTGGCGGTGCTGCTTATTTCGTCTGAGCTGGACGAGATCTTGAGTCTATCCGATCGCGTGGCGGTTATGTTCAAAGGAAAGATCATCGCCGTGCTGCCCAGCGCCGCAGCGACCCGCGAAAAGATTGGGCTGCTGATGGCCGGCGTGACGGACGAAAAGGAGGCAGCGCATGCGTAGGCTGTTGCGCGAAATCACCATACCTGCTCTGGCCATCTTTACCGCGCTGTTGATCAGCGTGCCCGTCATCGTCGCCGCCGCCGGGGGCGACTGGGGCAAAGCAATGGCGGCCTATGGCGGCCTCATCGACGGCGCCCTGCTCAAGCCGAACGCCTTGACCAACACCCTGGTTGCCATGACCCCGTTAATCCTTACCGGTCTGGCCGTGCTGTTGGGGATCAAGGCCGGCTTGTTCAACATCGGCGCCTCCGGCCAGTTTCTGGTGGGCGCGACTGCCGGCGTCTTCGTCGGCTATGCCATCCAACTGCCGCCCATCATTCATCCCATCGTGGCGATGCTGGTCGGCGCGCTGGCGGGCGCGGGCTGGGGCGCGATTCCAGGCTTTTTGAAAGCGAAGCGCGGCGCGCACGAGGTAATCACCACGATCATGATGAACTACCTCGCGTTCTTCCTCACCGACTGGCTGATCAAAGGCCCGCTGAAAGATCCTGTGCCGTCGAATGTGCGCACGCCCAACATCATGCCCACGGCCGAGTTGGGGCGCCTGTTTCTCTTCGATCCCAACGATCGCCTGCACTGGGGCTTCATCATCGCTATTGCCATGGCCGTCGCCGTATGGTGGCTCTTCCGCAAAACGACCATCGGGTTTGCCCTGAAGACCAACGGCAGCAATCCGAACGCGGCGCGCTATGCGGGCATTCGTCCCACGCAAATGACCGTGCTGGCCATGGCGCTGTCCGGCGGCCTGGCGGGATTGGCGGGCATCATTCAAGTGCTGGGACTGGACCACAACCTGCCCGCCCTGTTCTCGTCCGACTTCGGGTTTGACGGCATCACTGTCGCGTTCCTGGGCCAGCTCTCGCCCTTTGGCGCGCTGCCGGCCGCCTTCTTGCTGGGCGCACTGCGCAACGGCAGCGACCTGATGCAGATCCGATCGGGCGGCGTGGTCTCGAAAGAAGTGATCTTCCTCGTGCAGGCGTTTACGCTGCTCTTCATCGCCGTCCCGCCGGTGATCCGCTACATCTATCGCTTGAAGATCAAGAAGACCGCGATGGAAGGCGCTTCGCTCACCACGGGCTGGGGGAAGTAACATGGACATCAATTCAATTGTCGACTTCTTGAAGCTGGCGCTGATCAACGCCACCCCGATCGCGCTCGGCGCCTACAGCGGCCTGTTGTGCGAACGCTCGGGCGTGGTAAATATCGCGATTGAGGGCATGATGCTCATCACGGCCTGTCTCTCGCAGCTGATCGCGCAGTACACCTTCCTGATCCTGCGCCAGGCAAACGGCAATCCCGATCCGGGCACGGCCGCGGCGCAGCCGTTTGCCACAGCCTCCATTTTGATCGGCGTGGTCGGCGCGCTGGCCATCGGCGCCCTGCTGGGCTGGCTGCACGCGGTGATCTCGATCCGCTTCAAAGCGAACCAGATCATCAGCGGTACCGTCATCAACATCCTGGCGCTGGGCCTGACCGGCTGGATCTATCAACGCTGGATGGTCCCCAATCTCGGCGCGCCGATCTCGGCCGGCACACTGCCGGTCATTACCGTGCCGCTGTTGTCGGAGATTCCCATCATCGGGCCGTTGTTCTTCGTGCAAAAGCCCATCGTGATGACGATGCTCGTGCTGACCATCCTTCTGCATTACGCCTTCTTCCACACGCCGTGGGGTCTGCGCACGCGCGCGGTGGGTGAACATCCCAAAGCGGCCGATACCGTTGGGATCAACGTCTTCCGCACGCGCTACACCGCCGTGATTCTGGGCGGCATGGTGGCTGCGCTGGCTGGCACGTGGCTCACGCTGGAAAACATCGGCGTGTTCAATCTGCGCATGACGGGCGGGCGCGGCTTCATCGCGCTGGCGGCGTTGATCTTTGGCCGCTGGATGCCGTTTGGCGCGTTTGGCGCGGCGATGTTGTTCGGCCTGGGCCGCGCCGTGGAAATTCGCGCGGCCGGTCTGGCGTCCGTTTCAGACAACTGGCTGTCACAGATTCCGTCGCAGTTCTTCTCGGCCATCCCGTATCTGCTGACCCTCTTCGTGCTGGCGTTCTTTGGCGGCCGCGCCGCAGCACCCGCCGCCGACGGTCAACCCTACGAAAAAGAATCGGCCGACGAGGACACGGCGCCTTCCGCCGGGGCCGAACCCGCCGCGCAACAACCGGCGCCGATCTGAAGCAGCCGCTAACCTGCGGTGCACAGCCAACGAGGCGAGTCACTCACTCGCCTCGTTTTATTTTCTGGCAGGCGGCCGCGGCCTAGAAGTGGAACAGCAGGAAGCGCACCAGCAAGAACACGATGACGATGATCACCACGGCGCAGCCCAGTTGCAACAGGCAGCCGGCGTTCTCCAACAAAATGCGCGCCGCCAACACCAGGATGATGCCCACCACAAACAACACGATGATTACCAGCACGGGATTCGCATTGATGAATTGCTGCACACTGACCGAAGCCACATAACCTCCCCATCAAAAACAGAAACCGGATTCCCTGCCTCTGGCGCGGAACCCGGTCGCATCGAACACCCCTCACTCAGGCCTGGCGGTTCTACTCCAATTGTGCGGCCATCATATCAACCAGATCCGCGCGGCTGACGATGCCAATCAGCTTGCTATCCGCGCCGACGACCGGCACGGGATTGATACGCCGCTTCACCATCAACTCCGCCAGATCTTCCACGCTGGCATCTGGCCCGATCGTCACCACTTTTTCGGTCATGATGTCAACCGCCTGCGTGCCCAGCATATGGCGCAGCCGTTCCTGCGCATGACCAGGCCGCTCCAGCGGAATGCGGCCCCAATCCAGCACTTCGATGAAGCGCGGCATCTCCAGCCGCGTGTTGCGCACGATCAGGTCGAGCTCGGTGATGATGCCCACCACGTGCTGCTCGTCGTCCACCACTGGCACGCCGCTGATGTCGCGCGCGCCCATCACCCTGGCCACATCATTCACCGACGTGTCCCGCTTGACGGTGATCACATCCCTGGTCATGATGTCGCTGACTTTCATAAGTTCGTCTCCTTAGCGATGTTTTCCAACGGTGTGCCAGGAGTAGAGGCTTTAGCCGGCCGGCTTAATCGTTCACTGATCCGGCTGAAGCCTCGAGTCCAGTTCACTCAAAAAGAAACCCGGTTTGCTAAGAGAGTGTTTCTTAAATGGTCGCTTCTGTCATGCCCGAGTGTAGTTATCGGGCATCCAGCCTGACTAGTAGCGGTTGACCCTTGCCGGGCTATTGGATTCCCGCTGAAAGCACGCGGGAATGACGAGTAACAAGGCTTTAAGAAACTGTCTCTAAGACTTGTCCGCGCTTGATCACGCGGCGCACCAGATTCGTGCCATAGCGATAGCCGATTGATCGATAGTCGCTGACGTCCATGATCAGCACGTCGGCCTGCTTGCCGATCTCCAACGACCCGATTGATCCACCACGCCCGATCGCGTGTGCCGCGTTGATGGTCGCCGCCGCCAGCGCCTGCGCCTGCGTCAGTTTCAAATAGCGGCAGGCCAGCGCCACGCTGAACTGCATACTCTCGTTCCACGTCGTGCCGGGATTGAGATCGGTCGCCAGCGCCAGCGCGCCGCCCGCGGCCAGAATGGCCTTGGCGGGCGTATAGTCACGCTGCGCCAACCCGAACGGCGTGCCGGGCAGACTCACGGCGATGGTGCTGCTCTTCCCCAACAATTCGATCTCGTCCGGCGGCGTCGTCACCACGTGATCGACACTGACCGCGCCCAACTCCACGCCCAGCCGTGTGCCGCCCAGCGGCTCGAACTCGTCCACGTGAATCTTCAGCGCGAAACCCAGTGCTTTGGCTTTCTCCAGAATACGCCGCGTCTGCGCCAGGGTGAAAGCGCCGTCTTCGCAGAAGACATCGACAAAGAAGGATGAAGGATGAAGGATGAAGGATGAAACAGCGGGCAGCATTTCGTGGACGACGAGATCGGTGTACGCATCCTCGCAGCCCTTGTATTCCGCCGGGATGGCGTGCGCGCCGAGGAACGTGGGCGCCAGATCGATCGGGTGCTCCGCGTCGAGCCGCGCGATGACGTCGAGCATCTTCAACTCGGCGGCGGTCTCCAGCCCGTAGCCCGTTTTCGCTTCGGCGGTGGTGGTGCCGTGCGCCAACATGCGATCGAGCCGCGCGCGGGTCTGATCGACCAGCTCATCCAAGCTCGCCGCACGGGTGGCGCGCACCGTGGACATGATGCCGCCGCCCGCGTTCATGATCTCCAGGTACGTCGCGCCCGCGATGCGCCGCTCGAACTCATTGGCGCGATCGCCCGCAAAGACCACGTGCGTGTGCGGATCGACGAAGCCCGGCATCACCACGCGCCCGCCCGCGTCGATGGTCTGCGCGGCCCGATGCTGCGCGGCGAGATCGACCGTCGGACCGAGATCGACGATCGAGCCGCCCGACACCGCCAGCGCCCCGTCGGTGATGATCGCCAGATCGCCCAGGCGATTGCCGCGCTGCGGACCGTGATCGTGCGCCGGAATCGTCAACAATTGTGAGGCGTGGGTGATGAGGAGGTCAACGTGCATGGCGTGATCTTATCATGGTAAAGAATGCCGCGCAAAAACTTTGGCTGACAGTTGTCGGACTTTCCGAAACCGGGTTTCGCCATTCATGGCGTACTGAAGGCCGGCGCGGAGCTCGAGAATGTTAGATGCGCTGTCCGGCGAATGAATTCGCAGCAACCAACACGCGAAGTCGGCCTGCGCCGACTAGCCGACGCAGGTCGGCTTCGTGTTGTTGGTGGTGCAGTTTTAACTGCCGGATGGATGTTAACAGTGTCAAGGTAGAAACCCGGTTTTTCACGACCGACTACGGCACATTCACCATGCGCGACGTGATGACAAAGGGCTTCCCTTTGCCAAGACTCAAATTGGCCTGCCACGCATTCCAGACGGTCTGCCCAAACTCACCGCCCACTTCACGCAGAAATTCCAGGTACGGCGTGGTGTGGCTCCAGTGCAGCACACGCACCACGATCTGCTGCGCGCCGGGCTGAATGGTGTAATGAACGGTGGCCGTGCAGCTGCCGGAAGCATATGGCGCCGTCGGTGCGATGCCCAGCGTTTGATACGCGGCCGCATCCCAGCCGCACGGCGGAATGCGCGTATCGCGGATGACGGTGTTGTTCAGCGCCAGATTGAACGAGGGGCCGGGCGTCATGCCCAATTGCAGCGCGTGGGTGCCGCTGACGCCAAAATGCACGGCGAACTCGACGAGCTCAGGATCGTAGTCGGGATCGCCGGGCTGTGCTTCATAGCCGCTGATGGTGTGCTTCACCTCATCCCAACAGCCCGAACAGGCAAGGCGCTGCCCCGTGCTGTCGAGCTGCTCTACTTGCAGAATCCATGCGCGGCCTTCTTCGTAACCGGTGGGACACTTGTGCCCCGCGAGGCACGTCACGTCGACGTCGAGCGTGCCGCCATTGATCGTCGGGGTGATGGTGACGGATTGTGTCAGCATGTTGGTCACGGCCACGCGCGCCTCCGCCGTATCGATCAGTCCGCCGAGCTGATCGAAAATGTCGAGGATGAACAGGTTGCCGCCGGCGAAGGTATGCATGGGCACCAGGCGCGGCATGGCATTGGCGACACCGGGCAGCGCCACATAGCCTGGCTGGCGCGGCATATGACAATCCTGGCACGGCTGATTTTGCGCCGGATATTGCGAGTGCAGCCATTCGGGATAAGTCGATTGCAGGTAGAACGGATTCTCGCCGTTGGCGAGGTCGGGACGCCCCAGCGTGTATTCGCCCGTCAGCGCATCGGGCGCCAGGTGCAGCGCGTACACGCTGTGGCAGCTGCCGCACAACGCCGATTCGCCCTGGTGCGGACTCTGCCACACATTGTGCGGGGCGCCCAGATTCAAGAAGTTCGTGCCGCGCCGGATGTCATAGTGATCGACGATGAGCGCGCCGCTGCCGCCCAGTTCGCGCCAGCGCGGCGGGACGACGCTCATGCGCTGCGCGCGATCGAGCGCCTCTTGATCGATCAGATCCGTGCTGTCCGGCGCGATGGCGCGATGGCAGACGGAGCACGTAATCCCCGATCGATTCTGCTCGTCCAGCGGATGCCCTTGCAGCCAGTTCTCCGGCCGATGGCACTGTGTACACCAGCGTTCGACATCCTTCACCTGCCGTTTGGCGTTGAACAGCGCGGCGTTGAAGACGGGATCGATCGCGCCGTAGCCGTGCGCCGAACTGGCCCACGAGGCATAGATGTTCGTCTCGGTGTAAACGTGGCACTGCTGGCACACGCCCGGCGCGGCCAAGTTGTCGATGCTGCCCGGCGGTGTGCCGCGCCGCGCGAAGGGATGATCGATCGGCGCGTAGCCGGGCGCGGCCACCGTACTGGAGCCGCTGCGGATCGCCGGCAGAAAGAGGCGGATCTGATCGAGCATGATGTGCGTGATCAGACTGGCCTCCGCATTGAGCGTTGTGGTGAACCCGATCGTGTGTGCGCCCGATCGAGTGGCGCTGATCACCGCGGCGGCCCCCACCGCCCGATCGGCTTTCAGCGCCCGCGGCCAGTTGAGCGCGTGCGCGGCGTCGCTGTAGGTGAGCGTGTTGGTGAACGGGGCCGCGACGAATTGCGCTTCGGCCGGTAACGTCGTCGTCAGCATGAACTGCGTGTCGGAGATCGATCGATTCCACACCTGGTAGATCAATTTGAAGGGTTGGCCGGAAGCGACACTCGGCAAATTCGTGGTGACGCGCGTCTCCAACGCCGGGCCGTTACGCACCGTGATGCCGATCGAGGAAGCGGTATGTCCGCCCGGCCCGCCGGTGATGTGCGCCGTGACTGTGATCGTCGTGCCCGGCGCCGCCCACGTGGCCGCGTCAAAGCCCGCGCGCAGCGAACGGCCCGCGCCCAGCGCGGCGTTCCATCCGATCTGATGCGTGTCGCTAAGATAGATCGCGCCGCCGAAAGTTGAGTCGGGCAGAAGCAGCAGCGAGGCGGGCAAGTTCACGGTGGCCGCGAAGGTGGTGGTCACGCCGGGATTGGACACGTCCAACGTGTAGTGGATGCGTTGTCCAGCGGCGGGCTGCGGCGCATCAACGGACAACGTCGCGATCAAGTTCTGCGGCGCGGCCTGTAATGGCACAGATACCAACACGATGAATGCAACGGCGCACAACCAGGCAATGAACCAAGCGGTGGAACGAGGCATCAGGCACCTCCCATGTGCGAGGAACTTCACCAAAACCGGGCTTCTCTATGGCTGGAGAGAAACCCGGTCAAGTCAGCATCAGCGCCCCTGGCAGGAATTGAACCCACAACCCTTTCCTTAGGACGGAACCGCTCTATCCAATTGAGCTACAGGGGCGATGGCGGAATTATAGCATATTGCCGATCGCGTCAAAGCCGCTATAATCCGTACCCGACTGACACGGATCATTCGTGCGCTTCGTGTCAGTCGTGTACTGGGAGTTGCGGCATGCGTCTTGTCATTCAAAGGGTCACCCACGCCTCCGTCACCGTCGATAATCAAATCGTCGGGCAGTGCGGTGTTGGCTTGTGCATCCTCGTCGGCGTGAAGCACGGCGATACACCGGCGGAAGCGAAATGGCTCGCCAACAAAACGGCAAATCTGCGCGTCTTTGAAGATGCGGCGGGGAAGATGAACCTCTCGCTGTTGGACGTGAAAGGCGCAGCGCTGGTGGTCTCGCAGTTCACGCTGTACGCCGACGCGCAGCGCGGCCGCCGCCCGGACTTCATCGACGCGGCGCGGCCCGAACAAGCCGAGCCATTAGTGGACTATTTCGTGGAGCAGCTGCGCGCCGAGGGGGTGCCGGTGCAGACAGGCGTCTTTCGCGCCATGATGCACGTGGAGATTCACAACGACGGGCCGGTGACAATACTACTGGAAAGAGAGAAAGAGGGATAGAGAGAAAGAGGGAAACGTATTACGTATTGCGTAATCCGTTTATCTGTTCTTCATCCGCTGCCGCAAAATCTCATACAGCACGATCGATCCCGCCACCGCCGCGTTCAGCGAATCGACCTGGCCGCGCATGGGCAGTTTGACGAGGAAGTCGCAGCTTTCGCGCACCAACCGCCGCATGCCTTCCCCCTCATTGCCCACCACCAACCCGATCGCGCCGCGCAGATCCGCCTGATCGAGCGGGCGCGCTTCCGGCAGGTTGTCCAACCCCGTAATCCAGATTTCGTGCTCTTTCAATTCGGTGATCGCCACAACGAGATTGACGACCTGTGCGACGAGCAGATGCTCGCTGGCCCCCGACGACGCGTTGACCACCGCTTGCGTCACTTCCACGCCGCGCCGCTGCGGAATGATCACACCGTGCGCGCCCACCGCTTCGGCCGTGCGCAGGAGTGTGCCCAGATTCTGCGGATTCTGAATCACGTCGAGGAGCAGAATCAAGGGCGGCTCGCCGCGCTGTTGTGCGCGATCAAGCATGTCGGCGATCTCGACGTAGGGATACTCGCTCACTTCGGCCAGAATGCCCTGATGGCTGTCCGTGATCCGATCGAGTGTGGGCCGTTTCACGCGCTGCACCGGGATCGATCGCTGCTGCGCGATCTGAAGCGCGTCGGTCAGATGGCCGCGCTCCTGCACGCCCTCGGCGACAAGAATCTTATACACCTGCCGCCGGTTGGCGCGCAACGTCTCATAGACCGCGTTGCGTCCCCAGATGTTTTCTTTCATAACAAGGCTGAGGGATGAAGAAGGATGAAGAAAGCAAGTTTCATCCTTCCGCCTTCAGCCTTCATCCTTTCGTCAATCGGTACGTCGTGCCGCCGCGCCCGTCCTCGAGGACGACGCCCAGCGCCGCCAGTTGATCGCGGATCTGATCGCTGCGCTTGAAATCCTTGGCCGCGCGCGCATCCTTGCGCATCTCGATCAGCAGCCGCACCAGGCCGTCCACCAACTCGTAGTTCGATTCCTGCTTGAACTCATCGGGGATGACGCCGAGCACCGTGCTGCCATAGTCGCGATAGAGTTGATCGATCGCGGTGAGCGTCGCTTTGCCGATCGGTTGGCCGGAGTTCAGCAGAGTGTTGACCTCGGTGGTCAGTTGGTTCAGCACGCCCAGTGCGGCGGGCGCGTTGAAGTTGTCGTCCAGCGCTTCTTTCAGGGCCGCGCGATGCTGATCGAGCGTGGTGCAAAAGGCCGCGCCCGCCTCGGATTCTGCGGCATCCCGCAGCCGATCGCGCACGCTGCGCACGGGCACCAGCACGCGCTCCAGTCCCTTGGCCGCCGCTTCGATCGCAGCGTCACTGAAATCGATCGGGTTGGAGTAGTGGCTGCTGAGGATGAAGTAGCGAATCGCGTGCGGCGAATATTTCTGCAGCGCCGTCTCGATGTTCAACACGTTGCCCAGGCTCTTGCTCATCTTCACGCCGTCCAGCGTCAGTGAACCGGTGAGCAGCCAGGTGTTGGCAAAGGGTTTGCCCGTGGCCGCCTCGGCCTGCGCGATCTCGCATTCGTTGTGCGGGAAGATGTTGTCCACGCCGCCGCCGTGAATGTCGAAGGTCTCGCCCAGATACTTGGTGGCCATCACCGAGCATTCGATGTGCCAGCCGGGATAGCCCCAGCCCCACGGACTGGGCCAGCGCAGAATGTGCTCCGGCTCGGCCTTCTTCCACAACGCAAAATCGGCGGGATGCCGTTTGTCATCGCGCACCGCAATACGCGCGCCCTCTTCCAGTTCCTCCACCTGCCGGCCGGACAACTTGCCATAGTCGGGGAATTTCTCGACCGAGAAATAGACGGAGCCATCGACCTCGTAAGCGTAGCCGTCAGCGATGAGTTGTTTGATCCATTCGATCTGTTCGGGAATGTGCGCCGAAGCGCGCGGTGAAATATCGGGGCGAGTGACACCCAGCGCATCCATCGCGGCGAAGTAGGCGCGCGTGTACCGCTCCACCACTTCCATCGGCTCGATGCGCTCGCGGCGCGCGCCCTTCAGGATGCGATCTTCGCCGGTGTCGAGAATGTGGCCTACATCGGTGATGTTCTGCACGTAGCGCACGCGATAGCCGCTGAAGCGCAGATAGCGCACGATCACGTCAAAGGACACGTAGGTTTTGGCATGACCGATGTGCGGCACATCGTAGACTGTGGGACCGCAGACGTACATCGTGATCAGATCGGGATTGATCGGTTTGAACTCTTCCTTCTGGCGCGTCAACACGTTATAGACTTGAATCGTCATGCTTAGACCTCACAGAGTAAACCCAGCGGGTGGAAACTTCCGAAGTCTCAGCGACTTCGGAAGTTTGGCAAACAGCAGCTGCTTTGACTGCCGGGAATGTGCAGTAGTAACCGGTGCGATGGTAGCGGATTAGTTGCCGGAAGTCAAATCGGGGCGCGCGAAGATCATGCGGCCGGCGGCGGTCTGCAAGACCTTGGTCACGATCACAGTGATCGTCGCGCCGATATAGCGGCGGCCTTCCTCCACCACGATCATCGTACCGTCGTCCAGATAGCCCACGCCCTGACCCACTTCCTTGCCTTCCTGGATGATCTCGATGCGCATCGATTCACCCGGCAGGAAGACCAGACGCACGGCATTGGCCAGCTCGTTGACGTTGAGCACCATCACGCCCTGAATCTCGGCCACGCGGTTGAGGTTGTAATCATTGGTGAGGACCGGGCACTTCAGGCGCTTGGCCAGCGCGATGAGCTTGTCGTCGACTTCGCGCACTTCGTCCACGTCCATGTCGGTGATGCGCAGGGGGCGCGCGGTGTCTTTCTGCATCCGATTGAGAATGTCCAGCCCCCGGCGGCCCCGGTTGCGGCGCAGCGCATCCGACGAGTCGGCGATATGCTGCAGTTCGTTCAGCACGAAGCGCGGCACCAGCATGGTCCCGCTGAGGAAACCGGTGCGGCTGATGTCGGCGATGCGCCCGTCGATGATGACCGAAGTATCTAACAGAACCGAGCGCTCGTCCAACGCCGCCGCCGGGGCGTCGCTCGCCCGGAGGGGCAAGCGGCCGGTGAACAGCTGCGCAAAGTCGCGCCGCCGGCTGATCAGCGTGGTCATGCCCAGCAGGCCAAAAACGATCGCGGCAATGATCGGCAGGATCTCACGCAGCGGCGAAGGCAGCAGGGACAATGGAAACGAGATCAGCACCGCAATCAACAGGCCCAGCACCAGACCCGTAACTGCGGCCACGAGATCGGTGGCGGGGGTCTGCTTGATGCGCTGTTGCAGCGCGCGGTAGGGGCGCGTGGTGAGGAAAGGCGTGACAATGAAGCCCAACAAGGCGCTGCCCAGGATAGACACCAAAATGGCGGGGACGCCGTCGTCGATCGAGATGCCGCCGGCGACGACCAACGCCTGCCCCAGATAGAAGCCGCCCAGCCCAAAGACCAGCAGGCCGACTAGCCGAAAGAAGAATTCCACGCTCATCACTGAACCTCGTTCCCGTGCGGCGAACTGTCCGCCATAACCAAAAAATGAGTGCGCCCTGCCGGCACACTCATTCTCCTCCAAGCCATTGCAGCCCGGTCAATTTAGAACGCGAGTGAGCGCGAGTCCCAAAGTGATCCTTTGCCGCCAGCCGCTGATAAGATCGGAATGAAGAGCCGGGCGCGATCATACTGCACGACGACAGTCACGTGAAGAAGATGAATGAAAGTGACTGCCATTGCTTAAGATCATAACACATCCTATCGCTTTTGGCACAGCCGCAGGCAGGGATGCGTCCCTCAAGCCGTGACCGGGCCGCGCACCTGTTCCAACAGCTCGACCAGCTCTTTCAGTTCATCGGACGACAACGCGTTAAAGAGCACGGCATAGTTGAGATCGGTCTGGTCCTCGATGAACTGCCGGGCCTGGCGGCCGGCGGCCGTCAACTTGTAGATGTCCTCGGCCGTGTGCGAGACCTCGGCGCCGGAATGCAGCGCCGAGATGGCCGATTTGAAATCCTTGTCGTTGAGCTGCGCCACGGCGGCGCGCAGCTCGCTCAGTGGCAGCGGCTGGGCAGCTTTGAAGAGCACGGTGCTCACGGCGATGCGCGGCCCGCTCCAGCCGTCTTCGCGCCACGCGGCGATGTGCGCATCGTCGCGAAAGACGGCCAGCGCGGTGACACGCCGTTCGGCATAAACCCAGGCGCGCGAGGTCTCCGGGATGGCGCTGCGGGTGGCGCTGGTGATGGGCGCGGGCACGTCCGGCTGTCTGATCAGAAAGCCCACCACCCGATCGGCCAGCGCGCCGAGGCGCTGCACGTCGGCCTCGTTCAACCGATCGTGCCGGGCAATGGTCGAAAAATAATCGCGATACAACTGATCGACCAGCTTGCGGCCCGCCTCCGCCGATCGGTAACGGCCGGTATCGACGACCTCGGCAAATTGCTTGGCGACCAGGGAATCAAGGCGCTGTTCATATGTGGAGGCGGACGCATACGGTCCAAAGGTGAGGAAATCGCCGGGCGCCACCGTGCCGGGGAAATAGCGGAAGCGGTTGAGCAGCCAGAATTCGTCGCGGGTCAGGCCGGCCTTCTCTTGCCCCTTGCGAAACTGGCCGCCGTCATCTTGCAGATAGTTCAGCGCCGACAACACCAGGGCATAGAGCTCAGCAGGTGAAAGCGCCATGACATTGCTCCTTGGAAAATCCTGGCTGAACTATACTCTACGCCGGGCTGATCTGTCAAAAAGCGGCGCGCGGCCTCACTGGCGCCGCGCGCCGATGTCTCAGGCGTTGCGCAGGGCAGCTTCCATCAACAACTGGATACGCGGCGCCATCTCGGCGGGATTGGGCAGCAAGCCTTCCACCAGCAAGGCGCTTTCGTACAACTGCTGAATGCTCGCGTCGAGCAGCGCATCGTTCTTGCCACTGTGCGCCAGCGCAGCGAGATCGGCCATCAATTGGTGACCGCGATTGATCTCCATGATCTTTTTGGGGATTTCGTAGTCCTGGCCCAGCAGGCGCTTCACGCGCTGCATATCACGCTCGGCGGCTTCTTCCGGCGAGACGAGGCGGCACGGGCTGTCGGTCAGCACCTTCGATTCGCGCACTTCGGTGATCTTGTCGCCCAGCACGGTCTTGAGGCGCGCCACCAGCTGCGCGTAATCGTCGTCGGCCACCTTGGACGCGATCGGTTGATCGGCTGTTGCCGGCAGATCAAGTTTGGCGTCGTCCACGTTCTGCAGCGGCTTGCCGTTGAAGTCCTTCAGCGCCACTACCATGAAACTATCCAGCGGATCGGTCAGATACAGCACTTCCAGATCGTGCTGGCGGAAGTAATCGAGATGCGGACTGCGCGCAATCGAGAGCGCATCGTCGCCCAGAATGTAGTAGATCGCCTTCTGATCGGCCGGCATGCGCTCCACATACGTCGACAGCGAGACCCACTCGTCCCCGCCGCGGCTGGTCTTGAAGCGCAGCAGTTTGGCGAGATCGGCTTGCTGCGCGACATCGGTCGCCACGCCTTCTTTGACGAACAGCCCGAACTCTTGCCAGAACTGCGCGTATTTAGCGGCATCCTTCTCGCCGAGTTCTTCGAGCTCGCCAATCAGCTTGTGCGTCAGCGTCGATTTCAGTTTCGCCATGGCGCGATTGTTCTGGATCGACTCACGGCTGACGTTGAGCGGCAGATCCTCGGAATCGACCACGCCCTGCACAAAACGGAAATACGGCGGCAGCAGCTCTTTGAAGTATTCCTGGATCAAAATCTTGCGCGAGTACAGCTTCAGCCCGTCGTCTTTGCGCAGGCTGAACATGCCGCGCTCGCGCTTGGCGGGAATAAACAACACGGCGTGCACATCCACCGGCACGTCGGCCACAAAATGGATGTGCCGCAGCGGCGCTTCAAAGTCCAGCGTCATCTGTTTGTAGAAGTTATCATACTGCTCGTCCGTCACCTCGCGCGGCGACTGCCGCCACAGCGCCGTCTGCTGATTCATCGCGCGATCTTTCACGTAAATGGGGAATGACACAAAATCGCTGTGCTTCTTGATGATCTGCTCGATCTTCCAGTCCTGCGCATATTCGGCAGCGTCTTCCTTGAGGTGCACTACAATCTCGGTGCCCCGATCGGTTTTTTCGGCATCCTCGAGCGTGTAGGTGTTGTCGCCCTTCGACGTCCAGCGCACGGCCGGCGCGTCCAGTCGATACGAACGCGAGGTCACGGTTACTTCATCGGCCACCATGTAGACCGAATAGAACCCCACCCCGAACTGACCGATCACGTCCGCCGGTTTCTTCTCGGCCTGCAGTTTCTTCAGGAATTCCGCCGCGCCGGAATGCGCGATGGTGCCCAGGTTCTCCACAATCTCATCGCGCGTCATGCCGATGCCCGTGTCGCGGATGATCAGCTTCCGGTTGTCCTTGTCGCACTCGATAGTGATCTTCAACTCCGCGTCGGGATCGAGCACGTCGCGGTTGGTCAGCATCTCGAACTGCACGCGGCTCAGCGCGTCGGAAGCGTTGGAGATCAACTCGCGCAGGAAGATGTCCCGCTCGGTGTACAGCGAGTGCACCAGAATGTTAAGCAGCTGCTGGATTTCGGCCTTGAATTCGTAAGCTTGCGCAGACATGGTCTTACCTCA